>CAYHCC010000004.1:0-164005 GCA_964355165.1 uncultured Acidimicrobium sp.
CCACCGATGATGCTCTTCGGCCATACGGTTGGGCCGGAAAGTATTGGTCATCGGCTGTCGCCACCGAGCATCACGCCACCCGCAACTTCGCAGGTCTATTTGACGAGTCGAGTTTTGCAAAATTTACCGTGACTGGTGAGCGTGCCGGAGAATTTCTCAACATTGTTTGTGCCAACAACGTTGTCAGGGGAGATGGCAGGGCGGTCTACACCCAGGCGCTCAATTCACGTGGCGGAATCGAGTGCGATTTCACCGTGACCCAAACGGGTGAGCACTCATTTTTTATTGTCACCGGCACCGCCTTCGGAACCCATGATCTTGGGTGGCTCAAAAAACAGCGGCGAGAATTGGACTATCCGCATGTTCAATTAGACGATGTCACCGGTGCGTACGCCTGTTTCGGACTGTGGGGTCCGAATGCTGGAAAAATTCTCTCCGGTCTCACTCCAACCGATGTCAGCAACGAGGCATTTCGCTTCCTGCATTCACGGGAGATCACGATCGGCGACATTCCGGTGCGTGCAACTCGGATCACCTATGTCGGTGAGTTTGGTTGGGAGATGTATGTCTCCACCGAATACGGCGCGGCGCTGTGGCAGGTGTTACTTGATGCGGGGGAGCCGCATCAATTGATCGCCTGTGGATACAAGGCCATTGATTCGCTCCGTTTAGAAAAGGGATACCGCGCTTGGGGTGGCGAGATCAACTCGGAAACCACACCGTGGGAAGCCGGCCTTGGATTTGCTGTCGCACTCGGCAAAGAAAAGTTCATCGGTCGCGATGCACTTGTCGCCAGTCAAGGCAAAGCAACCAAGCAACTTGTCGCGATGCACTTTGACGACATTCGTCGTGTGCCACTTGGTAACGAGCCAATTCGCATCGGCGACGACGTTGTTGGCCGTGTCAAGAGTGGTGGTCAGGGTTTCACGGTCGGCAAGGCAATCGGTTACGGGTATTTACCGATTGAGCACTCTCAGCCCGGTACCACGGTCGAAGTCGAGTTCTTCGGCGAGTGGGTGAATGGCGTCGTTGTCTAATTACGGCTTGAGTGTTCCGATCGGCAGAACGTACACACCGTCTTCGCGCACATATCCGTAGCCAGTAGCAGTGACGACGGCCAAGAACGCGGGTTCGCCACAGCGAGCGGTATCAATCTTGCTTGCAAACTTGAGAAGGGTTTTTGCGGCCTCGTCGATCTGCTTGACGCCGAGTTTGACCTCGATCGCGGCCCAACTCGCATCTTCCATTTCAATAATCACGTCAACCTCAAGGTTGTTTTCGTCGCGGTAGTGCGAAAGACGACCGCCAGAATGTTGCATGTAGACCCGTAGCTCTCTGACGACAAGGCTCTCGAACAAGAATCCAAAGAAGTTGAGATCCTTCAGCAACTTGGCTGGGGATGCGTTTAGGGCCGCGACGGCTAAGCATGGATCAACGAAGTGTCGGGTAGGGGCCGTCCTTAGCGATGTCCGGGATCGCAACGCTGGCGCCCATGCGGGCAGATCTTCGATGATCATCAGCCGCTCAAGCGAATTGAGGTCGTCGGCCACGGTTTTACGGTCGAGCGATCCGTCCGCTCCGTCGACGTCGGCAGCAATCGTTCTAATCGAAGCCTGGGTTGCAATGTTTCGTGCGAACGACTGAAGGACGAGTTTGATTCTTCGCGGGTCTCGGCGGACTCCGTCCACCCGACGGATGTCGGTTTTTGCGATTTCATCTAGGTACGAGCGCATCTCTCGTTGCGCTTCTTCCGGAGTCAACCGAGTAAATGCGGGCCAGCCACCGATGCAGACATGGTCGATAACCCGACTAATCGTCAGACCAGAGTCAGTTGCCCTCGGCGCGTCGCCAGCAAACAATGCGGAAAGTGAGACATCTCCGGTACTGTTTCCAGTCTCATACAAAGTCATCGGTCGCATCTTGATTCGCGAGAAACGTCCTGCTCCCGTGTGGCGAGTAATATCGTCGGCGGGAACGGCAGAGCCAGTCAATATGAACTGGCCAGGCAACTGTCGCCTGTCGACTTCGCGTCTGACCTGGTTCCATAGATCCGGTTCGATCTGCCACTCATCAATGAGGCGTGGGGCAGAACCTTCGAGTAGTAGTGCGGGGTCGATTTTCGCCAACTGGCGTGCGCTGGTATCGATGTCAAGTAGGACTGTGCTCGCAGCACATTGACGGGCGGTTTCGGTTTTGCCGACGGCCCTGGGTCCTTCAATGACGACGGCACCAATTGACAAAAGTCGGCGCGCTAATTCATCATCGATGATTCGGCGCTGGTATTCCATTTGAACCCCTAGATATTGTGTGCGGGTTGGTGGCGCATTAACTGGACTTAGAGTTAGTATACCCCCGTTTAGGGTACTTCTATACCCCTTTTTCGGGTATTTCTATACCCCCGTTTAGGGTATTTCTATACCCCCGTTTGCAGCTTAGGGAGATTGACATTGGCTTCAACTGACCTACGATCCAAGTTGTTGACATAGTGGGAATGACCCCTTTAGCCCGGCGCGCTTAGTCCCGCCATGCGCCGCGCTACATCGACAGCGACCCCTCGCGAAACTCAGTCTTGTCGAGCCACACGTTCACCAGCACGGGTCGGCCCAGTCGCGCTAGTTCGCGCGCACGCGCGAGTGCTGCAGACACCTCTTCCATCCGCGTGACCAGCAGACCCGCCGCACCGAATCCCTCAGCGACCTCGTGGTATGCGGTGCGGGCCAGCACCGTGGCCACATCGTCGTGAAGCATCTTGACTTGCTCGCGCGCGATCTGCGTCCAGCCGGCGTCGTTGCCGACCACAGCGATCAGCGGGATGCGGTGGCGCACGAAGGTGTCGAACTCCGTCAAGCCGAAGCCGCAGGCGCCGTCGCCGAAGATGATCCACACCTCGCGATCGGGTCTCGCCAGCGCTGCGCCGAGTGCAAAGCCCGCGCCGACGCCGAGCGTGCCGAAGGCCCCTGGGTCGAGCCAGCTCAGCGGGCCGCGCGGATGCAACACATACGACGCGGTACCGACGAAGTCGCCGCCATCGGCCACCACCAGCGCGTTCTCGCCAGCCTCGCGTTCGAGCATGCGCAACAGCGCGAGCGGATTCACGTGCTCGCCGGTCGTGGCCGCCTGTCGGTCGATCTCGGCCTCGCGCTGCGCGTCGCGCTCATGCAGTTGCGCCACCCAGCCGGTCCAGCGCTCGGAGATGTTCGCGGACGTGCTCGATGCCGCCTGCGCCAGCGCCTGCAGGAACAGTCCCGCGTCGCCGATGGCGGCGATGTCCGGCTTGCGGTTCAGCCGCGCATCCTTCGCGCTGCGGTTCATCGCCACCAGCGTGGCGCTGTGGCGCACGTGCTTGCCGTAGTCCAGCCGGAAGTCGCAGGGCACGCCGGCCAGCAGTACGCAATCGGCTTCGCGCAGTGCCTGGCGGCGCTGGTGGCGCATCTGCAGGGTGTGGTCGCGCCCGAGTAGGCCGCGCGCCATGCCCGACAGATACACCGGGATGCCAAGTTTCGCCACCGCACCGGCCAGTGCATCGGCCTCGCTCGACAGCACTACTGCCTGGCTGCCGATCACCAGCAGCGGACGCTCGGCTTTGGCCAGCGCCACCCATGTCTTGCTCACCATGCCGCTCGGCGCACGAGGCGGCGTCACCGCGCGCACCATCGGCGCGACGGTGTGCTGACTCCCATCGAACATTCGCTGTACATGACGGTTCAGATACCAGCGCCGCACCCGGTCGGGCACCGACGTGCCCTTGCCGGCGGCGTCCGCGTACCACTGACGGATCATGGCTTCGTCATACAGCAGATCCAACGGACATTCGACGAACACCGGCCCTGGCACACCCGTCTGCGCAGTTTCGAAGGCCTGCTCCACAGCCCCGGCCAGGTCGCGCACGCGCCGGACCTTGTGGAAATGCTTGACATGTGGCTCGACCAGCGCGCGCTGGTCGATGTCCTGCAACGCACCGCGACCCTGCAGCGTGGTGGGGGCCGCACCGCCGAGCAGGATCACCGGCGACTGCGCGAGTTGCGCGTTCTTCAGTGCGGTGATGGTGTTGGTGACGCCAGGCCCGGCAGTCACCACGGCCACGCCCGGCACGCCCGACAACCGCGCCATGGCATCGGCGGCGAACACCGCGGTGGCTTCGTCACGCACGTCGACGATACGAATGCCGCATGCCTTGGCGGCTGCGAGGATCGGCGAGATGTGTCCGCCGCACAGCGTGAACACGCAACGCACGCCGTGCGCCTGGAGCGCAGCGGCAACACGATCGCCGCCGTTGTGGGATGCGTCGTTGATGCTGGAACTCACGCCCATTGCACCCTAGCTTCGCTGGCGTACCAGCCTTCGACCTGCGGCGCGACGGCGGCTTCGATGCGGGCGCGTCGGATCTTCATCGTTGGCGTCAGAAAGCCGTTCTCGATCGACCAGGACTCGCGTGCGACCACGATCATGCGCAACTTTTCATAGTCGACCAGCCCGCGATTGAGGTTGTCGAGTAACTGCTCGAGTTCACTTTGCACCTGCGTGCGGACTGCGGCATCGCCGATGCGCGGCCGCAGGTTTTCGGCCAGCACCACGAGCGCGTAGGGCACCGGCTGGCCCACGCCCGAGACCAGTGACAGTTCCACCATCGGGTGGGCGTTGAGCAGATTCTCGATTGGCGCCGGAGCCACGTACTCGCCCTTGGCTGTCTTGAACAGCTCCTTGGTGCGGCCGGTGATCTTTAGCATCCCGTCGGGGCGGCGCTCGCCGAGGTCGCCGGTGCGAAAGAAACCATCCTCGGTGAATGACTCCGCGGTCAGCTCGGGTTGCTTGTAGTAGCCGCTGAACTGCCCGGGCGACTTGATCAGGATCTCGCCTTGGGGGCCCAGGCGCACCTGTACGCCAGGCAACGGCACGCCGACGTAGCCGGGTTCGCTGAACTGCTCGTTGGACGTGTGCGAGTACGAGTTGTCTTCGGTCATGCCGTAGCCTTCGAACAGCCTCAGGCCCAGGCGTCGGTACCAGACGATCAGATCCGGCGGGATCGGCGCCGAGCCGCTCCCGGCCTGGATCACCGCGTCCAGTCCCAGGCTCTTGAGAACCTTGCGGGCGATCAGGCGGCCCAGTAGCGGGATGCCGAGCAGCCGGTTGAGTTTGGCCGACGGCGTCTTGGCGAACACGCCTTGCTGGAACTTCAGCCACAGTCGCGGCACCGAGATGAAGACCGTCGGGCGCGCACGCTGCAGGTCCGGCCCGAAGGTGTCCAGCGATTCGACGAAGTAGATGTGCGTGCCGCCGTCGACCAGCGACACCGCTTCGACCCACGAGCGCTCGAAGCTGTGCGCCAGCGGCAGGTATGACAGCATGCGGCCTTCGGTGCCGGCGCCCACGCGCTCGCGTGTGTCCTGCACGATGCCCTCGGCCGCGCGCGTCAACGCGCCGAAGCTAACCATCACACCCTTGGGCTGTCCGGTGGAGCCCGAGGTGTAGATCAACATCGCCAGGTCATCCGCCGAGTGCTGCGGCCGGCCCGGCAGCGGTGCCGTGCGCCCAACAATCGCGTCCCAGCCCTCGAACGCGGTCGTCGGTGCCAACGGAAAGGCGATGCACAGTAACCCCGCCGGCACGCCGGGCTGCTGTTGCGGCCAGGTGTCGAGTTTGCCGACGAACAGCAGGCTCGCCTCGCTGTGTTCGAGCACGTAACGCACGGTGTCGGCGGTCTCGGTCGGGAAGATCGCCACCGTGGTGTAGCCGCCAAGCCAGATCGCCAGCTCGGCCATGAAGAAATGCGCGCAGTTCTTCGACAGGATGGCGACCCTCGCTCCTGGCGCCAGGCCCTGGGTCTTCAGATGCGTCGCCATGCGGCGTGCCTGGTCGAGCACCTGCGCCCATGTGTACTCGACCACCTGCCCACCGCCGATCGGCTGCGTCAGATACACGCGGTCGGGCTGCGCAGTCTCGTAATCCAGTGCGTAGTCGAGGATCGTCTTCGGTGCGGTCATCGTGGGTTTTCCTTGTCCGGTGGAGCATGCGGTGTCGTATCGCCGTAAGCACTGTCGCCGAAGGACTCACTCGACACTGGTGGCGCATCGACTGGGTGGCTCCGAAGAATCGAGCTAATGTCAGCAGGAATGTGACCGGCGAGGATCGGGCTCGGGCTCGCCTTTCCTCCTTCGAGGAGCGCGCCGAGTTGCGAGTCCACCGGTTGCGGACTCACCTTGCGAGGATTCGTGGGCGGCTTTAGTGGCTTCTCAATGACCCACAGAATAGCCAGGCTCATCCTGCAACCCGAGTCGATACGGCTGGCTCAGGTACGGAAAGAACTTGAAGCCGCTGGGCTGGCCAGTCTGAAGTCGCGCATCTCCGGTGCTCGGCAGCGGGCGACCCTCGCTGTCAATCAGGAGTTGGCTAATTGGTCAGCAGCCTGCTGCCCAATTGCCTTGGTTCCATCTCGTCACCCTTCTCACCAAGGTTTCTGCCGACACCGAGCGCGAATGGTACGCGACCCAAGTCATCCGACATGGCTGGTCGCGGTCCACGTTGGATGTTCACATCAAGAACTAGCTCCACCTGCGTCAGGGCGTTGCCATCACCAACTTCGACCGCCACCTCCCAACACCGCACGCCCAACTAGCCATCGAAGCTTTGAAGGATCCCTATCTCTTCGACTTTCTTGGTCTCGGCGAGGACGCCCTTGAGCGTGACATCCAGAACGCCCTGAGTACGACACATCACCCAGTTCCTTCTAGAACTCGGTGCAGGTTTCGCTTTTGTCGGACGGCAATTTCGATTGGAAGTGAGCGGTGACGAGTTTTTCATCGACCTACTTCTGTATCACACCCGCCTGAAGTGCTATGTGGTGGTGGAACTCAAGGGAGTGGCCTTCAAGCCTGAACACGCCGGTCAACTCAACTTCTATCTCGCCACCGTTGATGCCCAAATCAAAGCCCAGGACGACAAGCCCACCATCGGTCTCTAGCTTTGCAAAACCAAGAACCGCCTCGTCGCCGAATACGCCCTCTCCGGAATTGGCAAGCCCATCGGTGTGGTCGAATACCAACTCGTGCGCGCACTTCCCGAACCGCTAGATGGTGGGTTCAATCGGTCAGCGCAATGAGTTCGGAGAGTTTTTCTACTGGCATCATATAGTTGAGCGTTTTGCGTGGTCGTCCGTTGAGGCTGCGTTGAATTTGCAGTAGGTCGTCGGCGGAGTGTTTGGAGAGGTCTGTGCTCTTGGGTAGGTACTGGCGTAGCAGTCCATTGGTGTTCTCGTTCGAACCGCGTTGCCAAGGTGAGTGCGGGTCACAGAAGTAGATCGGGACACCGGTGGCAATAGTGAATTCGACGTGTCGGGCCATTTCACTGCCTTGGTCCCGAGTGATACTTCGCATCAGTTCGTTGGGCAGTGTGGCGATGGCGTGTCGCATTGCTTCTTCGACGGCTAGTGCCCCGTGATCGTTTGGAAGATGCAAGAGTAAAACGAATCGTGTTGAACGTTCCACGAGTGTGCCAACGGCGCTGGTGCCACGGGCGCCGATGATGAGGTCGCCTTCCCAGTGACCGGGGACTGCTCGGTCGTTCGCTTCGCTCGGACGTTCACTAATCATCACCTTGTTGGCTACCGATCCGGGATGCTTGGCTTGCCCCTGAGGTCGGCGTTTCGTTCGTCCCGATCGCAGACATCGAGTGAGTTCTCTACGCAGTTCACCGCGTCCTTGGACAAACAGCGACTGGTAGATGGTCTCGGGACTTAATTGCATTGTCGGGTCATGCGGGAAGTCTTTACGTAGTCGATGAGCGAAGGCCGCGACCGGAGAGTCGCATTGCCACAACGATTCGAGCCATATCGTTACTTTCGCACATAATGCCTCATTGCTGAGTTTGGAGGGTTTGGGTCTCTTCGCGCATTCATGAGCTCGAATGTGAACGGGCCAGATTCGATAGCACTCGCGGCCACCGTTGACTTTCACTTCTCGGGTCACCGTAGAAGGCGACCTGCCCATTGCATGGCGATACGGGTCAGTGACTCCCCTCGGTGCAAACCAAGCAGGATCTCTTCTCTTTCGTCAACGGTGAGTCGACCTTGGCGAGGAGTCCAAGTAATAGGTCTCGCCGCTCGGGTCTGACCTCGCAGCATCACATCGATACCCGAATGACCACAACCAACCTCCTTAGCGATACCTCGAAGACTCATGCCCTTGGCACGTAGTCGGTGAGCCAGTGCTCGTTGCTGAACTGTTAGATGAGCAGCCACTCGTTACCCCTTTAGCTAGGTCAACTCATTAAAGTCGCCTCACCAAACATTGCGCTGACCGGTTGAACCCAACCGGCATGTCTCAAGACATAGTGGACACCTTGACTTGGGGGGTTTCCATGGATCTGGCTCGTTATCTCGTCGACGCCGTCGTTATTGAACACAGAAGTTTGCGGGAAGTAGCCCGCGCTCACGGGGTCTCTAAAAGCTGGGTCGCGATCCTCGTAGGTCGTTACCGCAGCGGTGGTTATGAGGCCCTGATGAAGGCTCCGACACCTAACCATCGGTGTGTAACAATTGACCTATGACCACTCAAGTCAATGGCTTGGACCAACTCGCACAGTTCGTTGGCCAGCATCTTGGTTACAGCCCGTATATCAAGATTACGCAGGAGCAGGTGCAACTTTTCGCCGATGCCACAGGCAGTCACCAGTGGATCCACACAGACGTAGAGAAGGCAAAAACAGGGCCGTTTGGTGGCACGATTGCCCACGGCTACCTTACTCTCTCGCTCGGTCCAACATTACTGCCAGGCATATTTTCAGTCAGTGGTATCTCGATGGGCATCAACTACGGTACCAATAAGGTTCGTTTTATCGACCCAGTTAAGGTCGGTTCACAACTGCGGGCTGGCGCGAAATTGGTCTCGGTTGATGAAATCGTGGGTGGAGCGCAAGTTGTTCTTGAGATGACGTTCGAATGCGAAGGAGCGACCAAGCCGTCGTGTGTGGCCGAGGTGATTGTTCGCTATTACCGATAACTGGCCCGGGACTTTAAAGCGCTCATCAAACAAAACAGCGACGGTGCGTGGGCACCGTCGCCGTTTCTACTTAGTTTATTGCAAGTTTAATTAACTGCTCTTCCAGACACCTGTCCAGTCGATACCGAAGTTCGTTACCAGACGACGTGCGCCACCGGCAACCAAGGGCAATGTGCCTACTCCTTGGACTTGCTTGCCAAACGAGAGCGCGTACTGCAGGTAACTCAGGTTTGTCACGTGTGCCTGTTTTTGAAGCTGCAAAGTTGCCTTTTTGTACAGGGCAGTTCGCTTCGTCAAGTTAGAAGTTCCACGAGCCTGAATCAACAGTTTCTCGCTCACCGGGTCGCTGAATGCCGAGAGGTTCAAGATGCCGTAAAGAATTTTCAACGGTGTCTTGGCCAACACGTGGGTCGGGTTGCCACCAGACATGTCGCTGACAATGAACGGAAAGATGAAACCCGTTCCGGTACCTTCCATCACCGTCTGTGTCACCGCCTGAAACTGCTGGGGGTAGGCACGCTGAATGACTTCTGCCCACGTCAGTGGCGTGAGATTGATGGTCATTCCCGCTGCTGCCCCGAAGTCTTTAATCATCTGACCATTGGCCAGTGATTCGGTCGAACCGCTGATATATGGCATCGAGAATTCGAGAGCCTTACCGGTTTCAACCTTATATGCCGCTACATACTTCTTCGCGAGAGCAAGGTTGAAGTTTTGGAAGCCATTCTCGTTGTACATGATGTTGTTTGGTCCAACAATGCTCTTTGGCACGCCACCCAAACCTTTTTGGCGGACCTTGACGAACTTCGCTCGGTCCATCGCATAGGAAAAGGCAAGTCGCGCATTCAAACTGCTGAACGGCGCAATCTTGTGATTCATCCAAATGGCCGGGTAGTAGTCGGCAGGAGAAAGAAGCGTTTTGACCGTGGTCACCTTTTGGATGTCCTTAATTTGCTTGGCCTCGCGTGCTGAATCGAACATCACGGCATCGAGCGATCCACTCCTCACACCTTGAACGCGAGGGGATACTTCAGCAAGGAAGGTGAAGGTCATTCCATTGAGGTACGGCAACTTGTCACCATTGGGTGCTTTGCGCCAGTAATTGGTGTTCTTCGTGACCACAAGTTCGGACAACTTGGTGGAGGCCAACTTGAATGGTCCGGTGCCGATTGGTGTCGTCGAGCACTTGGCCCCGCTGAGAATCTGGCTTGGTGCACGAACAAAGAATCGCCCAGATGCATATAGCGTTTCCGGAAAATCGGACTGCGCGTTGTACAAGTACACCGTTACTTCCATCGGACCGGTCAACTTGACATCGTTGATATTGGCGGTCAAACCAGCGGCGGTTCCTGGTGATGGTGCCTTGCCTAGCAGGGTGAGCACACCACGAAGAGCCTGAAGATTGGTGAGCAATGCAGCACCATCTAATGTGGTGCCGTCATGGAATTTGATGCCAGGTCGGACGGTGAGTTTCCATGTCTTATTGTCCGCACTATGCCCAAACGACTTGAGGAGGTACGGCACGATTCTGCCGTCGGAGCGCTGTTCAACCAAGGTCTCATAAATGGTACGAGCACCCATGAGTGCGGAGTTGGCAAGGTTGTCCGCCATGCAATAACCAGGGAACGCGTCGAAAATGCCGACCGTAAGGGTTCCGCCGTATTTGGGCTTTTCGTGTGAAGTTGCTCCACTTGGTGACACCTGAGTGAGTGACGCGACAAGTGCAATGGCCATTACAGCAGCAACGTTGCGGTGACCACCCTTGAAAAGACGCTTCATCTAGTTCCCCTGTTCCTCGGTTATGGCATCGCGGTGATGCCAACTGATCGGAGAACTGTAGGTAGTGGATATCCACCTGTCAAGTCACGGTGGCTGTGGGTTTGGCACCCAAACATTGGGCTATCTCAGTGTGGCTCCGCTGGGGAGGGCCCGAGGATCGACCAAAGGGGTCCGGTCACACTCTGGTGGCGTCAAAGTGGCCCATACCAGTGGTGCGGAACCCAGAAAGTCCCTTCTGCACTGCCGAAATCGTGTTGGCGAAATAGGCGATAATGACCGGCGTATCTTCAAGCAGGATCGTTTGGATTTCCTTGCTGGCTAGGCGTTGTTTGGCTAAATCCGCCGACTTCATGAAGCGATCTGCTGCTGCATCAAATTTCGGGTTGTTGTAGTGACTTGGGTTCAAGTCCCCGACGCTTTTGAGTACACGATTCAGATAGAAGTTGGGAATACCACGGTGAGGGTAGTCCGTGATACCCAATTCTGAGTTCAACCAGGCATAGTCGTAGTAGCCGTAGCCCTCAGTGATGTTCAATTTGATGGTAATTCCGATCTCCTTGAACGATGACTGAACGACCTGACCAAGTTTGACGATGTCGTCACGCTTGAAACTTTCAAGGGTGACGGTAAAACCGTCGGCCACCCCTGCGGCCTTCATGAGCGATTTCGCTCTGGTGACGTCCCTCTTGCGCTGCGCTACCGTCTTATCGGTGGTGGCATACGCCCACGCCATCGGACTGTCGTTGCCCAAGTCACCGGAGCCCGCCAAGAGTTTCTTGATGATGCCCGGAGGATCAAGGGTGAGGGCAGCGGCCTGACGGACGCGTTTGTCAACGAACGGACCAATCTTGCAGTTCATATGAACCTGCAAGTGGGCGGTCGTCTTGGCGGTCTGCAAGGAGAATTTAGTCTTGGGTAGCGACTTGGAATCCGTCGGCTCGATGAACGTCACTGCGTCAAGTTGACCGGCGAGTAACTGCGTGGTCGCCGGTCAACTAAGGGCGAAGAACGTGCACGTCATACGTTCGAATGTTGGTCGGCGCTTCTTGTCCCAGTAGTTCGGATTGCGCTTAAAAGTGACACCTTCGTCGATCGTGTACTTTTCCATAATCCATGGGCGGCAACCGATGAAGTCTTTTGTCCAGTGGGTCTGCCACATCCTCATCGGCCGCCAACACAAAGGCACAAAAATCCATCTCTACATCGCCAACTGCGATGTCCGCATCATCACCTTCGCAGGCGAACTACTCCGACACCTCACCATCGACCCAACAAAGCGCTACCAAGGACTCAACAGAGAAAACGACTACACTTCTGAGGGTTCACCTCGTCCACGATGACCTGAGACATCACATTTGTCGGGGAGGGGGGACTTGAACCCCCGGCCTCCTGGTCCCAAACCAGGCACGCTACCAACTGCGCCACTCCCCGGGATGAGCCATCCTAGCGATGTGGCTTAGCGATGAGACGCAAGAGTGCGAACACTGGTGAGTAATCGTGTCACATCATCGTCGTTCACATATCGCACCACACCGGCGCGCACAACACCACCGGTTTTGGCAAGTTCTAATTGATTGACTGCTTCAACGGCATACGAATGACCGGCCCACACCGCAATACGATCCGCGGCTAGTGCTTCGGCAACATGTGACGGAGAGTAACCATCGATGGTGAACGCGACCGTTGGCACCCGACCCTCCATTGTTTTGCGTCCCCACACATGCACACCAGGTGTTTCCAGTAGTCCATCTAATAGAGGTTCAAATACACGTGATTCGTGTTGCATCACACTTGCCATGTCTTCTTCGATAAGAAAGCGGGCCGCGGCTTCCACGGCGGCGATGCCTTCGAAATTGGGCGTCCCGGTTTCAAAACGGGAGGGGCCGACGTTGTTGGCAGGGCGTACCTTGGCTACGGGGAGTTCGTTGAGCAAATTGGGTTCGATACACAACACCCCGGCGTGGGGTCCATACCACTTATATGGTGAGCACGCCAGGACGTCACACCCGAGGGCAGCAACATCGATGGGTCGATGTACGGCCAAGTGGACTGCATCCACAAACACGCGGGCACCAGCGTCGTGAGCGGCGCGAATTATTGGCGCTAGATGCGGGGCGGTACCGAGAAGGTTTGATGCACCAGTCACGGCCACCCACGCAGTTCGATCATTGATCAGATCGATAACAGTCGACGGTTCCAGTGTTCCGGTGGCTGCATCGAATGGTGCCAGAACATGCTCGGCGCCAGACATCTCACAGGCAATGCGCCATGGAGAAACATTTGCATCATGATCAAGTCGTGTGCCAACCACACGGTCACCTGGCTTGAGCATCTTGGCTACGGCTCGGGTGAAAGCCATCGTCATCGTCGTCATGTTGGCGCCCAAACACACGCCTGCGGCATCGGCGTTGAATAATTGGGCAACTGTGTTGCGCGTGAGTCTCATCAGCGCGTCGCAATCATCGGCGGCGGTGAACGAACCGCCATTATTGGCGTTTGATCCGCTGCTGGACCAGTCGCTCATGGCCCGAATTGCCACATCCACCATTTGAGTGCCTGCTGGACCATCACAGCGAGCCCATCCATCCCGCACGCCGGGGAAGCGATGGCGGATGTCGGAGGCGCTCACCGTCTACGAGTGGCGCTTGGCTGCTCGGGCTAGACGTCGGGCAGTTTTACCAAGTGGTTTCAATTGTCGCTGATCAAGATCGGCAATTTCTACTCCGTTCGAAAAACGGACACGGTAACGAAGCCAGTTGAATCCATTGGCCAAGATAATTTTTCCCTCAGAACCGGCGGGTACATCGGCGACATCAACAGTGGTGACAACGCGGTCGCCAATGCGAAGGCTGATTTGATCGGGGTGCGGAAACGCTAGGACGTGCGGTTTCCACGAGGCTGTCACAGATGAAAAGGGTACACTTTGCGCTCTGTGAAAAGCATCATTGGGTCCCTCGAAGGCAACAAAGTCAAAGTTTCCGTTGAAATTGACGAGGTCGAATTTGACCGCAATATCGACCAGGCATTCCGCAAGATTGCCAAAGAAGTTCGCATCCCCGGTTTTCGCCCGGGTAAGGCACCGCGCCAACTTCTCCAAGCCCAAATTGGGCTTGGGGCGGCACGGTCGCAAGCAATTCAAGATGCAATCCCTGAATATCTCGCGGCTGCCGTGAGGGAGCACGATATTGACCTCATCGCCACTCCCAAGATTGAATTTACCAACGGTGAAACTGAGGGGCCGATTGCATTTGACGCGACCTGCGAAGTACGACCGGAAGTTTCCGTACCTGGATACAACGGTCTGCGCGTCGAGTTGCCGTCACTAATAGTCACTGACGAGGAAATTGACGAGGCCGTTAATTCTGAGCGTCGTCGTCACGGCACACTCAAGGATGTCGATCGACAAATTGCGATTGGTGACCAAGTCACTCTGGGTATTTCGGGCATTCGGGATGGAACTCCAGTACCGGGTCTCAACGTCGAGGATTGGTTGTATGAGGTGGGCAAGGGATGGGTGTCCGAAAGTTTTGATAAGCAATTGACCGGCGCGACGTTGAACCAGCACATTGCGTACTCCGAAGCACCCAATGGGACCACGGGAGTTGCCGACATATCTATCGCCGTAAAGAAGATCCAAGAAATGGTGCTGGACGATCTCACCGATGAGTGGGTGTCAGAGCACGTAGCCGAACATGACTCAATCGATGCCTGGAAGAATTCGATTTCTGAGCGTCTGAAATCGATGAAACTGAATCAAGCACGAAACGTGTTCGTGGAGCGTACGACGAGTGCACTCAGCGAACTCGTTTCGATTGAGGTACCCGAGGCAATGGTGGCCAGCGATCTGCAGTCACGAGTGAAAAACACCGTCGAGCAGTTTCAAGCCCAGGGGATTGCCGTTGATCAGTGGCTCTCAGCAACCGGTCAATCCACCGAAGCATTCATCGACACCTTGCGAACCCAGTCGCAAACTGCGGTCAAAGTTGATCTCGCCCTGCGAGCGGTTGCAGTAAATGAAAACATTGTCGCCAACGATGACGAGATCGATGCCGAGTTTCAGCGTATTGCGATGCAAGTTGGGCGCAAGGTGCAGCAGGTGCGCAAGGCGTACGAGCAAAATGATGCCATTACAGAATTAAAGGCGCAGATTCGTAAGTCGAAAGCCGTCGATTGGCTGTTGCATAACGCCACTCTTGTCGATCCTGAAGGCCATGAAATCAATGCCAGTGTGATATTTGGCGATGATTCTCAGGAAGAGTCCACAGACCTGCCCGAGGTCACAACTACTATTTAGTTGAACCCCCAAGGAGTCCCCGAAATGCGCGACAATAACGTCATGAGGAACTATTACGTTCCAAATGTCACCGAGCAAACGAGCCGGGGCGAACGCGTCTACGACCTTTACAGTCGGCTGCTCAAAGAAAACATCATCTTCCTTGGTACCCCGATTGACGACACCATCGCCAATCTCATTTGTGCTCAACTCATTCACCTTGAGAGCGAAAATCCGGACAAGGACATCAATATCTATATCAACAGTCCTGGTGGTGACATCACCGCGTTGTTCGCTATCTACGACACAATGCAGTTCATCAAAAACGACATTGCCACCATTTGTCTTGGTCAGGCCGCATCTGCTGCGGCCGTGTTGCTGGCTGCTGGTACGAAGGGTAAGCGTCTGGCGCTGCCACATGCGCGTGTGTTATTGCATCAGCCGTACGGTCAAGTTGATTACGCTCAGGTGACCGATCTCGAAATTGTCGCCCGCGAACTATTGCGGATGCGTGAATTGCTCGAACAGATTTTGTCGAAGCACACTGGGCAAACTACCGAGCGCATTCATATAGACACCGACCGCGATTTTGTTCTCGAAGCGAACGATGCTCTCGCCTATGGGGTCATCGATGAAATTATCACCACGCGTGCCCTATCCGACCGTTCCGGACCGATTCGTTGAGATAGGTAGATACCACAATGGCAAAGTTTGGTGATTCGGCCGAGTTGGTGAAGTGCTCGTTCTGTGGCAAATCGCAGAAGCAAGTTAAAAAACTCATTGCTGGTCCGGGCGTATACGTCTGTGATGAGTGCATCGACTTGTGCAATGAAATTATCGAAGAAGAATTCACTACGACCGCTGAAGTCGGAGTCGAACAACTTCCAACACCCCGAGAAATCCGGGCGTTTCTCGATGAATATGTGGTCGGTCAAGACCAGGCCAAGAAGGTCTTGTCGGTTGCCGTGTTCAACCACTATCGGCGTATTCGTTATCGATCATCTGGCAATTCACGTAACGACGAAGTAGAGTTGCAAAAGAGCAACATCTTGTTGCTCGGACCAACTGGCTGTGGCAAGACGCACATGGCCCAAACACTGGCGCGAATGCTTAACGTCCCGTTCGCGATCGCTGACGCGACCGCGCTCACCGAAGCCGGCTATGTGGGTGAAGACGTCGAAAACATTTTGCTCAAGTTGTTGCAGGCCGCTGATTTCGACGTTAAGAAGGCTGAAACAGGCATCGTTTATATTGACGAGATCGACAAGGTCGCGCGTAAGAGCGAGAACCCGTCAATCACACGAGATGTGTCGGGTGAAGGCGTCCAACAAGCCCTGCTCAAGATTCTTGAGGGAACCGTTGCCTCGGTGCCACCACAGGGTGGTCGTAAACATCCGCATCAAGAGTTCATTCAAATCGACACCACAAATGTCCTATTCATCGTCGGCGGCGCATTCTCGGGTCTGGAACAGATCATCGCCACACGCATCGGACACAAGGGTGTTGGTTTCCACGCCCAGGTTCGATCCAAGGTCGAGAAGGATGCTGGCGAATTGTTCGCGCAGGTGATGCCCGAAGATCTCTTGAAATTCGGCATGATTCCGGAGTTTGTTGGTCGTCTACCGATGATTGGCGCGGTGCACAGCCTTGATCGCGGAGCACTCATTCAGATACTCACCGAACCGAAGAATGCGTTGCTCAAGCAGTATCAGAAGTTTTTTGAATTTGAAGACGTTGAACTCGAAATCACCAAATCTGCGCTCGAGGCGATCGCCGATCAGGCCTTGAAGCGCGGAACCGGTGCCCGTGGACTACGGGCGATTCTGGAAGAAGTATTGCTTAATGTGATGTACGAATTGCCTGGTCGAACAGATGTGGCAAAAGTCGTTGTTGATGTCGACTCCGTCATCGGCACGGCAAGTCCGACAATGGTTTCGCGCAATACTCGCGTCACGCGGCAGCGTCGAGCAGCGTCCTAGTACCTAGCCTCCGCATATGCAATACGCGGAGGCGCTGCGCTACCTCGACGAACACGCCAGTTACGAAAAAACTGGTCGGGTCGAGTCGCCGTCGTTGGGCAACATCGCTCGGCTGATGGACCTGATGGCTCATCCACAACTCAGCTATCCGGTTATTCATGTCACCGGTACAAACGGCAAGGGCTCAACTACACAGATCATCACGCGGTTACTGATGGCTCACGGGTTGAGTGTCGGTACGTACACGAGTCCACATCTCGAGCGACTCAACGAGCGAATTTCATATAACGGATCGCCAATCGACGATGATGATTTTGGAGCAAACGTAGGCGCAATTGCCGACATCGAAGTGTTAGCCGGCGTGCGCCCGACGTATTTCGAAATCTTGACTGCGGCCGCATTCCGATACTTCGCCGACTCGGGGATCGATGTAGCGGTGATTGAAGTTGGCATGTTGGGGCGGTGGGACGCGACCAATGTCGTCAATTCTCAAGTTGCGGTGATCACAAATATTGCCCTCGATCACATCGAGTTTGCCGGGCCATCATTGGGTGATATTGCGCGGGAAAAAGTCGGTATCGCCAAAGCCGACAGTTCACTCGTCGTCGGAGACATCAACCCTGATCTGCGGTCGGTGTGGAGTTCGGCCGGCGCGGCGCGGGTGCTACTTCGTGGAGATGATTTCGACTGTCTCGACAATCAATTGGCTGCCGGTGGGCGAGTGATTGATGTGCGAACTCCTCGCGGAGTGTACGGCGAACTCGCATTGCCGCTAAACGGACGATACCAGGGCGACAATGCATCGCTTGCCCTAATGGCAGTCGAAGAATTCTTTGACGCCCCACTGGCTCGTGAACTAGTAATCGAAGGGTTTGCCAATGTTGAAATGCCTGGTCGCTTTGAAGTGATGAGCCGCCAACCCCTGATCATTATTGATGGGGCACATAACCCCGCAGGAGCCGATGTATGTGCCCAGGTTTTCTTCGAGGACTTTGACCCTCAAGGTCGGCGGATACTTGTAGTTGGCATGTTGAGCAGTCGCGAACCAAGCTCGATGCTGTCAGCGATACGTGCCGATGAATTCGATCTGGTGGTGTGTTGCACGGCCCCATCGCCAAGAGGTTTGGCGTCCGTGATAGTTGCTGAGGCGGCTCATGCAATGGGTTGTGATGACGTTGAAACTGTTGGTTCGGTGGAAGAAGCCTGTGAGCGTGCTTTACACTTCGCAAAAAAAGATGACGCAGTGCTTGTGGCTGGTTCGTTATATGTGGTCGGTGCTGCGCGCACATATTTACGAAACACCAGTAGCATTTAGCGAGTGACAATTCGAACTCTTGTTCTTCTCAAACCCGATGCCGTTGAACGCAAATTAGTCGGCGAGATTATCTCGCGTTTCGAGCGCAAAGGTCTCACCATCGCAGCGATTCAGCATCTTAAATTGGATGCCGCGATTCTCGAGCGACACTATGAGGAGCACAAAGGTAAGGGTTTCTATAACGACCTCGTCTCGTTCATGTCACGTGGTCCGGTGGTTGCTCTGGTAGTGGAAGGCCCTGAAAACACTTGGGAGATCGTTCGCGCGATGATGGGTGCAACAAATCCTCGCGACGCCGCACCAGGCACCATTCGAGGTGATCTTGGCACGATCTTTACCGAAAACCTAGTTCACGGTAGTGATTCGGCCGCCTCGGCTGAACGTGAAATCGGAATCTTCTTTCCCAATCTTCTGTAGAATTGCAACACCTATGTGGCGTGATCGTTCGCGATCCGCGTCAAGGAGTTCTCGATATGGCACGTGGTAACGCTCTATCTCTTGGTCGTGACATTGCGATCGATCTTGGTACGGCGAACACGCTCGTCTACGTTCGGGGTGAAGGAATCGTTCTCAACGAACCATCCACCGTTGCAGTCGATAATCGAACTGGTCAACTTGTGGCCGTGGGCGCGGAAGCCAAGCGCATGTGGGGTCGGGCTCCGAAGAGCATACGTATCGTTCGGCCGCTTAAAGATGGAGTGATCGCCGATTTCGACATCTGCGAGCAGATGCTGCGATATTTCATTCAGAAGGTTCATTCGAGTAAATGGAACAAACCACGAATGATCATTTGTGTTCCTTCTGAAGTTACCGGTGTCGAACGTCGAGCGGTGCAAGACGCAGTGCAATTTGCCGGTGCCCGTCGACCTGTGTACATCATTGAAGAGCCGATGGCTGCGGCGATAGGTGCTGGGCTTCCGGTGCATTTGCCAAGTGCAAACATGATTGTTGACATTGGTGGTGGCACAACCGAAGTTGCGGTCATTTCGATGGGTGGAATTGTGACGGCACATTCTGCTCGTGTCGCGGGCGACGAGATGAACGATGCCATTGTGACGATGTTCCGCAAGGAGTTCAATCTCGATATCGGCGACAACACCGCTGAAGAAGTGAAAATCCAGATTGGCTCAGCGTGGCCATTGGCCGAAGAAATCACTGCTGATGTTGGCGGACGCGATGTCGACACTGGATTGCCCCGTACCCAAGCCGTTACTACCAACGACGTTCGCGCTGCACTTGATGAACCAGTTACGGCGATCATCGATGCGATCAAGATGACCCTGGAACGAACCCCACCCGAACTCGCCGCCGACATCATCGGACAAGGACTCGTGCTCTCCGGTGGCGGGTCGCTGCTGGCCGGTCTTGCCGAGAGAACCACATTTGAAACGGGAATCCATTCATATCTAGCGCCGGAGCCGCTGTACTCGGTAGTTCTTGGAGCCGGGTTGACACTGGACAACATCGAAGCAATGCGAGGTCTGACAGCGCAGACCGTTCTCGAGTAGGTCGACTCGAGAGATTGTGGCCGGACTAGCCATCAATCGACGCCGAGCAATCGTATTGCTGGCACTGACATCCGTAATTTTGTTGACGCTGGACTTACAGGGAAGTTCAGCCGTTCCAGTTGTGCGTTCGGCATTTGGATCCGTCTTTCGACCGATAGAGGGTGTCGCTCGTGTCGTGACCAGGCCAATCAGCAATGCCTGGTACGGCATTACCCACTATGACGATGTTGATTCTGAAAACAGATTGCTGCGCGAGAAAGTGGCCCAACAAGAGGGCGCTGCAGTTGCGGCTGCGGCATCGGTGCGGCTTGCCCAAGAATTGCTGGCACTGAATGGATTGCCGACGCTGGCCGGCATCAACTCAGTGACCGCTCAAGTGATTGGTGATTCGCCATCAAACTTTTCACAGAATGTCGAAATCAATCAGGGAAGTGAAAGCGGAATACGTGTGGGAATGCCCGTACTCAACGCCGCCGGTTTGGTGGGTCGAATCACCAGAGTATTTTCCGATCGTGCCGTGGTGATGTTGATTAGTGATCCAGAATACGCGTTGTCGATAAAGGTAGTGAGCATTCCGCTATCGACGACCCCATCCACTGTGCCCGGCGAAGACATTGGCATCAAAGTCACGGTGGCACCAACCCCAGAGACAACCGTGGTCAAGCCAGTTGTCGTGTCGACGATCCCGGGATTCACGCCCGGCGTCACGACCATTCCAGCTTCACCTTCTGGCATCACATCGCTCACGGTTCCTAGCAGTGGCACACTCGCCGTACGCGAGACCGGAATTTTGGAGGGCCAAGGACCTTCGCGTTCTCCAACGGTTCGGTTCATCGCCACCGACTCTCGATTCGGCGAGATCAATGTGGGTGCGCCCATCGTAAGCGCGGGTGGATCGACGAGTCTGGCGCCGCCCGACATCGTCATCGGTTCGGTCTCGCGAGTGGTGCCACGTTTGGGGACGGCTGGTCCTGTGTTGGAGATCAAACTTGTCGCTGACTTGACAAACTTATCGTTCCTGCGAGTCTTGTTGTATCAGCCGATCACGGAACGAGTTACCCCATGAATCGAGTCTTAGTCATCGCCTCGAATCGTTGGACGCGACTGGTGCTCGTGGCACTCGGGTTACTTGGGCTGCAAACCACATTATTGAGCGAGCTGCGCCCCTTCGGTGTGATGTTGCCAATAATGCTGTTGTTTGCTGTGACGACAGGTGCCGTCCATGGATCCGAGGTTGGCGCGATTTCCGGGCTCGTCGTTGGGGCGATGTATGACTGTGTTCTTACGACGCCATTTGGGTTGGCATCATTGGTCATCGGTACTGCTGGGTATATCGCCGGATTGTTGCCGTACTTTGTTCGAGAACCAACCTGGTGGAGTCGTGCGCTCGTGGTGGCGGTCGTGAGCGCAATTGGAGAGTCGATGTTTCCAGTTGCCCAATTGATGGTCGGGCTTGAAGGGTGGTTGCAGCCGCACGTGTGGTGGATCGCCGCCGTCGTCACTCTGTTCACTGGGATGCTTGCACCGCTGTTCGTGCCACTATGTCGCTGGACACTTCATGAACCAGTGAGAACATAAGTGGTCAAGCCAGGTCGACCCAAGCGGCTCGTCGCTCTCGCCGTGGTTTCCGTGGTGCTGATGAGTTTGTTATCGGTCCGAATGTGGTTCTTGCAGGTCGTTGAGGCACGGACTACCGAATCCATCGTGCTGGCGGTTCGCACTCGCACCATCAAACTGCTTCCCGAGCGCGGGCGAATCTTTGACGTGACCGGACGGGTCGTTGCCGACAATAAACGCATTCTTACGGTGACCATAGATCGAAATGTGATCAAGGATGCCACCGATCGATTGGCCATGTTCCAACGACTTTCGGGTCCACTAGGCCTACCACTCGAGATGCTGTACGCGCGTTATGAAGACCGGCGATTTGGCCCACTTGAGGCTTTGCCCCTCAAGGAGAATGTGTCCGAGGAAATCGCCCAATTTGTGCAGGAACGTACCGAGGATTACCCCGGAGTGTATGTGCGCGAGGAGTGGCGGCGAAATTATCCGTTCGGGGCATTGGCGAGTCACATCGTTGGATACCTGGGGGCGATCTTGTCCAACAATCTTGCCTATTACCGTTCCATCGGTTACGACCCGAACGAACGGGTGGGTCAGTACGGTGTCGAACAGTCGTATGAAACGGTGTTACGAGGCAAACCGGGATACATACGATACGAAGTAGATGCGCAAGGAAATGTTCTTCGAATCCTTGAGCGAGTTGAGCCGGTCGTCGGCAACGACCTCCAATTGTCAATCGATCTTTCGATTCAGCAATTCGCCGAACAAGCCCTTGAAACTCAATTGGGTCTGCGCCGCCGAGTGGAGGCTGGATCAGTGAACCTGCCTGACGGCACGCCAGACCCCCAATACGCAGAAGAGAATTATTACAAGGCTCCCGCTGGTTCAGTGGTGCTGCTCAATCACGAAAATGGACAGGTTGTCGCAATGGCGTCGTATCCGCGATACGACAACCGCTGGTTTGGTTCCGGAATTACCAGCAACAAATTCGCCCAGATATTTCCGCAATCTGATGACCCGGACTTATCTATCTTGGTCAATCGTGCCCTCTCCGGACGGTACAACCTAGGTTCATCGTTCAAACCGTTCGTCGCTTACGCCGCGCTCAACACTGGCCAGTTACCAGGTGGTTCGACGTACACATTTGAAGATAAGGGAACCTACAAGTTAGAGAGCATTCCCAATGATCGATGTCGGCAGGGAGTGAAGTGTGTGTTCCGCAACGCCACGTGTCGAGCCACGGGTGCACCGTGCAGATACGGAACCGTCACTGTCGAGGAGGCCCTGGCAGTTTCGAGTGACTCGTTCTTCTACAAGATTGGTGAACAAATTCTTACCGAGCGCGGGTATCAACCGATTCTCGAACAGCAGGTCCGACTCTTTGGTTTTGGTTCGCCAACCAATATTGATCTCCCATATGAATATTCCGGCACGATTCCGAGCAAGGCGCTTAAACAACGAATGGCTGAGCTTGGTTCAATTTCAAAAGAGGAGGGCAAGGCGTATTATGTCGGAGATCAAATTCTTTTCGCCATTGGTCAAGGACTTTTGTCAGCCACGCCGTTGCAAGTGGCCAACGCATTTGGGGTGATTGCGAGTTCTGGAAAATTCTTTCAACCACATGTGGTCCAAGCAATCTTGTCGCCGGGAACGCCAGATGAGTCACCGGGAATTGCCAATCTGGGTTTCGCCTCGGTAATCGAACGGTTTGACAACTTGGATCCCGTTCGAACCCTCGATATGTCCGGTGATCGCCGTGAGCCAATCGTCAAGGGGTTGACGCGGGTAATTACCGGCCCAGGCGTGACCTTTGGCTATTACCACAAGTCCACCGGCGAACTCACCTTTCGTGGATACCCATACCGAATTTTACCAATCGCCGGAAAAACAGGGACCGCCCAAGGCTTTGGCAACTTGCCATGGAATGACTCCTCAGCCTTTGGTGCGTTCAGTCTGGATCCAACAAAGCCATATTCCGCATATGCATATTTGGAAAAGGCTGGGTACGGTTCGCAAGCCGCGGCACCAGTTATTAAGTGCCTCTTCACCGCCTTGGCCGGCGAGTATCGACTTGATCCGGTTGTTGCTGCAGACCCACTGATCATCAGTTCGGCAGTGCCCGCGCCGCCGTCAAGTTTACGAAATCCGTTGTGTTTGGCCGGAGTGGGATCGGAAAGTCGCGACTGATGCGCAAGCCACGAATTGCATTGTGGACCAACCGACGCAAAGGGTCAAGTAACCGGGCCTTTACCGGCAGTTTTTCGGATCCATCTCGCAATGTCGATTGGATACTCATGAGTGCTGTCATCGCTCTGGGGGTAATCGGAATGTTCAATACCTATTCGGCGACACGCCAACGACTAATCAATCAGGGCTTCGATCCGTTTATTTATGTCCAACGACAGGTCGCTTTCGCCATCATCGCCACGGGCGTGATGGTGGCAATAATGACGATTGGCCACGAATGGTTTCGTGGTCGAGTGGTGTTTCTGTACGGGGCCATGTTGGTGGCACTTGTGTTGGTCCTAGTTGCCGGCGCTGTTCGAGGTGGCGCACGACTGTCGTTTGACTTCGGATTTTTCTCCGTACAGCCTGCCGAAGCCGCAAAGCCAATTGTGCTGTTGGCAATTGCTGCATATTTGTCCGACTCAATGGAAGGTCGAATTAGTTACCACCAATTTGTCATGTCGCTGTACATCCTTGGAGCGCCTATTGCTCTCATTTTGTTGCAGCCCGATCTTGGCTCCGTGACGGTGATCGTCGCCGGAGTGGCCGGAGTTCTCTTCGTCGCTGGGGCAAAACGGCGATACCTGGCGCTGATTACTGCTCTGTCGGTGTTGACCGTCGTCGGGACGGTAATTGGTGGTGTGGTTGGTGGTTACCAACTGGCGCGATTTGAGGCCTGGCTGAATCAGAATTCGAAGGACAGAGCGTTGGACCGAATCCTGTTACAAGTGAGATTTGCCAAACGCGCCGTATCAACCGGCGGACTATTCGGCAAGGGATATTTGAATGGTCCACTGACCAACGGTGCCTTCATACCGGTGCAGTTCACCGATTTTCCGTTTTCGGCAATTGGTGAGCAATTCGGAATGCTCGGCGGCGCCGTAGTTCTGGGACTGTTTTGCATCGTGTTATGGCGAACATGGAGAATTGCTCAACTGGCTAGAGATCGACTTGGGTTTTTGCTCGCGTCAGGTATCTTCACAATGCTGATGTGGCAGATATTCCAGAATATTGGAATGACCCTTGGTCTCACTCCGGTTAGCGGACTTCCGCTCCCATTTATTTCGTATGGCGGTTCGCACTTGGTGTCGTCGGCGATGCTCATTGGGATGGTTCAGAGCATCCATATGAGGCGCCTCGAATAAGACCCCGAATGCCGTCATGGCGGCCCGTGACGGGGGTATCCTTAACGCAGGGTCGGGTGAGATACCCAACCAAAGGTTGATGACGCGATGGCGCAACGCCGAAACCAAGGTTTCGCGTGTGCTGCGCGGCGATGGCAATACGGGCGCGTAACAATCGCGGCCTGAACGGTCATCGGATTACTGGAAACGAGAAGTCGATGAATGACATGAGCGCTGGGGCGTCTAGCCCCGAGCAGCCACCACAGGTCCCGCAGGTACCCATGAGTGAGAGTGACATTGCCGCGCGCAAGAGACGCCGTGGACATCGTGGTGGAAGCAACCGCAACCGCTCGATCTCGATCGAACTGCCCGATCCGCCGAGAGAGGCCAAAATGTACAATTTCGAAACCGGGGTCGAGGCCCTTGTGCGCAAACCCCAGATTGGCGATACGCGACCTGCTCCAGTGGTGCCCGTGACTCCAAGTATCACACCATCGCGAACCGATGCAGATTCCGAAGGCAATCAGCCATCTGGCAGTCGCACCAAGCAAAAGAGTCGTCGCGGTAATCGACGCGGGGGGCGAAACCGCCGCGGTAAGGCGGAGCGAAGCGACAAGGAAATAATTCCGACCAACTCGGATGCCGATCTCATCGAGCGTCGTCGAGGCAAAGAACGCAACGGCCGACCCCTAGGTCGTTATTTCATGTGTGTTCAGGTGCGTCCAGAATTTACGCAGGTGGCGATGCTGGAGGGACGAAGCCTCATCGAGCATTACGTAAGTCGTCCAGCCGACGATGACGAGCAAATTCACGGCAACATCTATTTGGGGCGGGTGCAAAACGTGCTCCCAGGAATGGAAGCGGCCTTCGTTGACATCGGTACGCCAAAGAATGCAGTGTTGTACCGCGGCGATGTGCAATTCGACAAGGAAGATGTTGTCGAGCAAGGTCCTGATCCGCGCATTGAACAAGTGTTGAAGGCGCGCCAGCTCATTTTGTGCCAAGTGACCAAGAATCCAATTGGTGCCAAGGGCGGCAGGCTGACCCAAGAGGTTTCGTTGCCCGGTCGTTTTGTGGTCTTGATTCCAGATTCGCGAACCTACGGAATCTCCAAGCGACTGCCCGATAACGAACGTCGTCGACTTCGCGCGATTCTCGATCGCATCAAGCCAGAAGAACACGGGATCATTGTGCGGACAGCGTCGGTACACGCAACCGAACAAGAACTCTCCACCGACTTGATACGGCTTTTGACACAATGGGAGGCAATCAAGGAGAAAGCAAAGAAGGCGAACTCGCCGACATTGCTATACCGCGAACCACCATTGGCTGTCCGCGTGATTCGCGAGGAGTTCAGCAGCGACTATCGCGGAGTTACCATCGATGATGAGGCTCTGTACAACGAAGTTCGCGACTATATCCAGGCATTTAACCCGGAGTTCGCCGATCGCGTCGAATACTACGACGCATCGAAAGAGGGTCTCCCAATGTTCGAGCACTATCGGGTGCACGAACAGTTACGCAAGGCGTTGGAACCAAAAGTGTGGTTACCTTCCGGTGGCTCGCTGATCATCGAGCACACCGAAGCACTAACTGTGATTGACGTGAACACCGGCAAGAACGTCGGAAAATCGAATCTCGAAGAAACGGTGTTCTACAATAATTTGGAAGCAGCGGACGAAATTGCGCGGCAATTACGACTGCGTGATATCGGCGGGATCATCGTCATCGACTTCATCGACATGGAGATCCGCGAGAATCGCCGCAAGGTGCTGGATGCATTCCGTGATGCCCTGGGGCGTGACAAAACCCGTACTCAGGTGTTCGAAATCTCCGACTTGGGACTCGTTGAAATGACTCGAAAGCGCATCGGAGAGGGTTTGCTCACGAGTTTCACCGACGTCTGTGCAAGCTGCGAAGGGCGCGGGGTGCTGATGGATCTTTCGATGCTTGACTAAGTACCGTGCATAAATTCTGGGTAAACTCGAAACCTCACCGATAGGATAAGAAACCGTTATGTACGCAGTGATCGCAACAGGTGGCAAGCAAGAGAAGGTATCCAAGGGCCAACAGGTCCAAGTCGAACTTCTGGAAGCTGCAGACGGTGCCGAGGTTCGCTTTACCCCGGTGCTGGTCGTCGACGGTTCAAGTGTGCTTTCCACGCCGAATCAACTTGCCAAAGCGTCCGTGACCGCCAAAGTAATTGGCAGGGCTGCCGGACCCAAAATTGATGGTTTTACATACAAGAACAAAACTAACCAACGCCGTCGCTTTGGTCATCGACAGAAGTATTCGGTGATCGAAATCACCGACATCGCGAAAGGCTAAATCATGTCAAAGACAAAAGGTGGCGGTTCGACACGCAACGGTCGTGACTCCAATGCGCAACGATTGGGTGTCAAAGTATTTGACGGCACGCTGATCAAAGCCGGCACGATTCTTATCCGCCAGCGCGGAACCAAGGTGCATCCGGGAAATAATGTCGGCATCGGCAAGGACGACACTTTGTTTGCTCTCGCCGCCGGCAACGTGAAATTTGGCGAACGTCGGGGCCGCAAGGTTGTCGACGTGGTGACTTCCAACTAACGCAGAGTCGTTTTAGTTCGTATCGATCTAACCGCGTATCAAGTTAATTCGTATCGATTCCCCGCGGTAGTCGTGAATGATCCCAGCCGAGTAGGGCCATTGCCTGGCGACAGGCGAAGCGATCCGTCATACCGCCGACATAGGCAACGGCATCATGAACGACGTCTCCACGGTGGCTAACTGTGGGTAATTCGCCGGTGTCGCCGATGAATTGCGGATAGCGGATGTAATGCTCGACGAGAGCCCGTAGCAAGTCGATGACTGCCTTGGCCTGAGCACGGGACGCGTCACGCATATAAATATTCTCGTAGTTGAACTTTCGAAACTGTGCCAACGCGTCGGCGGTGTCTGGTGTCATGCCAATCCGTCCATAGGAAGTTGTGGCGGCGATCATTGCCGTAATGAACGCCCTCAGTTGACTACTGCGAGTCGTACCACATTGGTGGCGGACCTCCTCGGGAAGTCGATCTGGCGACACGATGCCAGCAGCCGCTGCGTCTTCAAAATCGTGACATACATAGGCGATGCGGTCGGCCCATGACACGACTTCGCCTTCCGGTGTTATCGGTGCAGGTCGCGACCAAGAATGATTGCGAATGCCATCTAGGGTTTCGGTGCAAAGATTGAGCGAGGTAAGTGTGACATTGGCTCCCCATACGGCGTGATCAAATCCATTTTCTACGAATTGACTGAGCGCGTCTTCACTGGCGTGGCCGCCGGGGCCGTGCCCACAGTCGTGACCGAGGGCAATGGCTTCGGTAAGGGCCACATTGAGACCGAGTGCACGCGACACGGCAGTGGCAACTTGGGCGACCTCAAGGGCATGGGTCAGGCGGGTGCGTTGATGATCCTGGGGGAAGACAAACACTTGGGTTTTGCCGGCTAAGCGTCGAAAAGCCGAAGCATGCAAAATACGGTCACGGTCACGCTCAAAGCAAGTGCGAAATTGGTCTGGCTCTTCGATCATTGCGCGATTGCCGGCGCCCAATGATCGAGTGGCCAGTGGCGAGAGGTTGTCATCTTCAAATGCTTCGCGATCTAAGCGCCGGACCACTCGCATGGTGCCAGACCCGGCCCACGAGTCGCGATGAGCGAGCCGAATGTCAGAATCACTGAGATGTCCGTGCATGGTGTCGGTCCAAGCTTCGATTCGTGAGTGCAATTGACCTTCGCCCATGGCTTCACGATACGTGGAGCGTGACGTGCAGTGCGGGGAGTATCCTGAAAAACCCCTATGAGCGTTTTTGTTGATGAAGCCCAACTCAATGTTCTGGGCGGTGATGGCGGTGCCGGTTGCGTGAGTTTTCGGCGCGAGGGTCCAGTTGCATTTGGCGGACCCAATGGTGGCGATGGTGGAAACGGAGGCTCGGTCTGGCTCGTTGCCGACCACAACGTGGCCTCATTGCTGGCCTTCAGAGATCACCCCCATCGACGCGCCGCAGATGGGGTCCATGGAATGGGCAAGGATCTCCATGGCCGACGTGGCAAGGACCTGGAGGTCAAAGTACCTGAGGGAACCGTGATCAAAGACATGTATACGGGAGAGGTACTCGCCGATTTGCCCGTTCATGGTTCGAGATGGCTCTGTGCACAGGGTGGTCAGGGCGGACGAGGCAACGCACGCTTCCTATCAAATCGTCGTCGAGCCCCAAAGTTTGCCGAGCAAGGTGAACACGGGTTGGAGCGTTGGTTGAAGTTGGAACTGAAACTCATGGCCGACGTTGCCCTAGTCGGATTTCCCAACTCCGGCAAAAGCACGTTCATCAGTGCGGTTTCGGCAGCCAAACCAAAGATCGCCAACTACCCATTTACCACCTTAGAGCCACACCTCGGCGTAGTCCGGCTCGATAGTACGACTGAATTCGTGCTTGCCGACATACCAGGCATCATCGAAGGAGCAAGTGACGGCAAAGGATTGGGTCATCAGTTCCTGCGCCACATTGAGCGAGCCCAGGTGTTGTGTATTTTGCTTGACTTGGCACCGATGGATGGCATGTCGGCGTCCCGACAACTTGAGATCTTGTTGCGCGAACTGCAGGCCTATAAGCCCGAGCTACTTGAGCGCCCACGATTAGTGATCGGCACTAAATCAGATGCCGCAGATTCACAGACTCTGTCCGATTGGTCAGGAGATCGAGTGTCGGCCGTTACTGGAGATGGGGTGCGACCGGTGCTCGGGAAATTGGCCGATTTGGTGAAACAGGCGCGTGTCAGTGAACCTCCAAAACAGGCTCCAGTGACCATTCGGCCGGAACCGGAAGGAACTCTTGTCGAGCGCGTTGCCGACAACCAGTTTCGCCTGACGGGGCGTGCCGTCGAGCGGGCGGTGGCACTAAATGATGTTCATACGCCTGACGCCCTCAACTACATTGACGAGCGATTGAAAAATCTTGGTGTGCCGCGGTTGCTGGCGCGTGCCGGAGCCGGAGACGGCGCGGTGGTGTGGATTGGTGAGTTCAGTTTCGATTACGTACCGGAGCAGTAATCATGCGCATCGTTGTGAAAATAGGAACCTCATCGCTCACTGATGAAAGCGGAAGTATTCAACGGTCGGTGATTGCAAACCTGTGCCGGCAGGTGGCTCAGTTGCGTGAAGATGGACATGAAGTTCTTGTGGTGAGTTCCGGAGCCGTCGCCGGAGGCGTTGCTGCACTCGGCATGACTCGACGACCAAGTGACACTCTCACCCTGCAGGCACTTGCTGCCGTTGGTCAAAGTCGCCTGATGCAGGAATACAATCAGTACCTGCAAGAACACAACCTTGTTGGTGCCCAGGTGTTGCTTGTTCCGAACGATTTTATTGATCGTCACCAGTATTTGCACGCTCGCGAAACTTTGCTTCGACTGCTCGAACTCGGTTGCGTACCGGTGATCAACGAAAACGATGCAATTGCAAGTGACGAAATTCGATTCGGCGACAATGACCGCATTGCCGCTCTGGTCGCCCACAGCGTGTCGGCCGATGTCTTGATCATGCTCACCGATATTGCCGGGCTGTACACATCAGACCCGAATGTAGACCCTGCAGCAGAATTTATTCAACAGGTGAATGCAGATGATCCGCTGCTTTCGGTGCATGCAAGTTCCTCGGGAACAGCCCGCGGGAGCGGTGGAATGGCATCAAAGTTGGCTGCGGCAAGGATCGCCTCGTGGTCGGGCGTGCGAACCGTTATCGCCGCCGCCCAACGGAACAATGTGCTCGCCGATGCACTCTCCCAAAAAATTGGTGCCGGTACCCAGTTTTTGCCCCATGATCGACATTTATCGGCGCGTAAGCTATGGATCGCCTTCGCCGCCCACAACGCCGGTGTGATCGTTGTGGATGCAGGTGCCAAGGGTGCTCTCATTGAGCGCAATACGTCGTTGCTCCATGCCGGTGTGATCGAGGTTCATGGTGACTTTGCCGAAGGCGACACCGTGGAGATTTCGGATATCGATGGCAGCGTGTTTGCTCGAGGAATGGTGAGCGTGGATGCCGTGCAGGCGAGCGCGGCGGCGGGTTGCCAGAGTGGAGATCTTCCTGAGGGAGTGCCTCACGAGATTGTTCACCGTGACGACTTGGTACTACTGGTTGACTAACTACCTATTCAGTCTTCGGCGAGTGATGAACTGAATTTCGTCAACTCTCAATCCCAAAAGTACCAACCAATAACTCAGGGCACCAACGATGACCCCAACTGTTACCCGGCTAAATGCACCTAGACCGGCGTCAGCGCCGATGAAGCGCGTCGACATCGCAACGACTGCGGCCATCAAGCACGATGCGAGGGTGATAGTCCATAGAGAACGAAGTACAGCGATGGAATCAAATGCGGGAGTTTTTCGGTGCAGGACGATAAGCGCCACCACCGCCGAGATGACATAGGCCATCGAAAACGCCAATCCCAGACCGAGAACTCCGTAGCGACCAACCAGAAGAAAGGCGAACAAGATATTGAGCATGTTCTCGCCAAGATTGATAAAGAACGGCGTTCGAGTGTCGTTGTGGGCATAGAAGCCGCGCAACGCAAAGAGATAAATTGAAAATCCGATCAGCCCAATTGACAACCCGGCCAGGGCACGGCTTGTATTGTCGCTGGCCACTGCAGTGAAGTTGCCGTGCTGGAGAACGAGGCCGATGATCGGTCGGCACAACACCAATAGGCCCGCCGCGGCCGGAAATGTGAACAGGGCGGTGAGGCGAACTCCACGAGTCATGTGTTGGGAAAACCCAGCCAAGTTGCTCTTGGCAACAAAGCGTGCCAGATCGGGAACAAAGGTCGTGGCGATAGATACCGCCAGCAATCCGTGCGGCAATTGAAGCAGAATCATTGCTTTGGAGTAAGCATCAACATTTCCGCTACCGGGCGAAGCCAGGTTCTTGATCACCACAAGTGCAATTTGGTTAGCCGCAACGTAACCAAGCGTCCATAGTGACAAAGTGAGTAGTTGCTTCACTGCCGGGTGTGAAAAGCGGGGTCTGAATCGCACCACAACCCCACTGCGACGCACGGCCACGACGATGAACATTGCCATCGCCACGACGCCAAGCGTTGAGCTAAGTCCGAGTACCCATTTAAACGCCGGGCGATCCAGTACATCCAGGAGCGATGGAGGAGTAGTGGCAGACGTAAGAGGAATGAACAGCAAGAATCCGATGGTCACGCAGTTGGCGAGCACCGGTGACCATGCGGCGGCAAAAAATCTTCGACGGGCATTGAGCACCGCCGACGCAAGCGCACTGAGGCCATAGAAGAAGATCTGCACCAGAAAAATTCGGGTGAGCAACGTACCGGCGTGTCGAAATTGTTCAGCGTCGATGTTTCGAGCCGGATCTAGTGAAAAGAGATGAAAGATGAAAGGTGCTGCCAGCATTGCGAGGGCCGTGCACACTACGAGGACCACGACCGTGACACTGATAATGGATTCGGTCGCCTCATGATCTTCGTCTTCCAGGTGCCGAATGAACAGCGGCACAAGACTTGCTGAGAGAACGCCACCAATGAGCAGCTCATAGATTGCATTTGGGGCATTATTGGCAGCATCGAACGCATCAGCAAGTGCGGTTTGACCAATCACGATGCCGAAGATGACAATGCGTATGAGTCCCGTCACACGCGACATCGCGGTACCAGTTGCAACGGTGAGATTGGAGCGCAACAAGCCGGATTCGGGTTGCGGCGATGAACGGAAATCGGTCATGTTCATCCCCATCGTATGCGGTTCAGTAGATAGCAGTGATACCTCAAACGCTAGAGTTGCACTGATGGGAACACGCTTTGAATCTGTGCAATTCGTTCGTGATGGCCTCAAGGCGGTCAATTACCTGGCTGACGAGGGAATCGCTGGAGTGGTGTTTCTCGCCCAGCGACTCGGCAAGCCGGTGCTTGTGGAAGGCCCGGCGGGAACGGGTAAGACTCAGCTGGCCAAGAGCGTTGCCGAACTCACTGGCGCACGTCTGATTCGTTTGCAGTGCTACGAAGGTCTTGATGAATCGAAAGCGCTCTATGAATGGAACTACAAGAAGCAACTGTTGCGCATCCAGGCCGACAAGAACAGTGATGCCTGGTCAGAAGTCCACGACGACATCTTTAGCGAAGAGTTTCTTCTTACGCGACCATTGTTGGAAGCCATCAGTAGCCCCGAACCGGTGGTTCTGCTGATCGACGAAGTCGATCGTGTCGAAGTTGAGACCGAAGCATTGTTGCTAGAGATTCTCTCTGAATACCAAGTTTCAATTCCTGAACTTGGCACGATCATCGCCAAGCAGATTCCAATGGTATTCCTCACCTCTAACAACACCCGTGAATTATCCGAGGCCTTAAAGCGAAGATGCTTGTATCTTCATGTGGACTATCCAGACCTGGAGCGCGAAAAAGAGATTGTTCTCACCAAAGTTCCCGATATTTCACAAAATCTCGCCGATCAGATCGCTCGAATTGTGCGCAGCATCCGTCAGTTGGATTTGAAGAAGGCTCCGTCAGTGAGCGAGACACTGGACTGGGCAAGAACGCTGATGTTGTTGGGGATCGAGCACATTGACGCCCAAGAAGCAAAAGATACCCTCCACGTACTACTCAAGTACCAGACCGACATCGCCAAAGCGGCCAAGGAACTGTCGGTCGACAAGTGAGCTAAGCCATGGCCGTGCTCGACTTGTTGTCGGGTTTCATCGTTGAGTTGCGCAACGCCGGATTGCCAGTAAGTCTCACCGAAAATCTGGATGCAATGGAAGCCGTGAAGGAAATTCCGATCGAAGATCGACAGGCGTTCAAGTACGCATTGGGTGCAACTTTGGTCAAAAGCAATTCGCATTGGCGTGCCTTTGAAACAATTTTTGAGGTGTACTTTTCGTTGCGCGGTCCGGAATACAACATCTCCGATGATCCGAATGCCACGGACGAAGATCTCTGGCGTCAAGCACAAGATCAACAACGTCAGGGCGAGGGCAAGGGATCTGCTGGCGGAAGCATGGATTCACTCACCCCAGAGGAAATCGCAGCGATGCTGATGCGTGCGTTGATGAGTGGTGATCAAGCAATGATGCGTGCTCTAGCCCGACAAGCCGTGCAGCGTTTCGCTGGCATGGAACCAGGTCGTCCGGTTGGTGGTACGTACTACCTGTATCGAACGCTTCGCAATCTTGATCTCGACAACATGCTGGAAAAACTTCTGCAGGCTAATCGCGACCAGGCCAAGGAAGAACTTACGAACCTTGAAGAGCGTCTGGAAAAAGACGAGTATCAATCTCGAATTGAAAATTTCAAGCAAGAGGTGGAGGCTGAAATCCGTCGCCGGCTGGTGGCGGATCGTGGTGCGGAGGCAATGGCCAAAACTCTCCGCAAACCATTGCCAGAAGATGTGGAATTCATGCATGCCAGCCGCGAAGAGATGCAGAGCCTGAAAAAGGCGTTGTATCCGCTTACCCGCAAATTGGCCGCTCGCCTCACGCGCAAGCGACGCCATGGACGAAAGGGTCCGCTGGATTTTCGCAATACGATTCGACACTCAATGGGATATGGAGGAGTACCTGCCGATCCAAAATTTAGATATCCGCGTCCGGCAAAGCCAGAGCTGATGGTGATCGCCGACATCTCCGGAAGCGTCGCCGCCTTCGCCCGATTCACACTGATGCTCGTCTACGCCATTCAGGGGCAGTTTTCCAAGGTCCGATCCTTCGTCTTTATCGATGGAATTGATGAAGTCACTTCATTTTTCAAGTCCACCGAGGACATCGCTGAAGCGATTCACCGAGTGAACACCGAAGCCGAAGTGGTGTGGGTCGATGGTCACAGCGACTATGGACATGCCTTTGACGTGTTCTGGGAGCGTTATGGCAAAGACATTTCTTCCAAAACGACGGTGTTGCTGCTTGGCGACGCGCGCAACAATTACCATGCCGCACAATCTTGGGTGGTTAAGGAAATGAAGAAGCGGGCCAGGCATGTGTACTGGCTAAATCCAGAGCCGCGTTCCTATTGGGATACTGGCGACTCCATCGTTGGTGAATATGGCGGTTTCACCGACGGAGTGTATGAATGTCGCAATCTTCGCCAACTCGAAAAATTTGTCGAGAAACTTGCATGACGATGACGCGCGTGGTGATGGTTCGCCACGGTGAATCGCAGGTCACCGTAAATAAGATTTTGGGTGGACCACGATCCTGCACGGGACTTTCTGATTTGGGTAGGTTGCAGGCACAGCGACTTCGTGATCGTTTGAGCCAAACCGGAGAAGTCGCAGCGGACGTACTCTATTCAAGTGCTTATCCTCGGGCTCGCGAAACGGCCGAAATTCTTCGGCAGTCGTTCGGTGGAATGGACATCACAATCGACCCTGGTTTCGGCGAACATGACCCCGGTCCAGAGTGTGACGGACTCACGTACGATGAATTTGTACGACGACATGGTCGACCCGATTGGGGAGGCGACCCAAATATTGAGTACTTCCCAGGAGGAGAAACAATCGCTGCGTTTCATTCTCGCGTAGGAAATTCATTCGATGCGCTTTCCCGTAAACATGCCGGCCAGACAGTTGTGGTGGCATGTCACGGCGGGGTGGTGGACGCGGTATTGCGCCGGACACTTGGTACGCCACCGACAGGAAAATTTGAAATTCACACCAAGAATTGTTCCCTCACCGAATTTATTGAGATTCGCGGTGGTCACTGGGCCTTGTTACGCTACAACGATTTTGCCCACCTGAGTGGCCTGCCAGCAGCAACCATCATTGATTAAGGCATGATGGCAGGGTGTCGCACCTCCCGGTCGTAGTCATTGGGGGAGGATCAGCTGGTGCGGTAATTGCATCACGGTTATCTGAACACTCAGCACTTAATGTGCTGCTTCTTGAGGCGGGTGACGATGATTTGGCTTTGTCACGGGATCCACGAATTTCCGGACTTGATTTTCTGGACGCACTTTCCATACCCGGTCGTACCTTTCAAGATGTACTGGTAACCCGAACTTCCGAGCAGGGAGTTGTGCCGTACGCACTAGGTCGAGGAGTTGGTGGCAGCTCTGCAATAAATGGATTGGTTGGAATGTGGGGGCACCCCGACGACTACGACTCCTGGGAGCGCGACTGTGGATGCGAGGGTTGGTCCTGGGCACGTGTTGGTCCGGTGTTTAGGTCATTGCCGATTTCGTTGTATCAAGTGCCACCGCACAGTTGGGGTGGGGCCGATCACATGCTCGCCAGTGCTGCCGAGGAACGTGGCATTACGTTTCTTTCGGACGTCAGCCGTACATCGACCGACGGATTCGGGAGTGCACATTTGACGATCGCCGATGGTCGTCGTAATTCGGTGACCGACGTCTATTTAGATAATTCGCGGTTGCGCCCTAATCTCGCTGTGCGCGCCAATTCACCAGTGAATCGAATTGTCATCAACGGCACTACCGCAACCGGCGTGCAACTCGCCAATGGCGAACTGATCGAGGCGCAAGCCGTGGTGCTGTGCGCCGGCGCAATTCACTCTCCAGCCGTACTGCATAGAAGTAACGTGCAGTTGCCTGGAATTGGCGCGGGATTGAGCGATCATGTGGCAATTGCGCTAACGCTCGCCGTGAATGAACCAGCACCTAGTAACACGGTTATCAGTACGATCCTGCGGTCATCATCGAGTCAGTCCAGCGGTGATCTTCATGTGCTACCAATGAACCGTGCCAGCAACGAGTCGACCTATGCGGTGCTCAGTGTCGCCCTGATGCAGGTGCAATCTCACGGCGAAGTGAAAACAACAAATAGTGATCCAATGGTTTCGCCGGCGGTAAATTTCAATATGTTGAGTGCGCCATCAGATGTGCAACGGATGCACGAGGGGTTGATGGCGCTACTGGGTCTGGTCGATAGCAGTGCAGTGAAGAGTCGTACCCATGGTGTCTACTGCGACGATTCTGGAACACCGGCTGAGTCACTGGTGGATATGAACGAATTTGAACTCGGTGATTGGATGCGCGCACATGTGGGCAACTATTTACACGCCGCAGGGACTTGTCGGATGGGACGGTCGAGCAATGCCATAGCCGTCGTTGACTCGTCCGGTCGGGTCATCGGATACGACAAATTGTGGGTCTGCGACGCGTCAATCATTCCCGTGCTGCCGCGAGCCACGACACATCTTCCAGTGGTGATGATGGCAGAAGTCATCGCCCCGCAGATTGCCCAACTGCTGACGCAGGATTAGGTTTTCCTCACCCAGTTGCGCGAGCGTTCAACGCCGCGCGTCCAGTTCTCGTATCCGCTGTCAAGCGTCTGAGTAACATCCGTTGAATCGGGCACAAACATGGTGTCAAGTTGCCACGCCTGGGAGATGGCATCAAGTGACGACCACATTCCTTCGGCAAGTCCGGCGAGATAGGCGGCCCCCATCGCCGTGGCTTCAAGTTCTCGGGGTCGCAACACGGTGACGCCAAGCTGATCGGCTTGAATCTGCAACAGCAGATCCATCACGGCCGCACCTCCATCCACGCGCAGATCGCGAACCATCACTCCGGATGCTTGAGTCATGGCCTCCACAACGGCGCGCGTTTGGAAGGCGATGGACTCAATGATGGCGCGGGCAATGTGAGCGCGAGTGGTTCCGCGCGTAATGCCAAGGATCGTGCCACGTGCATATGGATCCCACCACGGACTACCCAACCCGGTAAATGCTGGAACAACGACGACTCCGCCAGAGTCAGGAACGCTTGCCGCCAGTGGTCCGATTTCGGCGGCGTGATCAATGATGTGGATGCCATCACGGAGCCATTGAATGGCCGCTCCGGTGACGAAGATTGCACCCTCAAGTGCATATGTAGGGCTCTCGTTGCCGAGAACCCAAGCCACGGTAGTCAGCATTCCTTCCCGCACCGGTGGAAGTGTGGTACCCACGTTCATCAGTACGAAACTTCCAGTTCCGTAGGAATTCTTGGTGTTTCCCGGGTTGAAGCAGGCCTGACCGAATAAGGCGGCTTGTTGATCGCCGGCAATACCAGAAATGGGAATACCAGGTGGAATTCCGGATATCGCCGCGGTCACACCACACCGGCCACTTGAGGCCACCACAGTTGGCAGTGCCGTCGGTGGCACCTTGAAGATGGCGCAGAGCTCGTCGTCCCAGTGCATTGTGGTGATGTCAAAGAGCATGGTTCGAGAAGCATTTGACGCATCAGTGACAAAACAAGCGCCAGCGGTTAAGTTCCAAATAATCCACGAGTCGATGGTGCCGAGTGCCAAATTGGTGCTGATCGGTACCTTTCCAGTGGTGAGTAACCATTCGGCTTTGGAACCGGAAAAGTACGGATCCAGCACAAGACCCGTTCGTTGGCGTACCAGCGGCAACAAGTCGCCAAGTTCTTCACAGCGCCGTGCGGTGCGACGGTCTTGCCACACGATCGCGCGATGGTACGGAACTCCGGTTCGACGGTCCCAGGCAAGGACGGTTTCGCGCTGATTGGTGATGCCGATTGCACCGATTGGTTCGTGTATCTGGGTGATGACATCTCGTAGAGTGGCCGAAACCATCGACCAGATTTCCGTTGCGTCGTGTTCGACCCAGCCCGGTTGGGGAAAGAACTGGGTGAATTCTCGATACGACGAGATCGAGGGACGACCATCCGTGAACACGGCGCGTGAGCGCACACCGGTGGTGCCCGCATCAATGGCAATGACAACACCCATGAGAGCGCAATCTAGTCGTCTACGGGTTGGCGTTGTCTTGTGTCGCGACGACGATTGTTGATTGAAGAAGATCTTGCTTCGCTGGGTCAATGTCGCGCGGGTGGATATCTGGCGAAATTCCGCACGCACTAACTGTGATGCACATCCACGAGAATAGGGCGATGAAACGTAAACCACGGTGAAAGTGGAGCGGTTGCGGAGATGATGGTCTCGTCGGCGTGATCATGTGGTGGCTTCCCCGGAGCGCATTTCAATCGGAAGTTCGACAATGAAGCGGGCCCCGACGATTCCGTCACTCCGCTGCTCAGCCCACACTCTGCCGCCATGCAAGGTTACATGCTCTCTGGCGAGTGCGAGCCCCAGTCCAGCGCCCTCAGATGCACTGCGCCGTCCTGCTGCGCCGCCGCGAGAAAATCGTTCGAAGATGATCTCCAGTTCGTTTTCACCGAGTCCTTCGCCGTCGTCTTGAACGATGATCCACACGTAGTGCGCGTCATCGGCCGACTCGTCGGCATCGGCACGCGAAATAATGATGCTGGCTTGGCCACCGCTGTGGATGCGCGCGTTGTCGATGAGGTTGGCAATGACTCGTGCCAGTCGGCGACGATCACCGCGGATGACCGAATCACGAATTTCAGGACGGCAAAATATATCGGTCGCTGGCAGACTGCTCACCGAAACCGCCTGGCGAACGAACTCTTCCAGCATCAAGTCTTCCTTAAGCAAACGGATTGCGCCGGCATCAAACCGCGAAATCTCGAGTAGATCCTCGACCAATCCCCGGAAACGAATCACGTCGCCAACAAGTAGATCAAGCGCAGCCTTCGATCGGTCGGGGAGATCATCGCGTCGTGCCAGCATGACTTCAACCGAGGCAGACAGTGTCATCAGAGGCGAGCGCAGTTCGTGGCTGACATCGGAGGTGAAGCGGGCATCACGCTCGACTCGCTGTTGAAGGGTGGCGACCATATCGTTGAATGCGGCAGTCAGAACTTGGAGGTCAGGATCATCGGTTGGTTCGAGTCGCGTATCAAGTCGGCCATCGGCGATTGCTCGTGCGGCAAGGGCCGCGTTGGCGAGCGGCCGAACGACACGACGTGAAGCAATGGCGCCGAGACCGATACCGACGATCGTGGTGATAATCGTGGAAAAGAACAGCGCAAGTCGAACACTGCGCAGAGTGCTAGATACTTCCGACAAATTGTTGAGCTCAAAATATGACGCACTTATCTGAGGGAGTGGAATTCCGATGATGAGCGCGCTTGACCCGCGATAGTTGATGATCATTCGGCTTGCCAGCAGATCGTCAATCACACGGTTCTGAAGTAACGGTGGGATTTGGTTGGGACCAAAGAGTGGACTCGAAGTGCCCCAGATATTGCGGAACAACAACAATCGTTCCGTTGAACCAAGTTGGTTGAGCGTTTCAGTGACATTCGTTGGATCGGCAATCAGATCGCGCTGTACCCGGCGGGCATTGATGTAGGCCTGATTAATGCTTGCCGATTCACGTTGCTTGATCAGGTTTGATTTTGTGATGCCGTAGGTGGTGAAGGCAAGAACTACTGATAGAACAAGTGCACCTGCGCCAAAGGTGATGAGTATGCGATTGCGCAGTCCGATGCTCGGAATTCGCCTCCAGGGGATACGTGTCACGACTGAAGTCGGTAACCGAGTCCACGTACAGTTATCACATGTTGCGGATTCGCGGGGTCGGTTTCGACTTTCATTCGCAAGCGACGAATATGCACATCAACAAGTCGACCGTCTCCGAAATAGCCATAATCCCAAACTTTGTCGAGTAGGTCTTCGCGACTAAACACACTTCCTGGATCGTGTGCAAGCTCGCACAGCAAACGGAACTCAGTTTTGGTGAGTTGTGCCTCCTGTCGATCGAGAAGAACCTTGCCCTCATCGGGGATGATTTCAAGGTTGCCAAATGTCAAGCGCGAATGCCCTGGTGCCGACGGCCGCACTCGTCGCAACAGTGCTCTAATCCGCGCCGAGAGCTCCTTTGGTGCAAATGGTTTGGTGAGGTAGTCATCTGCGCCCGCTTCGAGGCCGGCGACGACATCATGCGTATCGACGCGGGCGGAAACCATGACGATCGGCACATCACTGGATTGGCGAAGGTTTCGGCAAAGTTCAAATCCGTCGATTCCGGGCAACATGATGTCGATCAGCACCACATCGGCAGGTACACGATTGAAAATAACGAGGGCCTCTTCACCACTAGAGGCTTCGTCGACGATCCAACCCTCGTCTTCGAGCGCGAGCTTCACAGATGCGCGAATTCGCTCATCGTCTTCGACGGTCAACACGCGCGTGCCCACGTCGCTATTCTTGCCGAACCTTCGTACTGGACAGGGTGATAAGAGTAGCGAGATCGTCAAAAATCGCCGGTACTGCGGCGAGAACCTGTGCCGGTGACGCGGCCTGACCATGAAAATTACCGGTTCGACATCCCGCCTCACGGGCGATGAGGTCACCGGCGACAATGTCCCAAGGAAAGAGATTTTCTTCAAAATAGGCGTCAAGGCGTCCGCACGCTACATAACAGAGGTCGATTGCCGCGGCGCCAAGGCGACGAATGTCCCTGACTAAATGAATCATCCGGGCGACTCGTTGTGCTTGCACCGTCCGCTGGGCGGGGGAGTAACTGAACCCGGTGCACACCAGTGCCTGCCGCAGATCGGTGGTGATGTTGCAATATATTGGAGTGCCGTTGAGGTATGCGCCACCTCCGCGAAGGGCAGTGAACATTTCGTCCAACGCCGGTATGTACACGGTCCCAACAAGGGGTCCGAATTCGTCGGTTGCGCCAATTGAGACAGCCCAATTGGGGAGTGAATAGAGAAAATTCGTCGTGCCATCGATGGGATCGATGTACCACGTGATACCGCTTGTGCCGGTAACGGATGCGCCTTCTTCGCCGATGATGGAGTCGTCCGGTCGGTATTTGAAAAGTCCCTTTACCACCAGTAATTCTGCGGCACGATCAAATTCGGTGACCATGTCGGTGGTCGTGGTCTTGGTCTGAACATCGTTGAGTCCACCCCGGCGACCCAAGAGGGACATCGTTCCGGCTTCTCGGGCAAGTTCCGAGGCAACTTGGAGGAGTTGTGCACTCAGTGCGTGATTGGGAATTGTCATGTGTCGTTAGATTTGCGGTCGGCGAGTTCGCGCCATTCGCCAACTGCACGCAATACCAGAACGGTGATGATGCTCATACCGCTAGCTCCAATGAGCGAGCCGATTAACATTCCAATGCCGATTGGCGCATCGCAATGACCGCTGCACTGAAGATCCACGATTGCTGATCCGATGAGTGCGCCCGCAAGACCGGCGACGAGAATGGCGATGAATGCAATCGCCCGTGCCATCGGTGACGGCAATGCGGAAAGTGGGCGGTTGGCTCCAGGCATCGACGACACGCCACCATCGTAGGGGTCAGTAGCGTACGTGACAGTGCGAACGATTCTTCACGTTGATATGGACATGTTCTATGTCGCCGTTGAATTGCGGCGCCATCCGGAATTGATTGGCAAGCCCGTTGTGGTCGGGGGCGATGGAGCCCGCGGTGTCGTAGCCGCGGCGTCCTATGAAGCACGTCGGTTTGGCGTCTTTTCAGCGATGTCATCGGCTCAGGCCAGACGGCGGTGTCCACAAGCAATATTTTTACCGGGAGATCAAAAGTTATATAGCGAAGTCAGTGCCCAAGTTTTCGATATCTTTTTCGAATATACACCGCTCGTCGAAGGATTATCACTTGACGAAGCCTTTTTGGATGTGACCGGAGCGATGCGGCTGTTTGGCAATGGTGTGGAGATCGCCGACGATATTCGACGACATGTGCGTCAGGAAATACAATTGGAGTGCAGTGTCGGCGTGGCTCCGAGTAAATTCATTGCCAAACTCGCTTCCAAGGCGGCCAAGCCTCGGCCGACTGCCGACTCAGTGGAGTCTGGCGCTGGCGTCGTTGAAGTTCGACCTGGCGATGAACTCGCCTTTTTGCATCCGCTCAACGTCTCAGCATTATGGGGAGTTGGACCCGCGACGCTGATCAAGTTGCAGCGTCTCGGTATTGCCACCGTTGCCGACTTGGCTGCCTTTGAATTGCGCACGTTACAGACAATGATTGGTCAAGCCCATGGCGAGCACCTGCACGAACTTGCACATGGACGCGATGATCGAGCGGTGATCGCGAGTAGCGAGTCTAAATCCATCGGACACGAGGAAACTTTTACGGATGACGTCTACTCACGCCATGACATTCATGTTCACCTTGTGCGACTCACCGATGCAGTTGCGCGACGATGCCGTGCTGAGGGGTTATCGCCTCGCACCTGCACTCTCAAGATCAAATTCGGCGATTTTCGAATGATCACCAGATCGCGAACTTCGCCGGTTCCGTTGTCGTCGGCCCCGGCCATGCTTCGACTCATCGAATCGGCCCTGGACGAGATCGATCTTCAGCCCGGGGTGCGATTGGTGGGCATCTCGGCGCGCAATTTTTCCGAACCTGCTGACCAGCCCAGTCTCTTTGATGATGGCGTGCATTCGGATCAGGCCGCCGATCTTGATGCTGTGTGGAGAGATGCGACTTTGGCAATTGATGAGATCCGGGAGCGATTTGGCTCGCAAGCGATTCGACCGGCCAGCACCTTGCATACAGATCGCGAGCCGGGAGCCTCGCCGTGGGGCCCATCGCGACATCCAAATGGTGGCGCGACTGACGCCAACTAGACGAGCATGTAGGCGTTATGTGCGTCGCTGTGGGATGGCAGGGTACTCCTCGCTCAAGATAATGAAATCGTCAAGGTTGCTGCGTTGTGCTGGTGCACGATCCGTGCGAGAATAGGGACAAAGAGGAGTCCACGTGGCACTGTCAGATAACGAACAACGCATTCTTCGTCAGATCGAAGAGCAACTTGAGACCGATGAGCGCTTTGCTCAGGCGGTGTCGCCGGCCGGTTTGTACCGCCACTCGGCGCGTACCGTTCGTTGGGCCGTGCTTGGAGTGTTGGCATCCCTTGTCGCCACTGTTGCCCTGCTACAGGTGCACTTCATGTTGGCATTCGTCGGTTTCCTCGGCATGTTGTTCTCCGTGCTCGTCATTGAGCGTCAGTTGCGCGCGATTGGCAAGGCTGGTATCCAAGACATTGCGGCCACACTTCGAACGTCGCGACTCAATGCTCAGAACATTCGCGAAAAGTTTTCACGCGGCGCCTAGCGCATTTCTTGCCGTTGATATTGGCGGCACCAAACTCGCCGTCGGCATCGTCACGGTGGACGGAGAACTTATTGCCCGGTCTCAAGTACCAACGCCAGAACGCGATGTCTGGAAAGCACTCAGTTCGCTTGTCGTAGAACGACTGTCCGCCTCCACGTTTGATGTTGTTGCCTGCGGGGTTGGCACCGGCGGCCCCATGACACGTGGGGGAGAACTCGTATCGGCGCTTCATATTCCCGAATGGCGAAATTTTCCACTGCGAACACAGTTGAGTGAACTCACCGGTTGTGACACTTATATCTATAACGATGCACAGGCACTCGTACTTGGGGAACAGTGGCGAGGTGCAGCCCAAGGTGAACGCAATGTGATCGGCATGGTGGTTTCTACCGGAGTTGGCGGTGGAATCATTCTTGATGGAGTGCTATTGCGGGGGCGACTTGGCAATGCCGGACATATCGGACATGTCATCGTCGAACCCAATGGTCGACCATGTGCATGCGGATCGCGTGGATGTCTTGAGGCCTATGCATCCGGACGCTCGATAGCGGCGATCACCGGAATGCCGGCTGCCGAGGCGACCACTGATGTCATTGAGCACGTTGGGCTCTTAGTGGGTCGGGCCCTCGTCTCGGTTGCGGCAATCGTGGATGCCCGTCTTGCTGTGATCGGAGGCTCGGTGGCTCTCGGATATGGAGCGCCATTTTTTGCCGCCGCCCAGCGTGAGATTGACCTGGATGCCGGGCTTGAATTCATTACCGGCCTTCGGGTAATTCCCGCCGGTTTGGGCGATGCAGCACCGTTGATTGGGGCGGCAGCCGTTGCCAAGCACGGTCGCGATCATGACGACGAATGGGATGATCGCTGGTGACACGCGTTTTGTCTGGATTTCAAACTAGCGTGAACGAGATGCAGCCCAGATATAGCCCTGAAGCAGGAGAATACCGGGAAAAGGTTCAGGCCTTCTTGGCCGAGAAGTTGCCTGCCGATTGGAAGGGAATCGGTTCACTTGTCGGAGTCGAACTGGAGCACTTCGTCAAAGAATGGCGCGCCACATTGGCATCTTCGGGATATTTGGCGACAGGTTGGCCAGTTGCTTACGGTGGTGGTGGACTTTCGGCGCTTGAGCAAGTGATTGTCGCAGAGGAGTTCACCCGTGCTGGTGTTCCCACCGGTGGCTCCAACGACGCGTTTAGCATTCAGATGCTTGGTAACACGCTGTTGCTGTTCGGCACAGAGGAACAAAAGAAGTATTACCTGCCACGCATCATTTCAGGCCAGGACACCTGGTGTCAGGGCTATAGCGAACCAAATGCTGGAAGCGACCTCAGCAACGTCGGATTGCGTGCTGTGTTGGATGGTGACCAATGGGTGTTGAATGGTCAAAAAATCTGGACATCGTCGGGACACCTGGCGGATCATATTTTTACACTCTGTCGTACTGATTTGGACGCACCAAAACACAAAGGAATTTCGTTCCTCCTCGTCGATATGCGGCAACCCGGTATCGAAGTGCGACCGATCAAGATGCTTTCTGGGGAGAGCGAATTCAATGAGGTGTTTTATACCGATGCCGTCGTACCAAAGGAAAACGTCGTCGGTGGTGTCAACAACGGTTGGGCAGTGGCAATGGGGTTGCTGGGTTTCGAGCGTGGTGAAGCAGCCGCAACGGCCCCAATTCGCTTTCAAGCGGAATTTGATCGTCTCTTGGAGCTTGCTCGGCAATACGGTGTCACCAACGACCCACGTATTCGTCAGCGTCTGGCGTGGTGCTATTCGAAGGTGCAAATTATGAGGTATCTCGGTCTGCGAACGCTGACAAAGTTTCTCGCCGGACATCATCCAGGACCAGATGGTGCAATTTCCAAGTTGTATTGGAGCGAGTACCACAAACTTGTCACCGAACTTGCCGTGGATATTCTTGGTGCCGATGCAATGGTCCCAACGGGTCGAAAACCGTCGAGTTCGTTTGGAACCGACGATGCTGGTGCGGCGAACAGTTCGATGAGTTGGGCAATGACGTTCCTGAATGCTCGTGCCGGAACAATTTATGCCGGTTCTTCGCAAATCCAGCGCAATATCATTGGGGAAATGGTGCTTGGACTCCCCAAAGAACCTAAGCCGAACTGAATTCATGTTGGCCTGGCGCGATATCGCTCGACTTTTCGTTGCGGTCGCGATGCGACCCCACCTATGGTGGACTGCCGCACGTCAAAGTTTGCGTTTGGCTCGACACGGTTGGTGGAGAACGTCACCCTTCCTACCACTTCCGTCTCCGGCCTACATGGCGTTTCGAATGGTAACCCAGTACGGCACACCAACTGTTGCTCCGGAGATGGCCGATGTCATCGACTATCTCAAATGGTGTCGAGATTGGGACAGTACCAACAGGCCCCACAACGGGCGACGGGGTTAACCCATGCGTAGCGCGCTCGTTCTCAACGCAACGTTCGAGCCGCTGAGTATCGTTTCTGCTCGCCGAGCAGTATGTCTGGTGCTTTCGGAAAAGGCAGAGATTATTGAAGACGACGGTTCCGAGGTGCATTCGGTCTCGATAACTATTCCGGGTCCGCTGGTGATTCGGCTTCGCTATGTGGTCAAAGTTCCGTATCATCGGCGAACAGCGTTGTCGCGTCGGGCCGTGTTCGCTCGCGACGACCATCGGTGCCAATACTGCGATGGCATCGCCGACAGCATCGATCATGTCATGCCTCGGTCGCGCGGGGGCATGCACGTATGGGAGAACGTGACAGCGGCCTGCCGTAGGTGCAATTTGCATAAGCGCGACCGCACTCCAGAGGAAGCCGGCATGCGTTTGGCAAGCAAACCGCACGCACCTCGTGAACTGGCCTGGATTGCCGTATCGGTGGGTCGTGTCCCCGATGCGTGGAAGCAATATCTTGCAGTCGCGTCCTAGCGCAAACTGGCAGATTCACAACGTTGAGCACTCCGCGTCGGAAATGCACGCCATGGATCTCGCAATTGAGCGTGGGATTTGGAAAGTCAACATTTCGGACACAGCGTTGGTGTTGGGCTCAAGCCAGATAGAAGACGTTCTAAATCTTGAGGCATGTGCACATGCCAACGTCGAAGTCGTCCATCGCCGAACGGGAGGTGGAGCGGTGTACCTTGCAGTTGGAGAGCACCTGTGGGTCGATGTTGTCGTTCCGCGCGGTGACCCATTGTGGAACGACGATGTGGTCGTCTCATCTCAATGGCTAGGTGATTCCTGGAGCCGTGTGTTGACATCGCTTGGTGAGTCAGGTCTAAGTGTTCATCGTCGGGGATTGGAACCTGCGAGGTGGTCGAAACTTGTCTGCTTTGCCGGATTGGGTCCCGGGGAAGTTCTCATCAACGGCAGCAAGGTCGTTGGGATCAGCCAACGCCGCACCCAGGACGCGGCTCGATTTCAATGTTTCATACATCGATGCTGGAGACCGGAAAAATTTGTGCCGCTCCTGGCTCTACCGCGACCAAGCGTGGCCGAGATGCGTGATCTTGTAGCGGTTGTTGACTATCAACCAGAGCAGTTATTTATGGCGTTTGTAGCCGAGTTGAACAAACTCTAATTTTTGTTTCGAGATGCAAGCACACAAAACTCGTTGCCTTCGATGTCCGCGAGTACGACCCATGACTGACTGCCTTGCCCCACATCGGCCAATGTCGCACCGAGTTCCAGGAGTCGCTTAACTTCCGTTTCCTGATCATCGGGTCGAAAATCGAGGTGAAAACGGTTGTGGTTTGTTTTCGAATCGGTTACATGAACGAACAGCAGACCCGGCAGATCGTCAGCAGACGACCGGATTTCAAAATCCTCCGCAGAGTCATTAACCACAACCCATCCCAGCACCTTTGACCACCACCGCCCGAGTTCGACTGGATTCAAGGCGTTGATGACTGTCTGTTCCCATTTGAGGTGCATCAACGCGAAGCATAGAACTGATCTTGCCCAACCAGTTGATGGCGCCGAATGACCTTAAGTTGGGCTCCGTTGAGCCCACCCCCTTCGGGTTCCTCCCGGCGGTTCCATGAGGTACGCCCTGACGTATGGATTGTGGGGAAAAGTGGGGTCTAATACATGTCGGTGGGGCAAAGTGGGGATATAGTGCTCGACAGGGAAGTGGAGTGAATCTCGCTCCCTGGCAGCAAGAAAAAGGCAGCGGAGGCCACGGTGTTTGTAGGGGTACATGAACGACAACTCGACCCTAAGGGTCGTGTCGCGCTCCCAGCGACCTTTCGACCGCAATTGGAACCCCGCTGTTACCTCTCCATTGGACGGGACAAATGCGTTGATGTTCTCACGGCCGAGGCATTTGAGGAAGTAGCCCGCGATGCCGTTGCCAAGGTGCGCAGTGGCGAGATGGATCGCAACCAGCAGCGTGCTCTTGCATCCAACACATTTGAAGTTTCAGTGGATGCCCAAGGTCGAATCAATATCGACGAGAAGCTCCGCGAGTACGCCGGATTGGTGCTGAATTCTCGGATCGTCGTGGCCGGATCGTTCGACCGGGTCGAACTGTGGGACTCGGCACGTCACGGGCGAATCAGTGGTGAGGGTCTGGCCCAAATAGGCGGACGCGACGCGTGATGAGGATATTTGTTTCGTTTGATCAACGAAGGGAGGACAGAAGCACAACGTTGTAGCGCAACCGTCTTCGAGTGATCGATGTGTCACTCATCAGCAGTCTTCCGGTCAGCAAATGGACAGCCCAACTCCGCCCGCTTCCATTCGCTCGATCCGGGGAGAAATCCCGGCGGCAAAGCAGGCCGGGGGACTGCTGATGAGTGAGGCTGAGAACATCAAGCGTTGGAAGATCGCGTCGGCAACTGCTTCTTTTTTCTGATGACTTCACCAGATGCAAAATTTCACCACGAGTCGGTGATGGAAGATGAAATTACCGAAGTGTTTGCTTCTGTTCCTCACGGTGTGGTGGTGGACGCCACGCTTGGTGGGGCAGGACACTCCCTGAAACTGCTTCAGACCTACGCCTGGATGCGGGTGTTGGGAATCGATCGCGATCCTATGGCGATTGCGAATTGCGCGAGGATCGTTGCGTCGCACCCGGAGATCGGTGATCGTCTCGTCGCTCGTCACGGGCGCTTCGACCAGCTTCCACAGATAATGCAAGCCCTGCAACTCACAGAAATCTCTGGCGCACTATTTGATCTGGGCGTTTCGTCGCCACAGTTTGATCGTCCCGAACGTGGTTTTTCGTATCGTCACGAAGGCCCCCTTGATATGCGAATGGACACAACGGCAACACTGAGTGCCGCCGATGTCGTCAATCATTACGACACCGAGCGACTTACCCGAGTAATTCGCGAGCACTCCGACGAGCGATTTGCGTTCCGCATTGCCAAAGCGATCGTGACTCATCGACCAATTTCCACCACAACAGAATTGGCCAATATCGTGTCCGCAGCAATTCCTGCTCCGGCGCGTCGGACCGGGGGTCATCCGGCCAAGCGAACGTTTCAGGCGATTCGTATTGAAGTGAACAACGAACTAGACATGTTGCCGAAGGCAATCGACGATGCCATCGAGGCCACAATTGCCGGTGGACGAATTGCAGTGCTTACGTACCACTCGGGTGAAGATCGAATCGTGAAGCGGATTTTCCGCGATGCCGAGGTGGATCCGACTGTTGAAATCATTGCCACGCCGTTCGCACACCCACTCCAATCGGCATACAAGCGAGTTCGTCGAGTGCGTGTAAAAGAGCGCCCAAGTGCAGATGAAGTCGCACGTAACCCGCGTGCCAAATCGGCTCGACTACGCGTCATCGAAAAGTCGTCGTTGTCAACATCTCCGACGCTCCTGGCAGGTTGCTGAAATGTCACTGGCCTTTGCACACGAACGTGTTCCCCACAGACAACCAAATCGCCATCGGTCCAAACCATCTGAGCGTCATCTCACGGTTGTCCCAGCAAATAGCAGTCGAACGGTGTCATACGTCGTATTTGTGATGGTGACAATTCTGGCGATGGTGGCCCTCGTGATCGGATTTCAGGCCTTCATCGCCGAGCAACAACTCAAACTCGACCGCGTTACAACGGATCTTCGACTTGCTCGACTCAACTACGACGAACTACGCCAGCAGCGCGCCGATTTGCTGGCACCTGATTATCTGCGAGTAAAGGCGCGGTTAATGGGCATGGCCCAAGGTCTCGGGTCACGATTTATGGAGGTTCCGGCAGACATCGTGACTGATGTCGTGATATCGACCGGGAATATGGATCCGGCATTTGCCAATCCAGGGACGGATGTTCACCCGTGAACTCCACATTTAGATCGATGCGCGCTGGCGATATGGTGCGCGGGCAGGCTCGACGAGCTACCGAATCGATGACCACCAACCTCAAGGGTGGCAATATTCGCGTTCGCCTCGTTGCAATGTGGTGCTTTATCACCGCAATGCTGTTGGTTGTATTGTTACGCGTCACGTTATTGCAGACCGTATGGGCTGGCGGTTATCAACAGGCGAGCGTCAATCAGCGCACTCGAGTGAACATTGTTCGTGCCGAACGGGGTTCGATTCTGGACCGGCAAGGATTCGAACTGGCCCTACCGGTGCCAGCCCGAACGATCTTTGCTGATCCGCGAGAGGTGACCGACCCGGTAGGCACCGCACATGCTTTGGCTGGATTACTGCAACTCACACCGGAGAAGGAAATCGCGCTTGCCGCATCGTTGCAGAATGATGGATCTAGTTTCACCTACGTTGCCCGACAAGCCCCGCAGGATGTTGCGAATGCAGTTCTGGCACTCAAGTTGGCCGGAATTTCCTCATATATCGAGTCAAGCCGTTCGCTGACCAGTGAAACTTTGCGGGCGGTAGTTGGGCGCACCGATCCAGATGGAATTGGAATTTCTGGATTAGAAAAACAATTCAATGATGTCTTGACTGGGATTGATGGTCGCAGCGTCCGCGAAGTGAACAGTGACGGTCAATCGATTGCCGCAGGTTCCACGGATGGTCAAAGCGCTGTCCGCGGAATTGATGTCGTAACGACGATTGATCGCAATATCCAGTTTCAAGTTGACGGCATCGTTGCCCAACAGATCGAACGCATCGGGGCAAAGAGCGGTACGGCCATTGTGATGGACTCAATCACCGGCGAGATTTACGCCATGACAAGTATCCGTCGCAACGCGGACGGTACGTATTCGAGTGACTCCGGCAACTTTGCCGCGGTGGATGCTTACGAGCCAGGTTCGGTTGCCAAGGTGTTTAGCATTTCCACGGCCCTCAACGAGCAGACGATCACTTCGGCGTCAACATTCAAGGTTCCGGGTATTCAAGTGTTCGACAAAGACACGGAGTGGGAATACACGATCAGAGATGCGTATCCGCATGCCTTGGAGGACATGACCGTTCGCAAGATCATTGTCGATTCATCAAACCTTGGCGCTGCGCTTATTTCCCAGACGGTGACATCGCAGACTTCGTACGAGTACTTGAAAGCGTTTGGTTTTGGCATCAAGACCGAGTTGGATTTTCCCGGCGAAGCCGCCGGTTCGCTTAAATCGGCAAAGCAATGGCAAGGAACCGAAAAGATTACAACATCGTACGGATACGGGTACGCAGCCACCGCACTGCAACTCGTATCGGCAGTCAATGTGGTGGCCAACGACGGTGTTTATGTTGCGCCGCGAATAGTGTCGGCCACAATCGATGGACGCGGCGTTAACACGCCGACACTGCCATCAGCCACTCATCGGGTCCTGACATCTGAAACAGCACAAACGATGCGCTCCTTGTTGACCGACGTGGTGTGTTTCGGGACCGGGAAATACGCCAAGATCCAAGGAATGAGCGTCGCCGGAAAAACCGGTACAGGTTACAAACTGCAAGACAACGGCACATATATTACCGATGAAGGCACGCGTGCCTACTTCGCTTCGTTCGTAGGATTTCTTCCAGCCGACAAACCACGATTCACCATATTGGTGTCGATTGACGAACCCGATCCTGGATCCCAAGATCGCTTTGGAGCGACCGCCGCCGCACCGATCTTTACCACAATTTCTCACGTCCTCATCAATGAACTTGATATTCGTCCTTCGGCAACCGACACTGGATGCCCAGTTGAGCGGCCTGCTGAACTTGGACCGGGGCACTGAGCATGACTCTAGGGTCAATGTCGCTGGCGAGTCTGGTGGCTGCCACGCCAAACGTCGTCCCAATCACCGTGTCCGGTGAGCATGATGTTGAGATCACAGGAGTCGCCTATGACTCAAACCGTGTCAGGTCTGGAGAACTATTTTGTTGCCTCTCAGGAGAGCGCTTCGATGGACATGACTTCGCCGAGCAGGCCGTTCGTGCCGGTGCTGTCGCACTGCTGGTAAGTCGCGAGGTCGCGGTGACAGTTCCACAGATTCAAGTGAACGATGTTCGTAACGCCATGGCTTGGTTGTCCGCCGCGTTCTATGGCTATCCGAGTCAAAGTTTGAATGTCATTGGGGTCACGGGAACCAACGGCAAAACAACGACCGCTCATCTCATGGCGGCAATTTTGCACCAGCATGGTTGGGCAACTGAAATCTTTGGCACCTTGTCGAGCCTGCGAACAACTCCTGAGGCACCGGATCTACAGCGCCAGTTCGCCGAACAGTTGCAGGCCGGCAAGCACGCGGTGGTGATGGAAGTGTCGTCGCATGCATTGGCTCAAGACCGCGTCGTCGGTACTCGGTTTCGAGCCTCGATTTTTACCAATCTTTCCCGTGAACATCTCGATTACCACGGCACGATGGAGCGATATTTTTCGGCCAAGGCATCGCTTTTTCGCAGCGAATTCACCGATGTTGGAATCATCAACCGCGATGATGTGCACGGAAAATTGCTCCTGGACACCGTTGATATTGACACCGAGTCATTCGGTGAAAGTGATGCATCGGATATCAAATTCGACGCATCACGACACTCATACACCTGGAGAAAGCAGCACATCGAAGTGGCGATCGGTGGCCGTTTTAACGTCATGAATTCGCTTGCTGCCGCGACCGCAGCAGCCAAACTCGGTGTCGCTCCTTACGACATCGTCACGGGTTTGGCTACTGCGGGCTCGGTCCCCGGTCGATTTGAAGCAGTGAATGCTGGACAGCAGTTTGAGGTCATCGTCGACTATGCCCACACTCCTGATGCGTTACAGCGCGTGCTCCAATCGGCACGGAGTGTTGCTCGGAGTGGTCGTGTCATTGTTGTGTTTGGATGTGGCGGGAATCGGGATCAAGATAAGCGTCCAGAAATGGGGCGCATCGCCGCACTATTCGCCAATGTCGTCATCGTGACTTCGGATAATCCACGTTCCGAGTCGCCCGAGGCGATTACTGCTCAAATCATTTCTGGAATAGACGCCGAGCAGTCCGAACGCTTATTCGCCGCAGAGCACGATCGTCGAGTGGCAATTGGCATCGCCTTCGGTGTGGCCACAGCCGGCGACGTCGTCGTCATTGCCGGTAAGGGCCATGAGACAACCCAAACCATGGGTGAGAACGTGACTCAGTTCAGCGATGTGCAAGTGGCCCGTGAATTACTCCAGGCCGTCTCGTGATTCCAATACTCATTGCCGGAGCGATTGGTATGTGTGTCTCACTTGTTGGCACGCGTTTGCTGATGTATTACTTCCGGCGCCTGGGTAAAGGTCAGCCAATTCTTGGCGCCCAAGATCATGGTCCAGAGTGGCACATGAACAAACAGGGAACACCAACCATGGGTGGTATCGCGATCTTGTTCGCTGGTGCAATGGGTTGGGCAGTGGCGCACATCCGACAAGGTCTGCCATTTTCCGATCAGGCGATGATCATTTGGCTGACTGTCCTTGTGCTTGGTCTGATCGGCTTTCTCGATGATTTCCTGAAAGTTCGACGTCAACACAATCGCGGAATTTTCTGGAAGAAAAAGGGATGGATCACTTTAGGCATCACGATCCTGATGCTGTGGTTGCTTGCCTCAACCACGGGGGTTGCAGAAACACTTTCCTTTACTCGGGCCACCAGCCCAGGATGGGGGCTCCCTGGTCCGCTATTCGTGTTATGGACGGCATTGATGGTGTGGAGCACGACAAACGCGGTGAATGTCACCGACGGTTTGGATGGATTGGCCGCTGGATCTGCAACGTTTGGGTTTCTCGCCTTCACGATCATTGCTTACTGGGCATTCCGTAATCCACGAATTTATGACATCGTCAATCCACTTGACTTGGCCGTATTGTCAGCCGCACTCGCTGGGGCGTGTGGCGGGTTTCTGTGGTGGAACGCAGCGCCAGCCCGAATCATCATGGGCGATGTCGGAGCCCTCGGGCTGGGGGCTGCACTTGGGATGTTGGCAGTGACAACCAATACGCACCTCTTGCTACCCATAATTTGTGGAATCAATGTATTCGAAGCCGGTTCAGTCGCTGTTCAAATGGGTGTGTTCAAGGCATCTGGTCGGACCAGGCGTCTATTGAAAATGTCGCCCATTCATCACCATTTCGAACTCACTGGATGGCCCGAGACCACGGTGATCATTCGGTTCTGGATCATCTCCGGAATCTGTGTTGCCACCGCGGTGGCGCTGTTCATCGCCGATTTCACAGCCGAAGCTCGTTTGTTATGAACATGACGGAATCAGATCACGCCCGAGACGACGCGAAATCGACGTTGGTGTACGGCGTTGCAATTGCTGGTGAAGCCGTTGCCCGTGCATTGGTGCAGCGCCGCGAGCGAGTGGTGTTGGCAGACGACATTGTCAGCGCTAAGCACCGCGACCTGGCCGATGAACTTGGATTACTTCTCGTGGATGGTGCCGATCAGATTGCAATCGACCGCCAGCTTCGCGGTGTTGACCGGGTTGTTCCGGCACCTGGCGTCCCGGAAGGGCATCGAATCATCACCGAATCACGAGCACTCGGGATTCCGCTGATGTCGGAAATTGAAGTCGCCTATCGCATTGAGCAGGCGCGAGATGGCGGTCCCCGGCCGATGGTGGCAGTTACCGGTACTGATGGCAAGACGACGACGACATTGATGGCCGCTGCAATTTTGACCCAAGCAGGGCATCGCAGCATGGCGGTCGGAAATACTGAAACGCCGCTCATCGCCTCCCTTGATTCCATGACCCAAGTGTTTGCGGTGGAGTGTTCAAGTTTTCGTCTGGCCTATACCGAGGAATTTCGAACCTGTGCATCTGTCTGGTTGAACTTTGCCCCGGATCATTTGGATTGGCACCATGATTTGGCGTCGTATCGAAACGCGAAAGCAAAAATCTGGCAGTACACCCGCGCTGGTGATGTTGCGGTCGCCCCGGCTGGGAATGAAGAGTTGTTGAGCATCGCTCGCGCGGCCACAGCCCGAATGGTGACCTTTGGATCTGATCGCGGTGACTACAACGCGATCGATGGAAATCTCACGACACCACACGGTTCGATCATGTCGGCCAGCGAAATGAAGCGTTCGCTCCCGCATGACGTGACGAATGCTCTAGCGGCAGCAGCCATATGTATCGAGGCGGGTCTCGCCAAACCGCATCATGTCGCACAGGCCTTGGCAACATTTGAACATGCCCCGCACCGAATTCAATTGGTCGCCGAACGAGATGATGTGCGTTGGTTTGATGATTCGAAGGCCACGTCACCCCACGCCACGCAGGTCGCCTTACGGTCGTTTGACAGTATCGTGCTGATTGCTGGCGGCAAGAACAAGAATCTGGACCTGTCGTCGCTGGCAAGTCAGCCGATACGGATGCGAGCAGTGGTCGCGATCGGCCAAGCGGCATCCGATATTGCCCGAGCCTTTGACGGCGTGTGCGTGGTCGAAACGGCTACTTCGATGCTGGAGGCAGTTCGCATCGCTCGTCGGCTTTCCCAACCGGACGATGTTGTGCTGCTGTCACCGGGCTGTACAAGTTATGACTGGTATTCAAACTACAACGAGCGTGGAGACGACTTCGCTCGTCTCGTTAATGATGAACTTGGTTTCGCCAAAAAGCCAACGACAGTGGACAACAACTGAACCTCACCGAGGAGCACAAGCATGTCAACAGCAATTTCAAGTAAGACCATGACACCCTCACAGCGGCGGCGCGCCACACTTGACCGTAAGGGCTTCACCGAATCTCGACGGTTGGCAACCAAAGCGCCGACGCGTGCGTTCTATTGCATCATCGCGGTCATTTCAATGTTGGTTCTCTTTGGTCTGATTATGGTGTTGTCGTCGTCGTCGATCGTGGCAATCAATCGTGGTGGATCGGCCTGGAACATGTTTCGTAAGCAAGCCACTTGGGCAATGTTCGGCGCATTTGCGATGGTCACGACCTATCGCATGCCGTATCACATGTGGCGACGATGGGTGACACCGGTGATGATCTTCGCCATTGCCCTGATGTTTTTGCCGTTTGTGCCAGGTCTGGGTATCACCATCAATGGTGCCCGGGCGTGGGTCGCTCTTGGTCCAATTAGCTTCCAACCGTCAGAGGTGTTGAAACTGGCGGTGTTGTTGTATTGCTGCAACCTGCTGGGCCGTCGCCGAAGTGAAATTACAAACTTGCAGAGAACGTTTATTCCAGTGATCGTTGTCTGGGGTCTTGCTGGCGGACTGTGCTTGTTACAGGGTGATCTGGGCGGCGCAATCGTGTTTTCGGCGATTATCTTGTCGGTCTTGTTCATTGCTGGAGCACCACTGCGGCTCATTACAGCCAGCGCAGCGATTTCTGGAACATTAGGTCTCGGTGCGGTGATGGTCACCGCGACACGACGACATCGGTGGACGGCCTTCCTTGATATTGAAGGCACTAAAGGTCATTACGGCTATCAGGTGTGGGAATCAATCTTGAGCATTGCCAATGGTGGCATCCTCGGGGTTGGTGCGGGGGAAGGTACGGGCAAGTGGGGCTATGTTCCTCTAGCCCATAGCGACTTCATTTTTGCGATTATTGCCGAAGAGTTTGGTCTGATCGGTGCGTTCGGAATTATCGGTGGATTTCTCATCCTGGCCTACTTCGGAATTCAAGCGGCAATTGGTGCACGTGACCCATTCGGTGCGGTTCTTGCTGGTGGCATTACAACATGGTTTTGCACTCAAGCATTTATCAACATCGGGGGTGTCACCGGGGCCATGCCAGTTACCGGATTGACTCTTCCTCTTATTTCATACGGTGGAAGTTCGCTGTTCATGTCAATGGCGGCGGCTGGATTGTTGCTTAATATTGCCCGTAATATGAAGTAGGCCTTATTTCTGTGAACTCGATTTCTGTGAACTCCATATCTGTGAGGGCCCAGGAATCTCCAATTTTTGCTGTTATTGCCGGGGGCGGAACGAGCGGACATGTTGTCCCTGCGCTGGCCATTGCTGAATTGCTCGTTGAATCTGGACATCCACCAGAGTCATTACATTTCGTTGGCTCTGACCGCGGTGCCGAAGTGACGTTGTTGGCTGACTCGCCCTATCCGCACACGTTGTTGCGCGTTGATGGTCTTCAGCGCAGTTTCACTCCCCGCTCAATGGTCCGTTCAGCCGCCATGATTCCAATGATGTGGCGCGCCGTACAATCGGCGCGTGGATTGCTCGCTTCGTTACGTCCAAAAGTAGTCATATCCGTTGGCGGTTACGCCAGCATTCCGGCGACGCGCGCGGCGCATCAGCTGGCAATACCGGTTGTCACGTGCTCGTATGACCGACGCCCCGGAATTGCGACCCGGCTTCAATCAAGATATGCCGCGGTTAGTGCGGTGGCCTATATGTCAAGTGAGCTAACCCATGCACAACTCACGGGTGCCCCGGTACGGGCGGTATTGCGGCATCTGGATCGAGCGGTTTCACGAAGCGAGGCACGATCAAGGCTGAACATTGCCGAGCATCGACGACTCATTGTCGTGATGGGTGGGTCACTCGGGTCAGCGGTGCTGAACTCGACGATTTGTGGAGTCGTGGAATCATGGGCCAATCGGGCAGATCTGGCGATTTTGCACTTGAGTGGCGCCCGTTATTTCACGGACCAAATGCCCGAATTGGCTTGTGCACAAATTGACTACCAGCGTCTCGCATATTGCCAGAACATGGCTGACGTGTATGCCGCCGCCGATCTCGTCATCTCACGTGCAGGGGCAAGTTCGGTGGCGGAAATTGCCACCGTTGGTGTGCCCGCGATTCTCATTCCATGGAAACATGCGGCCGAAAATCATCAGCAGACCAATGCCGAATGGCTTGTCGAGCGGGGCGGGGCGCTGCTATTAGACGAAGCCGATCTGAGCGTGTCGTCACTGAGCGTGGCCATCGCTGATCTCATCGCTGATCCCGAGAAACTCCGTGCTCTCGGCACGCGAGCCTACGAGCTTGGCGCACTGCACCGAGAATGTTCCATTGCTCGTGTCATTGATGATGTGGCTCGTGGAGTACATAGACCGGAGTTCCACCAGTGAGTCGATTCCATGTTGTCGGTGTCGGCGGACCGGGAATGAGTGCGATTGCCATCGTGCTTGTCCAAATGGGCCATGTTGTGTCAGGGAGCGATATACGCGAGTCGTCGGTCCTCGATACTTTGCGCGCACTCGGAGTTCACGTCAATGTCGGTCATGACGCAAATGTTGTTCTGGGATGCGACGCAGTCACTGCCTCCTCTGCGATTCCGGGCAACAACATTGAACTTGAATCTGCACGTCAAAACAAGATCAAGGTACTTACTCGGGGACAAATGCTGGCCGATATTTGTGCCAAGAAATCATCAATTGGAGTTGCTGGTACCCATGGCAAGACGACAACCGCTGCAATGTTGATGTTGATTCTCTTGGATGCCGATATGCATCCAAGTTTCATCATTGGCGGAGATGTCGCAGATGTTGGTATCGGTGCGGGGTGGTCAAAGGGTTCGATGCTGGTCGTGGAAGCAGACGAAAGCGATGGCACACACCGCCAGTTGCCACTCGCCGGAACGATTCTCACGAACATCGACGTCGATCATCTGGATCACTTTGGAAGTCTTGACGGAATCCTTGCTGGTTTTGATGGATATTTGTCAGGGATATCTGGACCAAAGGTGCTCTGTTCGGACGATGTTCGTTGTGTCCAGCTTGCTCGGAAACATCAAGTTATTACCTATGGAATTAGTTCTGACGCCCAGATGAAGGCAATCCGGATCATGTTCGAACATGGCACTTGTGCGTTTGATGTGGATCGGCGCAATGACGACGGTTCTGGATATCACACCTTGGGTCGAGTTGCCCTGCCGCTGCGAGGTCAACACAACGTACTCAATGCCCTTGCCGCGCTGACTATGGCGATGTCTCTCGGAGTTTCTTTCGATAGTGCCGTGCGCACGCTAGGCAATTTCGGCGGAGTCGCTCGGAGATTCGACCATCGAGGAGTTGATGCCGGAGTCACCTTCGTCGATGATTATGCACATTTACCGGCGGAAATCAGGTCCGTCTTGGTTGGAGCGCGAGATGCCTCTGATTCCTGGAAGCGAATTGTGGCCGTGTTTCAACCTAACCGTTACAACCGGATGGCGGTTCTCTCATCGGCGTATGCGGATGCATTCACTTCAGGAGATGTCGTGATCATCACCGATATTTATCCCTCAGGGACCACTCCACTGCCTGGAGTAACTGGCAAACTTGTGGTCAATGCAGTCCTTGATTCACATCCTCGAGCGCACGTGGTTTGGTTGCCACAGCGGACCCAACTCGTCGACTATCTCACCACCGCATTGCGCCCGGGTGATCTCTGTATCTCCATGGGTTGTGGCGACATTGCAACCCTGCCCGAGGAGGTCATCGCCCGGCGGATACAGTCGCGTGCCGCTGATCAATCCAAGACATTGGCCGGTTAATGATTGAGCCCCGTCGGGCCACCGACGACGAACTGAGGCACGCTGAAGCGATCCTCGGTGATCTTGCCAACCTTGATGTGCTGCTGGCACCTTTCACCACATATCGAATCGGCGGACCGGCCGCAATCTACGTACATGCCGAATCCATTGAGGATCTTCATCTAGTCAGCGTGGCGTTACGTGACACTCATTTGCCATTGCTGGTCATTGGTCGCGGCAGCAACCTACTGATTGCCGACGAAGGGTTTCGCGGACTGGTGCTCACCCTTGGCGCATTTGCCGAAGGGATTTCATTGCCTGAGCCCGGTGCCGAGCCGTTGGCGGTGTTTGGCGGATCGGTGTCAATGCCAGTTGCAGCCCGTCAAAGCGTGCACCGTGGTCTCACCGGATTTGCGTGGGCAGTGGGAGTGCCGGGGACCATCGGTGGTGCTGTACGAATGAATGCCGGAGGCCATGGCTCGGACATGGCAACTTCGCTGCGCCGGGTGCGGGTGTATCACCTCCGCAAAGGAATCGAAGCCAATGTGCAGGCGGTTGATCTGGGTTTGAGATTTCGAGGATCTGCACTTACTGACCATCACATCGTGCTCAATACGACGTTGCAGTTGGAGTGGGGTGACGTAGCGACAGGGGAGGAGCAACTTGCTGAAATCGTTCATTGGCGTCGCGAACACCAACCGGGTGGCCAAAATGCTGGATCAGTGTTCATCAATCCTGAGCCGGGCAAAACTTCGGCTGGGGCACTGATTGACCAACTCGGAATGCGGGGCACTCGAATTGGCGCCGCGAGCGTGTCTGACAAACATGCCAATTTCATTCAGGCAGATCTTGGTGGTTCGGCTCACGATGTTGTGGCCCTGATGGCCGAGATCCGTCGCCGGGTTCGAGATGCATATGGATTCGATCTGCGCAGCGAGATACGTCTCGTTGGTTTTGATACTCAGACCCATCCCGATCTTGCCGATGTCATCGGCAGCGTCACCGATACGAGTGTGGCGACAATTCGACTGGAACAAGTATTTGGCGCCGCTGATGATGGCACCGATCCGCGTGATGCATCGATTCCGCTTTCATCAATTCGTAAGGGCGGGGCGTTTGTCGGATTCGAAGACATTCCGTACGGGGTGCTGGCCGAACTCCGAGATGCCTTCAACAGCGATGGCACTCCGATAGGTATGACGCAAACTGATATCTCCACGGAAACGCAACTGCCAAAACGAATCGTCCCAGAACGAATAGTGCCAGCACGAATAGTAATAGAAGATGACGAATTGCGACAACCAAATGATGTGGACTTTCCAGAAGATGTGCGTTCGCAAACGGTGCACCATGCACCCACGTCGACACGAATAGTCATCGATGACATCGATAATTCGGCGCAACAAATAGACTCAATGCTCGGCATCGATGACGGACGCACGAATGAGGATGGCTCGTCCAAAATTACTGGCATCGGGCGTCGGTCCTCGCGTCGGATTCGGCGCAGGATTTTGCCGAAAAATGTAACCAAACGGCGTAAGCGCGTGCTCGTCGTCGCGGCTTCGTCGGTAATTCTCGGCATGGCAACCGTCGTGGTTTTGGCCTCTCCACTGATGGCCGTTCGGTGGGTTTCAGTGGAAGGTGCGCAGTACACCGATGCCGCACTGATCGAGAGCGTGATCGCGTCGTTCAAGGGTAACTCTGTACTAACAGTCGATACTCGAGAGGCTGAACGTCGACTTGAAAGTAATCCTTGGGTGGAGGCGGCTCGAATTCGCACATATTTTCCAAATCGTGTCGTCATTGACATCGCGGAACGAAGCCCAGCGGCTTGGTTTCTGGGAGTCGATAACCGAGCCCGAGTGATTGACAGGGAGGGCCGGGTGCTTTCGGTCCAAATTGGACAGCCGACCCAATACCGTCAGATCACAGGAATTGGTCCGAATCTCACGGCTGGAGCGGTAGCCAACGACGCATATCGTGCTGCGACGCAGTTGGCGACCTCAATACCCGATGAGCTCGCTCCATTTGTGGCCAGTCTTGGTGTGTCCGGTCTCACTCAGTTGACGATGACCCTCACCACGGGCACGATCGTCAATTTTGGTGCACCAATTGACATCCGCAACAAACTTATTTCGGTGGTGGTTTTGCTACGTCGGCAGAGCCCCGATCGGATCATTTCGATCGATGTCTCGTCAGGCACGCCGGTAGTGAAATCGGCCTAAAATCATTGTCAAATAAGGGGCGCTGACCTGGATGCTATGGATGAGGTGTTTGGGTCCCTCATCGAAATGTGTAAGGCTAATGTGTAAGGCTGTTGTCATCGACATGTTGTTTATGATGATGTTTACCCTGAATTCACCGCCAGTTATTCGCGGTGTCAACCTGGAGGAGAATTGCTAATGGCTGGAGCACCGCAGAATTATCTCGCAGTGATCAAGGTGATCGGTGTTGGTGGCGGTGGAGTGAACGGAATCAACCGCATGATCGACGCCGGACTCAGAGGTGTCGAGTTCATTGCAGTCAACACCGATGCTCAGGCTCTGCTCATGAGCGATGCCGATTTCAAACTTGATATTGGTCGTGACCTCACCCGTGGACTTGGTGCGGGTAGCGACCCCGAGATCGGTCGTGAAGCTGCCGAAGCGAATCGTGGCGAAATTGAGGAAGCTGTCAGTGGTGCTGACATGGTGTTCATCACCGCTGGTGAGGGCGGTGGTACCGGTACGGGTGCCGCTCCGATTATTGCCGAGATCGCACGTGGCGCTGGTGCTCTCACTGTCGGAATCGTGACACGACCGTTTGCATTTGAAGGGCGTCGTCGATCGGTGCAAGCCGACGCGGGAATTGCCAAGTTGAAGGACAAAGTTGACACCCTCATCGTCATTCCAAACGAGCGTCTGCTGACCGTGGCGACTGAAAAAACAAGTTTGATTAATGCGTTCAAAATGGCCGATGACATCTTGTTGCAGGGTGTATCGGGGATCACAGGATTGATCACAACCCCAGGTTTGATCAACACAGACTTTGCCGATGTGAAGATGATTCTCACCAATGCCGGAAGTGCGCTGATGGGTATAGGTATCTCTAGAGGCGACAATCGAGCAATTAATGCCGCAGTTGCGGCAATTACGTCACCATTGCTGGAAGCAGCCATTGACGGTGCACGTGGAATTTTGCTGAACGTAACCGGTCCGTCCGATATGGGCCTGTTCGAACTCAATGCGGCGGCCGAGGTCGTTCATGCTGTGGCTCATCAAGACGCCAACATCATCTTTGGAACGGTGATTGACGATGAACTTGAAGACGAAGTTCGGGTCACTGTGATTGCCGCTGGCTTCGACCGCTGGGATGTTGGCGCCCCACGTCCAAGTTCTCGCGGAGATGGTCGTGGTGATGGACGGGGCGAAGGTCGGTCCGACACCAAGAGCAGTCGCCTCAAAGATCTCTTTGGTGGATCTGACGCTGCCGGTGACGACGACGAGTTCGATGTTCCATCGTTTCTTAAATAACAAGTTTCCGTCGTCCCTCTAGTGGACGTTGAGCGATTGCGCCAACGTTTTGGTGACATTCGTGATCGCATCCGTCGGGCCGGTGGAGTGGACGTGCAGATCATTGCAGTGACAAAGACATGGGGCGCTGATGCGATGATTGGCGCTTATGAGATTGGCTGTGATGGTGTCGGTGAAAACTACGCCCAGGAACTCATCCACAAGGTCGCCTTGGTTCCACCTTTGCAGCGGCTCCCGATCCACTTCATTGGTCAGGCGCAAACAAACAAGGTAAAATCGCTCGTCGACATCGTTGATGTGTGGCAGTCGGTAGACCGAGCGACCCTCGTGGATGAATTGATCAAACGACTCCGTTTACGCTCAAATGCCCAACCGGCTTCGATCATGCTGCAGGTGAACACGACCGGCGAATCAACCAAAGCTGGTTGTGACCCAGCCGATGTTTCGACGCTGCTGGCCAGGGCACGTCAAGGCGGACTACAGGTGTCCGGTCTGATGACGGTTGGGCCAACAAGTGGAGAAGTTGATCTCACCCGCCAGGCATTTCGACTACTTGGCCAACTTGCAGATCAGCACGATCTTGGCGAACGATCAATGGGCATGAGCGGAGACTTTGAGATCGCCGTTGAGCAAGGAGCAACATCGGTGCGTATCGGTACCGCGCTGTTCGGTGAGCGTCCGTCACGGCCGTCGGCCAATGAGATAAAGTAAGGAGGATGTCGATGTTTCGTCGGGCGATGGATTATTTGGGTCTCGGCCCTGATGATGTCTATGACGACTACGACGCTTCGGTTGCCCGCGAGCGACCACCGCGTCGAGAAACTGCTGCTCGCCAAGTCCGTGATCGGCGACGCGTTGTTGAGCCCGTTGATGAATATGAAGACGACGACTACGAAGATGATTACGTCAACGAGCGACCGGCCTCGCCCCGACGAACGGTTGCCTCTCGTGACGATTCAAGTGTGCGTATTCGATCAGTTAGCGGAAATCGTCAGCTACCAACCGTGCGTCCGCTTCCCGTCAATGTTGCCGAGCCGGTGACAATTCGTCCGACGCGTTTTGATCAGGCCAAAGAAATCGCTGATCACTACCGCGAAGGTCAGCCAGTAATCATGAATCTTGGCTCTGCAGACTCGGACACTGCGCGCCGGCTTCTAGATTTCGCCAGCGGTTTGGTATATGTAACGGCGGGTGTACTTGAAAAGGTTGCCGCTGGCGTATTCCTGATTAAACCGCAGGGTGCGCGTGACAATCGCGATTAGCGCCATCTCCGTCCGGACTGCACAATGATTGTCGGTTTGTTGTGCGCCGCAACAGAGGTGTACTCATTGCTGATATTGGCACGAGTCCTGTTGTCATGGTTCCCGATCAATCCCAGTGGTCCGATGGGTCAGTTTTTGCGCTGGGTTCACGCTGCCACAGAGCCAGCGCTTGCCCCAGTGCGTCGATCATTGCCAGCATTTGGTCCCCTTGATTTGTCCCCGCTGGTGGTGTTGTTATTCCTCAATATTGTTGTTCAACGCCTCATTCTTGGGTGCTAGGGGCACGAGGTCTTCTACACTGACGACCCGTGAGTTATCCGCAGGTCGACCCTCAGCCCAACTTCCCGGCACTCGAAGAATTCACGCTGAACTACTGGGAAACGGACGGAACCTTTCAAGCCTCTGTTGACAAGATTCAGGCTGATAAATCTGGGGCCAACGAATTTGTTTTCTATGATGGACCTCCGTTTGCCAACGGTCTTCCGCACTACGGGCATTTGCTGACGGGGTTCGTCAAAGATGCCGTGCCGCGATACCAGACGATGCGGGGCAAGCGCGTGGAGCGTCGCTTTGGCTGGGACTGTCACGGGCTTCCGGTGGAAGCAGAAGCTGAACGGTTGTTGGGAATCTCTGGCCGACAAGCAGTCACCGATTACGGCATCGACAAATTCAACGACTACTGCAAGGTGTCGGTATTGCAGTACACAAATGAGTGGAAGCGTTATGTCAATCGTCAGGCCCGATGGGTGGACTTTGAACATGATTACAAAACTCTCGACCTGTCGTACATGGAAAGTGTGATGTGGGCGTTCAAGACATTGTGGGACAAGGGCCTCATTTATGAGGGTTTTCGGGTCCTGCCATATTCATGGGCACTCGAGACACCGCTATCCAACACCGAAACACGGATGGACGATGCCTATAAACAGGTGCAGGACCCCGCGCTGACCATCTCGTTTCAACTAGATAGCGGCGAGCACTTGTTGGCTTGGACGACGACTCCATGGACTTTGCCCAGCAACCTGGCCCTCGCGGTGGCACCAGAAGTCACCTACGTCGCCGTGAAGAGAAACAATCTCACCTACATCTTGGCTGAATCGCGACTGGCCACATACGCCAAGGAGTTGGAAGGTGCGGTAACGGTGGCGACCATGAGCGGTGCCGATTTGGTGGGTCGTCGCTACACGCCGCTGTATCCATATTTCGTCGATCAACCGAATGCGTTTGTTGTTCTTGGTGGCGATTTCGTGACCACCGACGAAGGCACCGGAGTCGTTCATCTGGCACCAGGATTTGGCGAAGATGACCAACGGGTCTGTGAAGTCGCTGGTATCGATTTGGTTGTGCCAGTTGACAGTCGTGGACGATTCACCTCCGAGGTGCCTGACTATCAGGACATGCTGGTATTTGATGCCAACCCGCTGATCATTCGCGCGCTCAAGGAGCGCGGAGTTGTGTTACGTCACGAAACGTACGACCACTCGTATCCGCACTGTTATCGAACCGGTACGCCACTCATTTATATGGCGGTCTCAGCGTGGTTCGTCCGCGTAACGGCGATCAAAGAACGAATGTTGGAATTAAACACTGAAATTTGCTGGGTTCCAGAGCATTTGCAGCACGGGAGTTTCGGCAAATGGCTCGAAAATGCTCGGGACTGGAACATCAGTCGGAATCGATTTTGGGGTTCCCCACTACCGGTGTGGAAAAGCGACGACACTAGTTACCCGCGTATCGATGTCTACGGCAGCATTGCCGAATTGCAGCGAGACTTTGGCGGACTTGTCACTGAATTGCATCGTCCAGCCGTTGACGACCTAGTGAGACCGAACCCCGATGATCCGACCGGCAAATCAATGATGCGCCGCATCCCAGAAGTGCTGGACTGCTGGTTTGAAAGTGGTTCGATGCCCTTTGCTCAGGTGCATTATCCGTTTGAGAATCAACAGTGGTTTGAAAATCATCATCCGGGTGACTTTATTGTTGAATACATCCCGCAAACACGCGGTTGGTTCTACACCCTGCACGTGATGGCTACGGCGCTGTTTGACCGTCCGGCATTTTCTACCTGTGTCAGCCACGGGACGATTCTTGGAGCCGACGGACAAAAGATGTCCAAGAGTCTGCGCAATTATCCCGATCCGATGAAGGTGTTTGATACCCATGGCGCCGACGCCATGCGTTGGTATCTACTTTCCTCATCAATATTGCGAGGGTCCGATTTTGCCGTAACTGAAGAGGGAATTCGTGACACCGTCAGACAAGTGATGCTGCCATTGTGGAACAGTTGGTATTTTCTGTCCCTGTACGCCAACGCTGAGAACACGAAAGGTGTTCTGCGACAAGACAGCCCACACGTGTTGGACCGTTACATTTTTACAAAATTACGAACCCTGATTGTCGAAACGACACTGGCACTTGACACCTATGATTTGTTCAGTGCATGCCAGAAAATTCGGGCGTTTCTCGATGTTCTGACCAATTGGTACATCCGTCGCAGTCGAGATCGATTCTGGATCGGCGATAAGGACGCCATCGATACGTTGCACACGGTATTGCATACCGTCAGTGTGGTTGTGGCCCCGTTGTTACCACTGACCACAGAAGTCATATTCCGTGGACTCACCGACGAGCGCAGCGTTCACCTGCAGTCGTGGTCGGATGCGACGAAATTCGTCCAAGACGAAACCCTGGTGACGGCAATGGATCAGGTTCGCGACGTGTGTTCAACAGTGCTGTCACTGCGAAAATCCCATGGCCTGCGAGTTCGATTGCCGCTTGCATCTGTGGTTGTGGCATCGCCAATCGCCGAACTGTTGGAACCGTACTGTGATCTCATCGGTGACGAAGTAAATGTGCGTGAAGTCTTGCTCACAACTGACGTTGCCGGGCGGTCCAAATTTGAACTTCACGTGATACCAGCCCTGCTCGGACCACGTCTGGGGGCCATGACTCAAAAGGTGATTGGTGCGGTGAAGCGTGGTGACTGGAAACAGCAAGGAGAGGTGGTCATCGTCGATGGCATTGAACTACAGGCTCACGAGTATGAACTCAAACTCGTCGCATCAGCGTCGAGTGATTTGACATCGGCAAGTGTGGCATTAAGCGATGGTTCGGGGATGGTGACATTGGATACTCGAGTAACCCCTGAACTTGAGGCTGAAGGAGCGGCCCGGGATGTCGTGCGACTCGTCCAGCAGGCCCGCCGCGAAGCTGGCTTGGCCGTCTCCGATCGGATCACTTTGACCCTCGGTTTCCCACCTGAACTACGTGGCCAGGTGGATGCGCATTTGCAGACGTTGATGAGCGAAACCCTGGCCTTGAGCGTTGTATGGGACGATTCGCTCGCCCCGACCACTGAGCTTGATGGAACAGCCATCGCTTTGCGTGTGGAGCGAGTACGGTAATGCGCTTATATAAGCGAGCAACTATTTGGATTTTATCCGGTTCACCACAATGAGGTAATTATGGCGACATCAATTGCACAAAAAAAGGCCGCCAAGAAAAAATCTGCCGTGAAGAAGGCCGCGCTGGCTAAGAAGAAAATCGCGGCCAACAAAGTTGCGCTGGCTAGGAAGAAGATCGCGGCGAAGAAAGTTGCGCTGGCTAGGAAGAAGATCGCGGCGAAGAAAGTGGACCTGGCCAAGAAGAAAGCTGCTTTGGCAAGAAAGCAGAAAATTGATCTGGCCAAGAAGAAGAAAATTGAATTGGCCAAGAAGCTCTACCTCCGCAAGGCTGCAGATGCACAGCGCAAACTAGCCAAGCGTAAGCAAGATCTGGAACGTCGGTTGTTGGCTGCACAGCGCAAGAAGGATCAAGCCGCCAAGAAAAAGGCCACGGCACTTGCGGCCAAGGAAAAGGCAAAGGCAAAGGCGCGATTGGCGATCGAACGTCAGGCGGCACGGGATGCCAAAGATGTGGCCCGAGCGGCGGCTGCGATTGCTCGCGAGAACGAGCGCAAGGCCAAAGCCGAGGCCCAAGCAGCGGCTCGCGAAGCCGCGTTGAAAGCGAAACGCAAGCCGGTACCTCCACCACGACCGATCATCGTCAAAACCACGTTCCTGGACGGCATTCAAGCCACCAAAGAATTCGACCTCAAATTCCTTGGTCTTCAACGTGATGCTCTCGTAGAAGCGCGCACCAAGTTGCTCGGTCAGGCCACTCGTCTGGAAGATGAAGCGAACGCGATGATTCAAGATGTCGAGATGGGCGATGTGCAATTCGACGAAGAAGGTGGAGAAGGGGACACGATGGTGGTGGAGCGAGAGCGAGATCTCACCCTGTCGGCTCAGGCCCGTGAAACTGTGGAAGAAATTGACGCCGCATTGATTCGAATTCGAGTCGGCGAATACGGATATTCGGTGCACTCGGGATTGCCAATTCCGCGGGAACGACTGAAGGCTCTTCCGTGGACAACTGAGTCGGTGCTCGAGCGCGTGGGCGGAATTGGTAATCGATGACCGAAGGGTCACAGACGGGTCATTTTCGTTCGTCGTCGCGACGAGTAACGTTCATTGTCGGATTTATCGTTGCAGCCATTGTCGTTGGTGTTGACCAGCTGACCAAGGCTTGGGCAGTGGATGCCCTTGCCGATGGTCGCCGGATTCATCTCGTCTGGACCCTGCAGTTCAATCTCACTTACAACTCCGGGATGGCCTTTTCCAAGGGGACCGGGTTCGGCCCACTAATCGGAGCACTTGCGGTCATTGTTGTGATTGGGCTGGTCGTCTCGTTGAGACGGGTGAACAATTCAGTGACGCTGCTGGCAACGGGTCTGATCATCGGTGGGGCCCTGGGCAACATCATTGACCGACTAATGCGAGGGAAAGGCTGGTTCCACGGATCAGTAATTGACTTCATCGACTTGCAATGGTGGCCCGTGTTCAATGTGGCTGACATGTGCGTGATGATTGGCGCAGCAATGATGGTGTTTGGAGTATCCCGGTCGCAACGACAAGGGAACCCAGCCTCGTTGTCATGATGACCGAAACAATTCCCAGCGCGTTGCATGATCAACGGATCGATCGTGTTGTTGCGCTCATCGCCGATGTGAGCCGAAGTGACACCGCATCGCTCATCGCTGCGGGTGGTGTGACCCTAGATGGTGTGGTTGTCACGGCCGGGAAGATCAAGGTGCGAGAAGGTCAGAGCATTTGCGTCGATACGGCGTTATTGCCAACCAAAGAAATGCCGAGTGCCGATCCGTCGATCAATGTCAGCGTCGTGTATTCAGATGCCGATGTGGTGGTGGTGAACAAGGCTCCTGGCATCGTCGTCCATCCGGGCGCAGGAAATCCAAAGGGAACGTTGATTAATGGGGCACTGGCATTGTTTCCAGAAATGGCACAGGTCGGCGATCCATTACGACCAGGTGTCGTTCACCGACTTGATGCGGGAACTTCGGGACTGATGTTGCTGGCACGCAGCCAGCCGGCCTACGAAGCGCTAGTTCTCGCACTATCTGAACGTCGTGTCAAACGGCAATATCAGGCTCTTGTGTGGGGACACCCGGCGGTAGCCAGTGGTGTTATCGACGCACCCATTGGTCGTGATCACCGTGACCCAACCAAGATAGCCGTCGTCGTCGACGGTCGATTTGCACGAACTCGATATAAGGTCCGCAAAACATTTGTCCAGCCAATGGCTACATCACTAGTTGAATGTGAACTTGATACCGGACGGACTCATCAAATTCGGGTCCATCTGGCATCCATTGGTCACCCGGTGGTCGGGGACCCTACGTATGGCGGGGCACGTAGTTCGCTTTCATCCCCGCGGCCGTTACTCCATGCCGCCAGACTCGGCTTTACACATCCGGTGACCGGTCAAGAAATGAACTTTGTGGCCGACATGCCCGCCGACATGACTCAAATCATTTCCCGATGTTCGTGAAAACGCAGGGTTAGTGAGTCAGATCTGGCCACGGGGCGCTGCCACGAGCGGCGGCCGCAATACTGGCGAGCGTGTAGTCGGCGAGATGAGTGCGCATGTGTTCGCCGGCCAAATTCCAAATCGCCAGCAGCACGCAATGTCCCTCGTGATCACAGGCCCCATCTTGATGAGGTTGGCCAAAATCACCAAGGGTGATCGGACCATCCACCGCAGAGATAATTTCCGAAAGTCGAATATCTTGCGGGGCGCGAGCCAACACGTAACCGCCCCCCACACCGCGCTTGGATTTGACCAGGCCAGCACCTTTGAGCGCCAGCAAGATCTGCTCGAGATAGGGCTGGGGCAGGGCAGTGCGGGCGGCAATGTCACGCACCGACGTCGGTCCAGGTTCGCCACCGTGCAATGTGAGCGACAACAAGGCGCGACACGCATAGTCACCTCGGGTAGATACACGCACGCATCTAGTGTAGATCGCAAGATGGATTGGACAGTCCTATGACGCTGCATTCAACGTCAATTCGCAGTTCTCGGCCACGCATTCCCGACTACACCGGCAGATGCGTGTCGAACATCATTCCAGCCATATTGGGGCCTCGCGGTACCGCCGAAGTACCCCAGTGGATGCCATCCGCGGTGCGCGGAGCCCGTCAGGTGGTGCTTCTGGTCATCGATGGCCTTGGCTGGCATCAGTTACAACAGCGATTGTCGGTTTGTCCGACACTGGCGTCGATGAGTGGTGGATCGATCACGACGGTTGCGCCAACCACGACAGTGTCGGCACTGACGTCAATTACGACAGGTTTGACACCGGGGGAACACGGACTTGTTGGTTACCGCATCGACATGGGCGGTCGGGTGATGCAGATGCTTCGGTGGGGTGACGAAAAGGGCGACCTGCGGCGCATGTATCCACCCGACGTTATTCAACCGTGCCCACCGTTCATGGGTGCGGTCGTACCCGTGTTGAGCAAGGCAGAACTCGAAGGTTCGGCATTCACCGAAGCACATCTTCGTGGAGTGAAGGCATGCGGTTGGCGAAGTGCATCCAGCATCGCCGTGCAAGTGCGAGATTTGCTCCAGCACGGACACTCGTTCATTTACGCCTATTACGACGGCGTGGACAAGATCGCTCACGAGCGCGGTTTTGGCGAATATTACGACGCCGAACTTCGCCAGACTGATCGGTTGGTGGCCGATGTCGCCGCCGTACTCGTGCCGGGTTCGGTTTTACTTGTCACCGCCGATCATGGACAGGTCGAAGTTGGCACCAACACCCGCGCTCTACATTCACAGGTGTCTGCACTCACGACGTATCAGTCAGGCGAAGGACGGTTTCGCTGGTTGCACACACGCTCCGGTGCCGTCGATGATTTATGGGCAGCGGCCAGTGAGCATCATGGTGAAGAGGCGTGGGTCATGCGGCGTGACGAACTCATTTACGGTGGGTGGTTTGGTCCGCGGGTGTCGGATGCCGCTCGTCAGCGCTTCGGGGATGTGGCATTGATTGCACATGCTCCGACAAGTTTTGATGACAGTGGTGACACCGGCGTTTTTCCGCTCATCTGCAGGCATGGGGCGCTCACCGATGAGGAACTTGACGTGCCCCTTTTGGCGCTTGGCCTTGAAAACTGAGATACTTGAGGAATCATGAGCACCGAGAACGATCCAGTAGAAATTGTCACCACTCCACCCGAAGCCAGTATTGAGGTGGGAGTCGATGAAACCGTCACTTCGCCGGCCAAGGTAATGCGGATCGGTTCGATGATTAAGCAGCTGCTTGAAGAAGTGCATTCCATGAAATTGGACGCTCCGAGTCGTGAACGGCTGGCCGAAATTTACGAGCGGTCGATTGTTGAACTCACCGAGGCTCTGTCTCCCGATTTGGCGGACGAATTGCGAATGCTCGCACTTCCATTTCGCGACGGTGTTGTTCCGAGCGACAGCGAATTGCGCGTCGCCAAGGCTCAACTTGTGGGATGGTTGGAAGGGCTCTTTCATGGCATTCAAGCCACGCTGTTTGCCCAGCAGTTTGCCGCTCGCCAACAACTTGAACAGATGCGCCAATTGCCCAGTGCCCCTGGCGATCAGCCACTAAAGGATCGCCCCGGTACATATCTCTGATACACGCTGACGCATCACGCGTCAGCGGCTTTAGCAATGGCACGATGGCCGCGGGTGCCACTGGTAAAGTCCCCACTCCATACGCGCTCTCGGCGCCTGCACATCAACAAGGAGGCTCATCTTGGGGGATTCATTCACCCATCTACACGTACATACCGAGTTCTCCATGTTGGACGGAGCCTCCCGACTAGATGAACTCGTGGCCAAGGCAGCAGCCGATGGCCAGAGTGCTCTTGGGATGACCGATCACGGCAATATGTACGGCGTTCTCGATTTCTACAAGGAGTGCAACAACCAAGGCATCAAGCCGATTATCGGTATGGAGGCCTACATGGCCCACGAACATCGCTCCGAGCGACCGGCACGGCGTGGGCGAATGGATGACATGGGGGGAGAGACAGAAAGCGGCCGGAAGTTGTATTACCACCTGACGTTGCTCGCCGAATCCAACGTCGGCTATCGAAATCTCATCCAGTTGTCGAGTTTGGCTTTCCTCGAGGGCTACTACTACCAGCCTCGCATCGATTGGGAACTTTTGGAGCGATATAACGAGGGACTCATTGCTACCAGCGGTTGCCTCGGTGGGCATGTTCTGCAGGCGCTACTGCGCGGTGACGAGAACGGTGCCCTGCGTTTGGCCGGACGATTTCAGGACATTTTTGGGAAGGAAAACTTTTTCATTGAAATTCAGGACCATGGAATCGCCGACCAGCAACGCACGAACCCTCATCTCATTGAAATCTCGCGCGCGATTGGCGCCCCCCTGATTGCTACTAACGACACTCACTACACCCATCGCGAAGACCACACCGCCCATGATGCCTTGCTGTGCGTGCAAACTGGCTGCACGATTTCTGACCCCAATCGATTCAAGTTTGAGGGCCAGGAGCATTACTTAAAGACCGCTCAGGAAATGCGGTGGTTGTTCCGTGATGTACCAGAGGCATGCGATAACAGTCTGTTGATCGCCGAGCGAGCAGAAGTCAAAATCGAATTCGGCAAACCGGTGCTTCCCGACTTCCCGATTCCCACGGGTTTTACCAATGAGGGGGAGTACCTGCGACAACTCACCATGCAGGGAGCACAACTTCGCTGGGGCAACGCGCTACCAACGTCGGTCGTTGAACGCCTGGCGTATGAACTCAAGACCATTGCCGACATGGGGTTTAGTTCATACTTTCTCATTATCTGGGACCTCATTCGCTATGCCCGCGAACACGGAATCCGCGTCGGCCCGGGGCGCGGTTCGGCGGGAGGATGTGCGGTGGCGTATTGCCTGCGGATCACCGAACTAGACCCGATCAAATACGACTTGCTCTTTGAGCGATTCTTGAACCCCAGTCGCATCTCGATGCCCGACATCGATATGGACTTCGACACTCGATACCGCGATCAAATGATTCGCTACGCATCCGATAAGTACGGCCGTGATCATGTCGCCCAGATCATTACCTTTGGCACCATCAAAGCGCGCAATGCGGTTCGCGATGCTGCCCGCGTACTGGGCTATCCGTACGGCATGGGTGACAAGATCGCCAAACTCATGCCGCCACTTGTGATGGGTCGTGATACGCCACTCAAGTACTGCCTGGAACCTAGCGAAGAACACCGTGATGGATATCGCGCCGCTCTCGAACTTCGATCGTTGTGTGAATCAGACCCCGATGTCAAGCGCATTGTCGATGTCGCCCGCGGTCTCGAAGGTCTCAAGCGTTCAGTGGGTATTCATGCCGCGGCGGTGGTAATTACCAAGGAACCCCTCACCGAGTATCTGCCAATTCAGCGCAAAACAGAACAGGGCCAAGCCCCTGAAGACGCCCCTGTGGTGACCCAGTTTGAAATGCATGGAGTGGAAGAACTCGGACTGCTGAAGATGGACATCTTGGGATTGCGCAACTTGGACGTCATCACCGATGCCAATGCCATGGTTCGCGCCACCCGCGACCCCAACTTTGACATCGACTCGATTCCCCTTGATGACAAGGCGACGTATTCGCTGCTGGCATCGGGCGACACCATCGGTGTATTCCAACTGGAGTCCACGCCGATGCGAGCACTTCTCAAATCACTTGTTCCGGAGAAATTGGAAGATATTGCCGCCGTGCTGGCGCTCTACCGTCCCGGACCAATGAGTGAAAACATGCACAACGACTACGCCGATTTCAAAAATGGACGCAAATCGACTCAGTACTTTCATCCCGATGCTGTCGAACTTTTGGCTGACACTTTCGGACTGATGATCTACCAGGAAAGCATCATGCACGTGGCTCAGAAATTTGCCGGTTATTCAATGGCCGAGGCCGACAACTTGCGCAAGGCGTGTGGCAAAAAGATTCGTGAACTGATGGTCAAGGAACGGGTGACTTTTGAAAATGGTTGTGAAAATGCAGGGTATGGACGTGATCTGGGTAAGGAATTGTTTGACATCATCGAAAACTTTGCCGACTATGCCTTTGTCAAAAGCCATGCCTATGGATATGGGATCATCACGTATCAGACCGCCTATCTGAAGGCGCACTATCCCGTGGAGTACTTGGCTTGCCTGCTCACCAGCGTGAAGACCAACTATGACCGAGCCGCCGTGTATTTGGCCGATGCCAGGGCCAGAAACATCACCGTGTTGACTCCCGACATCAACAAATCTGGAGTGAATTTTGTGCCAGTGACTTCAGATCACGGTCTTCAGATCACATTCGGTCTGTCGGCAATTCGCAATGTTGGCGAGGGTTTGGTGAGTCTGATTGTGGCCAACCGTGAGAGCGGCGGACCGTTCACGAGCTTCTATAACTTTGCCGAACGAGTACCAGAACAGGTGCTCAACAAGCGAACAGTCGAATCGCTGATCAAGGCCGGCGCCTTCGACAATCTGGGTCATCCCCGCAAAGGATTGCTGGCGGTATTCGAGCCGATCATTGATGCGACGATTCTGCGCCGCCGCGAACGCGACCAGGGAGTGATGAGTCTGTTTGGTGAGGTCGACGATCAGCAGATGGGTTTCAGTGAACGTTTAGACATTCCTGACGTGAATTTCGACAAGACCGAGCAATTGAAGTTTGAAAAGGAAATGCTGGGTTTGTATGTATCCGATCATCCGCTGATGGGAATTGAAGGCGCACTTCGACGTCGAGTGGATTGCTCGATCAGTGAAGCCATCGAACGGGAAGATGGTGCGTTCTTCGTCATCGGCGGACTGATCAATGGACTTAGCCGAAAGTACACCCGCAAGGGCGACCAGATGGCCACGTTCATGCTCGAAGATCTGCAGGGTTCGTTGGAAGTCACCGTGTTTCCAAAGACTTTGGAAAAGCACGGACACCAACTTGCCGATGACCTCATCGTGTCGGTGCGTGGTCGCCTTGATCGGCGCGATGATTCGCGGATTGGATTCATGGCCACCGATATCACCGTGCTCGAAGGTCTAAAAGTTGGTCAAGAAGTATTGCACCTAAGCCTTATGGCGAGATCACTCACTGAAGCAATCATCGAGCAACTGAAAGCCATCTTGAATGAACATCCAGGTGATGCACCCGTGTTGTTGCATCTGGCTGGCGACAAGGTGGTGCAATTAGGACCCGAATTCACCGTCAACATTGACCGTGCGATGGGTCAATTGCGGGTCGTCTTTGGAGACGCCGCATACATCGTGTAGTAATGGCTCATTTTGCTGGCAGAATGTAGGTCTATGGCAGTTGAGGTAGACACCCGAGACTGCGCATCGCTTACCGATACCGATCTTGACGATCTGGCATCCATGGGGGGCTCCTTTGGAATTGGAGTCATATCCAAGGCCAAAGAGGACTGGGTGTTGTTCACTTGCGCGCGGATCGACGGCAAATTGCATGGTTTTACATTTTCAACACTTGAGCGCATCGGTGGCACGCCATGTGTATTGCTGGGTCTGATGAGCATCAAGCGCACCACGAAACGCGAGTCTGTGCTCAAGGGTCTGATGGGTGAGGCCTTCCATCGTGCGCTGATGGCATTTCCTGACGAAGACGTGGTGGTCGGATCTCGCTTTTTAACCCCGGATGCACTCGATGCCTTTAAGGGAATTACTGACCTCATCCCACGACCGGAGCACCGTGCAGTCGGCGAGGAACGGGCCTGGGGCAAGCGATTGGCTCGTCGTTTTGGTGTTGAATCAACATATGACGATCAGAGTTTCGTCGTCAAGAGCAACGGTCATAGTGGGTTTCTCGATCATGAAACCTTGAAGCCGGAAAAGATCTCTCCCGATGTTGCGTTGCAGTTCAAGTCTGTCTCCAGATCAAAAGGTGGCGTGCTCATCGTTCACGGATGGACGATGGCAGAATCGCTGGCCAAACTGGGCAAGCACTAGGGAAGAGTCGGTGGAATTCACCGACGTGGTATGCGGGCGCCGAATGACCCGCGAGTTTTCATCGCGCGGCGTTGAGCCAGAATTACTGGATCACTTGGTTGATCTCTCCTCCCGCGCTCCGTCAGCCGGAAAAACTCAAGGTTGGCATCTGCTTGTCCTCCAAGGTGAACGGATCGCCGAATTTTGGAACGCGACGCTTCCTCTCGAGCGGAAGCGTGGGTTTCGGTGGCAACAATTGTTTGATGCCCCAATCATTGCCATCGCCTTCGCCGACCCAGATGCCTATGTCCGTCGTTACAGCGAGGCCGACAAAACATCCACCGGTTTGGGCGAAGGTGTTTCGGCGTGGACAACCCCGTACTGGACGGTGGACACTTCATTTGCGGTGATGACACTGCTGTTGGCCGCTCAAGACGCTGGATTAGGTGCTCTCTTTTTTGGTGTATTCAATGGCGTCGACGAGATGCGTCGAATATTTGGTGTTCCCGAGCAACTGCAACTGATTGGTGCAATAGCGCTTGGCTGGCCAGTTGACGAGTCGACGCAAAGTACGGCTTCTCCCAAAGGTACAAGTGCGGCTCGCAAACGGCGACGTAGTTCGGAGATCATTCATCAACAACGGTGGTAATGCCAACTCGGTTTAATTCAATGCGGCGCGCAGTGATGCAGCGAGTTTCTCAGCGGTATGAGCCGGGGCCTGGCAGACGTATTGGTGACAGACAAATGCCTGGTCGCCGGACCGATCCCGCCACAACGGCGAATCGTATGGTTCACCCCAGGCCAATACCGTCGTAGGTAACCACTGACGCTGAACGAAGGCAACGAGATCGTCTCGATTTCCCGTGATGACAATTTCCGTGATGCCGACATCTCGAAGATGTAGTGCAGCGAGCAAGTTGCCAAAGGCGGTCGGGGCTCCGAGAATGATTCCGGCGAACAACTGCAAAATTTGATCAGCAAGGTGTGCATAACGCGTGACCCCGGTGAGGGCGGCCAGCCGATAGAGCGCTAGAGCGGCCGTCGAGTTAGCCGACGGGGTGGCGTTATCCATCAGGTCTTTTTGACGCACGATAAGTTGCTCGCCATCATCGGAGGTTGTAAACAGGCCGCCGTTTTTGACATCCCAAAAATGATCCAGCAACTGATCGGCAACACGTTGGGCCTCAGCAATCCAACGGGCCTGACCACTTGCTTCACCCAGTCGCGTGAAGGCATCCACGAGTGCGGCCAGATCCGCCGCCAGGGCACGATGTCGGGCGCGCGGTATTCCATCTTGCTGCCAACTGCGCAGCCACCGGCCATCACCTCCGCGCAGTTCACGCAATAGAAATTCACCGTTGCGAATCGCTGCATCGAGCCAATCTGGTCGCTGAAAGGTCGCCGCAGCGTCGGCCAGTGTCGAAAGCATGATGGCATTCCATTCGGTAATGACTTTGTCGTCAAGCCCTGGTCGGGGACGCAAATTGCGTGCCCCAAACAGCAGCCGGCGGGAATCCTCGACGGCATCTGGTCGCAGCAAATCTCCGCGGTGGCCAAGGCGAGCCGGAATATTTGAGCCCTCAAAATTTCCCTGCTCGGTGATTTCATACCAATCCAGTGCGACCTGGTGGAGTTCACTAGGCAGAACTTGACGAATCTGCTCCGCGGTCCAAATATAGAAATACCCCTCATGGCTGTGGCCGGCATCATCCAAAGAATCGGCATCTTGGGCACTGAAAAATCCGCCGTCGTCATGAGTGAGTTCTCTGAGAACAAAACCAATTGTTTCTTCCACAACTTGCTTCCACGCCGGCGTAGTGAATACCTGCATCGCCTGCAGGTAGATGCGCGCCAGCAGCGCTTGGTCGTAGAGCATTTTTTCAAAGTGCGGAACCAGCCACTTATCGTCCACGCTGTAGCGCGAGAATCCTCCACCGAGGTGGTCGTACATACCACCGGAGGCCATCGCATCTAGCGAGGTAGCGATAATCGCCGCCAGATCACCGCGCGGCCTATCCACGTAGTCGCGCAGAACCAGCCCGAGATTCATTGTGCTGGGAAACTTTGGCGCCGCACCAAAGCCACCCCAGCGCGGATCGAATTGTTGGGCCAGTTGCGTAACTGCCAGATGGAATACATCCATCGACGGAAGTTCGTCGTGCGGCCTAATTAGCGAGGTTCGCTGCAGAGATCTAATTAGGGCGGTTACATTCGTATCGATATCGCCGCGGCGATTGTGCCAGGCGTCATCAATGGCGGTCATCAATTGAAGAAGTGATGGCTTTGGAAAATACGTTCCACCAAAGAACGGTTTGCCCTCTGGGGTGCAGAACACCGTCATCGGCCAGCCACCGCGACCGGTCATCTGTTGGACTGCATCCATGTAGATGGCGTCCACATCGGGACGTTCTTCCCGATCGACTTTGATGTTGACGAACAGCGCATTCATCATGTTTGCGGTTTCAGTATCTTCGAAGCACTCATGGGCCATCACATGGCACCAATGACATGCCGAGTATCCGACCGACAACAGAATTGGCACCTGACGTTTTGTGGCTGCGGCGAAGGCTTCGTCGCCCCACGGGTACCACTCCACGGGATTATTGCGATGTTGTCGTAGATACGGACTGGTTTCGCCATCCAAGCGATTCACGATGCGGCTTGAATTGTTGTCGTGAATGCAAGTTGGGGGAAGGGAAACCTGGCGTTGATTGTTGCTTTGATCTTGCACTCAGTCGCACGAAGTCGCACCACAAGCGTCGAGTTCTTGACAATGCAAGCGCCGACGAGCACCTTGACACCACGCACACCTTTTGATGGACTCCCAATGAGTTGAGCAAATGAATACGTAGTACCACGTTTGAGAACGCCCACCTTCGGCCATATGGCGATGACTTTCGCTGATGTCGCCGACAGCGCCCTCGCGGTCACGCCTGCTGTTGTGGTGGTGACGGCGAAACGGAGGAAGAGGCGCAGGTCTTTGGCCGTCATCTGGTACGTGATTGCGACCGCGTTGACTATCGGCGTGCAATTCGCAGGCAGCGCAGCCGTCACTAATCCTTCGCCGCTACAGCGGTACCACTGCAGTTTTGGTGATTGTGTCATGCTCGGCAGCACGCCAGTGGCAACCGAACCCACTCGACCATTAGTGGAGATGATCGGGTCGTTGACGATGGGGAACAAAATGTTTAGTGCCGCAAAGGCGGCGGGAAGATTGATCAGTCCAGCACCGTAGGTGGTGTCGGTGCCGGCAGCGCCGAGATCGGTTGCCGTGGAGGTCAGCAGGAAGCGAACTTGGGCGGCGGTGATTTGAGGCCGGGCGGAAAAAAGTAGTGCCGCGGCACCGCTGACAAACGGCGCCGCAAACGACGTGCCACTTCCGCAGCCGTAGCCAACCGGTTGAGCGATTCCGGAACAGGTAAAGTCGGATGTCCTCGTGGACAAGATGGTCACACCTGGTGCCGAGAGGTCGATGTAGTCGCCGCGCTGATCAAAACTCGCCGTGTTGTGGTTCTCATCAAGCGCCGTAACGGCAAGGGTGTTGTCGTCTGCCGCCGGCCATGGTGGCGGTTGATTTTCACCGCCGTTGCCTGCCGCCGCTACTACCAACACATTGTGGTCCGCGGCATATTTGACAGCCTCCGTGAGTTCTGGGTCTTCATTCCCACTACCAATCGACAGATTGATGACTTTGACACCTCTATCCACAGCAAATTTTATTGCTAGAGCAACATCACTTGAACTGCTCGTTTCACTCTGAGCGGGAAACACACGTATCGGAAGAATCCGTGCGCTTGGGGCCACGCCCGATACACCAATTCCGTTGCCATTGATTGCGGCAACGATGCCAGCGACGTGGGTGCCGTGACCTAGTTTCCCGCCAATATCGGTTGCGTCTGATGCCTCGACACCGTCGATGATTGAGCGGCCCGGGTCCAGATTGGTATCGAGGTCTGGGTGTGGGCCAGTGCCACCGTCGATAATTGCCACCGTCACACCGACACCGGTGGACTGATTCCAGACGTCCTGAGCACCAATGTCAAACAACCCCCATTGTTCACCAAGAAGTGGGTCAATATCTGCGGCCGCAACAGACGCAGTGCCAATCCCGACCGAAACGATGGCAATGACCGTGGCAACAGAAACCGACGCAGCACATAACGCACGGGTCCCTAACATGCGTTGGTTTCTGGACTGACGGGGGAAAATGTTCAACTACACACCCATGGCGTGGAATCCACCATCGACATGAATGATTTCCGCCGTGGTGGCAGGAAACCAGTCCGACAACAACGCCACGCAACTGCGAGCCACCACACTCGAGTCATTGACATTCCAGCCCAGGGGAGCCCGGGTGCCCCAAACATCTTCAAATGTCGAAAAACCGGGGATGGATTTTGCGGCCATCGTTCGAATTGGCCCGGCGGCGATGAGATTGCAGCGGATGTTGTGGCGACCCAGTTCCTTGGCCAGATAGCGGTTCGTGGATTCGAGTGCTGACTTCGCTACTCCCATCCAGTTGTAGGCCGTCCAGGCAACTGTGTTGTCAAAATCCAACCCGACGAATGTTCCACCGTTTTTCATTAACGGCACAAACGCATCGGCCAACGTTTTTAGTGAGTATGCCGAAATGTGCAGCGCCACTGCCACGTCGTCCCACTGCGCGGCCATGAAATCATCACCCAAACACGACGCTGGAGCGAAACCAATGGCATGAAGAACTCCATCAATTGTTCCAAGGGCCTGACGGGCCGCTTCTCGGGCTTGATCCACATGTTCGGGGACGGTGACATCGAACTCAAATACTTCTGCCGGAGTGTCAAGTTTCCGAGCGGTGCGCTGAGTGATGGAGAGGCCGCGTCCGGCCCCCGTGAGCACCACTTTTGCTCCCTCGCGCTGGGCAAGTTGGGCCACACCAAAAGCCAGTGATGTTTCGGTAAGCACGCCAGTAATAACGATGTTTTTGCCGTCAAGAATTCCCATGGCCTAAACCGTACCTGCCATAGCCCGTTTGTGTAATGCTCGCAGTATGCAGATTGGCATTATTGGTGGAACCGGACCGGCCGGAAGTGCACTCGGATTGCGCCTCGGAATTGGGGGTCATGACGTCGTCCTCGGGTCACGCTCGCGGGAGCGTGCGCAGCAGGTGGTCAATGAACTCGTCGCCCAGTGGCCGAGTTATTCGTGTTCGATATCGGGTGGTGATAATGCCGAGGCCGCCGACTGCGAACTTGTCGTAGTTGCCACACCATGGGATTCAGCGGCGACGATGGCTGGTGAACACAGTGATGCATTGCGCGGAAAGATCGTGATCACGATGGCCAATGCACTCGTGCGGGTGGGCAAAGAATTCGAACCCCTGATTCCGCCTCGTGGAAGTATTGCCGGCCACGTCCAAGCCGCGATCCCGCAGAGCATGGTCGTGGCCGCGTTTCAGCACTTGCCGGCCAAGGAACTTGGAAATCTCGAACACAAGGTGGATAGTGATGTGCTCATTTGTTCCGATTATCCGGAAGCAATTGAGGTGGTGAGTGACGTGGTGGAGTGCATTCGCGGTTGTCGGCCACTCAACACAGGAGGACTGTCAAACGCCCTTGCACTGGAGGCATTCACGGCGGTGCTATTGCAATTGAATGTGCGCTACAAGACGCGAGTTGCACCGCGGTTGACGGGGATTCCGGATGTTGACCCAGTGAGTGGTCGAAAGATTTCGCCGCCTTGGCAATGAAATTGTTCGATACACGACGACAACAAGTCGTGCCCTTTGAGCCACCACACCAAGTGCTCATGTACACATGTGGTATCACGCCATATGATGCCACCCATCTCGGTCATGCCTTCACGTTCATCGCCTATGACATTGTCCAGCGGCGCCTCATTGATCTCGGTCATGAAGTGCGATGCGTGCGCAATGTCACCGATGTGGATGATCCGCTGTTCGCTAGGGCCCGAGAACTTGGCGTGCATTATTTGGATCTAGCGGCAGGGGAAGAGGCGCGTTTCAATGCTGACATGGTTGCCTTGAATGCGTTGCCGATGTACAGCACCCCACGCGCCTCATCAGCAATTTCTGATATTCGCGGATTTATCGGCATGGTCATCGAACGCGGATTTGCCTATCAATCGGGTGGCTCGGTTTATTTCGATGTCAGTAAATCGCCACACTTCGGTGAACTTTCGCACTATGACCGTGCCGCGATGATTGAGTTGGCCAGGGAGCGAGGCGGAAATGTGGATGATCCGCACAAGCGAGATCCGCTCGATTTCGTGCTGTGGCACCCATCGGCCGCCGACGAACCGTCGTGGGACACAATGTGGGGGGCTGGTCGTCCCGGTTGGCATATTGAGTGTTCGGCGTTGGCATTGCGTGAGTTGGGAACAACGATCGATCTTCATGGTGGCGGTACCGATCTCATCTTTCCGCATCATGAATGCGAGCGAGCACAATCAGAAGCGGCAACTGGTCAAGTGTTTGTTCGCCATTGGATGCATGTAGCGATGGTGTACATGGACGGGCACAAGATGTCAAAGAGTCGCGGCAACCTCGTGTTTGTCGACAAGTTGCGAACTCAACACGATCCGCGAGCGATTCGACTGGCGTTGGTAGCGCATCACTATCGCGACGAATGGGAATGGGACGACGGGCTCATGGATCGTTCGCAAGGTTGCCTGACGCGCTGGAGTGAGGCGTCGAACGGGGACGGTACTGCTGCGCTTGCAGAAGTACGCGCTGCGCTAGATGATGACCTCGACGCGCCAGCGGCCGTTACCGCTATTGATGTCGCGGCCAAGTCTGGACATCGGGTCACGAGTGCGGCCCGACTGCTTGGAGTTGCGCTCGGGCCGTAGTCCGGCAGTCGGCGATCGACGCCGTAGTTTTATGTCGTGACTCTTCCAACATTGCATCAAGGGGCCACAAAGTTGCAGTCTCGTATCCGGCGCTTCATTCAGCCAGTTTCTAAACGATGTTGGAAATTCGAGTTGGAGGGATTCGAGCAACTTCCAACGACAGGTCCGGCGATTCTGTGTTCCAACCACATCAGTTTTCTTGATTCGGCGTTTCTGATGGTGCATGCGCCGCGAAACATTTCATTTGTTGGCAAAAGTGAGTACATGGATTCGTGGAAGACACGTCGATTGTTTCCGGCCCTTGGCATGATTCCGATTGACCGTGCGGGTGGAGAAAAATCTCATGCTGCACTCGATGCGGCAGAGCACGTGCTGCGTCGAGGCGAATTGTTCGGAATCTTCCCGGAAGGTACTCGAAGTCGGGACGGCATGTTGTATAAGGGCCATACCGGCGCGGCGCGATTGGCGTTACAGGTGCGCTGTCCGATTTTTCCTGTTGGCGTCGTCGGAACGCGGGAAATCCAACCCCCCGATGCCAGATTTCCGAGACTTGGTGGGACGGTGAACATTCGAATTGGTGCCCCAATTCCGATCGAGCGATATCTGGATCGTCACGATGATCACCTCATCTTGCGAGAGCTGATTGATGAAGTGATGTTTGAAATTCGCTCCCTTACTGGCCAGGAATATCGCAATGTGTATGCCATCAAGTGCGCCGAGACTTTGCCAAGTGACACGGTGCACATGATGACATCGGGCGGTGGCGACGCTGACGCGCAATTGGCGAGCCGTTGAGGTCGCCCACAACCTAGACTTACTGCGCTATGGCTGTTTCTGGCAATGAGATTCGGATCACGCTTCCGGATGGTTCGATGCGCACCCTCTCCGCTGGATCCACTGCGTTCGATCTTGCAACCAGCATTGGCTCGCGTTTGGCCAAGGCCGCTGTCGCCGCCACAATCAACGGCGCTGAATCTGATTTGTCGCAAGTGCTTCCCGATGGTTCCACAGTTGCGATTCTCACCGTCGAGTCCGAACCTGGACGACATGTGTTACGTCACTCCACCGCACATCTCATGGCTCAGGCCGTCGTCCAACTGTTTCCCGGTACAAAGTTCACCATCGGTCCGGCGATCGAAGACGGTTTTTATTACGACTTCGAACTGCCAGATGGTCGCACGTTTAGCGAGGATGATTTGGCGTCCATTGATATCCGAATGCGCGAGATCATCAAGGCCAACCAATTCTTTACTCGCGAAGAGATGTCGGCCGCCAAGGCGTTGAAACTTTTCGCCGATCAGCCCTACAAGTGCGAAATCATCCAACGTGTCACTTCTGGTTCCGCTGACTCAACCGATGCCGAAGAGGTGGTGGGTGGCGATGAAGTGAGCGTGTACCGCAACAGCGATGCGTTCGTCGATCTCTGTCGTGGGCCACATGTGCTGTCAACCGGCAAACTCGGACACTTTGCATTGATGAAAGTTGCCGGTGCGTATTGGCGCGGCAATGAAAAGGGTCCGATGCTGCAACGCATCTACGGCACCGCGTGGGAATCGAAAGCCGCCCTGGATGAACATCTCACTCGACTAGTCGAAGCAGAAAAGCGCGACCATCGCCGACTGGCGGCGGAAATGGATTTGCTCTCCTTCCCGACCGAACTCGGCGGCGGGCTAGCGGTGTGGCACCCCAAGGGCGCAATCATCCGCAAAATCATGGAGGACTACAGCCGCCAGCGACATCAAAATGGCGGGTACAAGTTCGTCTATACGCCGCATCTGGCCAAGTCCGAATTGTTCGAGACCTCCGGTCACTTGGATTTTTATAAAGACAGCATGTATCCGCCCATGGGGATGGACAACGGCACGTATTACCCGAAGCCGATGAACTGTCCAATGCACTGTCTCATCTTCCGTGACCGTCAGCGCAGTTATCGTGAATTGCCGTTGCGTTTGTATGAACTTGGCACCGTGTACCGCTACGAGCGGGCCGGAACATTGCACGGGCTGATGCGGATCCGTGGTTTCACTCAAGACGACAGTCATATTTTTTGTACCGAAGAACAAATGCCTGACGAAATAACTTCGTTGATGGACTTCGTGATGTCGGTATTGCGTCGTTTTGGCTTCAACGACTTTGAATTTAGATTGTCCACCCGGAATCCCGATAAATTCGTGGGCACCGATGAGATCTGGGCCAAGGCAACATCGGCGTTGCAAGAAGCGCTACAGCGCCATGGTGTGGAATACACAATCAAAGAGGGCGATGCCGCTTTCTATGGACCAAAAATCGACATTGATGTGCGCGATGCGATTGGTCGAAAATGGCAGTTGAGCACCATTCAGTTGGATTTCAATCTGCCCGAGCGCTTCAAACTCGAATACATCGGCACCGGTAACGTTCGTCGCCAACCGATCATGCTGCACCGGGCACTGTTCGGTTCGGTGGAGCGTTTCTTTGGGGTTTTGCTCGAACACTACGGGGGAGCCTTCCCGATCTGGCTTGCTCCGGTGCAGGTACGGGTGTTGCCTGTGGCAACCGCTCATGAGCAATATGCAACCGAATTAGTTGATCAACTGGCAGGCGAGGGTTTCCGTGTCGATATCGATCCGGCCACCGAGCAACTTGGCAAGCGAATTCGCAATGCCAAACTCGAACGACTGCCGTATGTGCTGGTCGTAGGTGACGATGATGTTGCGCACAATACTGTCGGACTCAATCCGCGGGGCGGAGTAGTGGAAAGAGATGTTCCAGTATTCGAATTCGTCGATCGCTTGCGTGTTGAAACGACGGTCGAGTGATGCTCGAGCGTTTATGGAACGGTTGGCGCGCACAGTATGTGCAGCGAGACATGAAGCCTCACCCTACGCCGGAGTCGGTGTTCACGGAAATACTCAAGAGCGGACTTCCTGACGAAGAAACGCACATCGTTCATCGCGGAACGTTATGTTTTGTCATTCTTAATGCATTTCCGTATTCACCCGGTCATCTGCTCATACTTCCGTATCGCGAAGTTGGAGATCTGGAGTTACTCACGTCAGAAGAAACCGTCGAGATCTGGGCCACGGTGACCATGGGAGTTCGCGTACTCAAGGACGAATATCATCCACAAGGACTCAATGTTGGTATCAATCTTGGCCAGGTGGCGGGGGGAAGTGTTGCTCAGCATTTGCATGTCCATGTCGTTCCACGTTGGGGCGGAGACACAAATTTCATGGTCTCGGTCGCGAGCACCAAAATTCTGCCAGAAGCGCTCGATGTCACTTCACAGCGAATAAGAAAGGCATGGTTGCGTCTCGCATCATGAACAGCAGCAACGAAATTCGCGACGAATTGCCCGCAGATCTTGACCTCTCGGCTTTTGTCGGGCCGTACTTATTTCCAGACAACAGTCGTCGGCGGATTCCGGCAGTGTTATATCTGGTCGTCGCTCTAGTCTGCGTATTGCTGCGGATCATATTTTCCTCGTCAACAAGTGGTCTGGTGAACAATGGCATGGTCATGGCCGCAATCATCCTTGGGGTCTTCGGCGTGTATGCCTTGTCGTCATCATGGTCAATGGAGGTCGATGAGAAACAGGCACTGGTGCTAGCAACAAGGGCCGCCGACTTTGCGGTCGGCCATGCGTCAGCCCAGCAGGTGTGGCGCGGCCTGCGAAGTCGGCCAACCTGGCGGGTGTTTTGTTACAGCTCCGAGGAGCCTCCGCACCAGCGAGGCCTCGTACTGGTGGATGCGGTCGACGGTGAGATTGTGCAATGCCTGATCGAACCAAACCCCGACCTGTAGTCGTATCGATACCAACTAGGCTTTGATCAATGTTTGACGGCCGCTTTCGCGTTGAAGTAGAGCGGGCGATTCGTCCAATCGGCGAGTTATTACGCCGCACGAAAATGACGCCCGATCATTTCACCCTGATCGGTTTGATGGTCGCGATTGGGGCCGCCTTTGCCATCGGCTTGGGTGAGTTGCCACTTGGCCTGTTTCTCGTGGTGCTTGCCGCGCTGCCAGATCTATTGGATGGAGCATTGGCTAAGGCATCGAATTCGGCCAGTCAACGTGGAGCATTTTTTGATTCCGTAGTCGACCGCATTACCGACACCGTTCTTCTGGGTGGAGTTGCCTGGTATCTGACTACCGAGCGCGGCGGACATGCCGCCTTGGTTCCATTTGCGGTGATGGGTGTATCAATGCTCATCTCATACGAGCGGGCTAAGGCCGAATCTCTTGGGCTGCAGGCCAAGGGTGGGCTGATGGAGCGGGCCGAGCGGATCATCTTGCTATGTATTGGTCTGCTCTTTGGGTCGTTGCTGTTCTGGGTGATGTGGTTGATGTTGGTGCTTACATCGGCAACTGCGATTCAACGCTTTATCAAAGTGTGGCGTCAGGCTGCGGTTGCTCCGACGACAGCCGAAAAACAGGCTGTACGCCGGTCACGACGTGCATCGCGTAGTGCCGTTCGTGTTGCGTACCGCGCTCGACTGCAGTCGCGTCGCCGGAACTTGTAACCCGTAACTCGTAACCCGGGCGGAAGTTACCTCATGGCAAACCGGCGTGACATCGGCAACGATTCGTTTACCGTAAGCGGCTACAAGTTGGCGTCGATGTTGGCTCGGTTCACACCGCCGTCGCTTGCCTTGGGCGCGGCAATGGCTCTGGCCCCACCGTTTTCTCTTGGTATGCGCGAAGAACGCAAAATGGTCGAGCGTCAATTGCGGCGAGTTGATCCGACGCTGAAAGATTTCGCCCTTCGACATGCGGTTCAGCGTGTGTTCCAGAGTTATGCCCGCTACTACCTTGAGACGTTTCGTCTTCCATCGATTAGTCGAAAGGACATAGCCGCGGGTTTTAGCATCGAAGGCTTTTCGCACATTGAACACGCCTTGGAGGCTGGGAAAGGCGCGATTCTGGCACTTCCACATGTCGGCGGTTGGGAATGGGCAGGACGTTGGCTGTGCGACCAGGGATACGCACTTACTGCGGTAGTTGAAAAACTTGAACCACCCGACCTCTACGAATGGTTCGTCGACGTGCGCACCAAAATGGGCGTGCACGTAATTCCATTGGATGATCGGGCCGGAATCGCCGTACAGGAAGCATTGAAGCAGAATTGTCCGGTGTCGTTGTTGTGTGATCGCGACATCCCCCGCGACGGTGTTCGCGGTGGGGTAGAGGTCGAGTTTTTTGGCGAGCGCACGACCGTGCCAGCGGGGCCAGCTTTTTTTGCCCTGCGCACCGGAGCACCGCTCATTCCTGCCGCCGCCTATTTCACCCGCCGCGCCGATGGGCACCACACGGTGGTGCGCCCGCCACTTGTTGTGGAACGACAGGGATCATTGCGCGACGATGTCGCCCGGATTACCCAACAGCTCACGCGCGAAATGGAATTGCTGATCAGACGCGCACCCGAGCAATGGCATATGTTCCAACCTAACTGGCCGAGTGATCCCGGTTACTAAGTACATTCCGGCGCTTTCGTACCCAGAAGTGGCATTCGTCGATGGCTGGCGGTCGGCTTCCTCGACAGTTTCGGTTGTTGTGGGCTGCGACCGCGGTGTCGAACACGGGCGATGGGTTGCGCTTAGTTGCGTTGCCACTTCTTGCCATCTCGGTGACGACCGATCCTCGATTGATCGCCGGTGTCGTAGTGGCTGATCGACTGCCGTGGCTGATATTTATTCTTCCTGGTGGTGCCTGGGCCGATCGCCTTGACCGTCGCCAGTTGCGAATTCGGCTAGATGTCGCGCGGGCAATTGCAATGTTCGCGTTGGTTGGGTTCATCACTGCGGATCAGGTCTCGATCGCTGCTATTTACGCCGTTGCAATCATTTTGGCGTCAGCCGAAGCGGTCGTGGATAGTTCGTCGATGGCGCTCGTACCTGCCATGGTTGATAAATCAGAACTCGAACGTGCAGGTGGACTCCTGTCGTCGACAGAGTTGGCCACAAATGGCCTCATCGGTCCGCCACTTGGCGGTCTGCTGTTCGGCCTGGCGATGGTGGCGCCGTTCATCATCGACGCCTTGAGTTTCGCCACAGCAGCGTTGATCATGGTCTTTGTGACAGGCACGTACCGCACGTCGGAGGTGGGAGTCGTACGGGGCACCATGGCGCAGGACATCGTCGAAGGTTTCCGTTGGTTCTGGCGACGTCGACTGTTGCGGAACCTGGCCATCATCTCCACAGCGTTAGGCGCCGTGTCCTTCATCGGCGGAGCGATTTTTGTGTTGTTCGCTCGCCAGACCTTGGGTTTGTCGAACTTTGGCTTCGGGCTTTTGCTTGTTCCGGGTGCGATCGGTGGCATCGCCGGATCAATGCTTGCACCTCGACTCACAGGCTTTCCGCTCCACATCGTTTTAGCGTTAGCAACTGTAATTTCCGGGATCGCCATCTGGATCACATCGGCGCTGAGTGCCCCAGTTCTCGTCGGCTTGCTAAGTGGGCTCGACGCAGCCGCGGTACTTGTCTGGAATGTACTCACAATCGCTCTCCGCCAACGGGTCATTCCCGACCATCTCCTTGGGCGAGTCGGAGCTAGCTATCGGTTCTTGGTTTACCTCGGGATGCCCTTTGGTGCATTGCTTGGTGGTTTCCTTGCTAGTGGATTCGGGATTCGTTCCGCCCTTGCGGTCAGTGGCATCGCACTTACGATGATCGGTCTTGCGGTCCCATTCCTGCTTTACGACCAGTCGATGGATGACAACTAGCCAAGAATTGATTGCAATTCTTCTAAGCGTTGTGGATCGACGCGATACCACACCCATGTACCTCGCTTGGTGCTGGTGATCAGACCGGCCTCGCGTAACACCTTGAGGTGATGACTCACGGTCGGTTGTGATCGTCCGGTTGGTTTGACCAACGCGCAAGCGCATGTTTCCGAGGTTCCGGCAGCGGCAATCAGGCTTAATATTCTCAAACGAACTGGGTCGCCGAGGGCCGCAAATGCGCTGGCCAGTCGAGTGGCATTGGGTCGAGAGAGGGCGGCTTCGGTGACCGCTGGACAGCAGGGAGCGATTGTTTTCACGGGTGGATAATTCTTGGAGGAAAGACTTGCAATATCGATAACTATCAATATATCATGTCACTATGTCATCACGCCTGCAACTCGCCCTCAATGTGTCAAATCTTGCCGAAGCCGTGGAGTTCTATAGCAAAATGTTCTCCACCCAGCCGGCCAAACTGCGCCAAGGCTACGCAAATTTTGCCATTGCCGATCCGCCTCTCAAATTGGTTCTGATCGAGACGCCCAAGACAGACGGTAGTGACTACACCCGCATCAATCACCTCGGTGTTGAGGTGATGTCCACCGCAGAAGTGGATCAAGCGATCAGCCATTTCCAAGAATTGGGTTGGGTTGACTCGGTAGAAAAGGACAGCACTTGCTGCTACGCGGTCCAGGACAAGGTCTGGGTACATGATCCGGACGGCGCGCCGTGGGAGTTCTATACCGTGTTGGCCGATGCCGACTCAATGAGTGATGCCACATCGGACGCCTGCTGCGCGCCGGCCACATCGAACGCCTGCTGCGCGCCGGCCACATCGAACGCCTGCTGCTGAATACGTTCCATATCGGCGTTACGGGCCGTTGACTCGTTCCGGGAGTGGATAGAAACGCTTCCGTGCCCACAGCGCCACATAGACGAAGCCAACAAGAACCGGTACCTCAATCAAGGGGCCGACGACACCAGCGAGCGCCTGCCCCGACGACACCCCAAACACACCGATTGCCACGGCGATTGCCAACTCGAAATTGTTGCCGGTAGCAGTGAATGCGATCGCCACGTTCCGGTCGTACTGGAGACGCATCTTTAACCCGGTGTAAAACGTGCCGAACCACATGATTGCGAAGTAGGCGAGGAGCGGAAGGGCGATGCGGGCGACGTCCCACGGTTGGTTGGTGATCCGATCTCCTTGGAGGGCGAAGAGGATGACAATTGTGAACAACAATCCGTAGAGCGCGATCGGTGCGATCTTGGGCAGGAATCGTTGCTCGTACCACTCGGTCCCTTTGGCTCGTTCTCCCAAGGTGCGGGTGATGAATCCGGCCAGAAGCGGCACACCGAGGAAGACAAGAACGGACCTGGCGATTTTCCACACCGTGACATCGATGCCAGTACTGTCGAGACCGAGCCATCCTGGGAGTAACTCAAGATAGAAGTAGCCAAGTAGCGAGTAGGCCACGACCTGAAAAATGGAATTGATCGCCACGAGAACAGCGGCGAGCTCACGATTGCCGCACGCAAGGTCGTTCCAAATCAGCACCATCGCGATGCAACGAGCCAGACCGACGATGATCAATCCGGTTCGGTATTCCGGTAGATCGGGTAACAGCAGCCACGCCAACGTGAACATCACCGCTGGTCCGATCAGCCAGTTCAACACCAGCGACATCACCAACGATCGACGGTCGGCGACCACGGTACCGATCGACCGATAGCGGACCTTGGCCAGCACCGGGTACATCATCGCCAACAACCCGATCGCGATCGGCAACGACACCGTATCGATCTTCACTTTGTCTAACTGGACGTTGAGGTCGGGAAACGTGTTCCCGAGCCCGATGCCGACCAACATTGCCGTCCCAATCCAGATTGGCAAAAAGCGATCCAGTGTTGACAAATGCGTTTGGGTTTCGCTCATGCGTTTCCTCTTGGGAATTTCGATGATCGACGAACGAAGATGAGCGTACTGCCTCGATGAGTGTTGGGAGATCTTTAGGCAATACTTGTCCAGTGATCAATTTGATTCGGTGCCAACCGATTGCAACGGACGTGCAGGTATGAAAGGCGTGCTATTTCTTTGCGTTCATAATGCGGGACGCTCGCAAATAGCAGCCGGTTTTATGCGTGCACTTGGCGCGGACGTAGTGCAGGTCTTTTCTGCCGGATCCGAACCTGCCTCCTCGCTAAATCCAGTAGTCGTGGCGGCTATGTCTGAAGTTGGTATTGATATCGTTTCTACACAGCCAAAACGCTGGACGATGGAAATGTTGAATGCAGTTGATGTTGTGGTGACAATGGGATGTGGCGATGCGTGCCCGTACATTGCCGGCAAGCAGTACATCGACTGGCCGATTGCCGATCCAGCGGGAAAAGATATTGTCGAAGTTCGTCAAATTCGCGATGAGATCCGAAAGCGAGTGGAACGACTGATTGTCCAACTCACCGAGTAATGAACATCAGATCATTGCTCAGGCGTAGACGTCGAACAATTCCTGAATCGCTTTGACTTGTCCTCCTGATGTGGACGACATCACCGCAATCGGTAGGACCCCGGCGTCGGTCCAGGACTCAAATTGATCTCGGACCTGAGTCGCCGTACCCGACACCGTGCAGTCACTCAACCAGGTATCGCTCATTGTTGACGTCAATCGATCTGCGAGCTGTTCCTTAGGTGTCGCTGCCAACACCTCTTCGATCGCATCCATTTCGCTGTCGTATCCAGCAGCGCGCCAGTAGTTGCGGTAGTTCGGTAGTGACACGTAACCGGTAAGCGTTTTGCGGTGCACCTGAAGTGCCGCATCGCGATCCTCGCTGACGATCGTTGGCACCATGTTGGCGACAAAGAATTCTGCTCGCTGATCTGCGGGAATGTTTGACAGTTGGGATGACATGTGTCGGCACGAAGCATTGGCCCAGATTGCACCTTGGGCGATCTGGGAGGCGAGTTCCAGCATCTTGTCGCGCAAGGTGGCGAGATAGATCGGCGGCAAGACGCCACTGAAGCGTTCGTTCGCTCGCATGGCCGCAACATAGTCACGAATGTCGACGCGCGGTTTGCCCGTCTCCACTCCAAGTCGTTGTATCACTGGCCCGTGGCTCACGCCAAGACCAAGGGCGAAGCGACCACCGGAGACTTCATGGAGATGTGCGGCTGTATTGCCCGTCTCTACCGGGTGGCTGTAATAGATGGGCTGAATTGAAGTCCAGAAACGAATCGAGTGGGTGGCGTGGGCCAGTGAGACGCACAGTCCGAGCGTGGCCCCAAGACTGGGACATGCCAGACCACTAAAACCGCGCCGTTCAGCCTCGCCAGCAAGCTCCAAAATGGCTGCACGTTTGTTCGGAGTGGCAACAATTGAGATCGCCGGCATGGTTGGGGATGTCTTCGATTTTGTCATATCGGCCAACCTACATCTCATTGATGTTTGGGTGATGTTTCCCTGCCGTTTGTGTGCTCGGCGCTCTCGGGACGTACGGTATACGCAGTGGTTGACTCTGCGGCAACGCCGGACTGCGACATGTTGCGTGTCGCCATGGTCAGTCCATACAGCGTGTCGGTTCCCGGTGGCGTGCAATCACAGGTACTTGGTTTGGCTCGCGAAATGCGCCGGCTCGGTCACGAAGTACGTGTCTTAGCCCCATGTGATGGTCCGCCGCCTGAGAGTTTCGTCACACCGCTTGGCAACAGTTTGCCCACCGCGGCCAATGGCTCAATCGCTTCACTTGCTCCTGATCCGTCGGCGGCACTACGCACGATCAGGGCATTAAACGATGAAGCATTCGATGTCATTCATCTGCACGAACCGCTAGTTCCGGGTCCGACGGTAACGGCGTTATTGATGGGCATGGCGCCAACTGTCGGAACGTTTCATGCCGCCGGTGACTCAACTTCGTACCGTGTGCTGAATCGGACCGCGCGGTGGGCAGCAAACCATCTTGACTTTCGAGTCGCCGTATCCGAACAGGCCCGCGAACTTGCCTCTCGCTATCTTGATGGCGAGTACCGCGTGTTATTCAACGGAATTGAAGTGAGTCGGTATTACCGTCCAGATATTGAACGAGTACAGCAACCGACCATATTTTTTTGCGGTCGCTATGAGCCCAGAAAAGGTCTAGAGGTATTGCTGGCGGCAATGGATTCAGTACCGCGGAATGTTCGGCTGTGGATTGCCGCAGACGGCCCCGGCATCGAAATTCTGCGCAGCCGTTATGCCGGTGATGATCGCATTGAGTGGTTAGGTCGCATTACCGAGGAAGATAAAATCAGGCGACTGGCTTCATGCACGGTATTTTGCGCGCCGTCGCTGCACAGCGAGTCGTTCGGCATCGTATTGCTCGAAGCGATGGCGGCGCAGGCTCCACTTGTTGCCAGTGCTCTTGACGGGTACTGCAACGTCGCCACCCACGATCTCAACGCGCTGCTCGTGCCACCTGGCGATGCGGTATTACTTGCCGATGCACTAAATCAGATCATCACCAACCCGGAACTTGCTCAACGTTTGGTTGCCGGAGGCATCCGACGGGCCGAGGATTTTTCAATGCGAGTCTTGGCTCAGGAATATCTTGCGATCTATCGCCAATTGCTACATGACGAAGCAACTTTGGCGCTCACGGTTGCTCCACACCGACTGATGTCGTTCTTCAACGACCGGTTGTTAAGGCGCTCGCATGTGTCGGGCTCGGCGTAGAATGGACTCATGAACGTACTTGCAGTCATTGTCATAATCGTCGTGCTCGTCGCCGGCTTTGTAGTGCTGTCCTACAATGGTTTGGTACGTCGTCGCAACAACGTTGATAATTCATGGTCCCAAATTGATGTGCAATTGAAACGTCGCTTGGATCTCATCCCCAACCTGGTTGAAACGGTGAAGGGGTATGTGGCTCATGAGCGTGCGACTCTCGAAGCGGTGGTTGCTGCGCGCAACTCGGCGATGGCGGCACCAGCCACACCGGCGGCCCAGGCGGTTGCTGACAACGCAATCAGCGGGGCATTGCGACAGCTGTTTGCTCTGTCTGAGGCGTACCCCGATCTCAAGGCCAATCAGGGGTTCGTTTCGTTGCAAGAAGAACTTGCCAATACCGAGAGTCGCATTGCGTACGCACGTCAGTTCTATGGCGATTCAGTGTTTGGCTACAACACGGCCATTCAGAAGTTCCCTGGAGTTGTAATTGCCAGAATGTTTAACTTCACCGCCCGCGAGTTCTTCGAAGTTGACGCTTCGGCTCGAACTGCTCCTCAGGTGAAGTTCTAATTATTTACAGATGAACGATCTCATTGCCTCAAACAAGCGTCGTACCGTTGCGCTAATCATTGGTTTCGTGTTCATTACTGTGCTCGTTGGAGCAGCAGTGGGCACGCTCATTGGCAATGGAACAACCGGCACCATTATTGCAGTCGTGTTTTCGGGCACGTTTGCATTCATCGCCTACTGGAAATCCGATGCTGTCGCCCTAAGAGTGAGTCGTGCCGTGCCTGCCGATCCGACCGAGTATCTGCGGCTTCACAACTTGGTGGAAGGGCTCTGCATCGCCAGCGGACTGCCCAAGCCGCGCGTGTATGTCATCGTCGATGACGCACCGAATGCTTTTGCGACCGGACGCAACCCTCGTCATGCGGCACTTGCCGTTACTACGGGGCTACTGGAAAAGATGAATCGCGTCGAACTCGAAGGTGTGTTGGCTCATGAACTATCGCACATTCGCAACTACGACATTCTCGTATCTACCATTGCCGTCACCCTTGTCGGAACCGTGGCGATTATCACCGATATCACGATTCGGATGATGTGGTGGAATGGCGGGCGAGTAAATCGAAGCGGTGATCGGGAAAACGGCTCAAACCCGCTTGCATTGATCGGTTTCGTCCTGCTCATTTTTGCGCCGATCCTGGCCAAACTGATGCAGGCGGCCATCAGTCGGCGTCGTGAAACACTCGCCGATGTGTCGGCCTGTCAAATCACGCGTTATCCGCCCGGGCTGATATCAGCACTGGAAAAATTGCAGGCCGACACCACTACCACTCATTCCGCCAGTATGGCTACGGCTCATATGTGGATTGAACAGCCCCTATCGGGGGTCAATGACTCAGGTCGACTGGGTTCATTCCATAAACTCTTTAATACCCATCCACCACTGGTCGAGCGCATCGCTTTGCTCAGGGAAATGTAAGAGGAGCCTCCGTACATGTCACGTCTCAGTTCAACTCGTCTCGGTCTCGTGTTCGCAGCCAGTTCGCTGGCCATTCTTGGCGCCTGCGGAGGGTCGTCCCCATCGGCGACGAGTGACAGCGTTCCAACCGAATCTTCCAGCGTTGACCAGAGTACGACCACCACGACCACGGTCCCGGTAGTCGTCAACCCACTCACCGGTGAACCAGCGGCCGATGAATCCATTCTCAGTCGTCCGGCAATGGTGGTCAAGATCGATAATCACCCAAAGTCCATGCCACAATTCGGTATCAGCCAGGCCGACATTATTTTTGAAGAAAATGTTGAGAAACTCACCCGATTCGCGGCCGTATTCCACAGCCAAGGGAGCGACCCGGTTGGACCAATCCGCAGCGGTCGGTTCCAAGACATCAACTTGCTTGGATCGTTTAATAAGCCACTCTTCGTGTGGAGTGGAGGCAATCCGCAAGTGAGTTCAGCGATTCGCAAATCTGATCTTGTGGATCTCAGTTACACGATTGCCAACACAGACGGTGGTTTCCATCGCGACAGCAGTCGGGTCGCACCGCATGATTTGTTCGCTGAAACATCAAAGTTATGGACTCTTGCCCCCGATGGCTCCGGACCGCCACCACAACAGTTTGCTTACCGCAGCACCAGTGATGCCGTACCAACCTCGGCCCAAAAGGTTGCCGGCGTGAAATTGTCAATGGATGGCGTAAAGGTGAGATGGGATTGGAACGCAACTGATCAAACATTCGTGCGCCTGCAATATGAGAAACCTCATCTGGATCCCGAAGATGTTCAACTCAACGTCCGTAATGTGGTCATTTTGGAAGTTGAATACACCAAGTCCTACAGTCCGACTTCCAAGACATTGGGAAGCGGCAAGGTCACCGTATTTACCGCAGGCGTCGCTATCAGCGGCACCTGGGAACGCAGCAATCGCTTGATTCCCTTTACCTTGAAGGACTCAAACGGGGCGATTATCAAACTCACCCCCGGTCGCACATTCGTCGAAGTAGCCCGAGCCGACAAGACTGCCATTGTTGGCAATGGCATCGATCCAGCGGATGTGAAGTACCCGTAACCATTGTCTGGCTGTTATGTGCTGGGATGATGTGGGTTATTTCGGTACGATGAGTCCATGAGTTCATCGTCGAAGTCACCACGTCGTCCATCTGATTTGTCGGTCACCGGTTCTCTGCGCGTAAAGCGCGGCTTGGCCGAAATGCTCAAAGGTGGCGTGATCATGGATGTCGTCACTCCAGAGCAAGCCAAAATTGCCGAAGATTCGGGTGCGGTTGCGGTGATGGCACTAGAGCGCGTCCCGGCCGACATTCGTCGGGACGGCGGTGTTGCCCGCATGAGCGACCCGGTGTTGATCGAAGGCATTAAGGCTGCCGTATCAATTCCGGTGATGGCCAAGGCGCGAATCGGTCATTTTGTCGAGGCGCAAGTATTGGAAGCACTCGGAGTGGATTTTGTGGATGAGTCTGAAGTGCTGACACCAGCCGACGAGACACATCACATTGACAAGTTTGCGTTCACCGTACCGTTCGTTTGCGGTGCGACAAATTTGGGAGAAGCCCTTCGCCGGATCAGTGAAGGTGCTGCGCTCATCCGCTCCAAGGGTGAAGCAGGAACCGGAAACGTCGTCGAGGCGGTCCGACACTTGCGCAACATCACCGGTGATATTCGTAAAATAACTCAGGCAGACTCGGCTGAGTTGTTTGAGTGGGCCAAGCGACTAATGGCGCCGCTACAACTTGTTCAGGAAATTGCCGAGACGGGTGAATTGCAGGTACCGCTATTTTGTGCCGGTGGTCTTGCTACACCTGCCGATGCCGCCTTGGCGATGCAATTGGGTGCCCAAAGCGTGTTCGTTGGATCTGGAATTTTTAAGAGTGAAGATCCTGCACTGCGGGCAAAAGCAATCGTCGAGGCAACGACGCATTTTCGCGACCCGCAGATTATCGCCAAGGTCAGTCGTAATCTTGGTGCCCCGATGACGGGTATCGGAATGGACCAAATCAACGAGCGCTACGCCGAGCGGGGCTGGTGAACGATTCGAGGCCCCCGGGTGGGTTCACTAGTCGGAGTGTTGGCGCTGCAAGGTGGTTTTGGCGCACACGAACTCGCACTCAGTGAGTTAGGTTCGCGCACCCGTCACGTGCGCACTGTTCGCGACCTAATTGATCTTGACGCCATCGTTCTTCCGGGTGGAGAATCCACCACGATGTCGATGTTGCTCGAGTCGTCGGGACTATTCGATCCGATTGCCGAACTCATCGGTCAAGGGCTCCCGGTCTTTGGCACATGTGCTGGAATGATTTTGCTGGCGACCAATGTTCGAGATGCGCGACCCGATCAACGATCCTTTGGTGCAATCAACATTGATGTACGCCGCAATGCCTATGGTCGACAGGTTGACAGTTTTGAGGCCGATATCGATGTCGTTTCATTTGATGCACCATTCCACGCCGTGTTCATTCGAGCCCCTCAGGTTGTGAATGCTTCTGACTCAGTAGAGGTACTTGCGGTTTTTGACGACAACATTGTCTTGGCTCGGGAAAATGCGATAACGGTCGCGTCCTTTCACCCTGAACTCACAGCCGATACCCGAATCCACAAACTATTTCTAGCGAGTTTATAATTTGGTTATGAAGGAGCAATAATCGATGTCTGGTCACTCTAAATGGGCAACCATCAAGCATAAGAAGGCCGCCGTAGACAAAGCACGCGGCAAGATCTTTGCCAAACTATCTCGTCAGCTTGAAGTTGCTGCGAAGGACCACGGCGGAGATGTTTCCACGAATGCCGCCCTTCGAACAATTGTCTTAAAGGCTAAAGCAGCGCAGATGACCAATGACGCAATTGACCGAGCGATCAAGCGTGGTACCGGCGCCGACAATGGCGCCGTCTACGAATCCATCACCTATGAGGCCTATGCGCCAGGTGGCGTGGCGATGCTCATCGATGTGCTGACAGATAATCGCAATCGCACCGCGGCTGACGTGCGAGTTATTTTCAGCAAACTTGGTGGTTCGATGGCTGAACCGGGTGCGGTGTCATGGCAGTTTTCGCGCAAGGGTGTGCTGCAAGTGGCACGCTCCGTAAATGAGGACGATTTGATGTCGGTGGCTCTCGACAAGGGTGCCGAAGATATCTCCGACGATGGTGATTCGTGGCGTGTCACTTGTGATTCGTCGATTGTTGAAGACCTCAAGGCGGCCTTGGATAGTTCGGGCATGCCGGTGGCGTCGGCGACTTCGACGATGGTTTCGTCGTTGTTGGTGCCGGTTACTACGCTGAGTGATGCCAAAGCAGTGTTGCGCATCATGGACGAACTGGACGAAAACGATGACGTGCAGGATGTGTATGCAAATTTTGATATTCCGGAAGACATTCTCATCCAGGCGACACAATGACGGTATCGATTGGAGATAAGGCACCTGAATTCACATTGCCGGGAACCGGCGGGCGGAATTATTCGCTTTCCGACTACGTCGGAAAACCCGTCGTGCTCGTCTTCTATCCGGGCGATAACACAGCCGTGTGTACCAAACAATTGTGTTCGTACACGAAATCCATCGATGAATTCAGCAGTGTCGGGGCACAGGTTCTTGGAATTTCGCCACAGGGGGTTGAAAGTCACGAGCAGTTTTCTAAACAACATAGTTTCGGATTTCCGTTGCTTGCCGATGTTGACAAGGAGGTCTCGGGTCGCTATGGAATCTTGGGTCCACTCGGGTTCTCGCGCCGCAGTGTCTTTGTCGTCGATGGTCAGGGCGTTATTCGGTATGCACATCGGGCGATTTCCGGTCTTACCTATCGACCGGTGAGCGAACTCGTTGCCGCGGTCAAGGCCGCCATCTAGGGCGTGTAATCCGCACAGGCATTGCTGGAAATGACTAGGATCGAACCTATGTTCGCCCCTGGTAATGGAACCCGTGTCCCGTCTGGTGGCAACCAGCCGGATGGCGATCAATTGGCGATCACCGTACTAGGCATCGATCCAGGTCTTACCCGATGTGGTTATGCAGTGCTCAGGCAAAATGGTGCCCAACAGCCCGTCGTCGTTTCGCTTGGTGTCATCACGACCCGAGCCACTACCGCACTTCCGCAGCGACTTGCCGAGTTGCATCAGGAGTTGAGCACAATATTTGACGAGTTCGCGCCGGCCGCGGTGGCAGTCGAGCAGGTATTTTTTCAGGCCAATGTGCGCACGGCTATGAGTGTTGGTCAAGCAAGCGGACTCGCCTTGGCGATTGCTGCCGAGCGCCGATGTGATGTCGTGCAGTACACGCCAAAGCAAGTTAAGAGTGCAGTCGTTGGTTGGGGTGGTGCCGACAAGTTGCAAATGCAGCGGATGGTACAAAAGCGCCTTGGTTTATCAAAACTGCCACAGCCCGCCGATGCGGCTGATGCAGCCGCCCTAGCATTGTGTTATCTGGCGATGCTGCCTTTGCGCCAAAGCATCAACGCCGCCGAAAAGAAATTGAAATCGGCATGATCGGGTCATTGCGCGGCAAGGTGCTGGAACGAAACAGCGACAGTACGGCGCTTCTTGAGGTGGCTGGCATCGGATATCTCGTGCATGTCACTCCGCGTACCTTGGCCGAACTTGAGCCGACTTCGAGTGCCTTCATGTATGTCTATGAACATCTGCGCGAAGATGTGCACACTCTGTATGCATTCCTTGAGCGCGATGAACGTGACTCGTTTGAAACACTGATTGCCACGCATGGCATTGGACCGGCAATGGCGATGGGGATACTGGCGATACACTCGCCGCGGTCACTAGTCGACATTGTTGCCACCGGTGATCTTGCTTCCCTGACAATGGTGTCCGGTGTGGGTCGAAAGACGGCCGAGCGGTTACTCGTTGAACTCAAGGGCCGACTGAATCTGCCAATGCTTGATGACTCCCGTGAACATTCGGGTGGGTCTTCACTGGCAACCGCAAATGCCGTCGCCGACGTGCGAGAGGCGCTGGCGGGACTTGGATACGGTAACGATGAAATTCGCGATGCGCTGCGCCAGTTACCAGCATCCGAATCAGCCGAACAATTGCTGCGTCAAGCACTCAACTCATTGGGGGTGCGCCGTGCGTGAAGAGTTTCTGGATCCAAACGTCGGCGACGACTTTGATTCGGTTGAAGAAAGCGGCCTACGCCCGCGTCGGCTGGATGATTTCGTCGGTCAGCGTGAGTTGAAGGAACATCTCGGCATTGTGCTGGAAGCGGCTCGGATGCGTGAGCAATCGGCCGATCACATTTTGCTGGCTGGGCCACCGGGTCTCGGCAAGACAACGATGGCTGGCATAGTGGCATCCGAGATGTCGGCGACCCTGCATGTCACCTCAGGACCAGCATTGGAACGGGCGGGCGATTTAGCAGCAATTCTCACCAAACTTGGTGATCACGACGTGTTATTCATTGACGAGATCCATCGCCTGTCACGAAATGTTGAGGAAATTCTATATCCGGCGATGGAAGACTTTCAGATTGACATTGTCGTCGGAAAGGGACCGGCCGCATCATCAATTCGCCTGACGCTCCCACAGTTCACCCTGATTGGTGCCACCACACGCACGGGAATGATCACCGGTCCGCTGCGCGATCGCTTCGGTCTAGTCGCTCGACTTGACTATTACGAAGTGGACGAACTGGAACTCATCGTTCGTCGCACGGCCGGTATTTTGGGTGTCGCCGTTGACGCGCTCGGGGCCGCGGAAATCGCTCGGCGATCCCGTGGTACGCCACGAATCGCCAACCGTCTACTGCGACGCGTTCGCGATTTTGCGCAAGTTCGCGGTGATGGCACCGTCAATCAGGCGACCGCTCAAAGCGCATTGGCAGTGTTTGGCGTGGATGACCGAGGTCTGGACAAAGTTGATCGCGCAATTCTGTCGGCAATCTGCGGACAATTTGCTGGCGGTCCGGTCGGACTCTCAACATTGGCGATCAGCGTGAGCGAACAGACAGAAACTATCGAGGATGTCTACGAACCATTTCTCATTCAACAGGGAATGATCGCCCGAACACCTCGCGGTCGCGTTGCAATGCCAAGTGCATGGCGTCACATTGGACTTGAGCCACCCGATCGTGAACCTGAATTGTTCTAGCGACAGTGCATATCGATGACATCGATTACGTCCTACCACAGGAGCTAATCGCCCAAACTCCAATTGAACCTCGGGATTCCGCGCGTCTGTTAGTGGATCAGGGGAGCCGTGATGCCTTACATCGGCGGGTGACGGATATCGGGGAGTTCTTACTTCCTGATGATCTGCTGGTGGTGAACAACACTCGAGTAATACCGGCCCGGCTGCATCTGCGTCGGGCTACCGGTGGTGCAGTGGAGGTGTTGTTGCTTGAGCCGGTCGGTGCGAACCGGGACGAATGGGAGGCGCTCATTCGCCCCGGCGGAAAGATGCGAGTGGGCGAGTCACTGTATGGTGACGACGGAATGCCGCTGCTCGAAGTTGGTCAGCGAACGGAGGCTGGCGACTCCTTCATCGTGACGATGTTGGTGACAGATTCCAGTCAGATGTTGGCACAACGAGGTGAAATGCCTCTGCCGCCCTACATCACTGTTCCGCTTACAGATCGTGAGCGTTACCAAACGGTGTATTCCCGCCACCCTGGGTCGGCGGCAGCGCCTACGGCCGGGCTGCATTTCACCGAGCGGCTGCTTCGAGAACTGAATGACGGCGGAATAGAGATGGCTACGGTTGATCTCACCATTGGGCTTGACACGTTTGCCCCAATCAGCACCACCGATCCACTTGCGCACAAGATTCATACGGAGGGATATCTCGTTCCAACCGACACCCTGGAACGTTGTCGACGGGCCAGACGTGTTGTTGCCGTCGGTACCACAGCGACGCGGGCCCTTGAGACGGCGGCCTCTACCGGTCAGAATCAAGGCCGCAGCAAACTGTTCATAACGCCGGGATATGACTGGAAACTTGTGGATTTGATGGTCACCAATTTTCATCTGCCAAAGACATCGCTGTTGTTGATGATTGAATCGTTCATTGGTCCACGGTGGCGTTTGTTATACGACCAAGCCATCCAGCACAGATATCGGTTTTTGTCCTTCGGCGATGCGATGTTGCTGGACCGTCACGTCGGTTGATCACGACCAACCTTTTGCGTCGGTACTGTGTAACAAATGTTTCCTGTTCAGTTCACCGAAAGTGCGCGCGACGGTTTGGCGCGCACCGGAGTGGCTCAAACTCATCGTGGAAACTATACGACCCCGTGTTTCATGCCGGTTGGTACCCGAGGTGCAATCAAGTATTTGAGTGCTAAGGATTACGAAGAGTTGGGGGCCCAACTCGTTCTCGGAAATACGTACCACTTGATGTTGCGACCTGGTGCTGAGGTGATCGCCGGATTTGGGGGACTTGGTGCATTTTCGGGTTGGGGCGGGCTCACGCTCACCGATTCGGGCGGGTTCCAGGTGTTCTCCCTCGATCCGCATGTGGATGACGATGGCGTTACTTTTCGATCCACCTATGACGGATCGTCGCACCGGTTCACGCCGGAATCCGCTGTGGCGGTTCAGCAATTGATCGGAGCCGACATTCAGATGGTCCTCGATGTTTGTCCGCCCTTGCCATCATCCAACGATGTTGTGCGGACCGCAGTCGAACGAACGGCACAGTGGGCACAACGTGCTCGGGGGTCTCACGAGCGAACGGATCAGTCATTGTTCGGAATCGTGCAAGGTGGAACGAATCAACTCCTGCGTCGTGAGAGTGCCGAGCGTACCGCAGCCCTAGATTTCGACGGCTACGGCATTGGTGGACTTTCGGTGGGGGAAACACGGGAGGAAATGTTGCCCGCGTTGGCGGCCGCCGTGGAGATTCTGCCTGCCGACCGGCCGCGTTATCTGATGGGTGTGGGAGATCCGGCTTCACTTGTGGAAGCAGTGAACCTCGGCGTCGATCAATTCGATTGCGTGCTGCAAACTCGACTTGGTCGACATGGAACCGCACTCACCAGCGTTGGCCGAGTCAATCTCAAGCGCGCCGAGTTCATTTCCGCAGATGAGCCAATTGACCAGTCGTGTCAATGTTCAGTGTGCAAGCAACACTCCCGTGGCTATTTGCGACACTTATTCCAAGTCGGTGAACCAACAGCATTGCGATTGGTTTCCTTGCACAATGTCGCCTGGACGCTTGCACTAATGGATCAAATGCGCTCGGCAATCACCGCAGGCACATTCGGGGTCTTTCGCCGCCAAATCCTTGCCGTATGGGGCGTGACCACGGAGAATGAGGCATAAGTCGCTAGAGTACGAACCTATGTCACAGACCGTTTTCCAAATCCTTGGTGCCACGTCGAGCAGCAGCGGGAGCAGCCTCTTTAGCCTGCTGCCCCTGGTATTCATCTTTGTGGCCATGTATTTCTTGCTGCTTAAGCCACAGCGCAAGCGCCAAAAAGAGTCCCGCGCACTACAAAGCAACTTGAGTGACGGTGACGAAGTCATCCTAAATTCGGGAATCTACGGGTTCGTCTCATCGGTAGAAGATGACTACCTGTGGCTGGACATCGCGGAACACACTCCTGGTAAATCCATCGAAATTCGGGTAGCGCGCAGTGCCGTTGCTCGTGTGGTGAACAAGGCTGCCGGTACCCAAACTGCAGGCTCCAACTAAAGTCAATTCGTCTTCGAAACAGATTCATCCCGATGGTACGCCGACTGCTCATTTCACTTATTGGAATTGTTGTCGTCGCTGCCGGTGTTTTAGTTGCCAATATTGCCGCCGGAAATACACCGTCGCTTGGACTTGACTTGCAGGGCGGTGCGTCGGTAACTCTCCAACCAGAAGGCATTTACGATGCCGCGGCGCTGGATGTTGCTCTTGAAATCATTCGCTCCCGCGTCGACTCCATCGGTGTGGCTGAACCGGAAATTATTCGTCAGGGCGACACGGTCGTGATCAACCTCCCGGGGGTTGAGGATCAACAGCGAGCACTTGACATCGTCGGTAGACAGGGCGAACTATTGCTCAGGCCGGTGTTACAGGCCGGACAACTCCAGGAGACCCCGGTATCTACAATTCCGGGCGCCACAACATTGCCAGGGCCAAGTGGCGGTGTGGGTGGAACGCGACGGGCGGCAGCAACGACTATTCCCGAGACGACTGTTCCGCAGACGACTGTTCCGCAAACCAGCGTCGTCCCAGTAGCGACCACAATTGCGCCGTCAGATACCGTAGCTGTTTCACCAGATCCGAGTGATCCGACGGCCACCGTGTTGCTCACCGACGGGAAGGGCGTTGGTTACTTAGTTGGCCCCGCTGCGGCGAGTGGCAAAGTTTTTTCCAATGATGCCGCCGCTGAAATTCAAAACGGTTCGTGGGTGGTCGTGGTTGGATTGCGCAGTGGTGCCGATGGCGACGAACTTTGGAACGCACTCACCACCAAATGTTTTAATCGCGATGCCACCTGCCCAACTGCCCAAGTGGCGATCGTTCTGGACGGCATCGTCATTTCCGCACCGGTTGTTCGGGAAGCGGTGTTTTCCGGTGGGTCGGTGCAGATCAGTGGCGATTTCACTGAAGGCGAGGCCCGCGACTTGGCAAAGATTCTAGAATTTGGTGCGGTTCCCGTGAAATTTGGCGTGTCACAGGTGCAAACAGTTTCGCCAACATTGGGCAAGGATTCATTGCGGGCGGCGATGTTCTCAGGACTTCTCGGCATCCTCTTAGTGATGCTCTTTTTCTTCTTTTACTACCGACTGCTTACCTTGGTGGTAGTTGGTGGGTTAATAGTGTCGGCGGGCATTCTCTGGAGCACGGTCGCGTTCTTATCAAAAACCAATGGTCTTGCCTTGTCGCTCTCCGGTGTGGCCGGAATTATCGTTTCTATTGGTGTCACGATCGACTCGTATGTGGTGTTTTTCGAACGGATCAAAGATGAACTTCACAAGGGCAAGACTCTGAAAAATTCGGCCCAGCGAAGTTTCGCCGCAGCATGGCGGACCATTCTTGCCGCGGATACTGTGTCATTCATCGGTGCGTTGATCTTGTGGCAACTTACCGTCGGCTCGGTGCGCGGTTTTGCCTTTTTCCTTGGTCTCTCCACGCTGATTGACGTCGTTGTTGCCTACTTCTTCACACGTCCGGCAGTGTTACTGCTGGCCCGCAGTCGATTCCTCTCTGGTCGTAGGGTTCTTGGAGTGGTGCGACGGCCGGATATTCCGTCGGGGGTTGCCTGATGAGTGGCGGTTTTGGTCGCCTGTATCGAGGCGAGACAACGTTCGATTTCGTCGGTCGGCGGCGATGGGGTTTCGGATTTTCTCTGGCTCTATTCCTAATCACGATCGTTTCGTTGTACACGCGCGGATTGAATCTGGGTATCGACTTTGAAGGTGGCGTGGCCTGGGAGGTTCCGGCTTCGTCACTTTCCATCGACGAGGCACGCGCGGTTCTGGAAAGCAATGGCATCCCGACCACGGACGCCAAGATCCAGACACTCAATGGCAGTGCCGGTGAAAGTATTCGGCTCCAAGTCGGTGATCAAACGCCAAAGATGCGGGTAAAAGTTCAAGAAGAACTTGCCACCGCAGCGGGAGTGACGACACAAGATGTCAGTGTTGCCGCCGTGAGTTCGTCATGGGGGCGCACGATTACTGAAAAGGCATTGCGGGCATTGATCATTTTCTTCGGAGTGGTATCGCTATACATCGCTTGGCGCTTCGAATGGAAGATGGCACTCTCGGCGATTGCCGCAATGGTCCATGACGTGTTGTTGAGTGTAGGTATCTACTCCGTCAGTGGATTTTCGGTAACCCCAGCCACGGTGATTGCGTTCCTCACGATTCTTGGGTTCTCTCTCTATGACACGATCGTGGTGTTCGACAAAGTTCACGAAAACACAAACAAGTATTCGTCATCGCGAATGTCGTATGGCGACATCACGAATATTTCGATGAACCAGGTATTGATGCGCTCGATCAATACCAGCGTGGCCGCAATTCTGCCGGTTCTATCGTTACTGGTGTTGGGTTCGTGGATTCTTGGGGTGGTTGCCTTGGAAGATTTTGCACTTGCTCTACTGGTCGGCATGTTGCTCGGCGCCTATTCATCTATCTTTATCGCCACCCCGTTGCTGGCGGTGTTGAAACAGAGGGAGCCAAAGTATCGTCCGCTCATTGGTCAGTTGGCCCTTGGCGGCGACATGTTGCGCCTTGCCGGGATCGTTGCTGTGGCGTCCTCGTCGCACGTTGCGACTGCAACGCCAGCATCACAAGCAATCGAGATGGCGCGTGAACAGTCCACCGTGGCGTCGGCGCTGACACATCCACCGCGACCGCGCAAGAAACGAAGTCGCACCTAGTCAAAGAATTTTGCCCATAGACTTTGGCCATGGGTAGCTCGCAATGAGCACGACGTCAAGGGTTCTACCGTGGCGTCGCCAGCAGTCAGCCATCGCCGAAGATCTTGTTCCCTTGCTTACTGCGTACAAAAGTCGGCATCCCAAAGGATCCTTTGCCCATATCAACACGGCCTACGCCATGGCTCGCGAGGCGCACCAGTACCAGATGCGCAACAGCGGTGAGTTGTACATCAGTCACCCGGTTGCCGTGGCGCGAATTGTGGCCGACCTTGGTTTAGATGAGGTTTCAATTGTCGCTGCGTTGCTTCACGATGCCGTGGAAGATACTGAGATAACCGTCCCTGACGTTGAGCAACACTTTGGTGCTGAAGTCGCATTGCTCGTGGATGGCCTGACAAAACTCGAACGCCTACATTTCGATTCTAAGGAAGCACAGCAAGCCGCAACCATGCGCAAAATGCTCGTGGCAATGGCTCGCGACTTGCGCGTCCTGATCATTAAATTGGCCGACCGATTGCACAATATGCGAACTATCGCATCACGACCCATTGACAAGCAGCGACAGGTAGCCCAGGAGACGCTGGACATTTATGCGCCATTGGCCCATCGTCTCGGAATGCAGGATATGAAGCAGCAACTCGAAGATCTTTCGTTCGCGGCGTTGTACCCGAAGCGTTATGCCGAACTCGATCATTTGGTCTCCATTCGCGCCCCGGAACGCGATGTCTATCTGGCACGTGCTCTCGGACAAGTTGGGGTTTGGCTCAAAGAAGTAAACATCGACGCCGAGCTCACCGCACGCGGAAAACATCTCTGGAGTCTGTACGAAAAGATGGTCCAGAAAGGGCGTGACTTCAACGAAATTTTCGACCTCATGGCCGTGAGAATCGTTGTGGATTCGGTGAAGGATTGCTATGCCGCACTCGGATGTATTCATGGCCATTGGAAACCGGTCGTCGGTCGCTTCAAGGATTACATCGCCATGCCCAAGTTCAATTTGTATCAGTCGTTGCACACCACGGTGATTGGACCCGACGGCAAGACAATCGAAGTACAAATACGGTCCCGAGACATGCACCAGCGGGCTGAGTGGGGTGTTGCCTCACATTGGTCGTACAAAGACGGATCGCCGTCTCAAGACATCGATTGGTTGAATCGAATCATCGATTGGCAGGGCGAAGTTTCAGACCCGCGGCAATTTCTGGAAAGTCTGAAGACCGATCTTGACCAGGAAGAATTGTTCGTGTTCACGCCAAAAGGAAAGGTGATCGCCCTGCCAGTGAATTCGACGGCCGTCGATTTTGCATATGCCGTGCACACCGAAGTGGGTCATGGTTGTATCGGTGCTCGGGTGAATGGCCGGTTGGTGCCACTTGAATATCTGTTGAACGCGGGAGACACCTGCGAAATTCTCATTTCCAAGGCCGAGAACGCGGAGCCGTCCGAGAGATGGCTTGAATTCGTGGCGTCACCCAAGGCGAAGAGCAAGATCAAACAGTGGTTCTCACGCGAGCGCCACGAAGATTTAGTGGATAGCGGGCGTGACGATCTGATTGAACAATTACGTCGTGAAGGTTTGCCGGTCCAGAAGGTGCTCGGTTCGGAGGCATTTGCCAACGAAATCGCATCCATGAACTACGCCGAGGCCGATGCGATGTTTATTGCCATCGCCGACGGACATATCGATGCCCAGATGCTGGCGAGTCGACTGGCACGAACGATGCGTGATGGTGCTCAAGAAGAGCAATTGTCGGTCGGGTCACGTCTGGAGCGTAAGGGGGTCACGGAAAGCCAGAATGTCGGGATTCATGTGGAAGGTATGGATGACATCATCTTGCGCTTGTCTAAATGCTGTACGCCGGTACCGGGTGATGACATCATCGGCTTCTTGACCAAGGAGCGCGGGGTCAGTATCCATCGGTCCGACTGTCCGAATGCGGCAACGGCAGTTGCCCAACAGGCGGCCCGCATCGTCGATGTGGAATGGTCGGGGAGTCTGCAGGGGGCGATGTATGTGGTGGCCGTCGAGGTTGTGGCTCTGGATAGAGCACGATTGCTGAGAGATGTGGCCAACGCCCTTTCCGAAGAACACGTGAACATTGTCGCCTGCACCACCCATACGGGCGCAGATCGAGTTGCCAAGATGCGTTTTGAGTTTGAATTCGCCGACCCTTCTCACCTGCAATCGGTGTTGCGCACAATCAAGCGCATTGATTCCGTGTATGACGCATATCGAGTGATGTCGGCGGATGCAAAAAATGAACCCTCGGTCGAGGCGCATCCAGCGTCTAACCTTCACGCGTGACCGCATTCAGCACAAGTCCCGGAACCCGCGATATTTTGGCTCCCCACGCCGCTCGCTGGCGTGCGTTTCAGGTGGAATTTGCCCAAGTCGTTGAGGCTGCGGGTTACAACTTCATCATCCCCCCAATGTTCGAAGACCTCGGGGTGTTCCTTCGACTTGGAGAATCCACCGAGGTCGTGACCAAGGAGATGTACGACTTCGAAGACAAAGGTGGACGACGAATCGCATTGCGACCGGAACAGACCGCAAGCGTTTGCCGCGCCTTTGTTGAGCACCGACCTACGACACCGTGGAAGGTGTGGTACGCGGGACCCAACTTTCGGTATGAGAAGCCACAACATGGCAGATATCGACAGTTCGATCAGGTTGGAATCGAGGTGCTTGGCGTTGATGACCCGTATCTGGATGCGGAAGTCATTGCTCTCGCCATGGAGTTTTACGAGCGCCTTGGTTTGGAACAGGTGACACTGACAATCAACACGCTCGGCGATGATGGCGATCGCGAAAATTATGCAGTGGCACTGCGAACGTACTTTGAGTCGTATGCCGACGCTCTTTCGCCGGATTCATTGGCCACGCTGGCACGTAATCCGCTGCGCGTTCTCGATTCCAAACGCGCTGAAGATCAGCAGATCATTGGCTCGGCACCTCGAGTGAGAGATTTTCTCTCCGTCGAAGCGGGCCGTCATTTCGAGACCGTCCTGAATGCGCTCCAATCATTGGGAGTGAAATTCGCCCTGGAAGACCGTCTCGTGCGTGGCCTCGACTATTACCGGCGCACCACATTCGAATTTGTGAGTACCGCCTTGCAGTCGGCGCACACCGCAATCGGCGGTGGCGGCCGCTACAACGGTCTTGTCGAGGCACTCGGCGGACCAGTTACTCCTGGTATCGGATTTGCACTGGGATTGGATCGAACTTTGCTGGCATGCGATGCCGAGGGGGTGTTTGCTGCTCCGAACTCAGCGGTGAGCGTGTTTGTTGTCGACACAACGGGAGGGATGCACGCTGCACAAGTGTGCCATGAGCTTCGAGACGCAGGAATCAGCGCCGATCGTGCCTTCGACGATCGCAGCATGAAGGCCCAAATGAAAGCCGCCGACCGTAGTGGCAGTGCAATCGCGATCATTATCGGAACCGATGAAGTTGCCGCGGACATGGTGGTGTTACGACCGATGACAAGTGGCGAGCAACGTCTCGTGTCGCGTAACACATTGATTGCCGAAGTTGCCAAGGAGCTCAGGTCGTCATGAGAACATCGAAAACTAGCGATATTGAAATTTCGAACCAATCCACGTCACTGCGGACCCATCTGTGCGGGATCATCCGTCCCGGGCACATTGGTAACGAAGTTACGCTGTGTGGTTGGATTGCTCGTCGACGTGAGCATGGCGAGCATCTCGCATTTATCGATCTCCGTGACTACAGCGGAATTGTGCAATGTGTCGTCGACAATACAATCGATGTGCGCAGCGAATGGGTGGTGCAAATCACCGGTCGTGTCCAAGCCCGACCGGAAGGAACGGTCAACACCAACATCCCGACAGGCGCGATTGAACTCGTTGATTGCAACATCACCGTGCTCAACGCCGCCGAACCACCGCCTTTTCCAATTGATCACCGTGCCGACGATGTGGATGAGAGCGTCCGTCTGAAATATCGCTACTTGGATATTCGTCGCGAGCGAATGCAACGAAACCTGAGAATTCGATCAAAAGTGAACTCGGCAATTCGCCGAGCGATGGAGGATCAGGGCTTCGTGGAGGTCGAAACGCCGATGTTAGTGCCGTCCACTCCCGAAGGTGCCCGTGAATTTCTCGTTCCGTCGCGCAAAGAGCCTGGATCGTTCTACGCCTTGCCTCAGTCGCCGCAGTTGTGGAAACAGTTGCTGATGGTGGCCGGTATCGATCGTTATTACCAGATCGCGCGTTGTCTCCGGGATGAAGACTTGCGCTCCGACCGCCAATACGAATTTATGCAACTTGATGCCGAGATGAGTTTCGTCACCCAAGGCGACGTGCTTGCTGCCATTGATATCGCCGTTCTTGCCGCAGCCGAGGCGGTAATTGGCGGAATACCTCCACAGATCGAATACATCACATGGCACGAGGCGATGAATCGTTTCGGGGTGGACAAACCCGATTTGCGTTTTGGACTTGAACTAATTGACGTGACAGCGGTGTTTGCGGAAACCGAATTCAAGGCCTTTTCGTCGGCTGACTGTATTAAAGGTATATGCGTCAAAGCGACGGAGTTCCCCGATTCAGCCGGTTTGGGGCGCAATAAGTTGGATGCACTCACCGATCGGGCCAAGCAACTCGGCGCCAAGGGTCTGGTGTGGATCAAGATCAGCAAGGATGGAACTCTGGAATCGCCGGTGGCAAAATTTTTGTCCCCGGCCGAACACAGTGCACTGATTGCGGCAATGGGTGCCAAACCGGGGGATTTGCTGCTGTTGGTTGCCGACGCTTGGAACGTCACGTGTGATGTGCTCGGACAACTGCGCAATGACATCGGACGACCTCCGGTACATGAGGGTCCGTACCGCTATGTATGGGTCACCGACTTTCCGTTGTTCGTAGGTGTCGATGCCGTTACTGGCAAACTCCAACCTGGGCACCATGCGTTTTGTCAACCGCACCCTGATGACGTTGAGCGCCTCGAAACCGATCCGATGAGTGTCCGGGCATTGGCTTACGACCTGGTGTTGAACGGCTGGGAACTGGGTTCGGGTTCAATTCGTATTCACGATTCCGAAATTCAGCGACGCGTGTTTCGACTACTAGGCATATCCGACGAGGACGCCGACCGTCGATTCGGATTCTTCTTGACACCATTCAAATTTGGGGCTCCACCTCACGGCGGTTTCGCCTTTGGAACTGATCGATTGGTTGCGATTTTGGCTGGTGAACACAATATTCGGGAAGTGATCGCATTCCCCAAGACGCAGTCGGGGGCCGATCCAATGACGAATGCTCCAACAGCGGTGGATCCATCGCAACTCAACGAACTGGGAATTCGTTTGTTGCCGCCACCGGCCAAGGGTTGAAGTGCCAAGTCTGACGTGAGGGATGATCTATTCAGTTCGGCGGTACGGGATCGGCTGCGGTCGCAGGCGCCTCTGGCGGCACGATTGCGACCCCGTTCACTCGATGAGGTGGTGGGCCAGCAGCACTTAGTCGCTCCCGGGGCGCCATTGCGGGTGCTCATTGAGGCTGATCGGTTGTCCTCGGTCATTTTCTGGGGTCCTGCCGGTACGGGCAAAACGACACTGGCAGAAGTGGTCGCACTGACCACAAAGTCGGCCTTTGAGCGAATGAGTGCAGTAAGTGCCGGAGTCAAAGACATTCGCCAAGTTGTCGAACAGGCCATAGAACGACTTGGTCAGCAGGCGCGTTCGACGATTGTGTTCGTGGACGAAATTCACCGATTTTCGACCTCCCAGCAAGATGCGCTATTGCCGTCGGTAGAGAGCGGGATTATCACTCTGATCGGTGCGACCACGGAGAATCCATTTTTTGAGATCAATTCACCACTGCGAAGTCGATCCACATTGTTTCGTCTTGAACCGCTCGATGCAGATTCGATTCGCCAACTTATCGATCGGGGAGTTGAAGCCGAAGGAGTAATCGCCGAACCGGAAGCCGTGGCGCTACTTGTCGGGCGCTCTGCTGGCGATGGGCGGCAAGCACTCACGGCTCTCGAGGTGGCATGTGCCCTGGCTAAACCTGGTGTCGTTACCGTCGAACATGTACATGCCGCACTTCAGGTCAGTGCCTTGAGCTATGGCCGCGATGATCACTACGACGTGGTATCGGCGTTCATCAAAAGCATCCGTGGTAGCAATCCTGATGCCGGTTTGTTTTGGTTGGCGCGAATGTTGGAGGCAGGCGATGATCCGCGTTTCATTGCCCGCCGACTCGTGATCCTGGCCAGTGAGGATGTTGGTATGGCCGATCCGCAGGCCCTGGTGATCGCCGTGGCCGCTGCGCAAGCCGTTGAACATGTTGGTCTACCCGAAGCGCAATTAAATTTGGCCCAGGCTGTGGTGTATCTGGCAGCGGCGCCAAAGAGCAACTCTGTGGCGATGGGTATCTGGAGCGCTCGAGAGGATATTCGTCGTGGCGTCGCCGTTGAAGTTCCAGCCCAGTTTCGCGATGCGCACTATACGGGTGCTGAGATTTTGGGGCATGGCACCGCATATCAATATCCACACAACGACCCGCGAGGCTGGGTGGATGAGGATTATTTGCCAAATCAGGAGGGCGCCACTGTTATTCGCCAAGATTCCTACTATCGTCCATCTCCCCACGGTTGGGAGACTGAAATTGCCCGACGCTTGTCTGAACACAAGGAGTAAAAAATGAGGCGACGTTTGTTTTGGTTCGTGCTGGGAGTTTTCGGCGGAGTGTACGGAACGCGCTATGTCAAAACCAAAGCCAAGAATGCGGCAAACCAATTGTCGCCATCCCAGGTGGCAAGCGATATCTATGACGGAGCAGTTTGGTTGTTCAATCAGGCCGTTGAGATCGTCCAAAATCTGCGGAACGACGACACCACGGTGCACCAATCAAATGAAGGACAGGTCTACGTCAGCCACGAGTAGGCTGATATGAAATGTCGTCTCAAATTCGCTCCGCAAACGATCTTCGTGGTGGATTCACAGAGTTCTTTACATCCAGAGCGCACACTAGGGTCCCATCGGCGAGCCTGATCCCGCATGATCCGACGGTGTTGTTCACCGTCGCCGGCATGGTTCCGTTCAAACCCTATTTTGTCGGCGATGAGGCGGCACCATACCGTCGTGCCGTAAGTGTGCAGAAGTGCGCCCGCGCTGGCGGTAAGCACAATGACCTCGACGATGTGGGTCGGACAAAACGGCATCTGGTGTTCTTCGAGATGATGGGCAACTTCTCCTTTGGTGATTATTTTAAGGCCGATGCGATTCCGTGGGCTTGGGAACTCGTCACCGAAGTGTTCGGCTTTGATGGCGACCGTTTGTGGATCACGGTTCATGAAAGTGACGACGAAGCGGAACAAATTTGGCATGAGCAAGTTGGCGTAAAGATGAATCGCATTCAACGCTTGGGCGACGCGGACAACTTTTGGCAAATGGGCGAGACAGGACCATGCGGTCCGTGTTCCGAGATTCACATTGACCGCGGTCCGAGTTTTGGACCAGAGGGCGGGCCGCTTAATGATCGGTCAGGCGATCGATTCTTGGAATTCTGGAATTTGGTGTTTATGCAGTACAACCAGGCTGCCGACGGTTCGCGAACTCCGCTACCCAAACCTTCGATCGATACCGGCGCAGGATTGGAGCGCATTCTCGCGTTGATGCAAGGCACCGATTCGGTGTGGGAAACCGATGTTCTCTATCCACTTATCGAAGAGGCTCAGTCGCTGACCTCAAAGAAATACATCAGTGCTGACTACGAAGATCGGAGCAGCTTTAGCATGCGAGTGCTCGCTGATCACGCACGGTCAGCGATGATGCTCGTTAATGACGGGGTATTTCCATCTAATGAAGGCCGCGGTTACGTATTGCGGCGCATCATTCGTCGTGCCATTCGCCACGCCTATTTGCTTGACTGCGAGCGGTTAGTGATGCCGCGACTCACAGAGACGGCAGTCCGAATCATGAGTGATGCGTATCCCGATCTGCACAAGAATCGTGATTTCATGGTTGGCGTTTTGACCAAGGAAGAGGAACGATTCCGACAAACCTTAAAAACTGGTGTGGCAATTCTGGAAGATGAAATACGAACTAAGCAGTCCTTAACTGGGGCATCAGCGTTCTTGTTGCACGATACGTATGGTTTTCCGCTCGAACTTACTCAAGAGATTGCCGGCGAGCGCAACGTCGAAGTGGATGTTGCAGGCTTTGAACGCGAAATGCAGGCCCAACGTAAGCGGGCCAAGGCGGCGCGCAAGGGCGCCCGTACCGATGATTCGTTGGTCGATTCGTATCGTGAGGTATTGGAACAATTTGGCACCACGAACTTCGTCGGATATACCGACGATGAATGTGATTCCCGCGTCCTGGCAATAATCAACGGCGTTGATGAAACCGTCGAAATCTTTCTTGACGTGACCCCGTTTTACGCCGAGAGCGGTGGTCAAGTCGGGGATATCGGCACGATTCGTACGGACACGGGTCAGGCCGATGTGCTGGACGCAACCTTTGCACTCCCGGGATTGAGTCGTCATGTATGTCAAATCACCACTGGCTCCATCACTGCCGGTCAGACCGCTGAGGCCCGAATCAACGTCGAAGCGCGAAATGCAACGCGTCGAAACCACACCGCCACACATTTGCTGCATTGGGCTTTGCGCACGGTGTTGGGTGAGCATGTGAAGCAGGCCGGTTCACTGGTTGGGCCCGATCGACTGCGTTTCGATTTCAGCCACTATGCCTCGGTTAGCGCCGACGAAATCGAACAGATTGAACGGTTAGCCAACCGGCAGGTACTCAGCAATGCCCCGGTGCGGGCCTATGAGACGACAAAGGATGAGGCATCTATCTTGGGGGCAATTGCATTTTTCGGCGACAAATACGGCGACATCGTTCGCGTGTTGGAATCTGGAAGTTCGATCGAACTTTGTGGTGGCACTCATGTTCGGGCCACGGGCGATATTGGATTCATCAAGATTGTTGGCGAGTCTTCAATTGGGTCCAACCTGCGCCGCATTGAGGCGGTGACCGGGGAGAACGCCGTTGAATACATTCAGAAAATGCACAAAAACTTGTCTGCGTCAGCGTCACTTTTGAGTACTCAGCCGTTCGATCTAGTCGCCGCTGTGCAGCGCGAATTAGAAGAAAAGAAAGTGTTATCCGTCGAAATTAAAACGTTGCGTTCGGCCGCGGCACGATCGAAGGCGAGCGACTTGATTGCCACCGCCATTGACGGAGTAGTGGTGGCACGGGTGGACACCATCAGTGCTTCCGAATTGCGTGAATTGGCACTTGTAATTCGAGCATCCGCAAAGGTTCGAGTTGTCATACTCGGCGGAGTGAGTGACGCCGGCGGTGTGGCACTCGTTGCCGCCGTCGGGAGCGGGTTTGCATCAAGTGCGGGCGACCTGATCAAGGATGCCGCTCGTCTAGTTGGTGGCGGCGGTGGTGGCAAGGGCGACATCGCCACGGCCGGTGGCAGTAATGCGGCTGCTTTGGATGAAGCCTTGGACTTGGCACGACGGGCGATCGCCACGGTTCTTGAACGCTGACATGCGCGCTCTCGGGATTGATCTCGGGTCCAAGCGCATCGGTGTTGCAATCAGTGATCGCAGCGGAACAATTGCCACGCCGTTGGTCGTGTTGCAACGAAGCGGTACGCGACTCGGTGATTACCGGTCCATTGCAGCCCTTGTTGTCGAGCATCAAGCCGAATGTGTCGTGATTGGTTTGCCGATCAACATGTCGGGCTCAATGGGTGTCGCCGCAGAATCTGCCCTCAATGAAGCCGACGAGATGGCTAGCGTTGTGAGCGTACCCCTGTACACCTATGACGAAAGACTCACTACCGTCACCGCCGACCAGATTCTGATGGAACAGAAAATGAAGGCCCAGGCTCGGCGACGTGTAGTTGACAAAATTGCAGCCGCCGTGATGTTGCAATCATGGCTGGATCATCGTCGTCATCAATTAATGGATGCCAACGGTGAATGACCCATTATTGACTCCGCGCAGTGATGAACAACGTGCCGAGAACTGGGCTGATGACCCGTGGGATGTACCGCCACGGGGTACCCAAATGCCCGACGACGATCGGGGTTTCGAATTCGAGCCAGAACGGAGCGACTTTCGACATCTTTCGCGGTATCTGGTGGTGGCCATCGGAGCGGCCACGGCCTTGTTGCTCGTGCTCGGTGCGATCGGGCTGTGGTACTTGCACCAGGTCAACCCCTCGGGTGGGCCTGGAATTGCGGTGAACTTCACCGTCAATGAGGGTGACACGGTGACATCGGTGAGCAATCGACTTGAAGATGAAGATTTCATCACCAATGCTGGAGTCTTTCGTTGGTATGTGGACCGCAAGGGTGGCCTAGAACTGGTACCCGGGTATTACCTGATCAAGCCCCATGACCATATTGGAAATATCCGCAAGGTTCTGGCAACGCCACCATCCCAAACCTTTGTCAATGTCACCTTTCCAGAAGGTTTCACGGTGGATCAAATGGGCGAGAGGCTGGCATCACTATCGCCTCATCTCAGTGCGCAGCGCTTCGTCGAGATCGCTCGGGCAGGTGAGGTTCGCTCGGTCTTTCAGCCAGCAGAGGAACCATCGCTGGAGGGATTGTTATTTCCCGACACTTACCAAGTTTCCGGCGAGGAATCAGAAACACAAGTTATCAAGAGCATGGTCTCACTAATGGAACGCGTGGGACGACAGGAGGGACTCGCCGACGCGCCAACCATTGTTGGAGTCTCGCCCTATCGAGCGTTGATTGTGGCATCACTTATCGAACGTGAGGCCAAGGTTGATGCCGATCGTGCCAAGATCGCCCGAGTGATTTACAACCGCATCGCCAGCGGCATGCTCCTGCAAATAGATGCGTCGCTATATTACAACGCACCGGTCGATGCGCAATTTAGCGATCTTAAGGTTCTCGATACCCCGTACAACACGTATCTATATAAGGGTTTGCCACCAACACCAATTGCCAACCCCGGTCGGGCCGCGATTAAGGCCGCCCTCAATCCGGCGGCGAACCCTTCGGCATCGGATCCAATTTGCAAAGACGTGCCGAAGCCGTGTCGATATTTGTATTACGTCTTGTTCGACGCCAATGGTGGGCACGTTTTTGCGGCCACACTGGAGCAACACGAACAAAACGTGACCAAAGCGCGCGAGGCCGGATTGTTGCCATGAACGTCGCCGCGGTGATTGGTTCGCCGATTGATCAGAGTCTGTCACCCGCGATTCACAATGCTGCATTTCGTGCCCATGGTGATGACTGGATCTATGTTGCCTTTCATGTTGCCGCCGGCCAAGCGGCCCAAGCATTGCAAGCAATGCGCGTACTTGGTATTGCCGGGTTGTCGGTCACGATGCCGCACAAGGACGAGGCATGCGATGCAGTCGACGCTTTGGATGAATCGGCGAGGTTGGCTCATTCAGTAAATACCGTCGTCAGGCGACCAGACGGATCATTACTAGGTGTAAACACGGACGGCGAAGGTTGTTGCAATGCACTGGAGTCGGCTGGAGCCATACTGGCATCGGCAAGAGTAGTGATTATTGGTGCCGGTGGAACTTCACGGGCAATTATTGCCGCGATGTCCCTGCGCGGGGTCGGTGAAATAGTCGTTGTCAATCGGACTCCAGCTCGCGCCCAAAATGCGGCAGAAATCACTTCGCTGGCCCGCGTGGGAGTCGAATCTGATATTGCTGAAGCGAATATCTTGGTAAATACCACTCCCGTGGGTATGGGTTCCTCTAACGAGACAAATATGCCGTGCGATGCGGCATATCTGGGACATCGACAATTCGTCCTAGATGCCGTGTATCATCCGCTCGATACACCACTGTTGCGTGCGGCTCGAAAAGTCGGGGCAATCGCCGTTGACGGCCTCGACATGCTCGTGCATCAGGGGGCATTGCAACAACAACATTGGCTTGGTCGCCTGCCAAGTGTTGAGATCATGCGAACAGCGGCACTCGATGAACTCCACGCGCGAAGCGCGCGACACGCACCGATAGCCTAAAAACTATGTTGCGATATCTCACCGCCGGCGAGAGCCATGGACAGGCCCTTGTTGTCATTGTGGAAGGTCTTCCGGCGGGACTCAATGTCACTGCAGAAGACATCCAGAATGAACTCGCTCGACGCCGACTTGGTTATGGTCGCGGTCCCCGCCAGCGGTTTGAAGTTGATCAGATTGAACTGCTGGGCGGTATTCGTCATGGTCGTACTCTTGGATCGCCGGTGGCAATTGAAATTAAGAACACCGAGTGGTTTCGCAGCGATGTCTGGCACGAAGAAATGTCGCCGGCACCTGGTAGTACCAAGAAACCACTTACTCAACCACGACCCGGACATGCTGATCTCACCGGAATGCAGAAATACGGTTTTACCGACGCCAGAGATGTGTTGGAGCGTGCCAGCGCGCGTGAGACAGCCGCACGAGTAGCGGCTGGCGCACTAGCAAAATTGCTGTTGAAGACTATTGAAGTCAACGTGTTATCGCATGTGTTGCAACTCGGAAGTGCACGTAGCACTGCGAGTTTGCGACCAACACCGGCCGATCTTGGACGAGTCGATGAGTCGCCGGTACGTTGTTTCGATGCCGAAGCACAGGGGCGCATGATCGGTGAAATCGAAGCCGCTGCCAAAGACGGTGACAGCCTTGGTGGAGTCATCGAAGTATTGGCCTATGGACTTCCCGTCGGTTTGGGTAGTTATGTCCATTGGGATCGCAAATTGGACGCATCCTTGGCTCAGGCGATCATGAGCATCCAAGCCGTCAAGGGCGTGGAGATTGGGGACGGGTTCGAAGTGGCAGGTCGCCGGGGAAGCCAAGCCCACGACGCCATCGAGTGGAACGAGGACGATAAGACGTATCGTCGCCAAACCACTTTGGCTGGCGGCACTGAAGGTGGCATGTCAACCGGCGAACTGCTGGTGGTTCGGGCGGCGATGAAACCGCTGGCCACACTTAATCGTCCAACGCTCAAGACCGTGGATACCGAAACAAAACAAGAAGCGGTGAGCTTCAAGGAGCGAACCGATGTCACCGCGGTACCGGCGATGGGAGTCATTGCCGAAACTATGGTCGCCCTGGTATTGGCCAATGAAGCACAACGAAAGTTCGGGGGCGACTCGGTGATTGAATTCGTCCGCAATGCTCGTGCATTTGCCGAATCGCTCAAGTAATGAGTGACTCGCGCCTGACATGCTGACGCGCTCGATTGTCCTGATCGGTCTTACTGGATCGGGCAAGACGACGGTTGGTAAACGCTTAGCCAAGCAACTCAAATGCACCTTTGTAGACACCGATGATGTCGTGTTTGCGACGACAGGTCTATCGGTGCGGGAGATATTCGAACAACAGGGTGAACCTGCCTTTCGTGACCATGAGGCACAGGTGTTGGAGATGATCTTTGCCGACGCCACTCCCAGGGTGATTGCCGCAGCCGGCGGTGTGGTGTTGGCGGATCACAATCGTGATCTGATCCGAAATTCGAACTCGTATGTGGTGTGGCTTGACGCCGAACCATCAAATCTGCTGCAGCGGGTATCTGCTGGTGGCCATCGACCGCTGCTGGACGACGACGCCCCTTCAACACTAAAGGCGATGAGTGCGACAAGACGAGATCTGTATGCCCAATTGGCCAATGTGCGAGTGGACACCAATGGGCGTGATATCAACGCAGTTGTGAACAAAGTGATCAAACATATTTCTGCGCAAGGAACGCCATGAGTCTGCAGCGGGTCACTGTTGATCTAGGAGAACGCTCGTACCCGGTCATAGTCGGTCATGGCGCCCGGAGCGAATTATCAGGTGTCGTACCTGTCAGTGCCCGTCGTGCCGTAATCGTGACACAGCGCAACATTGACTTTCCTATTGAGCTTGATTTGCCATCAGTTCACGTGTTCATCGGCGACGGCGAAACGTATAAATCTCTGGCGGTAATCGAAGAAGTGTCTCGCGCATTTGCCCGTGCGTCGCTCACCCGCAGCGATGTTGTTGTCGGGGTGGGTGGGGGAATGGTCACCGACGTGGCTGGCCTGGCAGCGGCATTGTGGCACCGTGGTACTCCAGTTGTGCACGTGGCGACTTCGCTGCTAGGCATGATCGATGCAGCGATCGGTGGCAAAACGGGGGTCAATTTGCCCGAAGGAAAAAACTTAGTGGGTGCCTTTTGGCAACCCGTTGCGGTGATCTGTGATCTGGATGCATTGACTTCCTTGCCACCGCGTGAGATGCGCTGTGGTTTGGGTGAGATGGCCAAGTATCACTTTCTCAGTGGAGATGATCTGCTCGCTCTCGATCAATCTGCGCGTATCGCCAGATGTGTCGAAATCAAAGCCAAGATCGTTTCCGCCGATGAACGTGAACGTGGCACTCGAGCCGTACTCAATTATGGCCACACCCTGGCTCATGCCATTGAAATCGCAACCGAATTCCGTCTGGCCCACGGTGAATCGGTGGCGATAGGAATGGTGTTCGCGGCTCACCTCGCCGCAGTGTTGGGCAGGATTGATGAGCAGCGAGTACTAGAGCATTACCGCGTTATTCGTGACACCTATGGTCTTGATGTTGCCTTGCCAAGCGGATGCCAAGCGGACGAACTCATCGACTTGATGTTGTCGGACAAGAAGGCAGTCAGCGGATTGACCTTTGTGCTGGATGGTAAGGCAGGAATCGAAACAGTGGCAGGTGTCAGCCGTGAAAATGTGGTCGAGGCGTTTAGACGTATGGAACTACCCTGAGATCATGGCTCGCTCATCATCGTCCACCGTGCTCGTACTCAACGGTCCGAACCTCAACCTGCTTGGATCTCGTCAGCCGGAGGTTTACGGCACTTCCACACTGGATGATCACCTCGCAGCGTTGAACACCGAAGCAAAAAACCATGGTTTTGTCGTTGAGTCGGTACAAAGTAATAGCGCCTCGAAACTCATTGACGAGATTCATCGGGCCCGCGGACGTTGCGCGGCGATCATTATCAACCCGGGCGCCTTTACTCATTACGCCTGGAGCATTAGTGATGCCCTGGCCGCCTTCGACGGACCGATCGTTGAAGTTCATCTTTCAAATCCAGCGGCGCGCGAATCATGGCGCCATGTCAGCGTGATTGCCCCCGTAGCAATTGGAACGATCTCTGGCTTTGGCGGTTACGGATACGTGCTGGCCATGCAGGCACTTGCTGCCCATCTCGCCGATGCGTAGTTTGCCAGAACTGCGAGTCACCGGTCGCGTTGAAGCGCTGTGGGAGCGTCTTGCGGATTCTTCTGCAGTCGACAGCCTGTTGGTGTGTTCACCGGAGAATATTCGGTGGTTGATCGGATTCACTGGCTCGGCTGGCACATTGGTGGTGCGCCACCACGAGATGGTCTTTGTCACCGACGGTCGCTATAGCGAACAGGCCCGCGCCCAAGCCGCATTAGCGGGAGCCACGATCGAAGTGCGCGAAGCACGGAGTAATGCAGATCATGTGGATGTACTTGCCAGTGTCTTGTCAACAGGCTCAACCTGCGGATTTGATCCGGCCGAAGTATCGGTAGAAAAATTTGAAACATATTCACGTGCCTTTGCCATCAAGTTGATTCCGGTACCGGGTTTGATCGCACAATTACGCCGAGTCAAAACAGATGCTGAGGTGGCCCGCATTGAAGCAGCCGCAGCGGCAACCGATCGGGCATTATCCGAAGTGGAATCCATGCTCAACGAGCGAGTCACGGAGCGGGATGTTCGTGACGAACTTGAATATCTGATGCGTCGACACGGAGCCGACGGACCGAGTTACGAAACAATCGTTGCCACAGGGACTAATGCCGCCAGACCACATCATCGACCAACTTTTGAGCCCATTATCGAGGGTCACGCGGTGGTCATTGATGTCGGGGGATTGGTGGATGGATACCACTCCGACATGACACGCACCTACCTCATCGGAGATGTAGATCCGGTGTTGGCCGAGATCCATCGAGTGGTGTGCGAGGCACAACAACTCGGATTATCAGCGGTTGCACCCGGTGTTTTGTGTTCAGATGTTGATCAAGTCTGTCGTCAATACATCACAGAGCACGGTTACGGACATGAATTTGTGCATGGCACCGGGCATGGCGTGGGTCTACAAATTCACGAACTTCCGTGGGTGCGCAAAGATTTTTGTGAACCCTTACAGGTGGGAGAGGTGGTGACCGTTGAGCCTGGCGTCTATCGTGGAGGTCTCGGTGGAGTCCGAATTGAGGATTTGATTGTGGTTACTCCAACCGGTTGTCGCATCCTTACCCAAAGTCAGAAAGATCATCTGTGCCTGCCATCACCACTAACGATTTGAAAAACGGAATTACTCTCAACATCGACAACACGTTGTACACCGTGGTTGAGTTTCAACATGTGAAACCAGGCAAGGGCGGTGCCTTTGTGCGTACCCGCTTGCGAAATTTACGCACCGGCAACATGTTGGACCGCACGTTCAATGCCGGGATTCGTGTCGAACAGGCGATCCTCCAAAAGCGCGATATGCAATTTCTGTACCGGGACGGAGATGACTATGTCTTCATGGACACAGAAACCTACGACCAGGTGAACATCAATCCAGTTGCGTTGGGTGAAGCATCCGACTACCTGATTGAAAACGCCGTGGCGATCATCGCAACGTATGCCGCTGAAATTGTGAGCGTCGAAATCCCAGCCTCGGTCGAACTTGAAATTGCCAACACCGAACCTGGATTGCAGGGAGATCGTGTTTCGGGGGCGCGGAAACCGGCAACATTGCAAACCGGTAAGACTCTCCAAGTACCGCTGTTCATCAACGTCGGAGACCGTGTCAAGGTTGACACGCGCTCTGGCGAATACATCACGCGAGTTTGATCATGGCAACCAGCCGACGAACCCGTCCAGTCAGAGAAGACATCAGGTCGAATGCGCGCGAACGGGCATTGCATTTGCTCTACGAAGCGGAAGTTAAGGGTGCGGCAACCACCGAGATCATGGCCGCTCAAGTTCTCGAAGTCGACGAAATTACAAAGTTGATTGTTGACGGCATCACCGATCAAGCAATCGTTATTGATGAACTCATTTCCGAACATGCCAGTGGTTGGACGATGGCTCGCATGGCATCGATTGATCGAAATGTTCTACGCATTGGGGTCTTCGAATTACTTGGGCGACCCGATGTTCCGGTTGCCGTTGTGATTAATGAGGCCGTAAATATGGCCAAGACATTTTCAACGGAGGAATCCGGCCGATTCGTCAACGGAGTATTGTCGGCGATCGCGACAGTTGTTCGACCCGACGAAAAATAGCCCTGTGATTCGGCGTGATGCCTGATGATGTGCATGTAGCGATGTCACAGCTTGTTAGGCGCCTTCGAGGAGTTTCAGCGTGGGCCGTGTTGGCCTATGCGATGATGGCAATTTACGCCGCGTATTTCACGGAACTCACCGTTCGAATTCATCATTCTTTGGGAACCTCGGCCTATGACTTTGGCCTGTATGACCAAGGAATTTGGTTGCTGTCGCAAGGAAAGGAACCGTTTGTAACACTGATGGGTCGCAACCTCTTCGGAGATCACACTTCATTTATTTTGTTGTTACTTGTACCGTTGTATTGGTTATTTTCCAGTACGGCGACATTGTTGGTAGTGCAATCGGTGGTAATCGCGCTGGGTGGCATTCCGGTGTTCCTCTATACACGACGACGCCTTGGTAGCGACGCAATGGGTGCGGCAATGGTGGCCGTGTATTTGCTACATCCGGCGGTGGGTTGGACAAATCTTGAGAATTATCACCCTGATTCATTCCTGCCGCTGTTAGTAGGACTCGCGTTGTACACGGCCCTGGAACGCAAATGGCGGCTGTTCGGTTGTGCGGTGGTGCTGGCGTTGCTGGTAAAGGAAGATGTCGCACTGATTATGGTGCCGATCGGCGTGTGGGTGGCACTTCGCCGCGATGTCAAACGTGGACTCATCGTCGCCTTTGGTTCCTTAGTGGCGCTGTCTGTGCTGATCATCGTTGTCATGAAACATTTCACCGGGGTGACATTTCGTAACTCCTGGCGGATTCCTTTCGGGGGATTTTGGGAATTCGTGCGCACTGTATTGCGTCGACCCTGGAAGTTAGTGTCGTATCTGGCCAGCGAGGATCGGCCGTTTTATCTATGGCAGACGCTGGCGCCCGTCGGTTTCGTGTTCATCATTGCCCCGGAGATAGTTCTCACGGCAGCGCTCGTTTTGTTCACCAACATCTTGAGTACGTTTTGGTATCAGTTCCACATTCAATATCACTATTCATTGGTTGTCGTACCGGCAATCATCATTGGCACGGCCTATGCCATTGGCAAGACCCCGAAACGCTCACAAAATTTGTTGATGGCTTTGGTGCTTGGCTCGTCTCTGGCCACCGCCTACCTGTGGTCACCGCTACCGGGTGGCCGTACGCAGCTGATGGAGTGGCGCACTGATCACCCGGCGGTGCCCGCGGCTCATGAATTGTTCGCCTTGATCCCCGAAACAGCCGTGATCTCGGCCTATCACCCGTTGACGGCCCAATTGGGTCGGCGAGTGAACATCTACGCCTTCCCGAATCCATTTGTGCGTTCGCTGTATGGCCCGGATGTGTTTGCCTCTGGCGACCGCCTGCCGCAGGCCGCCGATGTGGAATACGTCATGCTGCCAACGACATTGATTGGGGAACCGGCTGGTGTCTGGGAGGTGGAGCGAGGTCGTTTTGTTGAAGTGGCGTCGAATGCTTGGTGGATCCTCTACCGACGTGCGCCCGAGGTGATACCGTGACAGGCGGCTGATACCAGTCGAGTCATCGTTAATTGAACCCTGTGAGGTTCGAACGAAGGGAATGCATGTGGTTGCAACATCTGTAGAGGTCATGTCAGCGTCCGATGTGCGACGTGCGATTACTCGCATCGCTCACGAAATTGTTGAACGTAACAATGGTGTTGACAATCTGGTAGTGGTCGGCCTGCAACGCGGTGGTACCTGGATCGCCGATGCACTTGTGTCCGTAATTTCGGCGATCGAACCGTCGCATTCGGTGCCAGTGGGGGCCATTGATGTAAGTATGCACCGCGATGACTTTGCGATGCGACCGATCGTTGTCGGTGCGATCAGCACAATCCCATGTGACATATCGGGCACCACGGTGGTGCTCGTCGATGACGTGTTGTACACCGGCCGGACCGTACGAGCGGCGTTGGAGGGAATCAATAACTATGGGCGGCCCAAGGCCGTGCAACTTGCGGTACTTGTGGATCGCGGCCATCGAGAGCTGCCAATACGACCTGATTATGTGGGTAAGAATTTGCCTACCCAACAATCTGACGAGGTACTAGTCAGCAGCGATGGAGTCACTGTCACATCGGGTCGTCGCTCATGAAACACTTGCGCAGCATCGAAGAACTTGGTCTTGATGGTCTTGAGCGCATCTTGGAACTCACCAAACACATGGCCGAAATCAACGCCCGGCCGATTCCAAAGGTTCCGGCCCTACGGGGTCAAACCGTCGTGAGTTTGTTCTTGGAAGACTCCACGCGGACACGATTAAGTTTCGAGACGGCGGCTAGACGCCTTTCTGCTGACACGCTTACCTTCAGCGTGTCGAGTTCGAGCGTCAACAAGGGTGAGAGTCTTCGTGACACCGTTGAGACAATCAGCGATATGGGCGTAGATGCCTTTGTCGTTCGACACAAGTCTGCTGGCGTGCCATGGCAGATGAGTGCGTGGACAAATGCATCAATTCTCAATGCCGGTGACGGTGCACATCAGCATCCAACTCAGGCCTTGGTGGATTGCTACACTGTGCGCGAGGCTTTCGGGCGTCAGCGCTTTGATGGTCTGACGCTGACCATCGTCGGTGACATCAAACATTCGCGAGTTGCCCGCAGCAATATTCAAGCCTTTGCGCTCCTTGGTGCCGAGATCACGCTTGTGGCACCTCCAACACTGTTGCCCCAAGACGTCACGCACTGGCCGGTGAAAGTAAATTACCGGCTCGACGATGTCATTGGCGCGACTGATGTGCTGTACATGTTGCGTTTGCAAAGCGAGCGGATGTCCCAGGGCCATGTTCCTACGTTGCGTGAGTACGGCGAGCAGTACGGATTAACCCGTGAGCGAGTCGCCTGTCTGGCACCGACTTCGGTGGTGATGCATCCCGGACCGATGAATAGAGGAGTGGAAATGCAAGTTGATCCCCAGGATCTCACCAATTCACTCATCCACCGTCAAGTTGCCAATGGTGTAGCGGTGCGGATGGCGGTGCTGTTCGATGTGCTGGCAGGCGAACAGTCGTCTCCGGTGTCGAGCCTGACGAGCGAGGTATTGTGATGTCGGCCACGACGCGAACCACAGTGATCAAGGGCGGAACGATCATCGCTGGGTCATCCCGACGTGTTGCCGATATTGCAATCGCCAACGGGATCATCACCGAAATTGGAACTGGCCTCAAGGGCGATGACACCCTGGATGCTTCTGGATGTGTGGTCTGTTCTGGATTCGTGGATCTGCACACCCATTTGCGTGAACCAGGTCGAGAAGATACCGAGACAATCGAATCCGGGAGTCGGGCTGGTGCGTTGGGTGGTTTCACCGCTCTCGTGGCAATGCCAAACACCGATCCGGCACAGGATTCGGTTGCGGTCATCGAATTCGTGCGGGAACAGGGTAGTCGTGCAGGTCTCGTAGATGTAGTACCAAGTGGCTGCATCACGGTTGGTCGTTTAGGGCTCGCCTTGTCGCCAATGGCCGAACTGGCCAAGGCGGGTGTGCAGATATTCACCGATGATGGCACCGGTGTGCAAGATCCAGTGTTGATGCGACGAGCAATGGAATATGCCAAGGGTCTTGGTGTCATCCTCGCCCAGCACTGTGAGGTTTCTTCGCTTACTGCTGGCGCAGCAATGAACGAATGTTGCTGTTCGGCCGATATGGGTGTGCCAGGTTGGCCCGCGATCGCCGAAGAATTGATGGTCAGTCGGGACATCGAACTGGTCAGGCTGACTGGGGCGAGAGTGCACTTTTTGCATCTATCCACGGCGCGCTCGGTGGATTTGGTTCGCGCTGCCAAGGCCGACGGTCTGCCAGTGACTGCTGAGGTCACACCCCATCATCTGTCGTTGACCGAAGAAATGCTGAACGGTTTTGACCCCGTTTATAAGGTCAACCCACCGCTGCGATCACTGAGTGACATTCGCGCCCTAAAGATCGGGGTGCAAGACGGAACAATTGATGCCATTGCCACAGACCATGCTCCCCACGCTCGACGGGACAAAGAACTTCCGCTCGATCAGGCGCCTCCTGGGATGTTGGGGTTGGAAACCGCACTTGGCGTGGTGCTGGCTGAATTGGATATGGATCTGCACGAGATTGTCGCTCTGATGTCCACGAATCCGGCGACAATTGCCGGGATTTCTGGTCAACACGGCCGCGAAATTGCTCCATTAGCGGTGGCCAATCTCTGTGTCTTTGATCCAGATCTTAGTTGGCAGGTCGACCCCACACGACTGGCCAGCAAAAGCACCAATACTCCCTTTGTTGGTCGCCGTCTGCGTGGCAAAGTACGTCACACCGTGTTTCGCGGTGAGGCAGTCGTGATAGATGGAGAAGCACAGCGATGACCATTCGTGAAGCAGCCTTGGTGTTACGCGACGGCAGTATCTTTGAGGGCGAAGCAATCGGTGCAGTGAATCTTGATGGCATGTGCAGTGGTGAAGTGGTGTTCAATACCACTCTCACCGGTTATCAAGAAGTAATTTCCGATCCGTCGTATGCCGGACAGATCATTTCATTTACGACCCCGCACATCGGTAACTACGGCACCACTAGTGATGACAATGAGGCCAAGCAAGTTTTTGCCCGCGGGGTGATCGTGCGCGACCTCGCCAGGCGTCGGAGCAATTGGCGAAGCGATGACGACGTAGATCACTTTCTGCGTACACGCAACGTGGGCGGAATTGCTGGGATCGATACACGACGGCTCACTCGCATCTTGCGCCAGGCTGGATCGATGCCGGGAGCATTTGGCACCGCGTCGGAGTCAGACCTGCGCGCCGCCGCAATTCGTGAATCTGGAACCAATGGGGTCAACCTCGTGGCCCAGGTCACGACGCCGTCGTCGTATCAGGTTGGCACCGGTCGATTCAACGTTATGGCCTTTGATTTTGGAGTCAAACAGACGATGTTGCGTTGCCTCGGAGAACTGGCGACTGTTCGAGTTGTTCCTGCCACAACAACAGCAGATCAAGTGTTGGCGATGTCCCCGGATGGAGTGTTTCTCTCCAATGGTCCGGGTGATCCCGAAAGTGTGACGGGCGTTCCGGAGACGATCCGACAGCTGTTGAACTCCGGGATACCAATCTTTGGTATTTGCTTGGGACATCAATTGCTTTCACTTGCCCTTGGTGGCTCGACATTCAAATTGCCTTTCGGGCATCACGGTGCCAATCATCCGGTGCGAAATTTGCGCACTGGACGCGTCGAGATCACCAGTCAAAATCACAATTTTTGTGTCGATTCAACATCGCTCGCAGATCTGGTGGACGTCACGCACACGAATCTCAATGACGACACCAATGAAGGAATGCGGGTTCGCAATGCGCGTGCATTCAGTGTGCAATACCATCCAGAAGCCGGCCCGGGCCCCCATGACAGCCGCTATCTGTTCGGTGAATTCTGCGAACTGATGGACTGCTCGTAATGCCACGTCGCAATGACCTCACGTCGATCTTGATCATTGGTTCGGGGCCAATTGTGATTGGTCAAGCTTGTGAGTTCGATTACTCAGGTACTCAGGCATGTCGGGTCCTGCGGGACGAGGGATATCGGGTGATTCTTGCCAATTCCAATCCGGCCACGATTATGACCGATCCTGATTTTGCCGACCGCACATACATCGAACCACTCACTGTCGATGTGTTGGAGGCAATTATCGCCCGGGAGAAACCCGATGCCGTGTTACCGACACTGGGGGGACAAACGGCTCTTAACTTGGCAATGGCGCTGTATGAACGCGGCGCCGTGGGAGTGCCCGGTACGCCCGAGCTCATCGGTGCAAATGCGCAAGCCATTGCCACAGCAGAAGATCGCGAAAAATTCAAACAGGCGATGATCGAAATTGGTCTCGCCGTTCCGGCCAGTGGTGTGGCTCACAGTATGGATGAAGCGCAGGCGGTCATTGCCAACATTGGTCTGCCGGTCATCATTCGTCCGGCATACATCCTGGGAGGGCACGGCACGGGTATTGCGAAATCAATTCCGCAATTTATCGACATGGTGTCAAACGGTCTGGCGGCCAGTCCGATCAATGAAGTGCTAATCGAAACTTCGATTGTTGGCTGGAAAGAATTCGAACTTGAAGTGATGCGGGATCGAGCCGACAACTGCGTAGTCATCTGTTCGATTGAAAATGTTGACGCGATGGGCATTCATACGGGGGATTCGATCACGGTTGCCCCGGCGCTCACCCTGTCTGACGTGGAATATCAACGAATGCGCGATGCAGCATTCGCCTGTATTCGTCGGGTCGGGGTAGAAACTGGCGGCTCCAATGTGCAGTTTGCGGTGAACCCAAGCACGGGTGAGCAAGTAATTATTGAAATGAACCCACGTGTATCGCGGTCGTCGGCCCTGGCCTCCAAAGCAACCGGATTTCCGATTGCCAAGATTGCAGCCAAGTTGGCGGTTGGGTACACCCTCGATGAGATCCCCAATGACATCACCAAGATGACGCCAGCGAGTTTTGAGCCCACGATCGACTATGTGGTGACCAAGATCCCGCGATGGGCCTTTGAGAAATTTCCCGGTACCAGTGGAGTGCTTGGCACACAGATGCAAAGCGTGGGGGAGGCCATGGCGATTGGCCGAACCTTTCCCGAGAGTCTGCAAAAGGCAATGCGTTCACTTGAAAACGGACGCCTCGGTCTCAACTGCGACCCGGCCGAAAAAATCATGGCTCTTCTCCCCGACAGTGAACTCATCGCCGCGATTGCGATTCCCACTGCAGATCGGATGTTTCAGATCGGTGAATGTCTGCAGCGGGGGATTGCTATTGATGTGGTGCACCAGGCTTCGCATATCGACCCGTGGTTCATCGATCAGATGCAAATGATTATTGATGAGCGAGCCCAACTTGCCGCAATCGGGATTGGGGCAATGACCCGCACAACGTGGCGACGTGCCAAGCGGCTCGGATTTGCCGATGGTCAACTTGCTTACCTTTGGGATGTGTCAGAAGATTCGGTGCGGGCGAGTCGAATTGGGGCTGGAGTCGTACCTACCTACAAAACAGTGGATACCTGCAGTGCCGAATTCGAAGCCCAAACGCCATATCACTATTCGACATACGAAGACGAGTGCGAAGTTCGATCGTCCAACAAGCCGCGGGTCATCATTCTTGGCAGTGGTCCCAACCGAATAGGTCAGGGAATTGAGTTCGACTACTGCTGTGTTCATGCCAGTTTTGCCCTGCGCGATGCCGGATATGAAACCGTGATGGTGAATTGCAATCCGGAAACTGTTTCCACTGATTACGACACGTCCGATCGTCTGTATTTCGAACCGCTGACGGCCGAAGATGTGATGAACGTCATTGAGGTCGAGACGATTGCCGGTGGTGCCCCGCCACGGGTTGTGGTTTCTCTCGGTGGACAAACCCCACTCAAATTGTCAGGCGCATTGCCCTCTGGGCTCATCGCCGGGACGTCGGCTGCATCGATTGATATTGCCGAAGACCGTGAGAAGTGGAGTGCGCTGTGCACTCGACTCGGAATTACCCAACCGCCGGGCGGAACCGCCGTCAGCATCGATGACGCGTTGAGCGTCGCCCACGATGTCGGTTATCCGGTGTTGGTTCGTCCGAGTTATGTGCTCGGCGGCAGGGCGATGCAGATCGTCCATGATGATGCGCATCTGGTGCGAGCGATGAGCGAATTGGCTGTAGCCGGAACACTCGGTCGGGAAGGCGGGTTGTCGGCACAGCGACCAGTGCTCGTGGATCGATTTTTGGAAGATGCCACCGAGATTGATGTGGATGCAATTCGGGATGCCTCCGGTGAAGTGCTCATCGGCGGAATTATGGAGCACGTCGAAGAGGCCGGAGTTCACTCCGGTGATTCAGCCTGCGCGATACCGCCACAGACACTCGAGCCATGGGCCATTGAGGCGGTTGAGTCATACACCAAGTCCATTGCCAACGCACTCGATGTGCGGGGTCTGCTGAATGTGCAATTTGCACTTGCTGGGAACACGATCTACGTGTTGGAGGCGAATCCTCGAGCCAGTCGCACCGTGCCGTTCGTAGCCAAAGCAACGGGCGTGCCGTTGGCCAAGATTGCCAGCCGGGTGATGCTTGGTGCAACACTTGCTGGTCTACGTGGCGAAGGTCTGCTCAAAGATCCGATCAATCTTGGTCATGTGGCAGTTAAAGAGGCTGTCTTGCCGTTCAATCGTTTTCCCGAAGTGGACACGGCGTTGGGTCCAGAGATGCGATCTACGGGCGAAGTGATGGGTATCGACAGCACGTTTGGTCGAGCATTCATCAAAGCCGAAACTGCGGCCGGAACTGATCTGCCGAGCGCGGGAATGGTCTTTCTCACCCTGAATGATCGCGACAAGTCCAGTGGTCTTGTGATTGCCAAACGTCTGCGTCAACTTGGCCTTGGCATAGTGGCAACGAGCGGTACCGCCGAATATCTGCGGAAATTTGGATATCCAGTGGATCGGATCGTCGGCAAAGTGTCTGAGCATTCAACAGCAACCGCGGCTGATGAAACCGGTGATGCCGTTGAGTTACTCAGGCGGGGAGAGATTTCATTTGTCATCAATACCCCAAGTGGTCGTCGCACCCGTACCGATGGCGAGGCAATTCGTAAGGCCGCCAACATTTATCGTGTCTCGTCGGTGACCACGATCAAGGCAGCACTTGCCGCCGTGCAGGGACTTGCCGAAGCACACGCTCATCCACTTGAAGTACGCTCATTGCAGGAGTATCACGGGCAATGACTTCGACGATGGAAGCAGTTCGCGTCGGATCAGTTGAGTTGAAAAATCCAATCCTCACCGCCTCGGGTACGGCCGGTCATGGCGCCGAACTGAATGAGTACATGCCTCTCGCTGACTTGGGCGGAGTAGTTGTCAAGTCGCTTGCCAGTTTCGAATGGCCCGGTAACAAGGCCCCGCGATTACATCCGACGACTCTTGGAATGTTGAATTCCGTCGGGTTGCAAGGTGCCGGGATACAAGCCTGGATTTCCCGTGACCTGCCCGACCTGATCAAATGCGGAGCGACGGTAATTGCCAGCATTTGGGGGCGAAGTGTTGACGATTATGCCCGAGCGGCAGAACTGTTGGCACCGGTGGCCGAACATTTATGCGCCGTTGAAGTGAATTTGTCGTGTCCGAATATTCGAGGTGATTCCCCTGGCACACATGTGATGTTTGCCCATGACGAGGATCTCACCGATCAAGTGATGCGGGCGACCGCCGCATGTGGAGTACCGCGGTGGGCAAAGTTGAGCCCAAACACCGATCGATTGGTACAGATCGCCGGTGTCGCCCACGATGCCGGCGCCGATGCGGTAACTCTGGTGAACACAATGTTGGCGATGGTGCTCGATACCGACACCGGATTGCCGGTACTTGGCAGTGGCGGTGGTGGGGGATTATCGGGTCGGGCAATACATCCAATTGCGGTGCGTGCGGTCTACGACGTCGCAGCCGCACATCCACAGTTGCCGATCGTCGGGGTAGGTGGGGTGGCAAGTGGTGCAGATGCCGCCGAATTGATGTGTGCCGGTGCCAGTGCGGTGCAAGTTGGCACCGCAACATTTGCCGAACCGCGAGCCGCGCTGCGAGTCGCGAGGGAACTTGTCAAATGGGCCGAGTCGCACGGCATCAGTAACTGGTCGCAGGTTATTGGTGCTGCACATCGGGGCGGAATTGGTCAATAGACATTGGTGGATAGACATTGATGGCTAGACATTGGTCGATAAGTACGAGAAATCACCGAGGCAGTAAAGTAATTCGATGTCGCCGCCGTCAGGGATCACCGGCGCACAGCGTCGTGCCGTGATTGAAAAGGCTCGCCTGATTCGAAAGGAAATGACTGAAGCGCAAATGCGTTTGGCGAGTGCATCGTTGAGTCTCGTTGCGGCGCTAAACATCACCAATCCAGATGCTGCGGTGAACCGATTATACGTAGTGAAATTGCTGGAGTCGCTTCCGGGCGTTGGCAAAGTGCGAGCACGTCGAGTGATGAGCGACATCGGGATCGCCGTAAAGTGTCGAGTGCTGGAACTTGAACCGAACCAACGCCTGGAGTTGCTAAAGGAACTTGGACAATGAACTCACCCAAACCACTCATCGTCGTGGTCTCCGGCCCAGGGGGTGTGGGCAAGAGCACCATCGTTGACGCGCTTGTTGAACGGGATCCGACACTGTGGTTGAGCCGTTCCTGGACAACCCGTCAACGCCGTCCTGGTGAAGCCTATGACGCCTATGTGTTTGCCACCCGAACCCAGTTTGAGGAGCGTCTAGAACATGGTGGATTCCTCGAATGGACTGAATTTCTTGGGAACCTGTACGGAACGCCAACACCTCAGGCTCCAGATGGTCGTGACATCGTGTTGGAAATTGAAGTCGATGGTGCTCAACAAGTGAAGCGACTTGATTCGGATGCGTTGCTGTTGTTCGTGCTTCCACCCTCGCGCGATGAGCAAAAGGCGCGCTTGATCGGTCGCGGCGACCCAGATCAACGGGTCGATCAACGGCTGCGTAAGGCCGAGGACGAAGAGCCGATTGGTAAGGCTTTGGCTGACTATGTCCTGGTGAACGATGATCTGGACTCCACGGTGGATGAAATGTTGGGTCTCATCAATCGAGAACGGGCCCGTCGTTTACGCTGAAAATAGTGGTGCCGTGCCCCGTTAGGTGGGCGTGCAGGTAGAATTGCCAGTCGGCATATACCAGTCGGCATACAGAGGAGAACCCACGTGGCAATTGAAGACACCATGATGAACCCACCAATTGAGTCTTTGATGGCGCGAACATCGTCAAAGTTCGCGTTGGTCACGTTGGCCGCTCGTCGAGCCCGCGAAATCAACTCTTACTTCAATCAATTGGGTGAAGGTCTGGGCAGCATGGTGCCACCGCAGGTGAGTTCCACCTCTCGCAAGCCGCTTTCCATCAGTTTTGAGGAAATTGCCGCCGACAAGATTAAGAGCGTGCCAATGGCTGTGTACGAAGAACTCGACGCAGATCTGGACACCGAAGTACTCGACGAAGCCGCTCTCGACGTTGCCGCTGTGTTCGGTGATGTACATGCGACAATCGCCGAACCGGTCGTAGCAGTAGTAAATGCAGCAGTTGTGGAAGCAGTTGCTGAGACTGTGGTCGAACCAATCGTCGAAGCAGCCGAGCCGACGCTGTAAGTCTCTCTGCAGATGCGATGAGTGCGCTTACTGGCAAGCAGATCGTTGTCGGAGTATCTGGCGGCATTGCTGCCTACAAATCAGTTGAATTGTGTCGTTTGCTGGTCGATGCTGGTGCTCATGTTGCACCAATAATGACAAGTGATGCCGGGCACTTCATTGGCAAAGCCACCCTGTCGGCTCTTGCTTCTGAACCGGTGCACACGTCGTTATGGGATGACCCTGATCCGATTCCTCATACTCACCTAGGACAACGCGCCGACTTGGTCGTCGTGGTGCCGGCAACAGCACGAGTTATTGGCGCCTATGCAGCCGGAATCTCATCTGATCTGCTGATTGCCACGTTGCTGGCCACTCGGGCACCAGTGATGATTTGTCCGGCAATGCACACGGAGATGTGGGAACACCCGGCAGTGCAAGAAAATCTCACTACGTTGCGTCGACGCGGTGTCTATGTTGTCGAGCCGGCAGTGGGTCGACTCGCCGGTGGAGATGTCGGTATCGGACGACTTGCCGATCCAATGGTGATCTTTGAGCAAATCCTGCAACTGCTGACACCCGGTGATCTCTACGGGACACACGTCGTAGTGACAGCCGGTGGTACCCGTGAACCCATTGATGCGGTGCGAGTGATTGCTAATCGTTCATCGGGGAAGCAGGGCTATGCCATTGCCGCCGAGGCTGCGTCCCGAGGTGCCAAGGTGACATTAATTACGACCGTTGAGCGCAGCGTGCCATTCGGCGTCGAAATTGTGGACGTGGAAACCGCCGCGCAGATGCAAGAGGCGATAGCGCTCGTTGCGGCAAATGCAGATGTGATCATCATGGCCGCCGCGGTTGCCGATGTGCGACCCAAACTAAGCCGAACTGAGAAACTCAAGAAAGATTCAATTACAGGCCGAATCGCATCGCTGGAAACCCTCGAACTTGAAGCGACTCCAGATATTTTGGCCGGACTTGGTGCTACCAAACGAACCGGCCAAGTTGTTGTCGGGTTCGCCGCCGAGACGAGCAACTTGATTGAACATGCCCGAGCGAAATTGGAGCGCAAAAATATTGATCTGATCGTCGCCAATAACGTGGCAGACCCTGGCGTTGGATTTGGTCACGACACCAATGCGGTGACTCTTGTTTTCCGAGATTTCCCGTCCCGCAACGTACCCCTTGCTGACAAACGCCTCGTGGCTCGCGAGGTATTAGATAGTGTGGTGCGGATTCGAAACAGCCGCCCGAAGGAGCCCACGTGAGGAATTTCACTTTCACATCAGAGAGCGTCACCGAGGGGCATCCGGACAAGATGGCCGATCAGGTTTCAGACGCGGTTCTGGATGCGATTCTGACCGAAGATCCCCAAGGTCGAGTTGCCTGTGAAACTCTGCTCACCACCGGGCTGTGCGTGGTGGCCGGTGAAATTACGACGACGGCATATGTCGACATTCCAAAAATTGCCCGCGAAGTGATCAAGGACATCGGCTACGACAACGCACTGTACGGTTTTGACGGCAACACCTGTGGTGTGATCGTGTCGATTGACGAGCAAAGTCCAAATATTGCTCAAGGCGTCGACACAAGCGAAGAAACTCGCAGCGGAAAAAGTGGTGAAGACAAACTCAACAGCCAAGGTGCCGGCGATCAAGGGATGATGTTTGGATACGCCTGTAACGAAACCCCCGAACTCATGCCACTGCCGATTTGGCTTGCTCACAGGATGGCCGAAAAACTTGCTGAAGTGCGTAAGTCAGGGGCGATTCCATATTTGCGCCCGGACGGTAAAACACAGGTGACGTTTGATTACGAAGATGGCAAACCAGTGCGTTTGACTACGGTGCTCATTTCCACGCAACACGCCGATGGAACCCCGCGTGACACCGTCATTCGCCCTGATCTCATTGAGCAGGTCATCCGACCAGTCATCCCAGCACAGTTCGCCAATGACAAATTTGCCGTGCACATCAATCCCACCGGGGAATTCGTCAAGGGTGGACCCCATGCCGACACGGGACTAACTGGTCGCAAGATCATTGTTGACACCTACGGCGGAATGGGACGCCACGGCGGTGGTGCATTCAGCGGAAAGGATCCCTCCAAAGTGGATCGATCCGCGGCATACGCAGCACGCTGGGTTGCCAAGCATGTGGTTGGCTCGGGCGCAGCGCAGCGTTGCGAAGTACAAGTGGCGTACGCCATTGGTATGGCCCACCCGATCAGCATCTTGGTGGAAACATTTGGAACTCACACCGTGGACGAACTGGCCATCGAGGCTGCTGTGAAAGATGTCTTCGACCTTCGTCCAGCCGCAATTCTCCGAGATCTCGACTTGAAGCGACCGATCTATCGCAGCACTGCGGCGTACGGACATTTTGGTCGCGAACTGCCGGACTTCACATGGGAGTCGCTGTCGCGACTCAAAGAGTTCAAGGCAGCCGTCAAACTCTGATCGCTCGCGTCGTTCCCGACGTCACCGGTATCGACAAAATCTTCGATTATCTGGTGCCCGAGGTTCTGACACAAGATCTCGTCGTTGGTTCGCGAGTACGAGTTCCATTGCATAACCGCAAAGTGGCGGGGTGGGTGGTCGGACTCTCCGATGAAATGACAGCTACTGGGCTCGCCACCGAACTGGATCCGGCGAAGTTGTTACCGATCATCGCCATCATTGGTCGCGGACCGACAGCAGAGATCATTGAACTTGGTATCTGGGCAACGATGAGATGGGCCGGAAGACTGCGTGCCTTTTGCGTTGCGGGGTCGCCCGACAAGTTGGTGTCAAAGTTGCCACCCGCGCGGTACTCGGCCCTCCGCTCAATTGCGGGCAACGATGCTGCCGATATCGGGTGGGCCCTCAGCGAGAGAAATACCGTTCTCTTGCGCCGAGGCCCGCACGCTGATTTAGCGAATCTTGTGGCGACATGCGCCAGCCAGGGGCCAACGTTGGTCGTGATCCCGACGATGTATCGGGCCCGAATGATGGCCGCTGCACTACGGGGAATGGGTTTCACGGTCGCAGTGATGTCCGAGGACTGGGCCCAAGGTGCCGGTGGAGTGGACGTGATCATCGGGTCTCGCAGCGCCATCTGGAGCAGTGCACCACGGTTAGCAAGCATCGTCGTGATTGATGAGCACGATGATGGTCTGCAAGAAGAGCGGTCACCTACCTGGCATGCCCGTGATGTGGCTATCGAGCGGGCGCGTCGCTTGGGTATTTCCTGCATATTGATAACCCCCGTACCAAGTGTCACGGCATTTGTTGCCGCAGGTAATCGGCAACGAAGTAACGATGCTGTACTCGAACAGAATTCGTGGCCAGAGATGTGCGTGATCAATCGCGCCGCAGATGAGCGTTGGGCCTCATCACTATTGTCGTCAGAGTTGATCGCCGAGTTGCGGGATCATTCCCGACGCATTGTGTGCGTGCTCAACACCAAGGGTCGAGCACGACTGTTGGCCTGTGCACGCTGTCGAGCAATTGCCCGCTGTGAATTTTGCGACGCTGCGGTACGACTTACCGATGTCGAAATATTTGTGTGTCCACGATGTTCTGCCCAGCGACCGCAGGTGTGCCTGGGATGCGGTGCCAGCAAATTTGCCCTGTTGAAACTTGGTGTCACGCGTTTACGGGAAGAACTTGCTGCAGCCGCCGGTCGAAATGTAAGTGAAGTCGTGGAAGTTTCCGGGTCGCCCAAATCGGATCTCGATTTTGATGCCTCGGCAATGTTGTTCGTTGGTACCGAAGCGGTGTTGCATCGGGTTCATCAAGCCGACACCGTTGTCCTGCTAGATGTGGATGCCGAACTCTTTGCGCCGCGGTATCGAGCAACGGAAATCACACTGAGCATGATTGTGTTGGCTGCTCGACTGGCGCGAAGGCGGACCGAAGGTGGGCGAGTGATGCTGCAAACCCATTCACCGCAACATGAACTCTTTGGTGCCGTAAAGTCCCTTGATTTCACCGCCTTGTTGATTCATGAATGCGACCGGCGACGGGCACTTTCAATGCCACCTTTTGGTTCCCTGGCCCGCATATCCGGGGTTGGAACATCGGCCTTCGCCACCGAACTTGCTGCCAACATGTTGATCAATGTGGCCACGCTTGGCGATGACGATGTGATTGTCCGGGCTGCATCGGTTAGCGATCTCGTCACGACGTTGCAAACGACGCCAAAGCCCAAAGGCTCTCGGCTCAAGATCCAGATCGACCCGCCACGCATATAACCCGATAACCACGTTTGCTGGTGTGGCGCGAAACTTCGTAACCCAATTCACGCAGCCAGGCGACAAGGGAATCGGATCCGAGATTGCGATTGACGACGAGCCAGGCTTGGCCATGGTCGGATAAACGCGCAAGCCATGTACTCAGCAACGTGTGCAATTCCTTCTTCCCAATTCGAATCGGCGGATTCGTCCAGATGACGTCGAAGGTCGTATCCGCGGGAACTCCCTCGGGGCCAACAGCATGCACATTGTGGCAATGGCTGCTTGCCGCATTTCTCCGGGTGAGGGAAATTGCGCGCTCATTTACATCGACCGCCCATACGGTGGCTTGTGGCGAATATGTTGCCAATGTGAGGGCCAATGCCCCAGATCCACATCCAAGATCCAAAAACGTTCCAGATTGCGGCGGTGGTGGAGCATTTTCGATCAGCACGGCGGTTCCTGGATCAATGCCTCGACGTGAAAAGACTCCGCTATCGGTAGTGAGATGCAACTCGGTAGTGCCGACTTTCCAGGTAGTCCGTTGATCACGTCTTGAAGCGCCATCGGGCGAAAGTGTTGACTTACTTTTCGGTTTCCGGGCGAAGTACTGCTCGTCACTCATCGTGCTGTCTAGCCTTGCACGACCTGACGCAACGAAATGGCACCCAGATTCACCATGTAGTACCCCTGTGCTCTAATGGTCGGAGAGTTATGGCACTACATCCTGAATTTCCGAGATCGCTAATTGCCAAGAGCCAACATAAGTCGGCGGCAACTTTTAAGGATTGCTTAATAGTTGGCCAAGAACTCGTCCGACCTGTTACCCGCGAAAGTATGGCGTGATGACGGATAACGAGGCCCCGCAGTTTCGTGACGAAGTCCTTCTGTATCAGACCGAAGATGGCCGGACGCGGCTTGAAACCCGCATGGTGGGTGAGACCGTTTGGCTCAGTCAAAAGCAGATGAGTGAGCTGTTCGACAAGAACGTCCGCACGATTTCTGAGCACATCCGAAATATCTTTAGTGAGGGGGAGTTGAATGAATCTTCAGTTATCCGGAATTTCCGGATAACTGCCGCCGATAGCAAGCTATATGAGACGCAGCTCTACAACCTCGATGTCATCATCTCCGTCGGGTACCGCGTCAAATCGCATCGTGGAGTCCAGTTTCGTATCTGGGCCACGCAGCGCCTGCGGGAATACATCGTTAAGGGATTCGCGCTGGACGACGACCGGCTCAAGCGCGCCGGCGGTGGCAATTACTTTGACGAACTGCTGGCGCGCATCCGTGACATCCGCTCGTCGGAAAAGGTGTTCTGGCGCAAGGTGCTGGATATCTACGCCACCAGCATCGACTACGACCCAGCCGAGGAGGCGACCCAACACTTTTTTGCCACGGTGCAAAACAAGATGCACTGGGCAGCCCACGGGCAAACCGCAGCCGAAATCATCGTTCAACGGGCGGATGCCTCACAGACCAACATGGGGCTTACCTCCTGGATTGGCGACAACCCGCGCAAGGAAGACGTAACCATCGCTAAGAACTACCTGAACACCGAAGAACTTGAAATTCTCAACCGCATAGTCACTGGCTATCTCGAATTCGCCGAACTTCAGGCACTGAACCGCAAGCCCATGACGATGCAGAATTGGATCGCCAAACTGGACGACTTTCTGCAACTGGGCGAACGGGAAATCCTCACGCACGCCGGAAGTGTCTCCCATCAGGAGGCACTGACCAAGGCTGAGCGGCAGTACGAAAAGTTCCGTAAGCAGCAACTTCTTAATCCCAGTCGCGTGGAGCAGGATTTCGAAAACGCCATTGAGCGAATACCCAAGACGATACTCAGCAACGAAACCTGAGCATCGCCGGCGCGCAAATTGCTGGGCGCTGATGATGGTTGGGGCGACGATTTATTTTCATTGAGAGTCATTAGATTGAGTGGGTGACCAAGATTCTGCAACGATTCATTGCAAGTGCAGCGCTATGCGGCTCACTGCTGGTGGCGGTGCCGACGAGCGTGAGTGCCGCGGCATGCATTGAAAATGGCGCGAATTGTGCGGTGGGCTCGGTGGGGCCAATGGGTGGAATTGTGTTTTATGACGCCGGATCAATGCAGTGGTGGGGTCGGTACCTGGAGGTAATGGCTAAGCCGGTCGCGGTAAGTGCTCCGTGGGGTTTAGTGAACTCGATATATGCAGACGGTGAGGGCGGGCTGACCATTGCCCAACAACGGATGCGGGCCCAGCAAATCGGCATGGGTTCCTCTAATACGCAAAGGATCGTTGCCAATTCTGGTGCGACAGAGACAGTTGCTGGTGCCATCTGGAATGGCACAGGCGGTATCTGGTTCTTGCCGTCGAAACAGGAGTTAGATGCGTTGTACAACTCGTGGAAGATCAATGGTCTGAAGGGCAAGTGGGCAGCCGCGCCAGCATGGACTTCGACCGAAGCGAGCGACGGCTTTGCGTGGTATCAATTGTTCCAAGACGGCACACAGTTCACCGATGCCAACGGGATTATTCCTTTGAAGACAAGTAATAAGACAGATCTCAAGAGTCCCGTGCATGTTGGCTCTGGATTCACATCGATGAAGTTTCAAGCCATAGCGATTCGAGCATTTCCGCCGTCAACTGGGGTGATGCCGATGTCGGTTACGGTGCCGTTTGCACCTTTGTCGAATGCAGCGTGTACTGCTGGTGGGGCAACCACAGTTTGTAAAGTCGGCGATATTGGCCCAGGCGGTGGGATTGTGTTTTATGACGCTGGCAGTGACCAGCCGTGGGGACGCTTCTTAGAGGTCGCACCGGTGGCGTGCGAAACCACGACACTGCCGTGGCGGATCGGGAAAAAGATGGTGTACAAGGCCACTAGTGGTCAGAGTGCAGCAAAGTTGCGACTGCTTGCTAAGCAAGTGGGCATGGGCAGAATCAATACGGGCATTATCACTCGGGCCTTTGGAGCCAATGGTTTGTACGCCGCGAAATTTGCCGAAGACTCGGTGTGCGGGGGCCGGGACGACTGGTTCTTACCATCGAAAGACGAACTTGATTTGGTGTACAGAAACATTGCCCAAAACCGTGTCGGAGGACAGGACACACCTCTTGGTTCGTTCAACAAGGGGTATTACTGGACGTCAACCGACTACAACAACGCGACGGCATGGACCCAGTACTTCATGGATGGTCAGCAGTTTGATCGGGTCCAGACGCTGGTCGGAAACATGAAGCCACCGGCGAACCCGTTTAGGGTGCGGCCAATTCGCGCGTTTGGCTAGGGGAAAGCTTAGGCACCAGTCAATATGCCATAGCTGCTGTGTCCGAAGCTCTTAGGGTGCTCCGAGTCGACGGTGTTTTCGTGCGCATTCGTTGCCATTCGGAAGACTGTCCGGTCCTCAACCGGTCCGAGCTTGACTTTCACAATGCCCTACTAGAAATTTATGGTGGACGCCAAATGATCCATGGTGTTCGTCGGCGGAAATGACATGACGTAGCCGATGGCTTCGTGGAGTCTAATGGTGTCGTCAGAACGATCTCGTGAAGCGCGTCGTGTTCGGTTTCTGCCGGATTCGACCACTACCGAATTCGCGAGCGGCTCGACAGCGGCGCGCCGGGCTCGGAGCGTTATGTTTGATGGCAGTCGGATAACGCGCAATGACAGGGGAATGCATGTCGGAAATCGCCGGTGGTGAAGTCATCGCCCGAATGCTGCAGGCCGAGGGCGTGCAGAAGGTATTCGGCATCATCGATGGCACTTACTTTGGCTTGTACGCCAGTTTCCGCACTCACGGCATCGATCTCATCACACCGCGCCACGAGACCAGTGCCGTGCACATGGCGGGCGCTTATGCCCGACTCACCGGCAAACTCGGCGTTTGCATCGCGAGCAACGGACCCGGCGTCGCCAATGCGCTGTCTGGTATTGCAGTGGAGCAGGCGGAAGGCAATCGCGTGCTGGTAATCACTGCATGTCGTCGCCCCGGCATCGCTTATCCCGACCGCGGCGGCAGTTACCAGTATTTCGACCAATCCGGCGTGATCGGCAAGATGGCCAAGTGGAGTTGCGTCATTTCGTCATTCGAGCGCATTCCCGAACTCGTGCGCATGGCACTACGCAAATCCTGGGAGGGTCGTCCGGGTGTGGTGCACATTGACGTGCCAGAAAACATCATGAACACCAAGGTGGAAGCCGACCCGACGTTCTGGTCCCCACACCAGTACCGCAGAACCGCGCCCACCGAACCGTCGCCAGAATTGGTAGGGCGCGCAGCCGACATGCTGGTCGCGGCCGAGCAACCATTGATTCACGCCGGTAGCGGCATCATCCATGCACAGGCGTATGCGGAGTTGCGTCAGGTTGCCGAACTTCTGTGCGCGCCGGTGACGACGAGTTGGTCGGCGCGCGGAGTGTTGCCGGAAACATCCGAACTGTCACTGTCGATGATCCATATCGAATTGAACCGCGCCGCGCGCAACGACGCCGATCTGGTGCTGGCGCTGGGCACGCGCCTAGGCGAGACCGATTGGTGGGGCAAGGCACCGTACTGGGGTCATCCGTCGCAACAGAAAATGATTCAGGTGGATGCAGATGGCGCAATGCTCGGGATGAACAAGCCCGCAGATCTCGCCATTCTCGGCGATGTCAGACTGTTTCTTGCTGCCCTTGCCATCAGGCTGGAGGCGAAGAAGGACGAGATCCGCACCGAGGCGCGGCGCGCGAGCATCGACCGCTATAACGAAACCAAGCGACGTGACCGTGAGGAATGGAACCAAGCTCTGGCAGACCGCTCGGTGCCGATGAACTCGGCGCATGTCGCCAGCGTGTGCCGCGAATTTTTTGCAGACGATGCGATTCTGGTGGTTGACGGAGGCAATACCACCCTCTGGGCGAATTTCTATCACGAGGTGCGCGTGCCCAATACGTTGCTGTCGACATTTAAGTTCGGCATGCTTGGCGCGGGAGTGGCCCAGGCGCTGGGGGCTGCAGTGGCGTTGCCCGGGCGCGACGTCGTGTGCATCATCGGCGATGGGGCGATGGGCTTTCATCCGCAGGAAATCGAGACTGCGGTGCGAAATAATCTCAAGGTGATTTATCTGGTGCTGTGCGACAAGGCTTGGGGCATGGTGAAGATAAGCCAGTCGTTCACCATGGATCCGAACCGGACTCTGCTGCTGAAATCGCTGCCGCCGGATGAAAACATTGGCACCGATCTGGGCGAAGTGGAGTTCGACAAATTGGCAATGGCGATGGGCGCTCACGGCGAGCGCGTGTCCGACCCAAAGGATCTCAAATCGGCGCTGGAGCGCTGTCGCACCAGCGACCGCTGCGCCGTAATCCACGTGGACGTCAATCCGGTGACGCACATGTGGGCGCCGGGCCTAATGCAATTCAAGGACATGCACCAGGAGCCAGAAGGAAAATAGTGGACTCGCCGCGAGTACTGGTCACGGGTGCGGCCGGTTATCTCGGTAGTCAATTGGTAACTGCACTGGCGGCGGGGACGAGCCATGTGGTGGCGATGGACGTACGCGAAGTGTCGGTCGAGAAGCGCGTGCCGGGTGTTATCTATGAAATTGCCGACATCCGCGCACCCGACTTAGCGGCAATACTCGAGCGTCATGCGATCGACACGGTGGTGCACCTGGCATCAATTGTCACACCGGGAAAGAAGAGCAACCGTGAGTTCGAATATTCGGTGGATGTGTTGGGAACCGAGAACCTGCTCAAGGCCTGCGTCGCCGTCGGTGTAGGGAAAATCATTTTGTCCTCAAGCGGCGCGGCGTACGGCTATCACGCCGATAATCCGGATTGGATCACCGAAGACCAGCCTCTGCGGGGCAACAAGGCGTTCACCTATTCATGGCACAAGCGTCTGGTTGAAGAAATGCTCGCCGAATATCGCGTGCGTCAGCCACAGTTGCAGCAAGTGGTGTTTCGCATCGGCACCATCCTCGGCGAAACCGTACGCAATCAGATCACCGACATGTTTGAAAAGCCGCGCTTGATTGCGATCAGAGGATCGGACAGCCCGTTCGTGTTTATCTGGGATCAGGACGTGGTTGGTTGCATGCTCGAAGCCGTGCACTCGGACAAGGTCGGCATCTACAACGTGGCTGGCGACGGCGCGCTCGGTGTAGGAGAAATTGCCGCGCGTCTAGGGAAGCGCTGCGTGGTGCTGCCCGCTTGGTTGCTGCGGACCGCACTCGCGCTACTAAAACCTCTGAAGTTGACGCAGTATGGGCCGGAGCAGGTGGACTTCCTGCGTTACCGACCAGTGCTCGACAACCGCAGGCTGAAAGAGGTGTTCGGTTACATACCGCAGAAAACATCGGCCGAGGTATTCGAGTTCTACCTCACGGCACGCGCGCGTCGGGATGAGTTGTGACGCAGCGTGATTTTGCCGACAAGGTGGTGGTGATCACCGGTGCCGCCGGCGGTCTTGGACAGGCGCTGGCACGATCGTTCGCCACAGCCGGCGCGCGCATCGCTGCGCTCGACCGGGATGAGGTTGGGGCCGAGGCGCTGGCTGTCGAACTGCGCGATGATGGCTCGCAGGCGCTCGGTCTCGTTTGCGACGTGACCGACTCCATTGCCTGCGAGCGAGCAATGGAGTCGGTGATCGAAACATGGGGCCGAATCGATGTGCTCATCAACAACGCTGGCATCAGTCACCGTAGCGCATACATGCGCACCGACCCAGCGGTGATCCGCAGCGTGATGGAGGTGAATTTCTTCGGCTCGGTCCATTGCACCCGCGCAGCACTAAATGCGCTGTGCCAATCTCGCGGACTAATTATCGTCATCTCCAGTGTCGCCGGCTTTGCACCACTGATCGCACGTACCGGCTACTCAGCGGCGAAGCACGCACTGCACGGATTTTTCGAGAGCCTGCGCACGGAACTCACCGATGATGGGGTCGGAGTGCTGATGGTCTGTCCATCCTTCATCGACACCGGCCTAGACCGGAGCGCCCTCGGTGGCGACGGCCAGCCAGCACGGCATGAGAAACAAATCGTCGGCACGCGCGCCCAACCGCAGGAAGTGGCGGCAAAAATCTTGCAGGCCGCAGCGAACGGCAAAGGTTTGTTGCTACCCGGGCGTATGGCGAAACTCGCTTGGTGGGTGAGTCGACTCGCCCCCAACTACTACGCCCGCACTATGGCGCGGCGACTGCGCGGGGAAATGGATGACGGGTAACCCCAGCAACTTCTTGAACCCAATTCACCGTGCTCGCTAGCCTTACACGGTATGGCGCACCCAAATGGCACTCAAATTCGCACCTACGGTGATCCGGTGCTCAAGTCGGCGGCAGCCGAAGTTACCAACATCGATGGCAAACTCGTGGCTTTGTCGGAGACGATGTTCACGGTGATGTATGACGCTCCGGGACTTGGTCTAGCCGGTCCACAGATCGGTGTGCAGAAACAGATCTTTGTCTATGACGTGGATGACGATCCGCATGTGCTGCTCAATCCGGTCATCGTCGAATCCAGCGGTGAATGGGTCTATGACGAAGGATGTTTGTCGATTCCTAGTTTATATGTGGAAATGCTTCGACCCAAACAGATTTTGGTCCGCGGGATTTCTCTGGATGGCAACACCATTGAGATTGAAGCCGATGAATTACTGGCCAGATTATTGCAGCACGAAATTGATCATCTCCACGGCGTGTTGATGTTTGATCGGATGACGCCAGACCAGCGAAAACTGGCATTGGCCGAATACCGCCGTCTGGAGGAGCAGCCGCAGAATACCGAACCGGTCCACCTACGACTCACGTGAACATTCTGGCCCCGCTTCCCGTCGGGGCAGCCACACGTATCGTTTATTTCGGTACGCCCAGTATTGCTGTGGCGCCATTGCGAGCACTGCATCAGGCTGAAGTTCGCATTGATTTGGTGGTGACGCGTCCCGACGTTCGACGTGGTCGCGGATCGGTTACGACACCCAGTCCGGTGAAACAAGCGGCGGCAGAACTTGGTGTTCCAGTGAGCCACGATCTCACCGTTGCGGCGTCACTCGCCGGTGATGGTGATGTACTTGGAGTCGTCGTTGCCTATGGGCGATTAATTCCATTGACGTTGCTTTCCATAATGCCAATGGTCAACGTTCATTTTTCGTTGCTTCCCCGATGGCGGGGCGCCGCGCCGGTCGAACGGGCCTTGCTGGCTGGAGACCGGAAGACCGGAGTGTGCATTATGCGTGTCGTTGAAGCCCTCGATTTGGGTGAGGTGTTCCGTCGGGACGAAACGGAGATTCGACCCGATGATACTTTGGAGAGTTTGCGGGATCGATTATGTGCACGGTCAATCCCATTGCTCCTTGATGTTGTCTTGAACGGGGCTGGCGTTGGCGAACCGCAAACGGGTGAAGTGAGTTATGCGTCCAAGATCACCGCCCATGATTTGGCATTTGATTGGACAAAATCCGCTGGGCATCTCGCGCGCATCACTCGAGTTGGAGTTGGGTTTACGATGTTTCGCGGCAAACGGCTCAACATCCGCACCGCACGAGCAATTGATGTTCCGATATCCATTAGTCCCGGTCAGTTCCTCGAACTCGCATCAGATGGCGTAGTCGTTGCCACTGGCCAAGGGGCAATATGTTTGTTGAATGTTCAACCGGAAGGAAAACCGATTCTCGATGCACTTAGTTGGTCACGGGGGGCACACCTTGCACCCAACGAGTTTTTCGGCTAGATCGTGAACCGAAGAATCATGTACGGAGTTGTGGAATCATTTGATGTTCAACGTGGTCTTGGCTCCATTGATGCGCAAGGCGACAAGTATCTATTCCATTGTGCAGAAATTGTCGACGGCACTCGCGACATTGCGCCGAACACTCAAGTGAGTTTTGTGCCAGTTGAACGCTTCGGGATTCGCGAAGCGTCGATCGTCACGACGCTGGCGGCTGAGAGCTCTTAATTTGGACAAAGGCGAGACGAATATTGGCCAGAGCATCGCGTAACGTGGCGTGCTCTTCGCCGAGGCGAGGGCCAATACCATCCACCAAGCATGCCACCGCATCAATGGCCAGGGTCGCCTGGTCAAGCCGGGGTGGAGTAGCCGAAAGATGGATGGCAGCCAGTTCGTACAAACCCATCACATGATTTACGACGACCACATTGGCCGGTGTTTCGGCGACGCGTTTTCGCGCCTCAGCGAGGGTTGCCTCGGCATCGTCGAGGTCGGTCGAGTCAGTGGGATTGTTAGTGGGTTTATCGGTCATCTGCGCTACGATAATGCCCCAAGTGGAGATTTATTCTCCCACCTAACCACGAGTACAACACATCACAAGTCCCGAAAGCGACTGGTCTGATGTTGAGTGAGTGCGTTTGGGTCGAGTGCGCAGGAGCGACATTGTCGCCGAGCGGTTCGGCCCGCATGCGCCCACCAGCAGAGGTCTCTTCCCTTCGATACTTATATTCCATAGGAGGCCATACCGCTTGCACAAGAGAGAATTGTCATAGCACCGCCAGTAAATGAACCGCGGTACAACGACCGAATTCGCGCTCGCGAAGTTCGTCTTGTTGATGCCGATGGAGCCCAGGTGGGGATCGTCACGATTGCAGATGCTCTCGAAAGAGCACGCATTGCAGAACTTGATTTGGTCGAGGTTGCTCCTCTTGCAGAACCGCCCGTTTGTCGCATTATGGACTACGGAAAATTCCGCTACGAAGAAGCGCAACGGCTAAAGGAGTCGCGCAAGAAAACCGTGCAGATCACCATGAAGGAAGTCAAGTTCAAGCCAAAAATCGGCAAAGGTGATTTTGACACCAAAGTGCGTCACATTCGAGAGTTTCTCGGTGAGGGTCACAAGGTGAAAGTCACGTTGCAGTTTCGCGGTCGTGAAGTTGCACACCCGGAACTGGGAACCAAGATTCTTGACGGTGTTATCGAACAGCTGGGGCCAATTGCCCGAATCGATACATACGCACGACTCGAAGGTCGCAGTATGACGATGGTTCTCTCGCCAGAAAAAAATGTTGCCAAGCGGGCCAACACCAATTCCAACCATTCGTCAGCAGTAAAGCCCAAAGTGGCACCACCGGCGGCGCCAGCCGCAATTGTCGAAGCAGTAGTCGACACAGTGGCACCAACGGTGGCCGCGGTGACTGACATTTAGACCGAGTACGACACAAAACAAAGGCCGGAGACACCGACATGCCAAAGATGAAGACATCCAAAACGACCGCCAAGCGGTTCAAGAAGACGGGTACTGGCAAGCTGCGTCGTCAGCAATCGATGCGTCAACACCTCTTTGAACACAAGGCCTCCACCCGTACCCGTCGTCTTGACGGATCCGTTGATGTTCATTCTGGTGATGTCAAGCGGATCAAACGTCTACTCGGCGAACGATAGAAATTCCTGAAAGGATTTAGACATGGCACGTGTAAAACGAGCAGTTCACGCCCGCAAGAAGCACAAGGCAATTCTTGAGAAGGCCAAGGGGTACTACGGCGACCGCAGTCGCACCTTCCGTTCGGCCAATGAGCAGGTATTGCACTCTGGTCAATATGCATTTCGCGACCGTCGGGCCAAGAAGGGTGAATTTCGTAGCCTCTGGATTCAGCGCATCAATGCTGGATGTCGTCAGAACGATTTTTCCTACAGCCGACTTATTGCCGGTCTGAGTAAAGCGGGAGTATCGGTTGATCGCAAGATCCTTGCTGATCTCGCGGTACATGATGCTCAAGCATTTGCCAACTTGGTGGCTACCGCCAAGGGAGCGCTTGTCTGAGCGACACGCATCTCGCGTTTTCACATCCCCGAGTTCAACGATTGCGGCGTCTGAGCGCGCGTCGCAGTGCGCGCGTGGAAGATAACGCGTTCATTATTGAAGGTGCAACACTCATTGCTGAAGCGATCGGTGCCAATTGGCGGATCGAATCGCAGTTTCTTGCACCAGGTGGTATCCGAGTCTTCGGTACCGAATCAGATGTGTATCAACTCGCCGACGGGGTGATGGAGCGTGTGGCCACAACCACAACCCCACAACCGGTCATCGCAATTGCAGAGCGTCGTGTCACGACGTTGGCCTCGCTACCTCAGACCGGCTGGATTGTTGTCGCCGATCGAGTCAGTGACCCAGGCAATCTCGGCACCATTTTGCGTTCCGCGGAAGCGGCGGGGGCGTGTGCCGTCGTGCTCACCAACGAGACCGTGGAAGCATTCAATCCAAAAGTAGTTCGTTCGTCGGCAGGGGCGCTGTTTTACGTTCCGGTCGTGGAAGGCGTCGAACTGGACGATGTTCGTCACGCCGGGTATCGCCTAGTGGGTACTTCGTCACACGATCAGCCGGGCACGATTGATTACACCAAGGCCGATCTGAGTGGTCGCATCGCCGTTGTTGTCGGCAACGAGGCACGGGGAATGTCATTGGATGTCGCTGTAGATCAGTGGGTCACCATTCCACACGCTGGTCGAGGCGAAAGCCTGAATGTGGCGATGGCGGCAACGTTGGTGTGTTTCGAAGTTGCAAAGCAGCGGGCTGCCAATCAGCCAGGCGAGTAGCGTTGGGGGGCGACATGGTCTCTCCAGAAACGCCGCCAGCCAACTCCATCATCACCGAAATTGATTCGGCCCGCCGTTTAGCCCTAGATGCGATTGCCGGTGCAGACGATTCTGAGTCCCTGCGTGCCCTAAGCAGTGAACTCAATGGCAAGAAAAGTCCACTTACTCAACTGAAGTCGCAACTGGGCAAGATCATCGATGCCGCGAATCGTAAGTCTGCTGGACAGCTGATCAATGATGCCGCGGTAACCATTGAAGCGGCACTCGCGTCTCGGCTTGAGTCGTTGTCCAAGCGAGATCGCGCCGCCCAAGTAGCAGGCGAATTCATCGATCTCACCGAATATGTCACACCCGATCGACGGGGACATTCTCACATTGTTACCCAATCCACCGAGCGCTTAGAAGACGTATTTATCGGACTTGGTTTTCATGTCGCTGAGGGACCGGAAGTGGAGTCTGATTTCTATAATTTCGAGGCACTGAACATGCCCAAGTCGCATCCGGCACGTAGCGAATGGGACACAATGTTCCTCGAGTCGGGCGAATCGGGCGCGGTGCTGCTGCGCACACACACATCACCCGTCCAGATCCGGGTGATGCAGACGTGGGATCTGCCTATATATGCAGTGATGCCCGGTCGTGTCTTTCGTCGTGACACGCCAGATGCCACGCACATGCCGGTATTTCATCAACTCGAATGCCTCGTAATTGATCGGGACATTACGTTTGCCCATTTGGCCGGCACGATCGAAGCGTTTACCAAGGCTTTCTTTGGCAGTGAGTTCACGAGCCGCCTACGACCGTCGTATTTTCCGTTTACCGAACCCAGTGCCGAGTTCGACATTCGCCAGAAAAATGGAAATTGGATTGAATTGGGTGGATGCGGCATGGTCCATCCGAGCGTCTTGCGCGCTGGTGGCATTGATCCGGATGAATTCACTGGATTCGCCTTCGGATTTGGTATCGACCGGATGGCAAAAGAACGGCACAACGTGGAAGACATCCGTGAGATGTACACCAATGATCTGCGCTTCTTGAGGCAGTTTTAATGAAGATTCTTCACTCCTGGCTGACTGAATTCACCGATATTGGCGATGACGTGGCAGTAGTTGCCGCAACACTCACCAAACTTGGTTTGGCTGTCGAAAGTGTGCAACAGGTTGGTGCACCTGTAATTGGAATCGTGGTGGCCAAAGTGTTGCGCACCGAGACCCATCCTGATGCCGCCACGGTTCATCGTGTCTATGTAGATGCCGGCGACGGAGTAGAGCGTCATGTGTGGTGCGGCGCGTTCAACATGTCGGTCGGTGATCTGGTACCACTAGCGACACTCGGCACAACAATGCCCGATGGCCGCGTCATTTCGTCCCGCGGAATTCTCGGAATCGACAGTGAGGGGATGTTGTGTTCCAGCACCGAACTCGGACTTGGCGCCGATGCCACCGGCATTTTGATTCTTCCATCTGGACTCCAAATGGGAGCCGACGTGTTCACATCGCTTGGTATTGAAACCGATCATGTCTATGATCTGGATGTCACTCGCAACCGTCCAGATTGCACCGGTTACCTAGGTGTGGCTCGCGATCTGGCGGCACATCTCGGCACGGCACTTCATCTTCCGCCGGGAGATCAGCATCCACTTGGATCTAGCAAAAGCGTTCCGGTTGCCATCGCCGACGGCTGGCGTTGTGCTCGCTTCAACGTCACGGTGATGTCGGGAATCAAGGTAGGACCATCGCCGGACTGGGTGGTCCGTCGTCTCGCGCAATCAGGGATGCGACCGATTAATAATGTCGTGGATGCCTCAAACATGGTGACGCTCGAACTCAACCAGCCGAATCATGCCTACGACTTTGACATTGTGCAGACTGGTTTTATCGTCCGTTGTGCGCGCGAGGGGGAGTCGATTGTCAGTTTGGATGGAACGAGTCGAATTCTGAGTGGCGGTGACTTGCTCATTTGCGACTCAGCCGATAGTCCTGTGGGAATTGCCGGGATTATGGGTGGCCACAATTCGCAAATCACCGCCGGTACTTCGACAGTCGCACTCGAAACAGCTTGGTTCGAACCCTTCGGTATCGCCGAGTCGGTGGCGCGACTATCGTTGCGCACCGAGGCCTCGCTGCGTTTTGAACGTGGAGTTGACCCCTACGGAATTGATCGTGCCGTGAATCGATTTGCGGCCATCTTGCGGGAGTCATGTCCGAAACTCGTGGTCCACTCCGGTGCCACCGATGCTCGCACTGCCACATTGCCGCCAATGGTGAGCGAAGTTGGTGTGCGTCTCAATCAGATTCCTCGTGTTTTGGGAATCGATTTGTCAGCCACGCGGGTTGCCGAACTTCTTGCACCACTGGGATTTACGGTGAAGGATCGTCGCAAGTCGACGGTGAAGATCTCCGTCCCGTCGTATCGACCCGACTGTTCCTCTGAAATCGACATCATCGAAGAAATTGCTCGTCACTATGGATACGAAGAACTCGGCAAAGTGGTACCAAAATCGCCGATACACGGGCGTTTATCGCCGTTGCAAAAACGTCGGCGATTGGTGCGCGAATTGTTACTCGATCTTGGTGCATCCGAAGCAATGCCAAATCCATTTCTGGCACCAGGTGATCTTGTTCGTTGTGGTCTTGGTGAAGAAAACGCATTGCGACTTGCTAACCCATTGGTGGCCGAAGAAAGTGTGCTCCGGACATCGCTGCGACATGGCATGTTGCGAGCAATTGCCTACAACCAGTCGCATCGCGCCAGCGACATCTCGATGTTTGAAATCGGACATGTGTATCCACAAGGTTCACAACCGCTGCCCGATGAGTACGAAGCGCTTTGTGTCATGGTTGCCAATGCTGATGCCCGAGTCGCTATGGATATCTGGTCGCAATTGGCGGCCGGTCTAGGTGTGGGTGCGCAATTACGTCAAGACACACCTCCTGCCGGCTTTCATGCCACCCGCAGTGCCGAACTGGCACGTGGCAAACTTCTCATTGGCGCAGTTGGTGAAATTGATCCCACCGTTCTCGCCAACTACAACATCACCGGTCGGGTCGCCTGTGTTGAACTCAATTTGTCGATTTTGCTGGCCGACGAGCCAAAGATCCGCGGTGCCCAAGTGGTGAGCAAGTATCCCTCCAGCGACTTTGACTTGGCCTTCGTGACTCCGCAACTCGTTGCCGCCGCCGTTCTCTCCAAGGCCCTGCGACAGGCTGGCGGAGCATTGATTGTGGACTTGGCGTTGTTCGACGTATTTCGTGGAGCGGGGATAAACCTGGAGGCACGAAGTTTGGCCTATCGATTCAGGCTTCAGGCTGCCGATCGAACCCTGACCGATGGGGAAGTGGCCGAGGTGCGGGCCAAGTGCATTGCCGCCGCAGCGAAATTAGGCGCCACTCTCCGGGGCTGAAGGTTTGGCGCACTTCGCGGTCCTTGCATATTCATACAAGGGTCTGTATGCTAATGCGGCGATGAAAAACCACTTATGTTCAATGTAGGTATCCTCGGTGCTTCTGGATATACCGGTGCTGAACTACTGCGTCTGTGTGCCCAACACCCGCAATTCAATGTTGTCTATGCAACAGGGGATTCGCAGGCTGGTACCTTGGCATCAGCGCTGTATCCATCATTGGCAGTGGCGTATCCCGATCTTGTCTTTGAGGAATTCAGTCTTGGTCGGGCCACCAGTTGCGACATTGTGTTTCTCGGTTTGCCGCATCAAGTGTCATTAGAAATTGTGCCCCAACTTCACCAACGTGTACGTCTGGTTGTGGATTTGTCTGGTGCGTTTCGATTGCTTAATACTGCGAATTATCCACAGTGGTACGGATTTGAACACACCTGTCCAGAGTTACTGACCCACGCCGTGTACGGACTTCCCGAGTTGTACCGCAAGCAGCTGATCGGCGCGACACTCATCGCCACTCCCGGCTGTTATGTCACCGCTGCCAGTCTTGCCCTGACGCCACTTGTTGCTTCAGGTGCAATCAATGCTCAAGGCGTGATCGTGGATGGAGCATCGGGTGTCTCGGGGGCCGGTCGGGGGTTGAAAAATAATACGATGTTTGGCACAGCGAATGAAGACTTCAGCGCATACGGATTGCTTGATCATCGACACACGCCCGAAATTGAGCAGGTCACCGGTGCTCAGGTGCTATTCACACCGCACCTCGTGCCAATGAATCGCGGAATTCTCGTCACCTGTTATGCCCGACCAGGAGATGGTCCTGCACCCACCACCGCTTCACTACTGGCCATATTGGCGCGCGCCTATCAAGATGAGCCGTTCGTGGTTGTTCGTCCGGCCTCTCCATCCACCAAGGCGACGCTTGGCACCAATTCGGCGCACCTCACGGCACGATACGACGAACGAACTGGATACGTAATGGCGTTGTGTGCCATCGACAATCTCGCCAAGGGTGCGTCGGGTGGAGCGATCCAAGCGGCAAATGTGGCTCTCGGAATTGACGAAACGCTTGGCCTCACCAGAGTAGGCCTGTACCCATGAGTGCTGTGGCCGCGTCGCATGAAGCCACCGGCTCATTGCTGATTGAGGCGCTTCCGTATATCCAGAAGTTCTCCGGCAAGGTCGTGGTTGTTAAATACGGTGGCAATGCGCTGGCTGGCGCCAGTGATGAACATGCCGCTAGCACCTTTGCCCAAGATATCGCTCTGATGCACGCCGTAGGAATAAAACCAGTGGTGGTCCATGGCGGAGGTCCACAGATCAGCGCGATGATGGAGCGACTCGGTAAGAAACCCGTGTTTCGCGAGGGCCTGCGTGTCACCGACGCTGAAACCGTGGAAATTGCGAGCATGGTCTTGCTTGGTAATGTGAACCCGCAACTGGTTTCGGCAATTAATGTGCACGGCGCATCAGCAGCCGGAGTATCGGGGCAAGATGCCGGATTACTTCGGGTCAGCCAACGCGATCCGTCACTGGGTTTCGTCGGTCGTATTACTGCAGTGGATCCCACCATTTTGAAATCAATGCTCGCTGATGGTGCCGTGCCAGTGATTGCCACGATTGGGTCTGATGCATCTGGTCAGGCATACAACGTGAACGCAGATACTGCGGCAGGGGCGATTGCTGAATCCCTCGGGGCCGAAAAACTCATCTATCTCACCGACATTGAGGGTCTGCGCACAAATCCAAATGATCCCAATTCTCTGGTGCGCCAAACATCACCGCTACAACTGCAAAAAATGATGCAAGATGGCAACATCGAGGGCGGCATGATTCCAAAGATCGAGAGTTGCATTCATGCCCTCGAACATGGCGTTAAGCGCGTCCACATTTTGGATGGACGAATTGCCCATGTGCTGCTCATTGAGTTATTCACCGATGCCGGAGTTGGCACAATGATCGAAGTCACGTCAACAAATGGAGCCAACTGATGTCCTCTCATGCCTTTGCCACATCTAGTGTTGCCACCAAGTTGCTCGCCGGACGCGACACGTGTCCATTTATGCCGGTGTTCGGCCCCCCGCAAGTGATGTTCGAGCGCGGCAGCGGCACCGAACTGTGGGATGTGAACGGCAAGAAATATTTGGACTTTCTCTGTGGGATCGCAGTCACTTCATTGGGCCACAGCCACCCAGTGGTGGCCAAGGCGATTTCCGATCAGGCCCACACCCTGATGCATGTCAGCAACTTCTTTGCTAATCCTGTTGCCACAGAAACGGCGCTGTTGGTAGACGAACTACTCGGCGGAGGGGGACAAGTATTCTTCTGCAACAGCGGGGCAGAGGCAGTCGAAACAGCCATCAAATTGGCACGCAAATTTGGCGGGCGTGGTCGCCACAACGTGGTGAGTGCCTTCGGAAGTTTTCACGGACGCACGCTGGCCGCATTGGCCGCAACCGGGCAGCCGGCCAAGCACGAGCCGTTTCAACCGATGCCGGAAGGTTTTCGTCATGTGCCCTTTGGTGATATCGCCGCTCTCGATCAAGCAGTGGATGGCGAGGTGGCAGCAGTCTTGCTGGAATCGGTACAAGGCGAAGGCGGTGTCATTCCGGCGAGCAACGAATATCTGCAAGCGGTTCGTTCCTTGTGCACCGAACGCGGAGCCTTATTGATGATGGATGAAGTGCAAACCGGATTTGGTCGTACCGGTCGCTGGTTTGGCTATGAACATGCAGGCATTTCGCCCGATGTCGTGACCCTGGCCAAGGCGATGGGCAACGGCATGCCGATCGGTGCATTGTGGGCCAAGAAGTCAGTGGCCGCGGTGTTTCAACCCGGCGATCACGGCAGCACCTTCAGTGGAACTTCCATTGCCACCGCAGCAGCACGGGCCACAATTCAAGTCATGAAGCAAATTAATGCGCCGGAGCGTGCTCGGATTCAGGGTGAATACCTGCGCGCATCGTTGGCCAAAGTACCCGCGATCGTCGATGTTCGCGGCATGGGCCTCTTGCTTGGTGCCGAACTGCGCCCGGGTATTGATGCCAAATTAATTTACAACACCTTGCTCGATCGCGGACTTGTGACTAATGCCGTTACGGCAAGTGCCCTGAGATTGGCCCCGCCAATCACGGTGAGCACCAGTGAAATCGATGAAGCCGTCGCCATCATTTCCGATGTTCTGAAATGAGGATCACATGAACAACGTCTCAACGCCGCGAAACTTTCTGGAGGTCACTGATCTGAGTGCCGCTGAACTCACCCATGTCCTAGATCTTGCCGCTCGACCGATCGCCACATTGGACTCTCCACTATCCGGAAAGGGAGTTGCTCTGATCTTTGAAAAGCCGTCCAATCGCACCCGTCACAGCACGGAAATGGCAGTCGTCCAACTGGGCGGTCATCCGGTGTATACCCGCGGTGAGGAAATTGGTTTTGATGTTCGCGAAACCGTGGAAGATGTCACTCGGGTTTTGAGCGGGTATCACGCAATTCTGGCGGCACGGGTGATCGACCATTTGACATTGCAGCGGATGGCCAATGTAGCCACCGTCCCGGTTGTCAACATGCTCAGCAATACGGCACACCCTCTGCAGACTCTCGCCGATGTGCTGACCATGCGCCAAGAACTTGGCGATCTCGCTGGAAAGACAGTTACCTACATTGGTGACTTCAATAATGTGGCGCGATCCCTGAGCCAGGCTTGTGCGTTGCTCGGTATGCATGTCCGACTCGGATGTCCGGCGGGATATGACGCCGCCGTTGGCGAACTAGAACAATTGATCAATCTTGGTGCAGCATCGGTGGAGCAGTATCGCGAGGTCAAAGTTGCAGCCAAGGGTGCTCATGCCGTGCACACCGATGTCTGGACCTCGATGGGTCAGGAAGACGAGGCCGAACAGCGCGAAATGGCCTTCGCTCGTTACCAAGTCACCTCCGACGTCATGGCATGTGCCGATGCGGCAGCGATCTTCATGCACTGTCTCCCGGCTCACCGTGGTTATGAAGTGGAATCGGAAGTGATCGATGGATCAGCGAGTCGGGTCATTGTCCAGGCCCATAATCGAATGCATTCGGCTCGTGGCCTGTTGGCATTTCTATTGGAGGTTTCCTCATGAGTTCAAAGGCCCAACGTCAGCAGACCATTTCGCGCATCATCACCGAACACGAAATCGTAAGTCAGCCGCAGTTGCTTATGTTGCTCAAGAAGACAGGCATCGTCGCTACTCAAGCCACGGTGTCACGGGATCTGGAAGAATTGGGTGCCAGCAAAATGCGCACCGCCAGCGGCGAGACGGTATATGCCATTCCGAATTTCGAACCTGATCGATTTTCTCCGCCCGAACAATTGAAGCGAGTGCTCTCTGAATGGGTCGCCGATGTGCAGGTGAGTGAGCCGATGGTTGTTGTTCGTACTCCACCAGGCTGTGCCCATGTAGTGGCCTCCGCCCTTGATCGCTCTCGCCTCCATGGACTCGTAGGGACCGTCGCCGGGGATGACACAATGTTCTGCCTGGCCAGTGCCAATTACAGCGCCAAAAAACTGGCCAAAGATATCGCCACTCTCGCTGGACTTAATAGTTCTCGGAAATCTAAATCATGACCAATACGACGGGAAGTGGGGCCTCACTGTGGTACGGACGATTCAGCGCCTCACCTGCCGAGGCACTATTTGCGTACACCGAGAGCATCTCCTTTGACCGTCGTCTGTGGCGTGACGATATTGCCGGATCCATCGCCCATGTTCGGGGTTTGGGGCATTCCCAGATACTGAGCCCGCAGGAAACCAACGTCATCGTTGCCGCGTTGCAACAAGTGGCCAGCGAATTTGAAGACGGATCATTCGTAATTGCGCCCACCGATGAAGATATTCACACGGCTATTGAACGACGTGTCACCCAGATCGCTGGTGACACCGGGGCCAAGTTACACACCGGTAGAAGTCGCAACGATCAGTGTGCGACGGCCCTGCGCTTGTGGTCGAAACGTGAATTGCATGTGGTCGCCGAACAGGTGTTGGCATTGTGCGACGTGTTGGCAGCACGAGCAGATGAGGCCGGTTGGGGAGATGATGGTCTGTACCTACCTGGCTACACCCATGTCCAGCGTGCCCAACCGGTATTACTGGCGCATCATCTGCTGGCCCATGCTTGGGCCTTCATCCGGGACGTGGATCGACTCAGCCAGTGCATCGAGCGCTTGGATGAGTCACCACTCGGAGCAGGCGCATTGGCCGGTTCGTCGTTGCCGCTTGATCCTGATTTCGTTGCTCACGAACTTGGTTTTCAGCGTCGATTTGCCAACTCATTGGACGCAGTTGCCGACCGCGACTACGTCGCTGAAGCACTGTTTGATCTGGCACTCATCGGGGTGCATCTTTCCCGAATCGGTGAAGAGTGGGTGTTGTGGACATCGGAAGAATTTGGCTTTGCTCATCTGGACGATCGCTACGCCACGGGATCATCGATGATGCCGCAGAAGAAGAATGCCGATATCGCTGAACTCGCTCGTGGTAAGTCCGGTCGATTGATTGGAAATCTCACCGGCTTGATGACGACACTCAAAGGTCTACCGCTTTCCTATAACCGTGACCTGCAAGAAGACAAAGAACCGCTGTTTGATTCGGTGGATCAGGTGTCGCTAGGCCTTTTGGCGTTATCAGGAATGATCGCCACAGCGACGTTTCATCCGCTCAATATGGCAGCAGCCGCAGATCAACAGTCTCTTGGTGCCACCGATCTTGCTGAATGGCTTGTGTCTCGCGGAACACCGTTCCGACATGCACATGCCATTGTTGGAGCGCTCGTGGCGCAAAGTATTTCCGGTGAAGTCTCGCTCCATGACCTTGTACTTGGCGATCCGGCCTTTGGTGCAGAGGCGGCCGCACTTATTGCTCCAGGGGTTGCGGTACGTCGTCGCAGTTCACCCGGCGGGGGAGGGCCTCTCGCGGCACAGGAACAGCGCGCACGATTCGAGCGCGAGATCGGTCAGTTGCGGACGCGACTCGCATCCTCGTAATCCAGAGGCGGCCGCTTCATAGACCTGTGTGCACATCGTTCGTGTGTTGAGTTTTGAGTGTGTCGAATTTCTGTGTGATTCTTTGTCGATTGATGGCGGGTGTCGTCATCGCCCTGTAAGTTGGCGTACATCACGTTCACACATCCTTCCGTACTACCTCACCATCCCGCATTTGGAAGGAATACCAATGACAATTGACGAGCAGGTTCGACATGATTTGTTTACTGGTTTACAGGCTGCCGTTGGTGTTGAGCCAGCGAAACTGATGATGACGGCGATACCTCCCTTTTCGTGGAGCGAAATCGCCACTAAGGCCGATCTTGCGAAATTTGCAACTCGTGATGAAATGCATGCCGAGTTTGCGGCGGTCCGACTTGAATTTGCGGCGGTCCGACTTGAGATGGCAAATTCAACTATCGGGATGCTGGCCCAATTTGGGAAGCTCCAGTGGAACTTACTTTTTCAGATTGCCACATTCAACATTTCCACCGCAGGTATTGTCATCGCGGCGCTGCACTATTTGCGTTAGCGGTCGCCGCGGCCACCCAGGGCTGCATCGTTGCCGCACTCCTAATCCTCCCGATTTTCACTGTCCTCGGGGCATAACATCAGATGATGGCCGTGAGCAAAGACATTGTCGCTGAATTCGCCTCGCGTGGCCTCATTCATGACAGCACCGATCCCGTGGCACTCAGCCAACGTTCCACAAGCGACCAACTTGGCGCCTATGTGGGTTTTGACCCCACAGCCGATTCGCTTCATGTCGGTAACTTGCTGGGACAAATTTCGCTGCGCCGCTTACAACTCCTCGGTCATCGGCCATTCGTCTTGGCTGGCGGGGCAACGGGGATGGTCGGCGACCCATCGGGACGCAGCGAAGAGCGCAATCTGCTGGACGTCGACACGCTGAAGCACAACGTGCAATCCATTAAGGGTCAACTTGAGCGCATTCTTGACTTTGGCAAGGGTCGGTCACAGGCAGTGCTTGTCGACAATGCCGACTGGACTCGTAAGTTGCCGCTTCTTGAGTTTCTCCGCGATGTTGGTAAGCACATCACCGTCAACCAAATGCTGGCCAAAGATTCAGTGAAGGGTCGACTTAGCGACGGCAATGGTTTGTCGTTTACCGAGTTCAGTTACATGTTGTTGCAGGCCAACGACTTTCGTTATCTCTGTGAACACCACAACTGCGAGATGCAAATGGGCGGCTCCGATCAGTGGGGCAATATCACCGCCGGCATCGATCTCATCCGCAAGAGTTTGGGACGCACCGCATATGGATTGACCTGGCCGCTGGTAACCAAGAGCGATGGATCCAAGTTTGGCAAAACCGCCGACGGAACAGTGTGGTTAGATGCCCAGCGGACTTCGCCGTTTCAGTTTCGCCAGTACTGGATGCAACTTGGCGATGATGACATCCAACGACTGATGCCACAATTCTCGTTGCGTCCGCTAGATGAGATCGAAGCAATACTCGTTGAACAGCGATCGCGTCCCGAATCACGTGTTGCCCAGCGCACCCTGGCGCGAGAACTCACGACGATGTTGCATGGTGACGACTCTGCAGATGCAGCCGAGCAGGCCGCCGATGTGCTGTTTGGTGCCAATCCGATTTCGGCCAGTCCAGCGGCATTGCAACTCATCGCCTCCGAAGTGGAGAACTCGCAAATGGGCACCGCCGCCCTCGCCGACGTGGTCAGCGTGCTCGTTACCACGGGTTTGGCGACATCAAATAGTGAAGCGCGTCGATTGCTGGCCCAACACAGCGTCCGTGCCAACGGCGAGCAACTGAATGAACACTCAAAACTGGGGGAGATTCCCTTGTTGCATGGCCGCTGGCTGTTATTGCGTAAGGGAAAGACCGTTCACCACTTATTGGACTTCGCGCCGTAAATCGCTGCGACGCGCGCCACACGCCGCGCACAACCGCGCGAACCCAAGAGAATTCAGGGAAATATCGGTAATTCTCACTGCAACAGGTTGACGATTGCCGTAGTTTCCCGCTATTGTTGCACTCCGCCTCTTGCGCAGTTTGTACATGTCTGAAATGTCATGTGTTTCTTGCCCGGCAGGCCTTTCACCCGGTGGCATCACCGAGATGCGGTGGTCCGTTTCAACGGTTCGCTGCGCTTCGAGTGCCCCAAGTGATCGCTCCTTGAAAACGGAAGAGAAGACTGAACGCCAGTGCGGGCAGTTACACGGTCCTTCGGGATCGCTATTAACTGTCCGTCAATTCCGGCCGGATGCATAATCCGGCCAAAAATCGTTGATGCAAATCAACAAAAGTATAAAATCGATCAGAAGAGCTTCTGATCGGTCAGGACACGATGATGCGGTGAGGCTAACGCTTTGATTATTTATCGTGAACTCTTTACTAGAATGTCACCTGTTCACAGCGCTTTGTTGCGCAAGCAACATCTGTGAGTGTCTAGGTAGTTCTTGACGGAGAGTTTGATCCTGGCTCAGGACGAACGCTGGCGGCGTGCTTAACACATGCAAGTCGAACGATGAAGCAGGGCTTGCTCTGCTGATTAGTGGCGAACGGGTGAGGAACACGTGAGAAACCTGCCCCAGACTCTGGGATAACAATTAGAAATGATTGCTAATACCGGATGACGTCGGAGTACCGCATGGTTCACTGACGAAAGGAAATCCGGTTTGGGAGGGTCTCGCGGCCTATCAGCTTGTTGGTGGGGTAATGGCCTACCAAGGCAACGACGGGTAGCTGGTCTGAGAGGATGATCAGCCACACTGGGACTG
>CAYHCC010000005.1:0-142646 GCA_964355165.1 uncultured Acidimicrobium sp.
TGCCGGGCTGCGGTGAATTGGCCCCGTGCGACCTTGCGGCTCACGGTTGCTCTCTACAACCTAATTACTTAGGCGGCGAGAGCGAACTGCTTGTTGGCAGTTATATGTTTGCCCTGTTTAACGAGTCTGAGCAACTCGGGTCGCACGCTCGAACAGCGACACTGACGTCGAAACCTGTCAGCCCCGTGAACTTACGTAACACATTCAGTATACGGCGCGGGTGCTCAATTTGCTAGGGGAGACGGGTTAGGCGGTCATGCCTTTTCGCTGCCGACCCTGGGCGCGACGAATTTCAATTTGCGATTCCTTTTCGGCGATGGCTTGTCGACGATCCGCCTTTTGGCGACCCTTGGCCAACCCAAGTTCAACTTTCACTCGACCCTTTTTTAAATGTAATGAAAGCGGCACCAAGGTCAGGCGCTCTTTGGCCATCCGTTCTTGGAGTCGGCGAATCTGTTCGGTGTGGAGGAGAAGTTTGCGCGCCCGCATCGGCTCGTGTGCACCTGTGCCAACGGCAAATGAATAGGGTGCAATATGCACACCTTCCAGCCAGATTTCACCGCGCACGATATGGGCATAGGCGTCGGCAATTTGCACCTGGCCGGCGCGAAGGCTCTTGACCTCGCTTCCGTGCAGCACAATGCCGGCCTCGACCACATCCAAAATGGTGTAGGCGTGCCGTGCCTTGCGATTACTCGCAATGAGCTGTGAGCCCGAGGAGTCAGATTTTTTGTTCATAGTGCGCAATCAGCGTACCGCTAGCCTGAAAACCCGATGATGAGTGAACAAGCGCATCCGCTCAGCATTACCGCATCCGTGCTGGAACAAATTGGTGAACATGCAATTTCGTGTTATCCCGAAGAGGCATGTGGACTGTTGGTTGGCACCAGTGCAACCACTACCGTGACCGAGTTCCATCCCTGTACCAACATTGCCCGCTCAGCCCGGGTGTACACGCTCGACCCACTGCAACATTTGCGCATTGATCGCGACGTCGAAAATCGGGGGATTGAGGTCATCGGGGTGATACATAGTCACACTCACACCGAGGCCTACCCGAGTGCCACCGATGTCGCCGAGGCACCGGATCCGGCATGGCATTACATGATCGTGACTCTGAAGCGGGGGGTGGCCGAACCCCGCAGTTTTCAGATTGTGGGCGGCCAGGTCACGGAAGAAGAGGTGGCGCTCATCTAGTCAAGCGGGTCGGGAATCTGTACAATTATGACTGACATTGTCAACAATCAGTCAACGATCCTCGGAGTTCATGCAGATGGTGCCTCTAGAAAGCGTTCTCGACCTCATTGGTAATACGCCACTGGTGGATGTCAGCAATCTGTCACCAAATCCGCAGGTGAAATTGATGGCCAAGTTGGAGAATCAAAATCCATTCGGCTCGGTCAAGGATCGCGTCGCTAAGTCGATGATTGAAGCCGCGATCAAAGATGGTGCGCTCGTACCTGGTCAACGGATCATGGAACCATCATCAGGAAACACTGGGATTGCGCTTGCCGCAATTGCCGGAATCAAAGGTAACCCAATCACCATCTTGATTCCAGAAAGCGTGTCGGTTGAGCGGCGCCACATGCTTGAAGCATTCGGTGCTGAAATCATTCTCACTCCCGGCGGCGAAGGTTCCAACGGAGCGGTACGGCGAGCGGAGCAACTCGCGCGCGAACATCCCGAATGGTGTTTCTTGCATCAGTATCAAAACGATGCAAATCCGAATGCCCACTATGAAGGTACGGGTCCTGAGATCTGGCGCGATTGCCCCGAGATCACTCATTTCGTAGCCGGTCTCGGAACTTCCGGCACGCTGATGGGTGTCGGCCGTTTCTTGAAAGAACAAAATCCACATATAAAAATCATTGCGGTTGAACCGCCACTGGGTGAACGTGTCGAGGGTCTGCGGAACTTGGATGATGGTTACATTCCACCAATTTTTGAACAGTGGCACGGCATCGACGTATTGGACCGCAAGCGAGTGGTTCGCCCACGTGAAAGTATCGAAATGACTCGCCGTCTTGTGCGCGAGTGTGGCATCTTCGCTGGGATTTCCGCTGGCGCATCCTTGGCAGGTGTACTTAAGGTCGCCGGCGAAATTGATGAGGGTGTCATTGTGTTCATCGTCAGCGACGGAGGTTGGAAGTATCTTTCAACCGGTGCCTATACCGCCGGACTCGATGCCGCCGAAGATGCGGTGGAAAAGATTATTTACTTCTAGCCACCGGACACCAACAGTACGAGTCCGGTTAACACAATGACAGCCGAAGCAATGCGTCGTCGATGATCGCCTTCATTCAACAAACGCCAACCAGCAAACGCAGCCAAGACCACACTCGATTCACGCAGTGCGGCGACATAGCCAACCGGGGCGTATTGCACGGCAATGAGCACCATCGCATAGGCAACGGTCGATGCAATCGCACTGGCGGTCAATGTCTTCCAGTTGTCGCGCAATGTCGAAATCATCTCACTGCGCCGAGTCAACGAAATCCAAGTCGATGTGATTATGGCCTGCACCATCATCAGTGCCAGCGCGTAGGGAAGTGCATCGGAAAGCCGTGCTCCGTGTGCATCCACGAGGGTGTAGGTGCCAATGGAGACGGCAACGGTGAGTGCGGCAATGAGTGTCGGTCGACTTCCGGCGTATGCCAGCACCAGTAATCCGGCGACGACAATGACAATCCCGACCATCGACAGTGTCGACAGATTGTCGTGCAACACCACGACGCCCCCAACGGCACCTAACAGTGCGCCACCGCCGCGCGCAATGGGATACGACATCGAGAAATCTCCCCTGTCGTAGGCCCGGGAGAGCGACAAGACGTACGGCACATGAATCACACCGCTGAGCAAAGCCCACCGCCAGGCAATGTTTGGCATCCCATCGATGAGTATCCACAATCCGAGAGAAACTGCGCACAATATCCCGCCAATAAAGAACAAGCCCCACAGAGAGAGTCGCCGATCGACACTTTGTTTAACGGCGAAATTCCATGATGCGTGTAACACCGCCGCGCCGAGGGCGAGCACCGTGGCCAGAAGCACGCCAAGAGGCTATTGGCTCGGCGTAACCTTGGGAGTGATGCGTTCGGAGTTGAATCAACCAATTGGAATGTTCGACTCCGGTTTTGGAGGTCTCACCGTTGCGCGCGCGGTGATTGACGTGTTGCCGAATGAACACCTTATTTATATTGGCGACACTGGTCGTTACCCGTATGGAAATAAGACCGCCGATGAGGTCCGTAGTTATGCCCGGGAGTTGGCGTGGAGTTTGGTCAACGAGTACAACGCCAAGATCATCGTCATCGCTTGTAATACCGCTGCGTCAGTTTCATTGGAGGACCTGGCCGCGGAGTTGCCGGTTCCAGTAGTTGGTGTTGTCGAGCCAGGGGCGCAAGCACTCGTGCGGGTCACCAGCAATAATCGCGTCGGAGTGATTGGAACAGTGGGCACGATCGCCTCGGGTGCATATGAACACGCAATCGCCGCATCTGGTGCGGCCGTCACTCTTACGTCAGCGGCGTGTCCAGGATTTGTCGAATTTGTCGAGCGTGACCAAACCACCGGGGACGAAGTCACCATTCTCGCCGAGCGCTTGCTGGCGCCAATACGCGAAGCCGATGTGGATGCCCTGCTGCTGGGATGCACTCACTATCCCTACCTCTCTCGTGTCATTAGTGAAGTCATGGGCCCTGATGTCGTGCTGGTGAGCAGTGCCGATGAAACCGCCTTTGCCGTGCGGGATGTATTGCGTGAGCGGGGCGAATTGCGCACCGACACTGCAGGTACACACACGTTTCTGTCGTCAGGGGATGTCACGTGGTTTGCCGATCTTGGGCGACGCCTACTGGGTCCCGAACTGGTGAGCGCTGATCATTGGTCAATCAACATAGGGAGACAGACATGACACGACCGGACGGACGCCACGCCACGCAGTTGCGCGCGGTCAGTTTTCAGCGTGATTTTACCGAGATGGCGGCGGGTTCGGTGCTCGTTTCATTTGGTAAAACGCAGGTGCTGTGCACTGCATCGGTCGACAACGATGTCCCCAGATGGATGAAGGGAAGCAACAAGGGATGGGTCACCGCCGAATATTCGATGTTGCCGGGGTCATCGCCAGAGCGAGTAGATCGCGAAGCAGCCAAAGGTAAGCAAAACAGTCGAACCGTTGAAATCCAGCGACTGATCGGTCGAGCATTGCGATCGGCATGCGACATGCAACTACTTGGTGAGCGACAGATTCTCATCGATTGCGACGTCCTGCAGGCCGATGGTGGCACACGCACGGCAAGCATCTGCGGTGCTTTTATTGCCTTGCACGATGCCATCACTCGTCTGCAACAAAACAAGATGTTAAGTGCCAACCCGTTGCACTCGTTGTGCGCCGCAATCAGTGTTGGCATCTGCGACGCGATTCCGGTGCTCGACTTGCCGTATATCGAAGACAGTACGGCCGAAGTGGACATGAACGTAGTGATGTTGAAGCCACTCGACGGTGGCGAAGCACGATTTGTTGAAGTGCAAGGCACGGCAGAAGGAAAGGCGTTTACGCGAGGTGAACTTGATGAGTTGCTGGCCATATCTGCTGATGGGATCAGCCAAATTTTTGCCATGCAATCGGAGATCCTGGCAATCGCGCCATCGCCTCGACCTATCGGCCGCTGAGCATGCTTAGGGTTGTCTGTGCTTCAGCCAACCCGCACAAAGTTGATGAAATTGCGGACCTTGTTCATGGCGCAGTTGAACTCATTGCGCGACCGATTGATCTTGCCGATGTTGACGAAAATGCCGACACGCTCGTTGGTAATGCTCGACTGAAGGCTCGAGCAGTTTGCTCCGCTACCGGATTGCCGGCACTGGCCGACGACACGGGACTCGAAGTGGACGCTCTGAACGGTGCGCCGGGTGTACATTCGGCGCGCTTCGCCGGTGCTGCGGCAAGTGACTCGGCAAATCGTCACAAGTTGCTCGCCGATTTAGAGGGTGTCGCCGCGGAGCAACGAACGGCGCGGTTTCGTACCGTTGCCTTGGTGTATTGGCCAGATGGACATGAACTTGTCGCCGAGGGCACATGCGAAGGACGGATTGCTGTCAGCGAACGAGGTGAGCGCGGCTTTGGCTACGACTCGCTATTTGTTGCCAAAGAAGGTGATGGTCGCACGTTTGCGGAAATGACGGTTGCCGAAAAACACCAACTCTCGCATCGCGGAAAAGCGTTTCGGGCGTTGGCCGAATTGTTGTCACCAACCGCGTAGGTCGATCTCCCAGCGATCAATAATCGTGTCGCCTCGCACGATCCATGCCGCTTCGTGCATTGCGATTGTCGGGTCGATGTGCGCGGGTGTCACGCGCACCGGGGTTCCTAGAGCAAGTTGTAGTCCGCCTGATGCGGCAATGGTGATGTGTTCGTCCGAACAGAACCACACGCTGTGTTCTGGTATTGACGGGTTGCCGTGATCCATGCTCAGGGATTTCAAACCAACGTTGATGACGGACCATTGTTGGGTCCGCGAAATGACAGTTCCAAGAATCCACATCGCCTGCTCAAAGGGCAAACCCAACGTGGTGTATTGCGAATCCATCAGAGAATACGAGCCAGCCTGAACCTCTGTCACGCCAGTGGTTTCGTGCAGATCGCAACTGCCGGTCCCGCCGCCAGATATGACATCACCGCCCACATCGTGTGCTGCTCCGCGAAGGATTGACATTGCTTCTTCCACGCGCCGACGTTGTTCGACTCGATCGGTGACCATCATCAAATGACCTTCATATCCCATCACTCCACGTACGGTGAGACCTTTGTGTCGTGCCCGATCGGCAAGCGCGCCTGCCATGTCGGGTGCGCATCCACATCGTGGAAGTCCAACGTTGACGTCGATCAGCACGTTGTGGATTCCAGCCTCAGCAGCTGCGCGTAGCGTTTCATCTGAATCAATCGCCACGGTGATCATCGCCCGATCTTGAGCATTTGCCAGACGTGCAAGTTTGGTGGAATCGAGAACTTCGTTGGCCAGGAGTAAGTCAGCCCCGAGGCCGGCGTCTGCCATGCCCAGCATTTCTCGCACTGTGGCGCAGGTGAAGTGGTGGTGGCCAGCGGCCACTTGGCGACGAGCCAGCGTTGTGCACTTGGTTGCTTTCACATGCGGCCGCAAGCGTGATCCAGGTCGAATGGTCGACATCGCGGCGATGTTGCGATCAAGTGCATCGGCATCGATAACAACTGCCGGCGTGGCAAGTTCATGAATTGTCGCCGGAGTTGTCGACGATTGGAAAATTGGTCGAGAGTTCACAGTGCCGACGGAGAGACTCGAACTCTCACTGGCGGCGTCCTAAGCGCCGTGCCTCTGCCATTGGGCTACGTCGGCGGAAATGGGCATTACTGATCGTGCCTGTCAGAGTAGTGGTTCGGTGTCGTTCTTTGACAGAATGTAAATTGTGACACGAGGGACAACAGTACCGGCAGCACCCCAAGGCCTTGAGTCGCAGGCGTTGAGCAGCCAACTTGGTCTTGCCGACTCGATTGTTGATGGGTCGGCTCTCGACGAAAGCATTGCCAGATGTGCCACGAACAATGTCGTGCTCCCAACCTTTGCCCAACTTGCGGACCCGTCGGCGATACCAACCGATATCGCCCGCGGCGTCGACAAGAACGCGCCAGATCCGCGCAATTTGTTTCGAGTTCATTGGTTTAACGATCTCAATGGTGATCGGGTCAGCGTGCCGGACCACATTGTTCTTCCGACCTCACTGACCGGGGTGGCAAGTCCGATCGTGGTGATGTTCGGTGACCGGTTTCCAATGATCGGCGCCCACAAAGTGCTGGCTGCCTATTCGTGCCTCGTACCGCGAGTGATCACGGGCCAGTTCAATCCCTCCACTCAGCGGGCGGTGTGGCCGTCGACGGGAAATTATGCCCGGGGCGGTGTGGCCATCAGCCGTATCACCGGTGCCCGTGGCGTAGCGGTCTTGCCAGCGGGAATGTCGCAAGAACGATTCGACTGGCTCGACAAGTGGGTGAGCGACCCAAGCGACATTATTCGGACCCCCGGTACGGAGAGCAATGTCAAAGAAATTTACGACGCATGCAACGAGATGCAGCGTGATCCGAAGAACTTCATCTTCAATCAGTTTTGCGAATTTGGCAACTATCTCGGTCATTACATGATCACCGGTCGGGCGTTGGCGACCGTGTACGAACATGTTGCCAAGTCGCTGAACAATCCAGAATTGCGGCTCGCCGCATTTGTTTCTGCCACCGGTTCGGCGGGGACCATCGGCGCCGGTGATCGACTCAAGGAGTCGTATGGGACCGAGATTGTGGCCGTTGAAGCGCTCGAGTGTCCGACGATGCTCGAAAACGGATTTGGTGAACACAATATTCAGGGCATCGGTGACAAACACATACCTCTTATTCATAATGTGATGAATACCGACGTGGTTGCCGCGGTGTCTGATCGCGCCACCGATGAACTCGACGTACTCTTCAATACCGAAGTTGGACGGACCTATCTGAGGGATCGTAAACACATTCCAGCCGATGTCGTGGATGCACTCGAACATTTTGGACTCTCTTCGATCTGCAACATGATCGCCGCGATCAAGACAGCCAAATTGCTCGACTTAGGGCCACAAGACGTTCTGATCACGATCGCCACCGACGGTGCCGCGCTGTACCCCAGTGAGCGCGTCAAGACCCTGGCCCGCAGATTCAACAATTCATTCACCGAAGTAGATGCGGCTGAAGTGTTTTCCGAACATCTCGGTCATGTGGGAACTGAGGCGATGATTGATTGCACGGAGCGAGATCGCACTCGAATTTTCAATCTTGGCTACTACACATGGGTTGAACAACAGGGCACACCGCTTTCGGTATTTGAAGCCCGCCGTTCGCAGTCGTTCTGGAGCAATTTGCGTCGTTATATACCGGTGTGGGACGAACTTACCGCTGAGTTCAACCGGCGCGTCGCGTCTCATAAGAAATAGTGATGGCCGCGCCACCAGCGGTGAGTTGGAGTTGTGCGGTCTGTGGTGCCCGCGTTGCAATCGATCAAGCCCTGATGTGGCGGTGCCCCAACGCGCATCTCGAGGATCGGCATCATGTGTTGCATCTAGATGAGCCGATCCACCCGTTGCGTGGCACCGGCGACCCAAATCCGTTTCTTGCGTTCCGTACTTTGCTGGCCTGGGATGCATTTGCCGCCGCACGGGGATTGACACAGACCGAACGCGAAGAGTTGATTCGCGACACTGATGGCAAAATTGCGACGGTGGCGGGAATGGGGTTTCGATCAACACCATATGGTCGCAGCGATGTCCTTTCAGATGCGTTAGGTTTCACATCTGCTGGCGGTGTGTGGGTAAAGGACGAAACCCACAACGTTGCTGGCTCACACAAAGCCCGGCATCTGTTCACCGAGTTACTGCATCTACTCGCGGCCGAGCAGGCGGGTGCAACATCGTGGCAGGTGAGTGCTGATCGTCCACCACTTGCCATTGCCTCGTGCGGAAATGCAGCATTGGCGGCAGCAACACTGGCGCGAAGCGTGGAGTGGCCACTGTACGTATTTGTTCCGACGGAAGCCAACGACGTACTCAATTCAATGCTTAAGGGTCTTGGCGCGCACATCGTGAGATGTCCACGACGTGATACTGATCCGCCAGGTGACCCATGTGTTCACCGGTTTCGCGAAGAAATTGCGAAGGGTGCCATTCCTTTTGGTGTCCAGGGCCCGGAAAACGCATGGTGCCTCGATGGTGGTCGCACAATTGGTTGGGAAATAGCCGATGCCGAAGAACACATGAGTCGCCCACCTTTGGACCGATTTTTCATTCAAATCGGAGGAGGAGCTTTTGCCGCATGTGCGGCGGCCGGTCTGTTCGCGGGAGGAATTCGTCCCCGACTGCACGCTGTGCAAGCGCAGGGCTGTGCGCCACTTGCTCGGGCTTGGAATAACGCCAAGTCAACGGGTGGTACACGCAATGCCGGCAGTCGATGGTCGCAGTGCATGTGGCCGTGGGAACAAGTGCCATCGTCACTTGCTGATGGAATCCTGGATGACGAAACGTACGACTGGATTGCGGTATGCAATGCGATGTCCGACAGCGGGGGATCACCCGTGGTGGCATCGGAACAACACATCGTTGAGGCCTATGCGTTGGCCCACCGTGCAACAACAATTGATGTCAGCCCAACTGGTACTGCCGGCTTAGCCGGAGTGCTGGCCATCCGTCACGAGATTGCCGATGATGAGCGGATTGCAGTGGTATTTAGTGGTGTGCGTCGAAGTTTCACGCCGCTGCCCAGTAGTAGCCTGATGGCATGACCTCAATGCCATCACTCAGCGAATCCAACCTCCACATTCCTGTCGTCGGCTTGGAAAGTGGCTCAGATCCCCGTAGCGATATTTTTACCCGCCTACTTAAAAGCCGCGTGATCATGCTCGGCACCGATGTCAACGATGAAATTGCCAATCAAGTGTGCGCCCAATTGTTGTTCCTCGAGGGCGAAGACCCAAAAAGCGACGTATGGCTATATATCAATAGTCCGGGTGGCTCGATTACTGCCGGGATGGCGATCTACGACACGATGCAATTCATCAGCTGCAACGTCGCCACAGTGTGCCTTGGTTTGGCAGCATCGATGGGTCAGTTCTTGCTCACCTCTGGTGCGCCGGGCAAGCGCTATACGCTTCCGAATGCGCGCATTCTGATGCACCAGCCACTATCCGGTTTGCGCGGGCAGGCCTCGGACATCGCCATCCAGGCCGAGCAACTCGCCTTTACCAAGCGACGTATGGCCGAACTTACCGCTCAGCACTCGGGTCAAAAAGTCGAGCAAATTCAAGCTGACTCTGAACGTGATCGCTGGTTTACCGCCGAGGGTGCGCGGGACTACGGCTTGGTCGACAAGGTGATCATCAAGCGCGGAGAAATGCGCTAACCCAGTCCAGGAATAACACCAGGAATAACTCCAGGAATAATTCAAAGAACATTTACGGTGTTGTGCTGAGTCCTGTCGAAATATCCACGCCACATGTTTCGCGGACCCAAGTGGCCGTGGCAGTTGCGCTTTTTTGCGTGGCGTACGATAAGTCCGCCACTGCCTGAACACTTGCCGGGTCGGCGGCATCCACTTCGGCCGCCGCCCTAACCAAATTCGTGAGCGCCGTCCAGTCGTCTTCAATGGCAAGCGGAGCCAGATCACCTAGGCGTTCGTAACTCTTGACAAGGTCCGATACCTCGGCTGGAGTTGCCGTGGGTTGGGCAATCTCGGGTAGCTCCTGTTGCAGTTGACGACAGAAGTTTGTCGCTGTGCGGGCCGGAGTTGAGCAGCCAGCCAGAGTCATCGCCGCGGCACAGACCAGCACACATATGTCTTGAGGTGCGAATTGATGCTTAGGCATTACTCACAGTCTCTCAGGCGTTACACCGTGGATGGTGGCACCGCCTGCGTTGTGCATGAAAGGGGTTGGGGTGTTTGCATCTATGAGGTCGGCGACCTTGCTCGGCGTACAGGGACGACCGCTCGATGTGGAAGTCCATGTTGGTGTGGGATTGCCAGGGTTCACCATCGTTGGGCAGCCCGACGAAGCCTGTCGTGAATCGCGTGACCGTGTTCGGGCGGCATTGTTGTCGTCGGGTCTGAGTTGGCCGAATCGGCGCATCACCGTAAATCTGGCGCCAAGTGGTGAGCGCAAAGGCGGTGGAGGATTAGATCTGGCGATTGCCATTGGTCTGATGGTTGCTCAAGAACTTTTGGCACCGGAGTGTTGTAATGATTTTGCCTTCGTTGCCGAACTTGGTCTGGATGGCTCGTTGAGATCGGTTCCGGGAGTTGTTCCCCTCGTCGGTGCGCTAGCCGATCGCGAGGTAATTGTCGCACCACAGTGCGTGCATGAAGCGCGTGCCGTTGCCCGTCGCACGGCACACGCAGTGGCCACGCTTGGCGAACTCATGAGTTGTCTGCAGGGAGAGTCGGAATGGCCTGAATTTCTGCCACAGGTGCCCGACAGCGTCGTTGTGGTCGATGAAGCAGCAGATGTTGTCGACATGGCCGATGTTCGCGGACAACCAGCAGCACGCCGGGCTCTTGAAATTGCGGCTGCTGGTGCTCATCATCTGCTCTTCATTGGTCCACCGGGCGCAGGCAAGTCAATGCTGGCACGACGACTTCCTGGGATCTTGCCTCAACTTGATGCCGATGATGCGCTGATGGTGACGATGATTCACTCAGCAGCAAACCTTTCGATTCCGGCCAGTGGATTGATTCGGTGTCCGCCCTTTCGATCCCCGCATCATTCGGCATCAATGATCGCAATGGTGGGTGGGGGAACGGCGGCAATGCGGCCTGGTGAAATCTCACTGGCCTCGTACGGCGTGTTGTTTCTCGATGAACTCGGTGAGTTCGCGCCCACGGTTCTTGATGCGCTCCGACAACCCCTTGAAGAAGGAGTTGTGCGATTATCTCGGGCCAAATCCGCGGTGACGTTGCCGGCGAGATTCCTGTTGGTCGGTGCTACCAACCCGTGTCCCTGTGGTGAGGGCACTCCAGGTGTGTGCGTGTGTGACGATCGAATGCGTCAGCGCTATCTGCGTCGATTTTCCGGGCCGTTGCTTGACCGCTTCGATCTGCGTGTCGCCGTCGACCGTCCTCATGTGGATGACCTGCTCGCCGATGAGCATGGTGAGACATCTGCATCTGTTGCCGAGCGAGTCGAGCGGGCCCGACAGATCGCACTTGAACGCTCTGGGTGTTTGAATTCGATGTTGACGGCCGACTTGCTGGATGAACATGCTGCGTTGACGCGACCTGCAATGCAACTTGTTCGATCACAACTTGAACGTGGCCGCCTTACTGGTCGCGGCTATCACCGCATTCGACGAGTCGCGCGCACGATTGCCGACTTGCAAGGTGACATGGGATCGGTCGACGAACAACACGTCGCCGCGGCTCTCGCTTTGCGCATCGGCGTTCAGCCAGTGCTGCTCGGTGATCAGTCGTGAATACGGACATCAACCCGAGCATGAAATCAGAATCGTCATATGCTGCGGCGCTGGCCGCACTGCCGTTGCTTGGTCCGCATCGATTGCGCAAGTTGTTGTCCTGCCATGTGCCTTCAGAAGCGTGGGCAGTCCTGCGTGGCGATCATCGGGCACATTCATCGGTAGAGGCGTTGTTTTCGCGTGAGTTTCTTGGCCACAAACTTAGGGAGCGAGCAACCGATGCCCACCTACAGGCAATTCATGAACGATGCATCAAGTCAGACATTCGTGTCACATTCATCGGTGACAGTGAATATCCGGCGGTACTTGCGGTCGATATCGCACCACCGGCCGTATTGTTTTGGTGCGGAGACATCAGTGCCCTGACCCAGCGCCGAGTAGGCATTATTGGTACTCGAGCGGCCACGGCTGCAGGTCGGTATGTGGCGTCACAACTTGCCCATGATTTGACTCGTGAGGGAGTCGCCGTTGTTTCGGGTCTAGCCCGTGGTATCGACGCATGGGCGCATCGCGGAGCAATGCGCGCCACGCTCGATGCACAAACCATGCCGGCATCATCGTCAACGGTATTGGGCCAACCAGTTGCGGTCGTGGCTTCTGGTCTTGATGTTGTGTACCCCCGCGAAAACGCACAGTTGTGGGCCGAAGTACAGAATCACGGAGTCGTGCTGAGCGAGTCGCCGCCGGGAACGCCACCCGAAGCATTTCGATTTCCACTTCGTAACAGAATTCTTGCCGCGTTGTGCGAAGTTCTTGTCGTGGTTGAGTCGCGTGTTGTAGGTGGATCGATGATCACCGTTGAAGAAGCGCAGAAACGCGATGTGACGGTGATGGCAGTGCCAGGATCTCCACGCACTTCGTCATCGGCCGGTACGAACCTGTTGCTGCAACAGGGGTGTGCCCCGGTGGTTGACGTTGCCGATGTGTTGGTTGCACTTGGTCTCGACCACCGACGATGTTTCCCCAATACCTTTGACCCGCGACGTCAGCCTGCTGCTGCCGATCAAGTCGTGCTCGATGCATTCGGCAACGATGCATTCGGCAACGATGCATTCGGCAACGATGCATTCGGCAACGGTGCACTAACCCTGGATCAACTGATGGTCCGCACCAAGACCGACCTGGTGAGCACCGCACTTGCGCTTGGTCGATTGGAAGCCGATGGATGGGTGGTGAATAACGCTGGGTGGTGGGAGGCAGTGGGACCATCGCGAGCATGAACCTTGTGAGACCCGATGACAAGTACCGTTTAGATGATGGGCTGGAACATTGACGAGTTCGCGCGATCGCTCACGGCATCGGCGCCGAACACGGTGGATGCTTATCGCCGCGACGTCACGTTGTTCGCCCAATGGGTAGACCGCCTCAGCATCACCGAGCCCACCGAGGTGTCGCGCGATGTCGTGCGCCAATATGTGAGTTTTCTGACCACGATGAAGTTGGCCAAGCGGAGCATCACCCGCAAGATCGCTTCGCTTCGTCGTTATTTTGGCTGGCTAGTCCGCAACGGAGTCGTGGCCGGTGATCCAACGTCCGGAGTGCGCACCCCGAACGATTCCGGCCGATTGCCCAAGGTGCTCACTGCCGACCAACTTGGAGCACTTCTCATATCAACTGACCCCGACGCTCCTCAGTGGCGCACGTCGCGGGACACGGCCGTCATCGAGTTGCTCTACGGCAGCGGTCTGCGGGTAAGTGAACTTTGCGGTATGGATGTCAACAGCGTAAATGTAAAAGCCCAGGCAATTCTGGTGATGGGTAAGGGCGCTAAGGAGCGTCGTGTGCCAGCCAGTGAACCGTCGCTTGACGCCGTCAAGATCTGGTTGAAGTTCCGCCACGAACTGGTGACAGATATTGGTGAACCGGCGTTGTTTTTGAATGCTCGGGGACGACGACTGATGCCGCGCGATGTGCGCCGAGTCATTGACGCCCGATCTGTGGCACCTACACATCCGCACGCATTGCGTCACACATTTGCCACGCACCTCCTTGATAATGGAGCCGACTTACGGGCGGTGCAAGAGTTGCTAGGTCATCGCGATGTGGCAACAACGCAGCGCTATACCCATGTGAGCAAAGAGCGGCTGAAGTCCGCATACGGAGCCACGCACCCCAGGGCATAAGTTGGGGAGCATGAATGCACGACCAGTTCGCCTCACCATTGATGAGGCCTGGACGCGTTGGAATCTTGACAAGGATGCCCAGGCGCGGGAGTGGTTGGTGGTCCATTACGCATCACTTATCAAGTTCGTCGCCGGTCGACTCGCAGCCGGATTACCCAAGCGTGTTGAGACTGCAGATCTTGTAAGCGCCGGAGTTTTTGGACTGATGAATGCCATCGACCGATACGAGCCGGGACACGGGGCAAAGTTCGAGACCTACGCGATTCCGCGAATTCGTGGCGCAATTTTGGATAGCTTGCGTGCTCTCGATTGGGTACCCCGCCTTGTACGATCGCGATCCCGTACGATTGAAACGACAATTTCGCAACTTGAGCACGAACTTGGACGCTCGCCGACCGATGAGGAAATCGCTTCGAAGATCCGCATTAGTGATGTCGAGTTCCAAAAGTGGCTATCTGAAATCGCGGCAAGCTCGATTGGGCCTCTTGATCACGTAATGGCAGACAATGCCGCCACTCCCACACATAGTGATGTCTACATGGCGACAACACCTGACGCTGTCGTAGACGCCGAAGAATTACGCAAGGTGATGCGCCAGGAGATCAAGAAACTCCCGGAACGTGAACGAACGGTGTTGGTGCTGTATTACGACGAAAATCTCACACTCAATGAAATTGGCGAAGTACTCGGCGTCACCGAGAGTCGTGTATCGCAGATTCATACCAAGGCAGTACTCCAACTTCGGTCACGCCTGCACGCAGCCGACGTCGTCTAAAGCCTGGCTGGCACGATTCATTGTTGTATTCGCTGTTTGCTGTACGACATTTCTTGATCGTGTCCTTGCGGCTTCATGTTCTGTCGTGGCACCGGTTCGCGCACCAATTATTGAAATGTTTCGAGAACCCCCGTGTCCGTGGTGCGCTGGCAAACGCGGCGTGGTGTATGCGACTGAACCCGGGACAACGGCGCGGGCTGGCGCTTCCGGCACTGTGTGGTTTGCCGGACCAGTGGGTGGAGTGAACTATGTAGTAGTACGAACGATTGATGGGGTGCTTGTCACTCATGGCTATCTGATCGATGTCTATATGCGTACGGGCGAGGCCGTGAATGTGGGTGAACCCGTTGGGCAGGTAAGCGGTCGGCTGTATTTTGGCGTACGAATCGACGGTCGCTATGTGGATCCATTGCAATGTATGGTCAGCGGCACTGTTGTGACACGGCGGGCAATCCTCGTACCAGCGCCATTGCCCGGTCCTGCGTCAGGAACCCCGTAACCCGATACGATACGGAGCGGTCATTTCCTTGATCAGCAATATCCACGTCAGTACATGTACTCCATCCTGTGGTCGCTTCGGCGCAGGAGCACATGGCTCTAACCACAGCGAAGGAGTTAGTCATGGCAATCGTCAGCATGCGTCAGATGCTTGAGGCAGGTGTTCACTTCGGACACCAAACCCATCGTTGGAATCCCCGAATGAAGCGATTCATTTTCGGCGAGCGCAACGGCATCTACATCATCGATCTCGAACAAACACTTGATCGCGTCGAAACCGCCTACAAGTTCGTGCGTGACTCGGTGGCCAATGGCGGGACGATCATGTTTATCGGCACCAAGAAGCAGGCTCAGGATCCAGTGCGATTATTCGCTGAAAAGTGTGGCATGCCATATGTAAACGAGCGTTGGCTGGGCGGAATGCTCACGAACTTCGACACCATTTCAAAGCGTGTGGGAAAGATGCAGGAATACGAGCGTCTGCGGGACTCGGGTGAGTTCGAGTTGATGCCAAAAAAGGAAGCGCTTCTGATCGGACGCGAACTTGTGAAGTTGCAGAAGAATCTTTCCGGTATTCGTGGCATGTCAAAGCGCCCAAGTGCTGTGTTTATTCTTGACACAGTCAAAGAACACATCGCCGTCACAGAGGCGAATAAATTGGGAATCGCTGTTGTCGCAGTCGTCGACACCAACGTCAACCCTGACGTTATCCAATATCCGATTCCAGGCAACGACGACGCAATTCGCGCCAATGAATTGATGTGTCGCGTAATTTGCGAAGCCGTGATTGAGGGACGCTTCATTGCCGAAAAGACAAATCCACGAACAGCGAGCCCCGCAGCCGCCACATCCGCAACACGCAGTGCCGAGGAGCAAGCCGCCTTTGATACGCAGCAAGATGCAGCGCGTCGTGAGGCGGCAGAATCTCAGGCACAACGAGATGCCCGAGTTGAGCTCACTGCCGACGCGGTCACCACGAACTGAGCACAATGTCATTTTCTGCCAAAGAGGTACAGGCCCTGCGCCAATCAAGTGGTGCTGGGATGATGGACTGCAAACGCGCCCTCGAAAACACCAATGGTGATATTGAAGCGGCCAAACAATGGCTGCGAGAGAAAGGTCTGGCGGCAAGCGCCAAGCGCGATGATCGCGAAAACGCACAGGGGCTCGTGGCGTTACTGATCAAAGGCAATGTCGGTGCGATGGTGAAGTTGAAGTGTGAAACCGATTTCGTTGCCAGCTCTCCTGAGTTCCAGAAGGAAGCCGATGCACTTGTGCAACTTGTGGTGGCCAAGAACGAAGCCGCCGCCGCTGAGCGCAGCGCACAACTTGACGATTTAAAGATCACGCTGAAAGAGAAGGTCGAACTTGGTGACGTGGTGCGCTTTGAAGCATCCCCCGGCAACATTATTGGGTCGTATCTTCACCTTCAGGGTGGCCGCGGAGTTAACGGCGTACTAGTTGAAATGAGCGCAGCCGATGCCAGTCTGGCCCATGACATTGCCGTACACGTGGCATTCGCCCGACCAAGATATGTACGCAAGGACGACGTGCCTGCCGATGTCGTGGCCGCCGAACGGGCGACACTTGAAGTGGTTACTCGCAACGAGGGAAAACCAGAAGCGGCGATCGGTAAAATCGTGGATGGGCGTATCCAAGGTTTCTTGAAGGAAGTCGCACTTCTCGAGCAGCCCTATGCCAAGGACGACAAGAAGTCAATCGCGCAGGTCATTGGCTCGGCAAGCATTGTTCGTTTCTCACAGGTTCAGATCGGATAGAAATCAGTGACATCTTCATCATCATCTTCCCGAATTGCGCCGCGGTGGAGCCGAATCGTGTTGAAATTGTCGGGAGAGGCACTTGCCGAATCATCGGGGTTTGGTCTAGATGCGGGGGTGCTCAATCAGATCGCCAACGAGTTGTATGAAACGCGCTCCGAACTTGGTGTCGATATTGCCATCGTCGTCGGCGGCGGAAACTTTTGGCGTGGCATCAAAGGGGCCGACCAGGGTATGGATCAGGCGCAGGCCGATTACATGGGAATGATCGCAACAGTGATGAACGCACTTGCACTACAAGATGCGCTCGAAAAGGTCGGTCAAAATTCGCGGGTGATGACCGCTGTCGAAATGCCCAAGGTCGCCGAGCCATATATTCGTCGTCGAGCCGAGCGACACCTGGAAAAGGGTCGCGTCGTGATTCTTGCCGGTGGAACGGGCAACCCGTTTTTTACTACCGACACAGCGGCTGCACTTCGTGCCGCCGAGATCTCCGCACAAGCAATACTCAAAGGCACACATTCGGGAATCGATGGGGTCTACAGTGCGGATCCAAAAAAAGATCCGACGGCAACTAGATTTACGAAAATTAGTTACTTGGATGTCATCAACAAGGGTCTAAAGGTCATGGATTCCACGGCGATCACGTTTTGTCGCGACAACAACATTCCAATAGTCGTGTTCAACCTAATGGAACAGGGAAACGTGAAGTCCATCCTCATGGGCGCCGAAATAGGTACGCTTGTTGGGTGATCGAAGAAACCCTGCTGGATGCCATGGAGAAAATGGCTAAGGCTCTTGAACACGTCCAGTCGCAGTTCTTGTCTGTTCGAACTGGGCGAGCGAGTTCGTCACTTTTCGAGAAACTCCCCGTGGAGTATTACGGTGCCACGGTGCCGCTGGTGCAATTGGCGACATTCCAAGTTCCCGATGCTCGCTCCCTGGTCATAAAACCCCATGATCGTGGCTCAATCATTTCGATCGAACGGGCAATTCAGGCCAGTGATCTCGGAGTCACACCGGGCAATGACGGGGTAGTGATTCGAATCAATTTTCCAATGCTCACCGAAGAGCGTCGCAAGGAATATGTGAAGGTCGTCAAGAACATGGCCGAAGATGGTCGAGTTGCGCTGCGTAACGTGCGTCGAGATGCCCGCAAGGTTCTTGAGATTGCCGAAAAAGATGGCGAGATATCAAAAGATGAACTCGAGCGCGCCGAGAAAGAACTTGAAAAGTACACCCACGAAAGTGGTGAAGGTGTTGACAGGGCATTGGCGCGTAAAGAACAAGAATTACTGGAAGTGTGAATATGGGCCATGAGGGGGTCATCCGATGAGTGACGACAATTTCCGCCGTGACCGGCGTGACGATTCGACAAGACGATCGGATCCGACAAAGGACCCGACGATTGACTTCGGGGACGAATTCGGAGTGGTCAGGTTCTCCGACGACGATGACAGCTCACCCGCTATTTCATTTGATACCGCCGACACAGATCAACTTCCGCATTGGACGGAACCGCCAACAGGGAAAGTCCCACGCTTCCTGAAAACCAGCGAAGAACCAAAACCTCGCGATAATGATCGGACCGATGTGTGGTCTGAGTACAACTCACCGGCGCCAACTCCGTCGACTGCCCCGCGGCGCCCAGTGGTAGATCTCACAGGTGGATCGCATTCCCGTAGATCAGATGCGCCGCCACCAGTGTCGCGACCCCGCCCTGATAAGCGAGTCGTCATTGGCACTGATCCAACCGACGAACGTCGTCGACCGGTTGCGCCACGAGAACCTTCCGGATCAATGCCGCGCCGAAGTTCTCCAAAACAAGTATCGCGCGGACGTCGGCCCGGCGAGCAACGACCTGTAGTTCGGCGCGATCCACGGGCTCCCGAACGAACTTCAAAACGTGGATCAAAGGGCGAGAGTGTCGGCGGAGGTCGCGATCTGCCTACTGCCACTGCGGTTGGGACATTACTTGCAGCGGTGTTCATTGCGGCACTGATGTGGCGACCAGCCGCTGTGATAGCCATCGTGGTCTTGGCGGTTGGCCTTGCCGCTTTCGAATTTTTCTCACGGGCAACAGAACGGGGATATCGCCCACCGATGGCAATCGGTATTGCTGGTTGCGTGGCCGCGCCGCTCAGTGCGTATTGGATCGGCGATGCGGCTCTGCCGCTGGTATTTGTGTTCGCATTTGTCGCCAGCGCCTTCACCTTCGTCGGTTCTGACAGCATCGAGAGCGGGCCAGTCCCAAATATGGCAATCACCACCTTGGGACTTACTTGGATCGGACTTCTCGGTTCATATGCTGCGCTCATCTTGCGCTTCTCCACGTTTGGGGAGGCCTTTGCTCATGCTGGGACCGACACTCTTTTCATTGTGGTTGCGGGTGTGATCGGCAACGATATCGCCGCGTTTTTTGTTGGTCGCACCGCAGGTCGTACGCCGCTACGCGATTGGATCAGCCCCCAGAAATCATTTGAAGGTGCTGTTGGTGGCGCGATTGGAACACTCGGGGCGGTGATTTTGGTCGGGATGCAAAGCGATACCTGGAACAGTGTCTCGGAATGGATTGCACTCGCAGTCGTGATCATGGTGATGGCACCGATCGGAGATTTGGTTGAGTCGATGTTCAAGCGAAATCTGGACATCAAGGATTTTGGAACGGTGTTGAGTGGACACGGCGGTGTCCTGGATCGATTTGACAGCCTGATCTTTACGTTGCCCGCGGCGTACTATCTGGCACTTGTCATGCAACCCTGGAATTAGGTTGCCGACCCGAGTAGCCATCGCCGGTTCCACGGGCTCGATTGGTACCCAGACGCTCGATGTCATCGCTGCATCACCACATGATTACGAAGTTGTGGCGCTCGGAGTTTCGTCGTCCGCAGATGCACTAATCGTCCAAGCCCACAAGTGGCGACCACGCATCGTCGCGGTCGCTGATGCCAATGCCCGACAAATAGTTGCGAAGTCGCTCGTGGGGATCGAAGTTGTCGAAGATCTGGCGTTGCTCAGTGAGAATGCTGATGTCGTGGTGAACGGAGTCGTCGGATTTGCCGGTCTGCCGGTCACCATATCGACATTGCGTCAGGGCAAACGACTGGCGCTAGCCAACAAAGAAAGCCTGATTGCCGCAGGGCCGATTGTTCAACCGCTTCGTGGAGTGGGTGGAGCAGTAATCATTCCCGTGGATAGCGAACACTGTGCGATTCACCAATGCCTGCGTTCGTCAATCCACGACATCAGAGAAGTTCACCGACTATTACTCACGGCAAGTGGCGGTCCATTTCGTGGTCGCTCGGCTCAGTCGCTTGAAAATGTCACCGTCGTACAAGCATTGCAACACCCGACATGGTCGATGGGTCCAAAAATCACCGTAGATTCGTCCACGCTGATGAACAAAGGTCTTGAAGTTATTGAGGCTCACGAGTTATTCGGTGTTTCATACGACAACATCAACGTAGTAGTTCACCCCCAGTCGATCATTCACTCCATGGTCGAGTTTCAAGATGGAGCCACAATTGCGCAGTTGTCGTTGCCCGACATGCGTCTGCCGATCGCCTATGCGCTCAGATACCCCGACCGATCAGAAATTTCCTTTGGTGGAATTGATTGGTCGACGTTGAAAACTCTTGATTTCGAAGTACCTGACACGGCCGTCTTTCGGTGTCTATCGATTGCATATCAAGTTGGTCGTATTGGTGGCACGGCACCGGCATGGATGAGCGCGGCCAATGAGATCGCCGTCGAAGCATTCCTCGCGGGAATGATCTCGTGGACCAAGATTCCAGATGTGATCGAGAAAACCTTGCTACACCATGACGCTGTAGTACCTACATCCTTAGATGATATTCTCGACGCCGATGCGTCGGCGCGTCGTCACGCACAAGAGGTTTTGCAACGATGAAATCGTTCTATAACAAAATTCGTCACGAGGTTATCGCCGGCGGCGACATCGTCGACCATGAGCGTCAATCAGCCGATCGGAGTAAGGCAATACTTGGTGGTGGCGTAATTCTTGCCTCGCTGGCGTATCTCGGAATTCGCAATGTCTGGACATTGCTGTTCGTGATTGGGCTTCTTGTCTCAGTGATTCTGCACGAATTTGGTCATTTCATAACCGCCCGAATGTCGGGAATGAAAGTCACACAGTTCTACGTCGGCTTTGGACCACGATTGTGGAGCACTGTTCACAACGGTGTCGAGTACGGCGTTCGGGCACTTCCACTTGGCGCTTATGTCCGTATCATCGGGATGAACAATCTTGACGATTGTGATCCAGCCGATGAATCACGTTCATACCGGGCTCAGTCATATCCGAAACGAATGCTTGTGGTTACGGCCGGCTCACTGATGCATCTAGCCATTGCCTTAACCTTATTTTTCGGAGTATATGCATTTGCTGGTCGCTACGCAGAATCTGGGTCGGTCAAAGTGGTGGATGCACCGGAGCTACTCTCGCCAGCACAAGTCGCGGGGGTGCACCTCGATGACATTGTGTTGTCGTTTGCCGGTGTACCAACTCACACCCGCGCCGAACTCATACAGGCAATCGTTTCGCACCAATCTGGTGATGTCGTTGATGTCGTCGTATTGCGCGACGGTCGGCGCGTCACCCTTACTGCCACGCTTGCTTCGAATCCGGCTGATGCCTCGATCGCGTTCTTTGGCATTAGAAGTTGGTCGCGTGACTATGTGACGTTAAGTCCCTTATCGGCAGCTCGTCATGTGGTAACCGACGCAGTGGACACCGCGTTTCAATCTGTCAGTGGCGTGTTCACGGTATTGAATCCACGAAATATCGTCAACAGTGTGACAGCGCCGGTTGCTGATCTGGCGACCCGACCGAGCACGGTAGTGGGGGCAAGTCAATTGGGCGGCGAAATTGGTCGACAGGAGGGTTTCAAAGGACTACTGATGTTGCTGGCCAGTGTCAACGTGTTCGTTGGAGTATTCAACATGTTTCCGCTGCTGCCCTTCGACGGTGGGCACGCTGCAATCGCCACCTACGAACGACTCCGTTCACGTGGTCGGCGGATTTACCATGCCGATGTCGCCAAGATGGTGCCGGTTGCTACTGCAGTCGTAGCGTTTTTGGTATTGCTGATGCTTGCCGGTCTCTATCTCGATATCACTCAACCTCTTGGCTGATTAGTTCTGGCACACTGAGGACCATGATCCGATATCAACGCCGGGCCACAAATCGAATTAACGTCGGCAAGGTCACCGTCGGCGGCGATGCCCCGATCAGTGTGCAATCAATGACCATTACCAAAACTGCTGATGTAGAAGGCACATTGCAGCAGATTTACGCACTTGCAGCCGCTGGTTGTGACATCGTGCGCTGCACGTGTAACGAGTCTGAAGCCGCCGAAGGTCTCGCTCAAATCGTGCCCCGCTCGCCGGTGCCAATCATCGCTGACATCCATCATCAGTACAAAATGGCTCTCGCTGCCCTTGAGGCCGGCGTGCACGGCCTACGACTCAACCCGGGCAACATTCGTCGCCCGGAACACATCAAGGCAGTGGCGACCGAAGCGCGGGATCGCAAGGTGCCAATTCGGATCGGAGTCAATGGCGGTTCGTTGGATCCCGCCCTATATGAAAAGCACGGTGGACTCACCGCTGAGGCGATGGTCGAATCGGCACTGCAAGAGATTCGATATTTCGAAGAAGTCGATTTTTCGCTGATCAAAATTTCTGTCAAGGCATCGAATGTTCCGCTGATGGTGGAGGCCTATCGACAACTCAGCGAGGTGACACGCCATCCACTGCACCTCGGCGTAACCGAGGCCGGGCCACTACCAGGCGGGCTGATCAAAGCGACCGCCGGAATTTCAACGCTGTTGTTGGAAGGTATTGGCGACACAATCCGCTATAGCTTGACGGCCGACCCCGTTGAAGAAGCGCGCGCTGGTCGCCAATTGCTGGAAGCGCTCGGTCTTCGGGAACGAAAAAATGTCGACCTCATTGCCTGTCCCAGTTGTGGTCGCGCTGAAATTGATGTCATTGATGTTGCCAACCGAGCCCAGCAGGCATTCGCCGACAAGAAGATTCCGCTCCAAATCGCAGTGATGGGCTGTGTCGTCAACGGTCCAGGCGAAGCACGCGAGGCCGACCTTGGTATCGCCGCCGGCAACAAGCGTGGTCATCTCTTTGTCAAAGGTCGCAATGTTGCTGTTGTGCCTGAATCCGAGATGGTCGAAGCGTTAGTGGAATGGGCGACCTACATACATGAGCATGGTATGGAAGCGGCAATTGCTCGAGTGGATACGGCGCTGGCCGAGCGCGAAGCCGCCAAGGATCGCAATGCCTTATTGCACGAGCAGGGTGATGATGTCAACCACGCCCACGATCGAATTGTTGAGATCCGCAAGAAAGTTGCCGGCAACTAGCCACCGCCAGTCAGAAAAGGGGCCAGGCTCGAAGAGAAAAGGGGCCAGGCTCGAATTAATCTTACGGCGAACGATCCTGCCCATTACTGCTGGATCACTTATTATGGTAACGCTTTCGGGCAAGCCAATTCTTATCTGGCGCGGGCAGACCGCGAATGCAACTCAATGAGATCCGATCTCGCAACGCTGGACACGAAGAACTGAAGTTCTGATTTCAGATCTCGAGAATAATCCAAATAATTCGAGCCTGGCCCCTTTACCCGCCGGTTGTTGTTGTTTCGGGAATCGTTATCGGGGGGTTGAGGACGACCCACAGAGTTTGCGCCGCCTCGACGTACACCGTGGCCAGTTTCCGGTAGCCGCGTGGCTGCAGGTGAAGTTTGTCGTAGTCGAACCACTTGGGATGCGCCGCCAGCATTGAGGCCCAATCCCTGACGCTGAGGTTTGGATACTCGGGCGCAATGCGCTGCAGGACCAGATTGAACGTTGCCGAGCGCTTCGGATAGTACGGCTCGTCCGTGCGCAGAACATTGACCCACACAACCGGTATGTCGCCGCCAATCACCGCTAGAAGTTTACGAATGCGCTCTTCGTAAAATTTTGGCTTGGCGGAATGCTGAAGGTCATTGCTGCCGAGGGCGACGATCACCGCGCTGGGCCGCAGGCCGTCGTCGAACAGTTTCTTGTATGTCTTGACACCATTTCTCTTCGTTCCCGCCGGACCACTGATGTTGCGTGCCCAGACTCCATCGATCTTCACTTGGTCGAAGGTGCCAAGTGCCACAAGTTGCGGTTCCACATTGCCAAAGCCTTTGTAAGCCGTTCCATAGGTGAGGCTGTCACCGAGAATGAGGAGCGTGCGACCCTCGGCGCGACCCGCTGACGGGTGCACATCGATTACGAGTACCGCGCCGACCACGGCAATGCACAGCCCAACGACTACAACTTTAAACAACCGTTTCATTGTGAACCCCAGGTTCGGAACACGGTGGCCAATCCCGACAGTTGAAGTACTTCGCCGCTGCGCAACACACTTGCTTGCCCGCGCTTGAGGGTCCCGCCATCGCCATCTACACACAACAGAATCTCGGCGTCATGGGTGGCAGTGACAAGATAGTTGTCGCGCACATCAATTCGTTGCACGCCAAGTGCGCTTGTGGGAACCGAGTATTGCCAACAGTTGTCGTCAATTTGCGAGGGTTGACATATCGGCGGTGGACTGGGAGAAAAATTGGCAATGGCAAGAAACTCGTCGATATCAATGTGTTTCTTTGTAAACGCCGCTCGCACCACATTGTCAGACGATGACATCACCTCAACCGCCGTGCCTTGTAGATATGCATGTACGTTACCTGCGTCCAAGAATAATGCCTCGCCAGGTAGGAGTTGGACATGATGCATCAACAGAGCAACCAGAATTCCTCCACTGCCGGGATATGTGATGGCCAATCGTTGTGCCCAATTCGGTAAGTGTGCGGGAAGTACATGGTCTTTGGTGCTCAGTGCCCAACGAACACATTGCTCAAGCCCATCTCGACGAAGGTGATCGGCCAGTTCGATCCAACCGTTTTCCTTGCAAATCTGCAGCGACTCGTCAACAGGTCGGAATCCACAGACCGCTTCGAAGTTGTTGAGGGCGCAAAGCAACTCCGGCTTGGCCGAGGCATCGCGATAATTTCGACTCGGATCGTGGAGTGCAATACCAGCATTGTTTTCATGTTCGAAACCAATGACCGCCTGTTCTTGCGTCGGATGTGTTTGCAGGGATAGTGGCCGAGCCGAAGCAATGACCTTTACGAGAAAAGAAAGCTCGCCTATATATGAGACAAGTGTTCGGGAGTCGCCATCGAAAATCACCACAGATGGACCACCAACGTGGGTGCCGAACCACAGTTCAGCCCACGGTCGACCGTTGGGTTCTTCCCCAAGAAACTTTGGGATCGTGGACTGATCGCCCCACTCGAAATGCTGCACGACCCCGTTGAGCCGGTTTACCACTACGGCCCCGAAGTGCTGCTGCCGGAATGGACATCGACAATGTGGGCGACGGCGTCGGCGATCACAATTTCCGATGCGGTGCCAAGAATACGATCGCGAATTTCAACGACTCCGTGAGCCACGCCACGACCGGCAATGACAATGCACGGGTTTCCAAGCAACTCGGCATCTTTGAATTTCACACCGGGAGATACCGCGGTGCGGTCATCAAGCAACACTTGTAATCCGGCAGCATCGAGTTGATCGGCCAGAGAATTAGCCGTGCCAGTTGTGCCGTCGTCGCCTTTGCCGGCGATCACGATATGCACATCAAAGGGTGCAATCGCTCGCGGCCAGCGCAGACCAAGTTCATCATGTGTGGCCTCGGCAATCGCGGCGACTGCTCGTGACACGCCAATTCCATACGAACCCATCGTCACCACCTGCGGCTTCCCGTTCTTGTCCAGGACGCTAAGTCCGAGGGCCTCGGCGTAAATCTTGCCTAGTTGAAAGACGTGACCAATTTCGATTCCTCGTTTGATGCTTAACGGTCCACCGCATCGCGGGCACGGGTCGTTGTCACGTACCTCGGCGACGTCGATTGTTCCATCAGCCTCAAAGTCGCGACCATGCACGAGGTTCATCACATGTCGCCCCGGTTCGTTGGCACCGGTGATCCATGCACTCCCGATACCAACACGCGGATCAAGCAGATAACGAATTCCTGACGCACTCGTTGACCCGAGCGACTCAGGTCCGATGTAGCCCTTGACCAGTGCCGTGTTGGTCACAAAATGGCTGTCGTCAAATGGTTCGACCTCGGCTGGAGCAACATATGCATCAAGTCGCTTCATATCCACATCGCGATCACCTGGGACACCGATGGCGAGAGCTTCGCGACGCCCATCAGGATGGCGAAGGTTGACGAGGACATTTTTCAACGTGTCGTTGGCCGTCCATGGACGATCGTGACGTTGCAAGTCGGTTCGGCTATTGAAGAGATCGACGAGTGTTTGGATTGTAGGTGTGTCTGGCGTATCGGCAACTTGAGCCGGATCATGGGTCGAGGTATCAGCGAAGGGTGTCACACCAATCTGGACCGCCTCGGTGTTGGCCGAATAGTCACAGCTGGTGCAGCGCACAAAGGAGTCTTCGCCGATTTCACAGGGGAAGAGAAATTCCTCCGATACTGAGCCACCCATCGCCCCAGACATTGCCGAGACGATGACATACGGCAGACCAAGGCGTTCAAATATTCTGATGTAGGCAGCGCGGTGGGCGTCGTAACTGCGCTGTAAACCGTCCTGATCAATGTCGAAACTGTAGGAGTCCTTCATCACGAACTCGCGACCGCGCAAGAGTCCGCCTCTTGGGCGCGCTTCATCGCGAAATTTTGTCTGAATCTGGTACAGCCACAGCGGCAGGTCTTTGTAACTGCTGTAGAGGTCCTTTACTAGCAGCGTGAACATCTCTTCGTGAGTTGGCCCGAGAAGATAATCCACGTTGCGCCGGTCCTGCAAACGAAACAGATTGTCGCCGTAATCGGTCCATCGACCAGAAGCCTCGTAGGGTTCGCGTGGCAGCAGCGAGGGAAAGTGCACTTCTTGGGCGCCGATCGAGTCCATTTCGTGGCGAATAATGTTCTCCACGTGTCGAAATGTGCGCCAACCAAGGGGCAGCCAGGTGTATGCACCGGGTGCGGCACGGCGGATGTAGCCGGCGCGAACAAGGAGGCGGTGGCTAGGTACTTCGGCGTCGACCGGATTATCGCGCAAAGTACGCACGAACAGGGACGACATTCGATGTATCACGTAGGCCTCATTACTGCTGTGGGTATGGAGACGGAGCCGATGTGAACCTTAGTTGGTGCGGTTATGATGGTGGCGTCCTTTGAAGTTCGTCGAACCGGAGGCGTGGGTTTCGACCCACGCTTTTTGTTCTTTATAGGGCCCGTTTTGCGCTGCTTGCGGGTAGGAAGAGAGGAGGTGGAGCCATGTCCGAGAACCCAGGTCAGAACCCGGTTGTCGAACGTGTCCATCTTCTGGTTGCCCCCATTGTCGCCGATCTTGGACTTGAACTCTACGACCTTGAATTCGTGGGCGGGGTTCTCAAGATCGTGGTAGATACGCCGGTCTCAAGTGAACAAAGCGTCAGTCTCGACAGCATTGCCCTGATTACCCGGCTGGTCTCGCGCGAGTTCGATCATTCCGATCCGATGCCCGGCCGCTACACACTTGAAGTGACGAGTCCTGGTCTCGAACGCACGCTGCGAGTGCCGCGCCATTTTCAACGTGAAGTTGGCAAGATTGTGGCACTTCGCCTGCATCAGAGCCTCAACGGTGAACGTCGCCTGCAGGGTCTGATCGTGACCGCTGACGATATTGCCGTCACCATCCGCACCGATGGCCCTGCACCAACCGACGTGGCTGTGCCGTATCAACTCATTGATCGTGCCCGCACGGTTTTTGAATGGGGACCAACACCAAAAAAGTCGACCAAAGGCACGCGACGTCGCACTCAATCCATGGAGGTCACAGCATCATGAGCAATCTTGACATGTCAGAAGCAATTCGAATGCTCGCCGGGGATCGCGGCATCTCCGTTGATTCACTCCTGCAAGTTCTGGTCGAAGCCCTTGCCACTGCATACAAAAAACGACCCAATGCAGCCGAAGAAGTAATTGTCGGCATCAATCCAGAAAACATGGATATCACGTTCACCGCCTTCGATGTTGACGACGACGGCAACTGGATCAATGAGCGGGATGACACTCCGAAGAAAGAAGAACTTGGACGAATCGCAGCCCAGACATTTCGTCAGGTAATGAGTCAGCGCATCCGCGAGGTAGAACGCGATCGCAAATTTGAGGAATACGCAAATCGCGAAGGCGACATTGTTTCCGGCATTGTGCAAAAAACCGATACGAAGTACACGTTGCTTGATCTTGGTCGTGTTGAAGCGTTACTTCCGCAGGCCGAGCAGGTGCAGGGTGAGACTCGCGAACCTAACGCTCGACTCAAGGCTTACATCGTCGAAGTACGCAAGACGCCCAAGGGTCCACAAATCGTGGTCAGCCGTACCCATCCCGGTCTCATCAAGCGTTTATTTGAACTTGAAGTTCCCGAAATTGCTGACGGCGTCGTTGAACTGAAAGCGTGCGCTCGCGAACCTGGTCAACGCACCAAGATTGCAGTCTGGTCCAATGATCACAATGTTGATCCAGTTGGCGCATGCGTGGGTGCACGGGGCGGACGTGTGCGCATGGTCGTCACCGAACTTCGCGGCGAAAAAGTCGACATCATTCCATTCAGTGACGACTTGCCAGATTTCATTGCCAAGGCGATGTCCCCGGCAAAAGTTACCGAAGTTCGGTTGAGCGACGACCGCACCCAAGCCGACGTCATCGTGCCTGATTTCCAGTTGTCGCTTGCGATCGGCAAGATGGGCGTTAACGCCAACTTGGCGGCACGACTTACTGGTGTACGTCTCGATGTCAAGAGTGAGACACAGGCCGCCGAGGAAAGTTCAGGCATTCCACCGGCTGCGCCGACTACAGAGTCGACGGGCGGATTTGCCGAAGGTGAATGGGTCACCAATCCAGAAAGTGGATCAATGGAATGGCACGCTGCTGACGGATCTATCGTCAGCCAAGAACAGTGGGCCGCAATATCTGACGCTCCTCAACCATCAAGCGATTCGGAAGGCTGACCCTCTTTGGCCAAGATTTTGCGCGTTCATGAGCTCGCCAAGGAGCTCGGCATGACCAATCAAGAGACGCTTGACCTCTGTGGGAAGTTGGGTATTGGAGTCAAAACTCAATCTTCGACAATTATCGAGCAGCAGGCTGATCGTGTTCGCGTGCGGGCCAAACGAGAGGGTCTGATTCGTCAGGAACAACCCGCCGAGCCAAAGTCGGTAAAGAAGGCGCCAACGAAGAAAGCGGGATCGGTTTCGACTCCGGAGAAAGTCGCGGCCAAGAAAACGCTGGCAAAAAAGGCTGTGGCCAAGAAGGCTGCACCGAAAAAACCCACCAGCACGAAATCGGCTGCCGGTACCGTCAAGCAGCCAACGCCAGCAGTCGTCACGACTTCGCCTGTGTCTGAGACTCCAATCATTTCTTCGGCCCAACCGATTCGATCTGCCTCGCCGAGCGCGCCTCGCATCGAGCGGCCAGCACCGGTGACACCGGCGACGAAAACTGTTGTTGCGCCAATGGCTCCGGCGCCAGAGACCCCTGTACGAGTGGCTCCTGCACCTGCGGCAGTTACACCAACGACTGTGACTCCAACTTCTGGGGCTCCAACTTCTGCGACTCCAACAGCGACTGCACCGACTGTGACGACACCAACTGGGCGTCCGGTTCAGTCGCGACCCGGCGCTACCGGTGGACGCGCGATTCCGCCACCACCAGGTGGTGGTCGCAAAATTCCGCCACCTCCAGGTAGCGCGGTACGTCGACCTCCAGAAGGTGGTGTCACCCGTCCGCCAATGACCCGCACGCCGGGTCGACCAACAGGTGGCACCAACGCCCGCACTGGGCGAATCCCGGCTTCTGCTCTAGGTCGTGGACCGGTGGGAACTGGTGGTCCGCTTCGTCCGTCCACTAGTGGTGCCGGTCGAGGCGCACCGAGCGCTTCTCGTCCCGGCGCTGGGGGAGCAACTCGCGGATCAGGTTTTGCTGGTCCAGGTCGTGGCGCCCCAGGTGGGGCCAGTCGTGGTGGTCCGGGTGGTGCTGGTCGTGGTGGTCCGGGTGGTCCAGGTCGTGGTGGTCCAGGTGGTCCTGGTGGACGTGGCACGGGTCAGCGCCGTGCGCCGCGGAAGAAATCGCGGGCCCGTCGTCGTCAGGATTTTGATGAGATGTTGCCGCAGGCGATTACCGCCTACACCCAAAGCGCGGCGGCAGTTCCAGAAGGAATTGTCGTCATCGAACGTGGATCGTCGGCTCAGGAGTTCGCTCCGAAGTTGAATCGCACCTCGGCAGATGTCGTTCGCTTTCTGCTTGAACACGGCGAAATGGTCACCGCAACAGTGACACTTGCCGACGAACAAATGGAGCTCTTTGCTCTCGAGATTGGTGCCGAGATCTTGCTCGTTGATCCGGGCCAACAAGAAGAAATGGAACTTCAGGCGCTGTTTGACGACAGTGATGACGACGACCCGGCACTTCAGGCCCCGCGTCCGCCGGTGATCACGGTGATGGGGCACGTCGACCATGGCAAAACCACGTTGCTGGATCGGATCCGTTCGACAAGTGTTGTCAGCGGCGAAGCCGGTGGTATCACTCAGCACATTGGGGCCTATCAGGTATCAAAAGATGACAAGTTAATTACATTCATCGATACTCCGGGTCACGCCGCGTTTACCAAAATGCGTGCCCGCGGTGCGCAAGTTACTGACATCGTTGTGTTGGTGGTGGCCGCAGATGACGGCATCATGCCCCAGACGATTGAAGCGATTAGCCATGCCCGCGCCGCGGACGTGCCGATTGTCGTCGCCCTGAACAAGATTGATAAGTCAAATGCCGATGTGCAACGCGTAATGGCTCAACTTGCCGAACAGCAACTCACTCCAGAATCTTGGGGAGGTGACACGATTGTCGTTGAGATGTCCGCGCAAAGCGGCATCGGTGTGGACGATCTACTCGAACAACTGGCCGTGCTTTCCGAAGTTGGTGAACTGACGGCTAATCCCACTGGTCGCGCCAAGGGGATCGTGCTCGAAGCGCAACTCGATATTGGTCGAGGTCCGGTGGCGACCGTGCTGGTCGACAAGGGAACGCTTCGCGTAGGAGACCCAATTGTGGCGGGTGCGGCTTGGGGCAAAGTGCGTGCGCTGATCAATGATCGCGGCGAGCAAATCAAGGAAGCCCCACCATCGTCGCCGGTGCAAGTTCTCGGATTGTCGGCGGTTCCCGCCGCGGGCGACGAATTCCGTTCAGCGCCCAATGAGAAAACTGCCCGTACGGTCGCCGAGGCTCGCGAGCAGAGATTCCGCACACTCAATCAACGCGGCGATGCCAGAGTTCAACGCGGTGTCAAGCTCGAGGATATTTTCACCCAGATTCAGGCTGGCGAAGTGGCAACGCTGAACGTCATCGTCAAAGCCGATGTCCATGGTTCACTGGAAGCAGTTACCGAAAGCCTGCGCAAACTTGAGCGCGATGACGTCCGTGCGGCGTTCGTTCACCGGGCCGTTGGGGCAATTACAGAAAACGACATCACGCTTGCGGCTGCAACTAACGCCACGCTGATTGGTTTCAATGTTCGACCTGATCGCAAGGTCCGCGAACTGGCCGAGGCTGAAGGTGTTGAAATTCGAACCTACGAAATTATCTACAAACTCATTGAAGACATTGAAAAAGCCATGAAAGGCATGCTCAAGCCAGAGTTTGAAGAAGTGGTCACCGGTGAAACTGAAGTTAGGGAACTCTTCCGGGCGCCGAAAATCGGCGCGATCGCCGGTTGCTTTGTCCGTTCGGGTGTCATTACTCGTGGGTCGAAGGTTCGCTTCTTGCGAGACGGCACCATTATCTGGAAAGGCACGATATCTTCGTTGCGCCGCTTCAAAGATGATGTGCGGGAAGTACGCGAGGGCTTCGAGTGCGGTATCGGTCTTTCTGACTTCCAGGATCTCAAGCAGGGCGATCTCATCGAAACCTATGAGTTGCGAGAGATTTCGCGCGAGTAGTCTTCGCGATTATGGATCAATTGACTTCGGAAATCATTTGATATGAAAGTCGTCTATTCCTCGACGCACTTGCTCCATAATCCACAGGTCGAGATCGAAAAATCAACAACGCATTCCCCGCATGAGCATTCCGGCCGTGGTGAAGCGATTCGTGAGGTGTTGGCAGCAGATCAAACAATGGTCATGATTTCACCAACCGAATGGGGAACGACTCCCATTGATGCTGTGCACAATCCTGGTCTGTCGCGTTTTTTGGCCACGGCATGGTCCGACTACCAGCGAGAAATTCGTCCAACACGCGAAGTCGTGCCCGACTTTTTCTATCGGACGTCACTGCGGGATGGAATGCGCCAAGGTGTCGAACCCGAAGCAATTAACGGCAAACTTGGGTGGTGGTGTTTTGAAACCACGACACCTCTCACCGAAGGAAGTTACACGGCGGCTCGCGGCGCAGTAAATACCGCCCTCACGGCGACTCAACTCGTGGTAGACGGTGAGCATATGGCCTATGGGTTATGTCGGCCACCCGGCCACCACGCAACTTCCGATCTCTATGGCGGCTATTGCTTTTTTAATAATGCCGCAATTTCGGCCCATCATGTGGCCTCATCAACTGGTTCCAAAGTCACCATTCTGGATGTGGATTACCACCACGGGAATGGTACACAGCAGATTTTTTATGCCCGTAACGATGTTCAATACGTGTCATTACATGGCGACCCACGCCGCGCCTATCCCTACGTCACAGGCCACGCCGATGAAATCGGAACAGGTCGCGGCTTGGGGAGCAACCGCAACATTCCACTTGCGGCCCGTACCGATGACGATCACTATCTGGCGGCATTAGCGACGTTATGTGAATCGATCTCTAAGTTTTCGCCGTCGTTGCTGATTGTGTCGTTGGGACTGGATACGTTTTTTACAGATCCGATTTCCGATTTATCACTGACCACGGATGGTTTTTATCGCTCCGGGGCGATGGTCCGTGGCCTTGGATTGCCCACCGTGGTATTGCAAGAAGGCGGCTACGACATCAATGCTCTCGGTTTCAATGTCCAGGCTTGGTTGCATGGACTTCAAGGGACCCCGCCAAATCGCACTCTTACGGTGTAGTAACAGTCAGGAAGATTTCATCTCCGCCAACACCTTGTACCAGCGTTGCGGATCACTCTTGTACGGTGCGTAGAAGCTCATCCGTTGAATTACATCGCCGTAGCGTTTGTGTAATTCGGGTGCAATCTGTTCGGGCTCACCGACAACAGCAAACGTATTCAGCATTTCATCACTAATGAGTCCACCCATTGACTCCCACTTCCCTTGCTTGGACATGGCATTGAGTTGGGCATGCACGTCATTCCACCCGTGCAGTTCAAGAACTCCGCTATAAGCAGGTGTCGAACCGTAAAAAGCAATTTGCTGTTTGGTCGCGGCGGCTGCGGCCGCGATCTCGCTGGCCGATGTGCCGGTGACAACGAAGCTCGGTCCGACAATTTCGAAACCGTCTATAGTCTTGCCAACTTTGGCACGACCGCGTTGCAACGCGGGAATCGTAACTTCTCGCAGGTATCGCTCCGTGGTGAAGCCGTGGCAGATAAACCCGTCACACACTTCGCCAGCCACTTCGGTCATCAATTCACCCACGGCGGCAAGAAATATGCGCGGGATTCCCCATTCGCTGTTGTCGCTGCCGTCAGGAGTAAAAAATGGCGTCATCAACGTGTGTTGGTAAAATTCACCCCGAAATTGCAGTGGTGTTCCTGTCAACCATGTATCCCAAATAGCCCGAATCGCCAGCACCATCTCACGCATGCGGGCAGCAGGATGGCTCCATTCCATGCTGAACCGTTTGGTGATGTGAGGTTTGATTTGGCTACCGAGACCCAAAATGAATCGTCCTCGTGAAAACGACTGCAGATCCCATCCGATGTTGGCCAGCGTCATCGGATTGCGGGCGAAGGCAACAGCAATTGATGTACCGAGCTCGAGAGTAGAGGTGTGTTCGGCGGCTAGTAGCAACGGAAAGAACGGATCGTGCGAAGTTTCGGCAGTCCACCCGCCGCTGTATCCGGCCTTTTCAAGTTCGCCAGCCGAGGTTCCGGCATTGTTCAAATTGAGCGAAATTCCACCATCAATCTTCATTGCTGGACTGGATTCATGAATCGGTTCGGTGTTCGCGGAGAAATTGTTCCAGTTCGGCGGCAAGTTCGTCACCGCTGGGTAGAGGTGCGCCGCCAAAACCAGTTGTCAGTGTGCCATTTCCACTGTGGGACTCGTCAAATGTCTGCTCAAGTTGCGTCAGCATCGCCGAATGATCAGGATTGGCGCGCACAAGTTGATCCAGGCGTTCGCGTTGCAATGCCGCCTGCTGACGGATGACGCTGGTGTCTAGCGATATTCCGCCAGAATCGCAGATTGCGCCGAGCAGTGCTGCCGAAGCGGCCGGATAGGCCATCGATGCCACATAATGGGGAACTTGGGCCCACAGTCCGAGCGCATCAATGTTGCGTCTAGCCAAGGCGTGCTCGAGTGCTGCTTCCATTCCGGCGGGGACATCCACGGAGCTCTTTAGGTACGGAAGTGCAGCAATGACGTCGGCCGATGGAGAACTGCAGGACACTTGCACTGCCCGAGTGTGCGGCGTAGCGATCGGATATGCGCCGATTCCGAGCATCCGCCACACGCCAAGGGCCACGGCAAGCTCGCCGACAACATCGGTAAAATGCTGCCAACGACTGTCGGGTTCCGGACCCGTAAGTAGGAGCACAGGTTTGCCTTTGATGTCATAGCCGAGTAGCAACTGGGGTGCCGACCAGGTGAGCCTGGTGTTCACACCGTCGCGGAGTTCCATGGTTGGTCGCCGGGCTCGATAATCGATGAAAGCGTCGGCGTCAAAGGTGACAAGTGTTTTGGCGTTGGTATCACTGACGAGCAATTCCATGGCCGCCGCAGCCGCCGAACTCGCGTCGATCCAGCCGGAGAGCATGACAATCAAGAGAGATGAGTCGAGATTGGGAAGAGTGTCGTTGAATTCGGAACTGATCTCGTACGAATTACTCATGACGGGTGTCAGTGTAGGCGGGTCAAAAGTGTTTCTGCATACGTCGCAGCACTGTCAACTTGCAACTTGAACGGCTCGAGGTCGGCCACGTTGCGTTCCCCGAGAGCGCCACCTAGGTAGCGCGCGTAGACACCTTCGATGATGCAGGCAAATTTCCACAAAGCGAACGCAATATAGAAATCAAGATGTGTGACGTCACGACCCGATATCGCTGCGTATCGTCGAACCAGATCATCGCGATTGAGAAACGCTGGAGCGTTCGTCGCTTGGTATGCCGCCGCTATTACATCGTCATTTGGTCCGGTCCAATACACCATCAACAGTCCTAGATCGGCCAGTGGGTCTCCGAGCGTACAAATTTCCCAGTCCAGCACGGCGACGATGTTTCCCGAATCGTTGACGATGCAGTTATCTAGGCGATAGTCCCCGTGGACGATTGTTGCCGGACCTTGTGGGGGGATTCGTTTGAGCAATTCATCGTGAACTCTGTCGATGGTGTCCAGATTCCGTGTTTTTTGTGCGTTCCATTGTCCGTACCAGCGTTTGAGTTGGCGTTCGATGTATCCGTCGTGGCGCGCCAAATCATCCAAACCGACACGGTCAATATCTACTGCGTGAATCGCCGCCATTGTGTCGATCAGCGACTCGCTGGCACGTTTTCTGGATTCAGGTGTTGCCAGATGCTGGGCGCTCAGCGGGTCGCGAATAATATGACCATCGACGAATTCCATCGCATAGAACGGCGCGCCAGTGACGTCGGGATCGTCGCACATACCCAATACGGGCGCAACCGGTACCGCCGAATCGCGCAATGCGGAAATAATTCGGTGTTCTCGTTTCATATCGTGGGCACTCGCAAGTGCATGGCTCAGTGGTGGGCGTCGAAGCACCATCCGACGACCGTGTGAGTCGGTAACACAAAAGGTGAGATTTGAGTGACCACCGGCAATGAGATCAAACGTAAACGGAGCCGATACGTCGCTGACATGAGTAGTAAACCAATCACTCACACGTTGGTGATCAATTCCGGCCGGTGAGTTGTTGGAGTTCGCGCTAGACATCACCCTGAAAGATACTGACACTTTGTTCTGCTTCGCTCGCTTGGCGGTAGCGTTGCGGGAATGGCAATTGATGTCACAGACGCAACATTCCAGGCCGAAGTTCTGGATCGTTCAATGACCACTCCGGTGATCGTCGACCTGTGGGCACCCTGGTGTGGCCCATGTCGAACAGTTGGGCCAATTCTTGAACGGCTAACAACGGCAACAAATGGCAACGTAGTGCTGGCCAAGGTCAATGTGGATGAAAATCCGCAGATTTCCGGTGCGTTTCAGGTTCAGTCGATTCCAGCCGTATACGCCATGAAAGACGGCAAAGTTGTGAATCATTTCATCGGCGCCGAACCCGAGCATGTGATCGCCGCGTTTGTGGGTGCCCTCGCTCCAACATCGGAAACCGGATCAGTTGCATCTCTGATTGCCCGTGGGGACGAAGACTCTCTGCATGCTGCACTCGGTCTTGAGCCGACCAACGAAGATGCAGTCGTGGCCCTCGCCGAGTTACTCATCGCCCGCAATGCGATTCCAGAAGCGTTTGAGATTCTGGCGCGGGTAGCCGAAACCGAACGTGTGCGCACGGTTCTTTCCGTTGCCCGGCTGGCATTTCGACCCACTGATGATTACGACTCGCAACTTGCCACGCTCCTTCCAAAAGTCAAGGCCGATGAATCGGCGCGGATGAAATATCTAGAAATTCTGAACCTGATGGGTTCGTTAGATCCGCGAACCGCGCCATCTCGAAAGAAGTTCACCGCCCAACTCTTCTAAGCACACATCAGAGGCGATGGATGTTTGGCGACGATCCCGGCAGTACGTTGCCGACTTTGTGGATTGGGTGGGAGTGGGTCGCATCGTGGCCACGTCGGGTGGTGTGCTGATCGTGGTCACCGGGGCATGGTGGGTGATGCGAACCCCACCACCGCCGATTGAATCGAGCATTCCGTTTGCTGCGTCAACTGTTGCACTCACCACCGATAGTTCATCAACCCCGTCACAGATACCGACGCCGTCGACGGTTCCACTCACCATATTCGTGCACGTTGCCGGTGAGGTGATACATCCTGGAGTCGTTGTGATTGCCGGTGGCTCCCGCGTCATTGATGCCCTCAGTGCCGCTGGGGGACCCACGTCTCGAGCCGATCTCGACGCGGTGAATCTGGCTGCTGCACTCGTCGATGCGGCCCAGGTGTATGTGCCCAAGCGCGGCGAAACACCAAAACGTCCGGTGATCCGACCACTGCCTGGCGTCAATTTGCCATCCAAGATCGGCATCAGTCCCACCCCTGATCTAACGGACACTGAGCCAGTTGATTTGAATTCTGCAACCGAACGACAACTCGATACGTTGCCCGGTATTGGGCCGTCTACGGCACGGGCGATTATCGCTTATCGGTTACAGCATGGGCCATTCGCTCGTATCGAGGACTTGCTCAATGTGCGCGGAATCGGCCCGGCAAAACTTGAGGCTCTAGTTGGGCTTGTCCGGGTGTGAGTACTACAACGCGCCGAGAACAAATGCCGCCACACCGAGAGCCATGATTGTGCCGGCCCAAACTCCAATGGCAAGGGGCTGAAATTCCCGTCGCCACTCTTTCCAGTCGACGATTGCGCCGCGAGAAGCCCGTACGGCGGCGAAATGTCCGATACTCCACCACGCCACGATGCTGGCGAGAATGGCAATGATAAATCGACTGGCATCCGATATTGCCGGAACACCGGTGAGTGCAAGCACGGGAAGCCCAGCGTTGACTAGCAGAAATCCAACCACGCCCGTGATCGCTCCTGGGAGCCATATCAGAATGACTCCGACTGCCGCCATGGCAGTGGCGATGGCCACGGCCACAAATCCACCTCGCCGTCGGACGAGAGTGCAATTGGCAACTATTCCGTCCGGCACGATCCCAGTTCGAATTCGTGGCGAGCGAGTTGAAGTTGCCATGAGTCAATTCTATGAGGTCGATCAGTCCGTAACGCGGCACGGATGGAGCGATCACCTCATCGTCATTAGCGCATGTGTATTCTACGCCGCAACTCGGTGGTCATGGATTTGCATGCGTTTCTTTCCCTTCGTTGGGAATCGAGTCGTGTCACTGGTTCTCGCTGCAGTGTTGATTGCCATTGCGATCAACATCCGCACGACCCGAATGTGTATTGTTGCCTGCGCATTGGCACTGGTGTTTGTCGGCGCATCCGGGGCACAGGATGCCTGGCGACATACCACTACATCGTCGCTTGGTTTGTATCGTGGTCCGGCGATTGTGCGTTCCGATCCGGAACGATTCTTTGGTGGACAACGAGTGGTGCTCGAGTTACGCGGTAAGCGATTTGAGGCTATTGCTTATGGTTCTGCCGGACGCCGATTACGAGGACGATTGATGGGTGAGTTGGTGTGGATGGAAGGAACCCGTTCAAGTGTTCGACCAGATCGACTCCGGTGGTTGGCCCCTCGCCATGTGGTGGGATCGCTTACCCTCACGTCGGTTTCCGAACAGTGGGGATTCGGTTCACCGTTGTATCGGAGTGCGAATCGCATTCGTCGAGTCTTGATTCGAAGCGTGGATGTAATGCCCGAATCGGAAGCGTCGCTGTTCCTTGGTCTGGTCATCGGCGACGATCGCAATCAACCTGAGTCGATGCGTGACGCATTTCGCTCCGCAGGTTTGTCTCATCTCGTTGCAGTATCCGGGCAAAACGTTGCATTTGTCTTAATTGGGTTGAGTCCACTGTTACGGCGACTGCGCACGTGGTGGCGGTTCGGCGCAACTCTCGGCACCATTGGATGGTTTGTTGTCCTGACCCGAATTGAACCATCGGTTCTTCGAGCGGCAACGATGGCAGCCCTTGCGGCATTCGGCTTTGCTCGTGGCCTGCATTTGTCGCCGAAGAATTTGCTTGCCTGCGCCGTTATCGGGCTTGTCGCCATTGATCCGATGTTGGCCTGGTCGATTGGATTCGCGATGTCGGTAGGTGCTACCGCCGGACTTATCGGCATCACACCACGGCTAGCACAGTTATTTGGTCGGGCAGGATTTCCAATCTGGTGTGCCCAATTGTTGGCGGCAACGCTTGGCGCCCAGCTTGGTGTGATGCCAATCAGCCTGGTGGTTTTTCATAACGCACCCTTCGTTGGAATAATCGCCAATTTGTTAGCGGTGCCGGTGGCCGGATTGATCATGCTCGTCGGTTTGCCGCTGGGTCTCGTTTCGGCTGTACTCCCGGAACAGATGATTGCCGTAGTGATGTTGCCAATGGTTCTCGCTGTGCGCTGGGTGTGGTGGGTGGCCGTGTTGGCCGAGCGAGTGTCGCTCCACGGAGTCCTAAATATTGCCGCGTGGATGACGTTGCTCATTTTGGGATTTAGGCGGTGGCGCCGCCTGCAAGTCCGGTCTGTCGCAGCACTCGTCGACATGACAGAGTAGAGCCGTGGCGATCTATCTCATCTCCGGTTCTGACGAACGACTGGTCTCGGCTCAACTCACCGAACTTGTGGATCAACTAATTGGCACAGCCGATCGCACCACGATGTACGAAAGCCACGACGCCGAGGTGGTAGCGGCCGAGGAGCGGGAAAAGGCGATTCGAAATGCAATCATGAGCGCCGAGACCCCATCATTATTTGGTGATGCCAGAGTGGTGGTGCTGCGCGGCATTCACGAAGCAACCGTCGACCAACTGGCACCACTCCTTAGTTATCTCCATGATCCTCCCGAGACAACACACCTGGTCATTACCGCTTCCGGCAAACTCGCCAAATCCACTACCGATGCATTGAAAAAATCGGGTGCAACAATCATCGTCACGTCGCCGCCGGCTCGGCGCAATGAACTTGTGGTGTGGTTCCAAGAGCAATTTACGCAGGCTGGGTTGAAACTCGACCCGGCGGCGATGAATAGTGTGATCGATTGGCTAGGTCAAGATCAGGCCAGACTCCCGTCGCTGATCGAAGTCCTGGTTTCGGCGTTCGGTACTTCAAGGAAATTGCTAGCTGACGACATCCAGCCGTTTCTTGGTGAACAGGGCAGCGTGTTGCCGTGGGATCTCACCGATGCAATTGATCGAGCCGATGCTTCGACCGCTCTTGCCATGTTTCGTCGGATGGTTCGCAGCGGCGAGTACCATCCGTTGCAGGTGATGTCGCTGCTGCATAACCATTACGTCAGATTGCTCAAACTTGATGGCCCAGATGTACGGGACGCTCAGCAGGCGATGACCCTGATCGGATCAAAGAGCGAATTTCAGGGGCGCAAATATCTGGATCTTTATCGACGGGTCGGTAGCAGCGGTGTTTCGGGCGCGATTCAACTGATTTCACGGGCCGACATCGACCTTCGAGGTGGCAGAGATCTACCCGAAGAACTGACAATGGAAATCTTGGTGGCACGCCTCAGTAAAATGGGCGGCCCATCACCGCGGCCTAGCCGGAAGCGTTGATCTTCTTCATCAAGCGGCTCTTCTTACGAGCGGCTTGCTTGGGATGAATGACGCGCTTTGATGCGGCCATGTCGAGTCGTTTTACGGCAAGGCGAAGCGCTTCCTTGTTCTCGGTAGTACCGACCGTGTCGGTAACGTTCTTGATTCGGGTGCGCAACTCGCTCTTAACCGCCTTATTGCGATCGGTGGCCTTGGCGTTGGTGAGAATGCGCTTCTTTTGGCTCTTAATGTTTGCCACTGCGGTAAACCTTGACTTTCATGGACGACAACACTGTTGTATGCGGACTCTCAAGGCTAACAGCGAGCGGGTAGCCAACCCAACTGCCGGACTCGACACTAGAATTTGTGTGTCTTGGCGCTCGATGAACGCCCAACCAGTATGTGGTTTTCCACAGCAGAAACGGCCCGATGGATCTCGCCAGCATTCGTAATTTCTCGATTATTGCCCATATCGATCACGGTAAGTCCACGCTCTCTGACCGCATTCTGGAAATAACCGGGGCGGTGGATGCGCGCGACATGCGCGCCCAGTATCTCGACTCGATGGATCTTGAGCGAGAACGCGGGATCACGATCAAGGCCCAAAATGTTCGGGTCAAATGGAGAGACTCGGTGCTCCATCTCATCGACACCCCTGGGCATGTCGACTTCGGTTACGAGGTGAGTCGTTCACTCGCAGCGTGTGAAGGCGTTGTGCTGGTGGTGGACGCGGCGCAGGGAATCGAAGCACAGACGCTGGCTAATTGCTATTTGGCACTGGAAAATAATCTTGAGATTGTTGCTGTACTCAACAAGATTGATCTACCCGCCGCAGACCCCGATCGGTATGCGATGGAAATTGAAAAGATTCTCGGGATTCCCGCCGAGGACATATTGCGTATCTCGGCTAAAACAGGGGAAGGAATTCCCGAACTACTTGACGCAATTGTTGCGCGCATTCCTGCACCTAAAGGTGACCCAGATGCGCCGCTGCAAGCGCTCATCTTTGACAGCCAATACGACACGTATCGCGGAGTGGTGTCCAGTATTCGAGTCATGAACGGTCGCTTGCGCAGTGGGAGCAAATTGCTGTTCATGCAAACCGGAGCAACGCATGAAATCATTGAAGTTGGTGCCCGACTACCTGTTCCTACGCCAGTTGCCGAACTCGGGCCTGGAGAAGTTGGTTACCTCGTGGCCGGTATCAAGGATGTCGGCGAGGCCCGGAGTGGCGAAACGATCACCGAATATCTAAACCCCGCCGATTCAGCATTGGCCGGCTATCGCGACCCCAAACCGATGGTGTTTTGTGGGTTGTTCCCAATTGAGGCCGATGACTTTGAGACGTTGCGGGAAAGTTTGCAACGTCTCAAATTGAATGATGCGTCGATCACCTACGAACCAGAATCCTCCGGAGCGCTTGGTTTCGGTTTTCGCTGCGGCTTTCTCGGTCTCTTGCATATGGAAATTGTCAAGGAACGCCTGGAGCGCGAATTCAATCTTGCTCTCATCGCCACCGCGCCATCGGTTGAATATCACGTTTTCAAGACCGATGGCGAAATGGACGTCGTGGACAATCCGGCGGATCTTCCTCCAACTGTGTACATCGCGTCCATTGAAGAACCATATTTCCGGGTCAGCATTATTACCCCGACGGATTACACGGGAGCTTTGATGGAGTTGTGCCAGTCGCGCCGCGGCGAACTTATCAAGCTCGAATATCTGTCACCCGAGCGGGTGGACATGAACTACAACATTCCGCTGGCCGAAGTCGTGGTTGACTTTTTTGATCAACTAAAGAGTCGTTCCCAGGGCTATGCAAGTCTTGACTACGAACTCACCGGATATCGCAAGTCTGATCTGGTGCGAGTGGACATCCTTCTCAACGCCTTACCGGCCGATGCATTTAGCACGATTGTGCATCGCGATAAGGCCTACGACTATGGCAAGCGAATTTGCGAAAAACTCAAAGCGCTTATCCCACGACAAATGTTTGACGTACCGATTCAAGCGGCAATTGGTGGGCGAGTTTTGGCGCGTGAGACAGTAAAGGCGAGGCGCAAGGATGTGCTGGCAAAATGTTATGGTGGCGATATATCGCGAAAGCGTAAACTTCTGGAAAAGCAAAAAGAAGGTAAGAAAAAGATGAAATCCATCGGCAGGGTCGAAGTACCCGGCGATGTGTTTCTCTCGGTGCTCAAACTCGATGACTGAAATTGTCGCCACATCAGCAAATGCACGGGGCGGCATGTTTCGTTCGCTCAAATATTTCAACGCCAAATTATTTTTCCTTGGTCTTCTCCTATCGAACATCGGCTCGTGGATCCAGCTCACCGCGACATCATTTTTGCTGTACCGACTGACTGGCAATGCCACCGACCTCGGAATCAATGTGGCGCTGCAATTTTTGCCGATGCTCCTGTTTGGTGCGTGGGCCGGAGCGCTTTCCGACCGACACGATCGGCGAACGATGACGATTGTGACCCAATCGCTGCTCGCAGTACAGGCCCTTACCATTGGCGTACTTGATCTCACCGGTGTCATCAATCTTCCGATTGTGTATGTGCTGTCCGGTCTGCTCGGGATCGTTGGTGCCATTGACAATCCGGCCCGAAGAGGTTTAGTCACCGAACTCGTAGCACCGGCCGACATGTCAAATGCAATGTCATTGAATACAGCCGTGATGACCGGATCACGTATCTTTGGCCCGGCGATCGCCGCAGTGTTCGTTGGTCCCCTTGGTACGGGGTGGATGTTCATCGCCAATGGAGTGTCGTTTGCGGCAATGCTGTTTGGTCTGTTCGGCCTACGCCGAAGTGAAATGTATGCCGCCCCACCGCGGCCGGCCGGCGGCACTCCGGTGCGCGACGCGTTTCGATTCGTGCGCAACAACGAGCGCTTGTTCATGCTATTCATTGCCTTTACTGTTGTCAGTACCTTTTCCTTCAACTACAGCGTCGTGCTGCCGAAACTGGCTGATGTCTCATGGGGCAATCCAAATGCCTTTGGCTGGATCTTGGCCGTCAGCAGTTTTGGCAGTTTGCTCGGTTCGCTGCTCACCGCCCGGATGCAACGCGTGACGTATGGATGGGTGGTTGCGAACATATTGGTTCTTGGTGTCAGCAACATTGCTTTGGCCTGGTCGCCAAATATGTGGTCAGCCTTTGTCTGTGCGGTTCCCCTTGGTTTCGGCGGCGCGGCGATGATTGCTGGCGCCAACAGCATCACCCAAGATGAGGCGCCACCCGACATGCGCGGCCGACTTCTTGCCCTCACCGCCGTGGCGTTTCTTGGCTCGACGCCGATCGGCGGTCCGATCACGGGCTGGATCGCTGATCATGTCAGCGCGTCATGGTCGCTTGGTTACGGCGGGATCATCGCCGTTGGTGCGGGTTTGTCCATGCTCGCGTGGATGAAGCGGTCGGTATCCTGAGAGTGATCCATTGATGCTTGACGAACGCAAAACAGCCATCCTCAGAGCCATCGTTGAGGAGTACGTCTCCACGGCCCAGCCAGTGGGGTCGTCGCACATTGCCAAATTGTCGGGTCTGAATGTGTCTCCAGCCACGGTGCGCAACGAAATGGCGACGCTTGAACACGAGGGCTACCTCGCTCAGCCCCACACCTCGGCTGGTCGAGTGCCTACGGACAAGGGTTATCGTTTTTTCGTTGATCACCTCACACCCTCGGGTCGGCTTGATTCGGTGGCCCATGCTCGAGTCGGTGAGTTCTTCGACCATGCCCACGGTCGCCTCGAGGAAACTCTCCAACACACCAGCATGCTGCTGGCCCAGTTGACGAATTATGCAGCGGTCGTGCTCGGCCCCAAGCATGAAGTTGCCGTGGTTCGCTCAGTTCAACTCGTCGGATTGTCTCCCCACCTGGCGACGACGGTCATTGTGTTGTCAAACGGGGTGGTGGAAAGCGAACCCATCGAGTTGGCCGAGGCGACAACCGACGCGCTCCTGGCGGTTGCAACGTCGTGTCTGAGTGTGGCGATGGTCGGATGTGCATTGAACGCCAATAGCGCACCAATTCCGACCGGTGAACTACGAGCCGATGCACTGGTTGGTCAAGTCATTGAAACATTAAGTACTCGTCGATCGGATGAATCGGTTTTTGTCGGTGGGGCGTCAGCGATGGCGCAAGCATTTGATGCCGTTGATATCGTGCGTTCGGTGTTACATACTCTCGAGCAGCAATACGTTGTTGTCTCGCTTGTTCGGGACATGCTCAATCGCGGTCTCTCCGTGGCCATTGGCGCTGAGCACGGCATTGAACCGCTGGTTGCATGTTCGATGGTGCTGGCCCCGGTGATTTCCGACGGCGCCACCGTTGGCATGGTCGGTGTACTTGGACCAACTCGAATGAATTATCCGCAGGCACTTGCCACCGTCGAAGTCGTGAGCGATCGTCTGGGTCGCCGGATCACCGAAGGCTAAGACGATCATGGCTAAGGATTTTTATGCGTTGCTCGGCGTCGAGCGATCGGCAACTGCGGCGGAAATTAAAAAGGCATACCGCAATCGCGCCCGTGAACTCCACCCAGACGCAAACCCTGACACTCCAGAAACAGAAAGTCAGTTTAAAGAGGTGAGTCACGCCTATGAAGTGCTCTCCGATCCCGAGTCGCGCAGGCGCTATGACCAATTCGGCGAAGCCGGCATCCGTGGCAATGGTGGTGGTGATCCGTTTAGTGGTGGCGGCGGAATCGGCGACATCTTTGATGCCTTTTTTAGTGGGGGATCACCGTTTGGTGGAGGCGCTCAGCGTGGTCCGACCGGACCACCTCGTGGACAAGACATCGAGACGATTGCCGACATCAGTCTTGAAGAATCGGTGTTTGGTTGCAATACTGAAGTCAAGGTTCGAACGGCAATTCGCTGTGATGAGTGCGCGGGCTGCGGCGCGGCCAAGGGCACGAAGTCATCAACGTGCCCCGAGTGTGGCGGTTCAGGCCAGGTTCGCCGTGTCCGCCAGAGCATTCTCGGACAAATGGTGACGACGGCTGCGTGCGCGCCCTGTGGTGGTCTAGGGGAAATCATTGCCACGCCGTGCGCAACGTGTCGCGGTGACGGCCGCATCCTCAAAGAGATGTCGTACAAAGTTGATGTACCTGCTGGTGTGGATAGCGGCCAAACACTTCGGCTCTCAGGTCGTGGAGCCGTTGGGGTTCGTCGTGGCGCCGCCGGAGACCTCTACGTACACATTCGTGTTGCCGAGCACGCCACGTATCGCCGTGAAGAAGACGATCTCGTCACCGATGTGGTGGTCTCAATTGCCCAGGCTGCACTTGGCACCCAATTCACTCTGGTCACACTTGATGGCGACGAAGAACTCGTGATTCCTGCTGGTGTGCAGCACGGTCGTGAGTTCGTTCTGCGTGGTCGTGGTGTTCCGCGCTTGGCGCAAAGCGGTCGAAGTCGTGGTCGCGGCAACTTACGGGCCCGGGTGTCAATTGATGTACCAACCAAATTGTCAGATACTGAAAAGGAACTATTGCGTCGCTATGCCGAGGAACGCGGCGAACATATTGCTCCCGCCGATAGCGGCATTATGTCACGTATCAAATCTGCATTTTCGTGAAGTCTGAACTTCGCCATTCATCGGCCCACGTTTTTGTTGACAACCTTTCGGCGCCGCACCTCAATGAAAATGATCGGCACCATATTCTGCGAGTCCTGCGAGTTGAATCACACCAAGCCATATCGGTGTCTGACGGCCGAGGTTCATGGAGTCTGGCAACGGTGCAAGCAGACGGCGAACTTCAACTGACCGGCGAATGCATGACGACGCCGGCTCCGTCACAGTTGTTGACGGTTGCCTTTGCTCCCACCAAGGGAGACCGACCCGATGATGTGGTACGCAAACTCACCGAGATCGGCATTGATCGCATCGTGCCAATCGTCGACACCGTGCGCGGTGTGGTTCGCTGGGACTCTGTGAAGGCAGCCAAACACATCGAACGCCTTCAGCGAATTGCTCGTGAAGCCGCGATGCAATCGCGACGGCTGTGGTTGCCTGAAATTGCCGGTCCAAGCGCACTGTCCGATGTGGTCACGAAATATGCGGCAGCCCTCGCTGAACCAGGCGGCGCTCGAATTGGACCCACTCATACATGCATTGCGATCGGACCAGAAGGCGGGTTCAGTCCCGAAGAGCTTGAACTTTCGCCCCAGCACATGTCTCTCGGTGAAGGCGTGCTTCGGGGTGAAACTGCTGCAATAGTTGCAGGTGCACTAATGGTCGCACAACGCAGGGAGATCGCATGAGTGCATCAGATGACGAACTTGCCGCGGCTTCACCCTTTACCCGCCTTGTTGGCGAGCGACTGCGCAGTATTCGCCAGCAAAAGAATCTCTCCCTGAACGAAGTTGAACAACAATCTGAGGACGAGTTCAAAGCCTCGGTGCTGGGTGCATACGAACGTGGCGAGCGGTCGATTTCGGTGCCACGTCTCGAGCGCTTGGCACGCTTTTATGGTGTCACGGTTGACCAACTTCTTCCGCGTGATCCGCAGCGAGTTGAAGACAATCAACCTGGTGCATCGGGTCCGACAAAGTTGCGTATTGATGTGGCCAAACTCTTGCTCCGTCAGGGCGAGAAGTTCAAAATGTTAGAGCGATTTTTGCGCATGATTCAGGTTCAACGCCAAGACTTCAACGGCAAGGTGATTACCGTGCGGGCCCATGACACTCGCGCCATTGCCGTGATGTTGGATGTGAGTGTGGAAGATGTTGGCTCCAAACTCGGCGAACTCGATCTGCTTTTTGTACCACCAACTACGTAATCACGTTATGCAACTCACTGAACAATCCCATGGGGTGTACCTGCACATTCCGTTTTGCTCTAAGCGATGTGACTACTGCGCATTTGCCACCTTTGCTGATCGTCACCATCTCACTGCTTCCTATCTTGAAGCACTGCGCACCGATATTCGTCACGCAGTGGAGACCGGCATGCCACTTGCCACAAGTGTGTTCATCGGCGGTGGCACTCCAACGATGGTTCCCGCCCAAGAACTCATGTCGGTTCTCGGTGAGATACCGCTAGCCCCGAACGCCGAAGTCACCGTGGAATGCAACCCCGACAACATCACACTGGAGATGATGCGCACGTATCGCGACGGCGGTGTCAACCGGGTCAGCATTGGCGTGCAATCGACCGTGCCACATGTGTTGACGGCTCTTGGTCGTACCCATAATCCGGACAATATCCAGCGCTCGGTGCAAGCCGTACGTCAAGCCGGCTTCGCCACTTTTAATCTGGACATCATTTACGGCGCCGCCGGCGAGACACTTGCTGACTGGCAAAAAACTGTTGACGATGTCGTTGCACTTGATCCGCCACATGTCTCGGCCTACGGCCTGACCGTGGAAGCCAATACACCTCTTGCATCGCAGACTCATCGACATCCTGATGACGATGATCAGGCCGACAAGTACGAATTGGTGGACGATGCTTTTGCCAAATCTGGATTGGTGAATTACGAAATTTCCAACTGGGCGCGCCCCGGTCATGAGTGCGCACACAATTACTTGTATTGGTTGCAAGGAAACTACGACGGGTTCGGTTGTGCGGCACACGCCCATAAAGACGGTCGCCGGTGGTGGAATGTGCGCACCCCAGACCGGTACATCGAATTGGTAAATGCCGGCGATTCGCCAGAATCTGCCAGCGAAACTCTCGATGACGAGACACGTGCACTGGAAGCATTGCAATTGTTATTGCGGACCAAAGAAGGCGTGCCGACCGATGCGTTTGGACCTGACGACCTGGAGTTCATGCGCGGGATGCTTGAGTCCCGTGGTGATCGGCTCGTACTCACCCGTGCCGGACGGCTGATGGCCAATGAAGTTTCAATCCGACTGCGCATTCCCGTCACGAAAAAATAATCATCAACCGATTAGGGTGCGGTGATGTCCGGTAGCGAGGTTCCGACCACGTCCACTCGATGCAACGGCTCGATGGTTGCATCGGCCGATCAATTGGCAACTCAAGCCGGAATGGCGATCTTGGCCCTAGGTGGCAATGCGGTTGACGCGGCAATCGCGACCAACGCCGCTCTCGCCGTAACCGCACCGCATTTGTGTGGGATGGGCGGTGACCTGTACGCCCTCGTCCACGATGGCACGAGCGTGCACGCACTTAACGCCACCGGTAGAGCCGGTCTAGGTAGCGACGCCGCCAAACTGCGATCCGAGGGTTTTACCTCGATGCCGTTTCGCCATGACATTCGATCAGTCACTGTTCCCGGTTGCGTGGACGGATGGATCGCACTCCATGATCGCTTCGGTCGGTTGCCGCTTCACCAATTGTTTGGGCCGGCGATTCAACTGGCGACCGATGGCTTTCCGGCTTCGCCACTATTGGTCGGGTCGTTGCGGATGCTCGACGATCGGGCTCGCGAGTCACTGCATGAATTGGCCGGACAGGCCCAACGTTCTGGGATGCGAGTCCGTCGACCGGGTGTGGCCGAGGCACTGCGCGGAATCGCCGAGCATGGACGCGATAGTTTCTATGGTGGCCAGTTCGGTGAAGGGCTTCGCAATCTCGGCCCAGATTTGTTCGGCGAAGCCGACCTCGCTCAAGTGGGTGCCGATTGGGTTCAGCCGCTATCACTACAAGCATTTTCCAAGGTGTTGTACACAATCCCTCCCAATTCGCAGGGGTATCTCATTCTCGGTGCGGCTGCACTTGCCGATCAACTTGAACTTCCCGACGATCCCAATGATCCGCTGTGGGCACATCTGCTGATTGAAGCCGCCACCGTCGCCGGGCACGAGCGCCCTCGCGACTTACACGATCGCGCCGACGGCCAAGCCTTGCTCAACGGGATCATCGCCGATCTGCCACTTGTTCAGCGGACGAAGGCCTCACGAAACGTGGTCCCGACCTCGGATGGTGACACGACCTATCTATGTACCGTCGACGACCAGCGAATGGGTGTGTCGCTAATCCAGTCCAACGCGTCCGGGTTTGGGTCATGGCTGGTGGAACCGAACACACAGATCAATCTCCATAACCGCGGTCTCGGATTTTCGCTCGATGCTGGTCACCCCGCTGAACTCGCCCCGGGTCGCCGACCACCGCACACGCTGTGCCCGGCGCTGGCAACCGAACAGGACGGATCACTGGCGGCCGTGTTCGGCACGATGGGTGGCGACGGTCAACCGCAAATCTTGCTCCAACTCGCAGCGCGACTTTTCCACCACGGCCAGAGTCCACGGGAAGCGGTCAATGCCGGACGATGGCTATTGCGCGGTCCGACGACTGGTTTCGACACCTGGACCGGAGCGGGTGGACCGCATGTGATCGTGGAAGGGCAGATCGTTTCGCAATGGGCCGAAGGATTAACTATGCGCGGCCATGAGGTGCGAGAACTCGGCTCGTTCGACGGTTCGTTTGGCCATGCCCATGCAATTGTCGTTGAACCGACGGGGATGCTCGCCGGTGCCGCTGATCCTCGCACCGTGATCGGATCCGTCGCCGGGCTGTAGCCCAGATACACTCAATTTCGCTTAAGGGCGTGTAGCTCAGTTGGTAGAGCGCCACCTCGACATGGTGGAGGTCCCGGGTTCGAGCCCCGTCGCGCCCACTATTTAGGAGGTGGCTGTGATCTTTACGGATCGACTTGCTGGCGGTCGCAGCCTCGCTGAGCGTCTCATGCACTTGCGCAACAAAGATGTTGTCGTTGTTGGGCTACCGCGCGGTGGCGTGCCAGTGGCAGCGGTTGTGGCGAAAGCACTGAACGCACCACTAGATGTCATCCTTGTGCGCAAACTTGGTGTTCCATCTCAGCCGGAATTGGCAATGGGAGCAATCGGGGAGGACGATGTGCGGGTATTGAACGACGAGGTCGTTCAATTGACGGGTATTACCGGCGATGAGATCGCCCGAGTCGAGGCCCGTGAACGGGGCGAACTTGAGCGTCGTGTCGCGCGGTTTCGTTCTGGGCGAGAACTCGTCCCACTTACCAATCGAGTAGTTGTGATTGTTGATGATGGCGTTGCGACCGGGTCAACGGCCCGAGCCGCGTGTGCGGTGGTTCGCGCCCGCGGGGCGTCGCACATTGTGTTGGCGGTGCCGGTGGCTCCACCGGGGTGGGAGCAGGATTTGGCCGGTGTTGCCGATGAGTACGTCTGTGTAGCAACGCCGAGTGGGTTTTCTTCTGTTGGTCAGTTCTACTCCAACTTCACGCAGGTCACCGATGATGATGTCGTTGACTGCCTCGATCAGGCGATCAAAAAGCCGATGTAAATGCGCAACGAAGAGGTAACCATTAGCGTTGGCGTCGGTGTAACAGTTGGTGGTCATCTCACGGTTCCTCAGCGGGCATGCGGCGTGGTGGTGTTCGTTCACGGCAGTGGTAGTAGTCGGCACAGTCCACGCAATCAACAGGTTGCATCACTACTTAATGAGGCTGGTATCGCAACCTTGCTGTTCGATTTACTAACAGTTGAGGAGGCCGACAATCGAGAGAATGTGTTCGACATTGAGTTGTTGTCTGAGCGTCTCATCCTTGTGACCAAGTGGTTGCGGACGCAGGCGGAACTAAAAGAACTTGGCGTTGGTTACTTCGGTGCTAGCACCGGGGCGGCCGCCGCGTTGTGGGTGGCAGCCGATCTGAATATGAATATCGCCGCCGTGGTGTCGCGTGGCGGACGTCCTGATCTTGCCGAGTTGCGCCTCTCAGCGGTTCGTGCGCCAACGCTGCTCATTGTCGGTGGTAGCGATGACGTTGTGCTGAGTCTCAACAGGCAAGCGAGTGCTCTCATGAACTGTCACAATAAAGTTGCTGTCGTTCCCGGAGCATCACACCTGTTCGAGGAGTCTGGCACATTGCAAAAGGCTGCGGAACTGGCACGCGATTGGTTCCTCAAGTATCTCCGTGGTGTAACTAAGGATTGATGGCCCACGTAATTCTTCTTGACACTTCACCAGACATCCCCTAGAACTGGAGTGTGAGGCGTTCTGGGCGTTCATTGCGTCGGGGTATGACGCTCGGTGTGGCTCTTGTTCTCGTGTTTCCGTTGTCTTCTCAAGCCGATGCCGCAACGCAGAAGACAACGTGGGATGTCTACGGTGACTGCGTTTCCGAGTACGACGACACCGTAGTAATTCGCGAAGACATCACGTCTGAGTGCTGGATCGGTGTCATAGTAAAACCATCAAAACCGGTGCGAAAAATTGCCTTGCAGTATTACGAAGACTCGCGCTGGAAGATTGAGAGCGAGTCACGAACCAATGCCAAAGGGCGTGCTCTCTTGGAGTTCGTCTGGTACCACTCGGATGGTTGTTTCTATGATGCCACCTTCAGTTACCGGATTGCCGTGGCGCGACAGGGAACGAATCCGGCTACTCAGAGTAAGTCATTTGATGTTTCGTTCGTGCCCAATTATAACAGTGACAATTGGATCAACAATTGCTCATAAGCAATGCCGTAGGTACTAACGCGAAAGTCCGCGCGGATCGCGTTCGCAAATGAATCGATGGCGACTCAGACGAATGAGAAAGATCATGTTCACGAATTAGGTTTACCTCACCACTATTGATCTGTTTCTCGGATGTCACGGTCCCCGACGTACATGTGCTTCTGGAGAGCGTACGATTGAGGACTGTGAGGCGGATATTGGTCGCAGCTTGTGTGCTGTTGGCCTTTGTGTTGATCGTTCCAAAATCACCTGTTTCCGCCGACACGGAGTCAAGAATCGAGAAGGCACTCTTGGTTCCGGCAGTGATTTCTACGGGGTCGGTGCTGGCGAGAACGATCGCGGTCTTCGCCAAGCTCACACTCTCAACTGGCGCGGTCATCTCGCTGAAAGTTGCGTTATCGTCATCCACGTACTGCAAAGTGTCCGGGAAAACCCTGAAAGGTGTGAGGGTTGGTCCGTGCAAAGTGACGGTGACGGTGAAACCCAAAACCGGTAAGTCTCAATCCAAGACGGTCGCGCTGCTCGTGATGAAGACGAAGATCGTAGCCAAGGTAAAAGCTGCTAACGCAATTACGTTCAGGTCTTCAAATTCCCTTCTTCTTTCGACCCAAACGTATTCACTCACAGGAACCTCAACTTCAGGACTTCCTTTGACTATTGAGTCCTTGACACCAGGCACATGTTCGGCCTCCAACGTGACCTTGATACTTATTCAAATTGGTATCTGCACTTTGCAGGTGTCACAGAATGAATCAAATTTCTATAAATCTGCGCAGTCCCTAACAGTATCCATCACGATTTCTGATACTTACGTCACAAGTGACCAGGTCGATGTCGTAACTGGTTTTCAAGTCAAGGCAATATATGTGGTTCCATCCGATGGTGTTGATCATTCTTACGATACCAACGGTTATATCGCGGGAATTCTTGATGAAGGAAATCGATACTTGCTTCAGCAGTTAGGTTTGCAGATTCCCATTGATAAACATTCGGTTGGATATGACATTCAATATTTGAAATCAGATTTCTCCACTGCCCAAATTCAATCATCAGAGAGTCGAATTGAAGATCTATTGGCAGAAAGCATGGCGCTGGAAGATCCCGGCCTAAATCGAAAAGACTATATATTTTTCGTCGATGTCAATGGGTTTAGCAACGGTACATATTGTGGCTGGGGAAGGATCCCCGGCATCGCGGCGGTCGTTTCAATCGGAGAAGGAACAGTTCGATGCACGGTGACAAGTCGAAATTTTAATAATTGGGCCGCCTCGGTATGGGTTCATGAGTTAATTCATAATTTTGGCGTAAATCACACGCTGGATAATCCGTGCGATTTAATGAAAGGCGCAGAAACCGTTGGAACTTGTCCGACGAATACTGACATTACGATCGACAAAGAACACTCTCGCTACATTGGCAGTTCTGCCCAAGGTCGGGACATTCTTCCACTGCGGGTGTGGGAAGGGTACACAGATCGACTAGATCTTGAAGCTAATTGTTCCCTCAATCCAGTCCCGCGGGCCGATGGAGTTAAGTTCGCCTACTGCCCGACTGGCACCCAAACTCTTGGACCATTGACCTACTGTTGGAAACCGATTAATTCGGTGACATTGGAAGAATTCATCGACGGACAGTGGACAAGTTTGGGGGCTGGAATTGGGAGTTCGAGTCCGTGGGGGTCCAAATTAGACTGGACATGTGACGACACAAGCTACACGGCTCCGTCGAAGCAAGTAACTGTTTCTACACCTGGGACAAGTCTGTACCGATGGATGGTAAACGGTATCGAGCGGGAGCAATTTAAGGTGATTTGGGTCCAATGATGGGTCTGACTCAGGTTCGGTTGAAATTAACTCGCAAGCCCGCGCAGATCGCCTTCGCAAATGAATCGTGAGCCTTGGGTCGCTCGAATCGTGATCACGCCCTTGGTTTTAACAACCGACACCTTGGCCTTTAGTGTCGCGACTCCAGCGACTGTCACACGAGCCGAACCAAAGTTGACCCATTTCCCACTCACGTAAGCCTCTAGGGAGAGTTTCCGTCCAGCGTTGGTGGTGCCTGCTTGGACAGTGATGGCGATAGTTGTGCCGCTCTTTTTTCCGCGCGTAGCGTCGCAGGTCAGTTGGGGGGCTTTGATGCCCACGATTGAAGTGACTGTTCCTAGTTCGATGCAGCCAAAATCACTGAACTTTGACGCCCCAGCCAAGTTGTAGGCGGAAATCGCAAAGCAGTAGCGCTTGCCCGTTGCCAGTCCGCTGACATCCCAGGAGGCGATGTTGGCGGCGGTCTTGTATGGCCAGGTTACGGTACTTGTGCCGGCTTCAACCGGGAGGTCATCTCGCTGAATGAGGAAACCTTCCTCGTTGCTCGAATTATCAATCCACGAGATGCGAAGTGAACTTTCAGTAGTTGCGGTTATCGCGACGGACGATGGGGCGTTTGGTACCTGAGCGCCTGGAACAGTCGTTGTGGTCGATGTAGTTGTTGTACCACTCGAAAAATTGAATCTCATCGGTGTCTCAGGTGCGTAATCGAATCCCAAGTTATCGCTTGCGATGTAGTCGGCGTAACCTTGGACATTGAATGAACTGGGAAGTCCCAGACAGGATTTGCTGACCGTGAATCCAATCCACTGGACCGATTCGTTGATGTTTGTGAACGTATCAGCGACGCAATCCGACCTACGTCCATTGACGTAGGCGTTAACAGGAACAACCGTATTGTCCAATGGGTAGGTTCGATTATTTGTCTCGATAGAGATGTCGTTTTTGCCGTCGAAGTTTGTGTCAATAAATATTCCGCCCCATGAGCCCCGACCGTCGTTAAACATAAACCGTGTAGTCCGGGTCTCAAAGAACAAGTAGAAATAAATGTCGCCCGGAAATTCGGTCCACTCGGCTACGGAGATGTAACTCAAATCGTATTCGGGATCTGTCCTGCTGTCGCTGGAGTCGTACGCGGAAAAGATTTCGTACGTTTTACTCGCGCTTGCACTATTGACAGGAATTAGCGACACAATCGGCACCAGCGCAAGCAATACGGACAGAGCCACTCCCTTTGGGTGCTTGCCAAGTTGCCTTTTCATTCTGGAACCTTGATTCGTACGCCAGAACCTTCTGTTGTTATGAAGACTCCAGCCGAGCGTACATTCCGGCACGACAATTTTAGTATTCCAGTTGCGTCGCCGAACTCATTGAGGATTCTGCGAAACGTTGGCTTTGTCGATGTCTTCTTCAAATAGATACTTACCTTGTAGCCGTGCAAAGTCTGCGGACCATCTATATCCCACAAGCAACGGTTCGAACCAGAACTTTCCAGTACGAGTTGAAAGACTCTCGTTGTAATGAACTTGGGGAGTGGAGCGTTGGGTGTTCCGGGCATGTTCGGGAGGACCGGAGCGGCAACAACAACAGTCAGTGGTGGCAACTCCGGCAGGTCCGGAATGACGACATCCGGGGTGCCAATACCGTAACTCTGCAGGAATGAGAGATAACTCGAAGCCCGAGTGAATACCGAATAACTTTCGCCGCATCGGATTGCGCCAAAACTGGTGACCCCAGCAACTCGTCGAGTACCGCCGGCAATGACAAACAGCGGACCACCGCTGTCGCCTTGACAGGTTGTAGACGTAGTAGAAACCTGGGCGCACACATATGTAAATTCGTATGGGCTGTCATAGGACCAATTCGAACGACAATAGTTTTGCGCCAACAAGGCCAATTTCACTTCCAGTGGCGAACTCGTCCCTGAGCCATTCTGACTTGTTCTGCCAAATCCCGAGGCGATTCCCGTTGAAAAAGTATCTTCCACCGCTTTCAGTTCGTCTTCAGTCGCAAGTTCAGCGTAGACACCTCCGAAGACGTCATTGACTTGGATCAATCCAATATCGTCAACAAAAGTAGAGGGGTTGTAGTCTGGATGAGCAACAACAGCCAGCACCTTCGAGATCGCCCCACTTCGACCGGCAATTCCATCTGCTGTGGCCACAACGGAGTTCGACAAATCGCCAAACAATTGGCCCGAACTATCCGCCAGACAGTGGGCGGCAGTCAACACCCACGTCCGCGCAACAAGAGTTCCAGAACAGTAATACCCTGAAGGGCGCACCAATCTGACGACAATATTGTTGGATGTCGTGTCGGGTACTCCGCCGATGATTCCGCTCGCCGGCGAGATAAGACTGGCGGTTGACAGGATGCTCAAACACAACGCGGCGACGAACCATTTAATCAGTCCTCGCCTCATGATCGAACTCTATTCCTTCTCTATTCCTTTTTGTTGACCACCGCTTCGGATTCGCGTGCCGCTGCCTTATATATACCCTTGCTCATCAACGACATTTCAACTTCGCGACGCTTGTCATAGACGGTTGCGCGACCGGCATGGATTGCTGCATCGTCAGGTGCGGCCCAACCAGCAAGGTCTGCAAGATGGCAGGCCAAACGAATCTCGCCTGAGTTCATCAGTTCAAGTGCACGCCGCATCAGTACCTCCGCACCACCAGCCAGGTGGGCGAGTTCGGTCGCGACGACGGCATCGGGTGCCGGCTTGAGTCGCGACGCCGCGCCATCCCACCAGCCGCCATACAACCGCCAGATATTTCGTACCACAAACTCGGGTTCGTCATAGAACGGCCGCATGTATGGCTTGTCCAGTACACGCTGTGGCACCTTGACCGTATGGATGATGGCGTCAAGTGTCGCCCCCGAATTCATCATCTCGATTACTTGGGCAACGAGAGTTTCTAGTGCCGAAGCGATGTCATCGAGCACGGTGGCGATGCGCGCCTTGCCTTCGATCGGCAAGCCATGTGCCGGGACGAGCAACTCCGGGCCTTGGGCGATCATCCGTCGCAATGCCTGGGCCCACTCCAGGGCGTAACGCTGAACTTTTTGCGGATTTCCAGCATTCGGAAAGTTCCAAATCACGAAGTCCCCCGAAAACAACCATTTCTTGTCGGGAAACCAAGCCCACAGGTGATCATCGGTTTCACCGCGGGCATGATGCAGTTCCACCGACGTCGCGCCTGCCGTGAACGTGTGCAGCGATTGAAACACCTCATCTGGTCGCATCGTGTTGTGGGGGAGGAACGATTGTGCCGCCGACCCGATGTGTAGACCCATGTCAGAACTAATGCCTCCGAACTGGCGCTGATTGATGATCAGGTTCCAGTCGCTCGTTGCCGTGTAACGATCCAATCGATCCCGCACCTTTTCGTGCCCGATGACATGTGGCCGCACGTGGCCGCGCGAAGTGGCGTCGGTAGCAAAGGCTCCACTGCCGCCAACATGATCGGCATGCCCATGTGTATAAACGAGTGTGGTGATGGGAGTTGGCCGCCATCCGCGCAGTGACTGCACCACCGCGGCCCCGCTACCAACACCCGAGGCATCAAAACAAACAACGCCTTCGCCTGAATCCCAAGCAACGCTGTGGCTGAAACTTTCAACGATGGCAAGGTCAGGTGCCAACTCGGAGAGCTCGTTTGTGACGCGGTTGAGGGCTTGATCGATAATGCCGCTGTCGATCACTTTGGTAGACAATTCAAGTGGATGCATGCGCTCACTCTATTTCACTATGGTTATTGGGTGCTAAAGGATTCCGCGTGGTTCTATTCGACACTTGCTCAGGTAGCCGCCTCCATTGCCGGTGTACTTGGCGGATTCCTCATTCTTCGACTTCACGACCAAATTAGTGATTGGCGCGCGCTGCGAACTTTGTTGCACGCACAACAAGGGGCATGGTCAAGGGCCAAAAATCAAGAGGAGAGGTTCCGAGACGCCTATGTGAAGGCAAATGGACCTGGTTCGATTGAGGGTCCGACCCCGGAACTAGAACGGGCAGACGAAACCTGGAGCATGCTGGTGGCGTCCCTAGAGCGGCGACAAGATGCGAATTTTCCGAGATTCTTACTGTCGGCCGGCGGGATGCTGGTTCTGCTTGTCATTGTCGGTTCGGTCGCTCCGCTTTTTGCCCTGGATGATCCGAGCGTTGGTAGGAAATCTGTGTTTTTGGCGCTCTTTCTCGTACCCATTATCGGATTCGCGGTGCTGACCGCCGTTGAGGCCATTCGGGCGTTGAACGCTCTCAACCGATTCGCGCTTTGGGATCATGTGCAACGTGAATATAACCAGTATCTTCAAAACTTGGACGTGTGGATCAAGCAAATAGCGGACCGATCTATGGCCGCCAGCGCACCCGATAGCCCGGTTGAGGGACTGATGCTCGAGGACCGCGCTCGTAGCCAAGGAGATCTTGATCCATCTTGAGCGTGGGTATTGTTCGTGTGCCCTATTTCAGAACTGAAGGCTCCTTGGGCAAACCGAGCACGCGCTCGCCAAGAATGTTGCGCATGATATTGGCCGTGCCACCCATGATCGTGTAGGCAGGAGCATATGCAGTGCCTTGAGAAACGTCGTTCCACAGCATTGCCTCGGCACCGAACACCTTGGAGACGAATTGGGCCACGCGCCATTCGTGATCAGTGCAGAAACATTTCGTGGCCGCCGAGAATCCTTTGGGTGCCTGCTTCAGCGATTCTCTAATCACCAGGATTCGTCCGATTCGATATCCCGTTTCGAGTGATGAAATTTCTTGGCGAACGATCGGGTCGGTGGTGTCGGCCCGTTTGAGGGCCAAGTCATACAAGGCGCGATTCGAAACCAAGCGATCGATGCCCCCACGCTCATATTCCAACTGGCGCATCGTCTGTTTAAATGCACCACCTGGTTGGCCAACCAAATTGTGTTTGGGAACACGAACGTCGGTGTAAAACACCTCACAGAAGTGCCGATTCATGGTCAGGTCCTGAATCGGACGAATATCGATACCCGGAGTATTCATCGGCACGATGATTTCGCTGATGCCGGCGTGTGGCGGGCCATCATTGCTAGTGCGACAGACGAGATAACAAAAGTCGGCGACGGCGGCGAAACTGGTCCAGATCTTTTGACCATTGATTACCCACTCATCGCCATCGAGTACCGCGGATGTCGAGATCGAAGCAAGATCGCTCCCTGAGTTGGGTTCGCTCATTCCGATACACCACGTCGTCTTCCCCGCAATGATGTCGGGTAAGAAACGCTGCTGTTGTTCGGGCGTGCCGAAACCAATCAGCGCCGGACCCATCTGACGATCGCCAAACCATGAAGCGGCGATTGGCGCCCCAAGGGTGATCATTTCCTCAAACACGATGAGTCGATCAATGGCCGGCCGACCACCGCCACCAAACTCGCGCGGCCAGGTCATGCCGAGCCAGCCGTGAGCGGCAAGTTCTAGGGAAAACTCTTTGGAGTAGCCCGTCATCCATGTGTCGTTGTGCTTGCCAAAACGCGACACGGAATCCTTGGCTACCTTGTGGGCCTGCCGACGAAGATCTACTTGTTCGGCGGTCCAGGTGAAATCCACGCCTTGATCGTAGGGCTGTGGGCTATTGTGTACAAGTCAGATACAAGTTCTGAATCCCTCGCCTAACTACATATTGGAGGCCAAATATGGCATCAAAAATCAAGGTAACGAACCCGGTCGTCGAACTCGATGGCGACGAGATGACCCGCATTATCTGGAGTTACATCAAGGATCGATTGATCCTTCCGTACCTGGATATCGAATTGGAGTATTACGACCTGGGGATTGAACATCGCGACAAGACAAACGATCAAGTCACCATTGATGCGTCACATGCGATCTTGAAACATGGTGTCGGGGTGAAGTGTGCGACGATCACGCCGGATGAAGCACGGGTCAAAGAATTCCATCTCAAGGAAATGTGGAAATCGCCCAATGGCACCATTCGAAACATTTTGGATGGCGTGGTGTTTCGCGAACCAATCATTTGCAGAAACGTGCCGAAATTAGTACCGCACTGGACAAAGCCGATCGTGATTGCCCGTCACGCGTTTGGTGACCAATATCGTGCTACCGATTTCAAAGTTCCTGGTCCCGGCACTGTCACCCTCACATTCGTGCCAAAGGACGGCAGCAATCCAATGGAAATGAAAGTCGCCGACTTCGAGGGTTCCGGTGTCGTGATGGGCATGTACAACTTCGACGACTCAATTCGAAATTTCGCTCGGGCGACGATGAACTATGCACTGCAACGTAACTATCCGGTGTACTTGAGCACCAAGAACACCATCTTGAAGGCCTATGACGGACAATTCAAAGACCTTTTTCAACACGTGTTCGATACCGAGTTCAAGGCGGCCTTTGAGAAACAGGGGCTTACCTACGAGCACCGCCTCATTGATGACATGGTGGCGTGCATGTTGAAATGGGAGGGTGGTTACGTCTGGGCGTGCAAAAACTACGACGGCGATGTGCAATCCGACACGGTGGCGCAGGGATATGGATCGCTTGGACTCATGACCTCGGTGCTCTTGACGCCAAATGGACAGGTGATGGAGTCGGAAGCCGCGCATGGAACAGTGACGCGTCACTATCGCAATCATCTAGCCGGCAAGAAGACCTCCACGAACCCAATCGCATCGATCTTTGCCTGGACACGAGGTCTTGAGCATCGCGGCAAGCTCGATAACACCCCGGCGCTCATCGAATTTGCCCAAACACTCGAAAAGGTGTGTGTCGACACGGTTGAAAGCGGTGAGATGACGAAAGATCTTTCGTCACTCATCGGCCCAAATGAACCATGGCTGACAACCGAAGAATTTCTCGACGCCCTGGACTCTCGCCTAAATCAGAAAATGGGGAAATAGGTACTGACACTGTGAAATCTGGCAAAGTGGGTGACATGCGCGCAGTCGTCCTACGATCCCACGGTGGTCCCGAGGTGCTGGGGATTGAAGAGATCCCCGGGCCACAACCGGGAGCCGAAGAAATCCTTGTCCAGGTTCGGGCAACATGTTTGAATCGGGCCGACACTTTGCAACGGATGGGGTTATACCCCAATCCATTTCCTGATCAGTACGAGGTGCCTGGCCTGGAGTTTGCTGGCATGGTAATAAGCGTGGGTGAACGAGTTCGTCAGTGGCGCATCGGCGATTCGGTCATGGGCATTGTCAGTGGCGGAGCGTACGCCGAGCAACTTGTGGTCCACGAGCGACAAGCATTGCCTGTGCCCGGGCAAGTGGGTTTGGCTGATGCGGCTGCAATTCCGGAGGTATTCATCACCGCGTGGGATGCACTTGTGGTCCAGGGTGGCCTCACGTCGGGTAGGTGGGCGTTGGTTCATGCCGGCGCATCTGGTGTTGGAACTGCCGCAATTCAAATCTGCAAGGCCATTGGCGCCCGTGTGATCGTCACCTGTTCAACCGGGAAGGTTTCGGCTTGCCGAGCGCTCGGTGCCGATGCGGTGGTGGATTACACCACGAGTGATTTCGTGGAGTCGGTCAAGCGAGAAACTGATGGTCGTGGTGTCGACGCGGTTCTCGATGTCATTGGAGGCGAATATCTGAACCGCAACGTTTCGGCTCTTGCGCTCAAGGGGCATATCGTGCAAGTTGGGGTGATGGGTGGTGGCACCACGCCGTTCAACCTGGCGGCCCTGATGTCGAAGCGAGGCAAATTGTCGGGAACGCTGTTGCGAGCCCGACCGCTGGAAGAAAAAATTGCTATTACCCAGCGATTCAACCTTGAAATGCTGCCGCTTTTTGACACGGGTGCGCTCAAACCGGTGATCGACCGGCGCTTTCCATTTGTTCAGATTGCCGATGCGCACAAATATATGGAAGCAAATGCGAACATCGGCAAGATCATCATCGATATCAGCGCCTAAACGTCACTGACGAGCGTCGTCAGCAATTAACGCGTGACGATGGGCGTGTATTCGCGCTCACCTTCCCCGATGTACCATTGTCGGGGCCGACTGATTTTTTGTTCCCTATCCTTGAGTAGTTCGCTCATGTGAGCGAGCCAACCAACGGTACGTGGGATGGCAAACAGTACGGTGAACATTTCAACCGGGAAACCGAGCGCTTGATAGATGAGACCAGAATAGAAGTCAACATTGGGGTACAACTTGCGGGTCACGAAATAGTCGTCGCTAAGTGCCACTTCTTCCATTTTCAGGGCGATTTCCAACAGTGGGTTGCTACCAGTGACATCGAATACGTCATAGGCGGTCTTTTTGATGATGGTGGCTCTAGGGTCGAAATTTTTGTACACCCGATGACCAAAACCTATGAGCCGACCTTCGCCCCGCTTCACTGATTCAATAAACGCGGGGACGTTTTTGATGTCGCCGATTTCGCCGAGCATGTGCACAACCGCCTCGTTGGCACCTCCATGGAGTGGTCCATACAATGCGGCTGCGGCTGCGGCCGTTGCCGAATATGGGTCGGTGTGGGATGAACTGACCACACGCATTGCCGTTGTTCCGCAATTTTGTTCGTGGTCGGCGTGCAGTATAAACAACACGTCGAGCGCCCGAGCAAGCACCGGGTCAACCGAGTAGTCGTCGCCAATGCGATACATCATGTTGAGAAAGTTTTGGGCGTAATTCATTGAGTTGTTGGGCAATACAAACGGCAACCCAGAACTGAAGCGGTAGGTCATCGCCGCGATGGTCGGAACTTTGGCCACTAGTCGGAGAATCTGCTTGTTGAGAATGCTCGGGTCGAAAATGTTTTTCGAATCCTCGTAAAAGGTGCCAAGTGCTGCGATCGCTGAGATGAACATTCCCATTGGGTGTGCGTCGTAATGAAATCCATCGACGAATCGTTTCCGCATGTTTTCATGAATCATCGTGTGATGCGAGACGTCGAATGACCAAGTGTCGAGTTGATCTCTGGTGGGGAGTTCGCCGTTTAACAAGAGATAGGCAACTTCAAGAAAAGTTGACTTTTCGGCGAGTTGTTCAATCGGGTAACCGCGGTATCGCATGATGCCGGCTTCACCATCTACATAGGTAATTGATGACGCACATGCCGCGGTCGATAGAAATGCGGGATCGTACATTCGGAGGTTGGGGTCGAGTGTGCGCAGTGCCGATGATGCAAAAACACCGTCGTGGACCGGAACCGTGACTTGCTTTCCTGTTCGATCGTCAATGATGGTGATTGTTTCAGCCACCGCGACTCCCTTCGTAATGTCAGTGTGGGAGCTTCCTCTCCCAGCATGCAGTCTAGAGGTCGGTGCTCTAGAGCGGTGTGTTGTCGTGTTTTCGCGACATCAGTCGCTCACGTTTGTCACGCAACATGACAAACGCCGAGGCGATCTCGCGACGTGTGTCGGCTGGATCGATGACGGCATCTATGTATCCGCGTTCGGCGGCAATGTACGGATTGAGTAGTCGCTCGCTGTAGTCAGATTCGAAGGCGGCGCGCTCTTTGGCCGTCGCCCGGCGTTGCAAAATCGCTGCTGCCTGACCTGCACCCATGACCGCAAGTTCTGCAGTTGGCCAAGCCAGACAGAGGTCGTTGCCCATTGTCTTAGAGTCCATGACGATGTAGGCCCCTCCGTAGCTCTTGCGCAAAATCACACACACCCGTGGCACTGTGGCTCGGGCATAGGCAAACACGAGTTGGCCGCCGTGGCGAATCATGCCCCGCCACTCCAGATCCTTGCCCGGGTAAAAACCCGGCGTATCCACGAGAGTGAGCAGTGGAATATTGAATGAATCACAGAAACTCACGAACCGCGCTGCCTTCTGCGAGGCGGAAATGTCTAATGTTCCAGCCAGAGCCATGGGTTGGTTGGCAACCACGCCAACCGATTCGCCGCCAATGGTGATGAATGCGGTAACAACATTTGGCGCCCAGCGTTCGCGAAGTTCAAACATTTCCTCGTCATCGGCCAAGATGCGAATCACCTTTCGAATGTCATAACTACCAGTTGAACTCTCTGGAATTGCTGTACCGGCTTGTGGCGTCAATCGATCAACTGAGTCGTTGGTGTCGACATGAAGCGCAAGTTCATCAACATTGTTCGGTAGGTATATCAGTAGATGTTCCAGGGCAATTAGCGCCGAATGATCGTCAAGTACCACCAGACTTGCCACTCCGCTTTGGCGGGCATGGGCATCGGTACCTCCAAGTTCGTCGTTACTAATCTCAACGCCGGTAAATTCTGCGACCATCGTGGGACCGGTGACAAAGGCATACGAGTCTGCGGTCATAATCACAAAGTCACTGAGCCCAATCAGCAGGGCCGGTCCAGAAACTGCTGGTCCGTTGACGATGGTGATAATCGGAACCACTCCCGAACAATCGGCAATGGCTCGTGCTGCCTGACCCCAACCATGTAGTGCGGCAACTCCTTCAACAATGTCGGCGCCCGATGATCCCAATGACATCACCAGTGGGAGTCCCTGGTCGCGGGCGGTTTTGGCGGCGTAGGCGATGACTTCGGAAGCCGCGGCCGACAATGCACCACGATGATGTGACGAATTCACATCAATCCACATCACCGCCCGTTGGCAGGTTTCCAGACGGCGAACTTCTGCCGACGCGGCACCCTTTACCGCACGTTGCAGGTGCACGCCAGAAGAATTGGAGGTGATTGACACGCCTAGAGATTAGACCGTGGTGACCGGATCGACGCAGGATCTGGATGCACCCCACGAGGCAGTGATTCTGTTTTGCCGATGACGATTTTTGCGACTTCCAATGTTGCCAGTGTCGGTCGATTTGGCAGCGGTCGTCGCCGAGTCGCCCAGCCAACTGTTCGACGCGGCAATTCCGGAATGGACACTCGGACGAAATCACCTGTCAGCCACGTTGGAATTGCCGTTGCAGGTACGATCGCTGGTCCGAAACCTTCGAAGGCAAGCGAGGCCAATAGGCGAATCCCATCAATTTCGGCTTGCGGTTGCAGTACGACCCGGTGTGACGCGGCGGCGCGATCGAGAATACGTCGCAATGCATTTGACCGAGGCGGAAGCAAAATTGGCCGTTGGGCCAATTCGGTGATACCCAATGACTGATGGGACGCCCATTCGTGTTTGCTGTGGACCAGCAACACGAGATCTTCGGCAAACAATGGTTCAAGGGCGAGTTCGGGTTGATCAACGGGGAAGTGGACGATTGCGCCATCTAAATCGCCGCTCAATAAACGGGGGATGAGTGACGACGTGGCGCCTTCGTACACGGTGGCGTGTACTTGAGGGTGCGCTTCGTTGAGGGCAAGAAGTAGCCTCGGCATCAACCAGCGGGCAGTTGTTCCGATACAGCCGAGTCGGGTTTCCCCCTCAATGATCATGTCCGTGGAATGCACTTCGGCGGCAATGTCTTCAAGCTCGTGAACAACCCGCCGGGCCCGTTCCACGACACGGGCGCCTTCCTCAGTAAGTTCACCGCTGTGACGCTCGACCAGGGTCACCCCAAGATCGGTTTCCAGCCTTGAGATGTGGGCCGAGACGTTACTTTGCACTGTCCCGAGGGCTCGGGCGGCGGCGGAAAACGAACCGGTATCGGCAATTGCAATCAGGCTGGTGAGATGACGGATTTCCATGTACGACTTGCAGGGTATCTCAAAAAAAGATAGGAAGTATCGTCCCGTTCGCCTTGAACGGTTACCTACAGGTATGGCATACTTGTTATATATCGCGGTGGACCTCCCCCAGGTCTGCCCGACTGAATCCATCAATGGCTCCCCCAGCCATCGGATTCACGGTTGAGAGGCCCCGCCACAAAGCGGGGCCTTTCCCATTGACCGGCCCATTGGCCCGTCCCAACGGCTAGCCAATACCCTGCCAGTGTGAACGAAACGGCTAGCAACCAAGGTGGTGCGGCCTTTTTCGATTTGGACAGGACGTTACTTGCTGGGGCGTCGGGGCCGATTTTCAGTGCCGCGCTTCGAGCCGCAGGTGTGATCGGTTCGACGAAATCACCGGTCGAGGACATGCTCTATCGCGTATTCAATGTTGTTGGCGAAACGCTGCCGTCGATGTTGCTTGCTCGACAGGGCGTCGCGGTGATGAAGGGCCGACAACGCCATCGTGTCGTTGCTGCTGCGACACAAGCAACAGATGAACTGCTGACGCTGATACAACCATTTGCCGCACCGGTGATCGAGTCCCATCGGGCTCAGGGGCGAAAGGTTGTGCTGGCGACAACGACTCCGCACGATCTTGTCGCAACCTTTGCCCGACGGGCAGGCTTTGATGATGTTGTCGCCACGCGATTTGCAGTTGATGCCGACGGCTCATACACGGGTGAACTAGATGGTCCCTTCGCTTGGTCGGGCGGAAAACTTCGCGCAGTTGAAACCTGGGCAACGCAACACAATGTGTCATTAAGCGAAAGCTATGCCTACAGCGACAGCATCTATGATTTGCCTTTACTTGGCGCGGTTGGTCATCCGGTGGCGGTCAATCCAGATGCTCGACTGATGGTGATCGCAATGGCGCGTCGGTGGCCAGTCATGAATTTTGATGTACCACCAGGTGTTACCAAGATTCCCGTCATCGGTGCCGAATTGCAGAAACTTGGTCTTGCTTTTGCTCGTCCCGCGATGTTTCCTTTTGCGCGCTTCACAATCACGGGAACTGAACTCATTCCATCTCAAGGTCCAGCAATTCTTGTGAGCAACCATCGAAGTTATTTTGATGCCTTGGCAATTGCGATGGCTGTGGCAAAGACTGGTCGCACAGTTCGATTTCTTGGCAAGAAAGAAGTATTTGACGCGCCATTCATCGGGCAAGTTGCTACCGCGCTGGGGGGAATTCGCGTCGACCGCACATCGGGGAGCGACGAGCCACTCGCGGCTGCCGCCGAGGCGCTGTCGGCCGGTGAAATGGTGGCGATTATGCCCCAGGGCACGATTCCCCGCGGGCGAGCGTTTTTCGATCCCGTGCTGCGCGGTCGTTGGGGGGCCGCACGTCTCGCCGTGATGTCAAATGTGCCGGTGTTTCCGATCGGACTATGGGGCACCGAGGTCGTGTGGCCTCGCAATGCACGCTTGCCTAATTTCTTACAGGTCACCAATCCACCAGAAGTGAGCATCACCGTTGGGCCGCAGGTAGTCCTCAACTATGACGGAACTCCAGAAGATCTGGCCGACGACAACACCACCCGGATGATGGATGCGATTTGCTCGCTATTGCCCGCACAAGCACGTGAGGTCTATGAGCCATCCGAAGATGAACTGAAACGCACGTTTCCCTCCGGGTATCAGGGTGATCCGGAATCCGAATCTGTGCGGCGTCCGGGCGCCGACTAGCTCCAATCGATACGCGACTCGTTTCGGTCTGTCAGAGCACTCTCTGCTTTTGGCAAGCCAGGCGCAATGGCTCGGCCACGAAGTTGCGCACTTCGACCACTATTTCCTCCAGCGGTGCGGCCTCAAGCCGATTTCTACTTAGAAAAGCATTCCACTGAGTTTGCTTCGCGATGTCTCGCGCAAACTCATCGCTCAGTCCGAGCGGCACACCGATGGGTAGCGCCGTTCCGCGACGTAGAAATGTCGCCGTTATCGCAACACCCAATAGTTGAGGATCCACCACGCCTTCACGAGCCAACGCGCGTAGGTCAAAGTAGTCTTTCATCCTGCTGTTGGCCATTCCGAGACTCACGATTGCTTCCAGTTTCTCGGCCACCACCGTTGCCCGTGGATAGACAAGCAAACGGGGTGGTGGTTGATCGTCGAGGAGGGTCGGGTATATCGCTTCCTCCGGACCAGGAGTTACCGCGTCGCCATAGCCCACGTCGAGTTGCACATAGCAACGCGCGCTCCCAAGTTTGCCCACAAGTTTCACGCGTTTGCCCCCATAACGATCGTCTTCACGAATTTCCTCAATCGATATTGAGGTTGGATCGAACTCCATTCCGTCGGTTACCGCAACTTCGCAAATTTCACGAATTGTGTTTCCAAGCCTCTCGTCATCCGCCGAGCCCGACCCGAGAAAATCCGCGTCGCGGGTAAGTCGATGTGGTTCATTAAACCACAGGTCGAAAAGCATCGATCCCTTTAGCCAGTAGTCCGCACGCGCAGGCACTAGCGACAGGCGATAGAGAAATCTCTCGATCGCATAGCGCGTCAAGATTAGGTTGAAATCCTCGCCACGTGATTTAGCAAGGTTCAAAAGCCGCGCGTGAATTGACGCGACAAGCCCTGATCTCACATCACCGCCTCTAGATACGGGCGCATCACGTTTGTCACGCGGTCGATTGTTGCATAGCGCCACAGTTCATCGGCGCTCGCTTTCTTCGTCCGGCGCGCCTCTCGCAGCGCCTCAAGTGCAACATCCAGTCCGATCTTGTTGCGAAACTTGAAACAGTCTGCCACCGTTTTGGCCACGTTGGTTACTCGCACCACCGCACCATCAATTCGGTGATTCTCCACGCCGGCCGCGAGTGCATCATTAGAAAAGCGCACTGTCCGCAGTGGTGGATGGTCCAGCCGCGGCGGATGATCCTTGTTTCCGATGGCGATCCAGACTTCGAAGGGTGCTTGCGTAGTCAGTTCGTGAATGCGCAGCGCCGTGAGCAGACAAAACACCACGCCGGGAGCGCGCTTCGCCACTGCCGCTACCGCACCGTGTTCGCCACTTTGGTAGCCGGGCATGGCGTACAGACCACGCGCCACCCGCAGCAGTTTGCCCGCGGCAACCATGCGTGAAAGCTGGCTGCGGGTCATACCGGCAGCGACCAGTTCCCGAGATCGTGCCGACCCGTTCCGGCGGAGAATAGTCTCAACGCGCCGTTCAGTCGAAGTCATTCCTCCATTGTTCCATAGTTTCGGTAGTTATGCATATATACCGAGAGAATGGAACGGCGCCGGGGAGTTCCGGTGCCGACTAGTGCGTTGATTAGCGCGTTGCCGACAACTTCTGCCGGACAATATTGAGGGCACTGCCGGCTTTGAACCACTCCACTTGTTCAATACTGAACATGTGTAGTGCCTCGAATTCAATTGTCGTCCCGTAGGGTTTGTTGATCACACAACGCACCGGCTTATCGGGAACTGGCGGTAACCCGAGCACGCTGATGGAGTCGCGTTCGCTGATGAGATCGTACGTTTTGGGATCAGCAAACGTGAGCGGCACAAGGCCTTGCTTTTTTAGGTTGGTTTCGTGGATGCGGGCGAACGAGCGAGCAAAGATGACGACGCCACCACGGTAACGGGGCTCCATTGCGGCGTGCTCGCGGGATGAACCTTCGCCGTAATTCTGATCACCAATCGCGCACCAGCGGATCCCGGCCATGCTGTATCGCCTGGCAATTTCGGGAAATGGGTGCGACGCGCCATCAAGAATGTCGAGTCCACTTCCAGCCACATCTGTGAATGCATTGACCACGCCGGCGAACAAGTTTCCGGAAATATTCTCCAAGTGTCCTCGATAGGCGAGCCATTTTCCTGCTGCCGAAATGTGGTCTGTAGTGCATTTGCCCCTCGCCTTCATCAGCACCGGCAACTCGAGGTAGTCGTTTCCGTTCCAGGCGGGAAATGCATCAAGTAGTTGCAACCGATCACTCGACGGGTTGACGACAACGTGGACCGCCGATCCATCAACAGGTGGGGCAATGAACGTGTTGTTACCGGACTCGTAACCTTTTGCTGGCAGAATTTCGCCGCGCGGCGGTTCCAGACGGACCGTGGTTCCATCCGGTGCGGTAATCGTGTCGATGGTGGGATCGAAATCCAGCCGTCCGGCAAGGGCCAGTGCAATCACCGTGTCGGGGCTGGTAACAAAACTCAGGGTGTTGGCCGAACCATCATTGCGCCGCGGAAAGTTGCGGTTGAATGAGTTGACGATGGTGTTGGGTTTGCTGGTGATGTCTTTGGAGCGTTCCCATTGACCGATACATGGACCACATGCATTGGCCAGCACCGTGGCGCCAATGGCTTCCAGATCAGCAAGAAGACCATCGCGTTCAATCGTGGCGCGAATTTGCTCCGAACCCGGTGTAATCAGCAATTCGGTCTTGGAGCGTAAGCCTCGCGCCGCTGCTTGACGGGCAACTGAAGCGGCGCGGGTAATGTCTTCGTAGGAAGAGTTGGTGCAACTGCCAATGAGCGCCGAGGAAATTTCGAACGGCCAATTGTTTTCTTTGGCTGCAGCAGATATGTCACGCCCAGTGCGATGGGCGCGATCCGGGGAGTGCGGTCCGTTGATCAGTGGTTTCAATTGCGACAAATCAATTTCGATCACATTGTCGTACAGTGCGCCTGGGTCTGGTCGAAGATGCTGTGCCACTTTGTCGGCCGCAGCAGCGATGTAGTCACGACCGGTCGCTGTGAGATACTCAGACATATTGCTGTCGTAAGGGAACACTGAGCAGGTAGCACCAATTTCGGCACCCATGTTGCAGATGGTGGCCTTGCCGGTGGCCGAAATGGTGTCGGCACCCGGACCGAAATATTCGACAATGGCACCGGTGCCACCTTCCACGGTGAGCACTCGGGCGACTTCCAAAATGACGTCTTTCGGGCTTGACCAACCGGAGATCGCCCCGCTGAGTTTGATACCGATCACTTTTGGCCAGCGAACATTGAACGGAAATCCGGTCATCACATCCACGGCATCGGCGCCGCCAACCCCGATCGCCACCATGCCAAGACCACCAGCGTTCGGCGTATGGCTGTCGGTGCCGATCATCATTCCGCCGGGGAACGCGTAGTGCTCGAGTACAACCTGATGGATGATGCCACTACCTGGTCCCCAAAACCCGATGCCATATTTTGCTGACACGCTCTGGAGGAATTCGTACACCTCTTTGTTCGTGTCGATGGCGACGCCCATATCAATTCGTGCGCCAACTTTGGCCAAGATCAGGTGGTCACAGTGCACGGTCGACGGGACTGCGGTTGCCGGTAGCCCCGCAGTCATAAATTGGAGTAGTGCCATTTGTGCCGTTGCGTCTTGCATCGCGACGCGATCAGGAGCAAAGTCGACATAACTGCGACCTCGTTCCAGTTGTTGAGTGTCTGGGGCAACCAAATGGTTGACGAGGATCTTTTCGGTGAGGGTGAGTGGTCGACCGAGACGCTTGGTGCCAAGTGCGACACGTTCGGCGAGCCGTGCGTAGACGCGATCAACGAGTTCTTTGGGGGTTCCTGCACTGCTGGCCATCGCTGCCTCCCTTTGCTGCTCAGTAGACGTTTTCGTTGTATGGCTTGCTTTTGTGGGCCATGTATACAAGTATAGTACAAGTGCGAAGCATCCGATATCACGACATTGCCAATGTTCTCCGGCAACGGGTTCAATCGGGTGGTTTCACTGTCGGTCGACTCTTGCCAAGCGAATCGGCGCTTTCCCACGAGTTTGGGGTCAGTCGAGTCACGGTTCGCCGCGCGCTTGATGTGTTACGTGACGAGGGCTTGGTGAGTGCGCGTCAGGGTTTGGGATGGTTCGTCACTGGTGACCCCGTGTCCCAGGCGCTCGGTCGACTTGGCACGATCGAAGAACAGATGGCGGCCAACGGCATTCACTCGGAACGACGAATTATTGAATTCGTGTTTGAACCAGCGACGCGTTCCGTTGCAAAAATACTGAATACCGATCAGGTATTGCGCGTCAAGCGAGTGAACACCGCTGACGGTGAGCCTTTCGCAGTTGTCACGGTGTGGTGTCCACACGAACTCGGACAACATTTGTCCCGCCACGAAGTCGAGCAGTCACCATTTTATGAGTTATTGAATATTCCTCTTCGCGGTGCAACCCAAACCATTGGGGCCGATTCGGCCACCATCGAGGAGGCGCGACTTCTTGAAATCTCCGCTGGCTCACCGGTGTTGCGCTGTGAGCGTGTCACGAGAAACGTGGAGGGGGACGCAGTGCTGCTCTCGCACCATGTCTTCCCAGCCCATCTCACCAACTTTGTGGTGGAACTTCCTTCGGCGCCTCCGTCGATTGCACCTTCCGGCCTTCGTCTCGTGGAATAGTGGTTGTCAGGGCTACCAGGTATCCCAGTGCAAAACCTTCCCCAGCGGAAGACGTTTGGCTGGCTGAAAGTCAGTTCCTTTGGTATAGGCAATTGGGAAGAGACCGCCTTGAGTGATCTTGTCAAACGGAATGCCAAGCAATTCAGCGGCCTTCTTCTCGCCGTCGCCGATCAAATGAATCGTCGTCCACGCCGAACCCATTCCGCGGTTGCGAAGTGCAAGCATGAAGCTCCACACGGCCGGTAGTAGTGAACCCCAACCGCCTGCTCCGTTTGCGACATTAAGATTTTCGAGGCGACCTTGGATGCAGGGAATCATCATCATTGGAGCACGTTCGAAGTTGTCGGCGAGAAATGAAGCCGAATCCCGCACTTTGGGCATTTGTTCGTCACGTATGTCGCCAGTGCCGCGACCCGCTGGCATTTTGGAATAGATAGCCCAGTTGGCGCGATAAATTTCGGCGAGTGCCAGTCGCTTGGCGGGGTCTTCGACAATAATGAATTGCCAACCCTGGCTGTTGCCCCCGGTTGGTGCTTGAAGCGCAATATTCAGACATTCTTCAACAATTGAGCGCTCGACCGGGCGATCAAAGTCAAGACGTTTGCGAACGCTACGGGTGGTGGTGAGCACTTCATCGGCGGACAGGTTGAGTTGCATGCTTCACAGTGTGCCATGCCACGATGGTGTCTGGAGCAATGGAGGAGTCTGATGAGTAGCAATACTGTAATTATGAGTAATGACATTGGGCGGGTAACAATTTCAGTCGTCGACCGGGTTGCCGACGTGCGGATGGTTCGAGTTGACAAACGCAATGCTCTGGACAATGCGATGTTCAGCGCACTTGCCGATGCTGGTGAGCAACTGAAATCGATGAACGACGTTCGGGCGGTGGTGCTCTCTGGTGATGGTGCATCGTTTTGTGCCGGACTCGACTTTGGATCGTTTCAAGCCATGGCCGAATCTAAATCAACGAAGCCATCGTCGCCATCATCGTCGTCACGGATGAACGCCGGAGATATCACTAATGGTCGCATCACTCACTTGGCCCAACAAGTGTGTTGGGTATGGCAGGAAGTACCTGTACCAGTGATCGCGGCAATTCATGGCCATGCACTTGGAGGAGGTCTACAAATTGCCCTCGGTACGGACATTCGGATCGTGCATCCCGATACTCAGCTGTCGATGCGAGAAGTGCATTGGGGACTGGTCCCTGACATGACCGGCACCTTGATGCTTGCTCGACTCGTGCGTCCAGACATCGCCAAGGAACTTGTCTTTAGTGCCCGAATCTTTAGCGGTAGTGAGGCCTTTGATCTCGGCATTGCGACCCGTGTCTCAAGCGACCCCCGTCACGACGCATTGGATCTTGCCGCCGAGATCGCCCGGCGCAGTCCGGAGGCGATTCGCGGGGCCAAGCAGCTGCTCAATCGCCTGGCCAATGCCGGCGCCGCCGAACAGTTCGCCGAAGAACGTCGAGTCATTGGGGAGTTGATCGGATCGCCGAATCAGGTTGAAGCCGTAATGGCGCATTTTGAGAAGCGTCCGGCAAATTTTTCTCCGACAACTTGAGTAACCGATGTACATCTGCCGATAACCGATGTAACCTAACTGGCAGAGATTTTCTCTCGGGCCAACGTCGTCCCGGGTGAACCGCGAGTTCACCACCACCAGCCATTAACTGGTGTGAATTGTCAAGCGAGGACGACGATGTTGAGCGATTTGCCGCGCGCGCGCGGTCTGTATGACCCACGATTTGAACATGACGCCTGTGGCGTCTCATTCGTGGTTGACATCAAGGGTCGCGCCCGCAACGAAATCGTGTCGATGGGAATTGGTGCGCTGTGCAGCATGGAGCATCGGGGTGCGACGGGCGCCGAAATAGAGTCAGGCGACGGCGCCGGGATCGTTATTCAGATGCCTGACAGATTCTTGCGTGCGGTTGCGGGGTGCGAACTTCCAGTTCAAGGTAGGTACGGCGCCGGTCTGGCGTTTTTGCCAACCGATCTTGAGCAGCGCAAGTTGGCGACTCAGGCAATTGAACGCATTGTCACCGAAGAAGGATTACGGACACTTGGCTGGCGCAACGTACCCGTTGATCCAACATGTTTGGGAACAAGTGCACGTCGTGTCATGCCAGCATTCGCCCAGATCTTTGTGCAGGACCCGGCCGGTACGACGGAAATTGATCTGGATCGTAAACTCTTTGTCGTCCGCAAACGCATCGAACATGAACTACCGACTCAACAACAGACGTATTTTCCATCCCTGTCGTCGCGCACGCTCATTTACAAGGGTATGTTGACGCCACCAGAACTGACAGTATTTTTCCCCGACCTTACCGACAATCGGATTGAGTCTGCGCTGGCCCTCGTGCATAGCCGCTTCAGCACCAACACGTTTCCCTCGTGGCCGCTTGCGCATCCGTATCGTTTCATCTCCCACAACGGCGAGATCAATACGGTGCAAGGTAATCGCAATTGGATGCGAACGCGTGAGTCGTTACTGGCGACTGACTTGATTCCTGGATTGGAACGGGTTTTTCCGATTTGTACTCCGGGTGGGTCGGACTCGGCGAGTTTTGATGAGGTTCTCGAGTTGTTGCACCTGGCTGGCCGTTCAGTGCCGCACGCCGTTCTGATGATGATTCCTGAAGCGTGGGAGAACGATCCATCGATGGATCCGCACAAGCGAGCGTTCTATCGCTACCACGCATCGCTGATGGAGCCATGGGATGGTCCGGCCAGCGTGGCATTCACCGACGGCACCGTGATCGGTGCGGTTCTCGACCGAAACGGTTTGCGGCCCAGTCGATACTGGGTGACCGATGACGACCTGGTGATTATGGCCAGTGAGGTTGGAGTGGTGGACATTGATCCGGCGCGAGTTGTGTACAAGGGGCGACTCCAACCCGGGCGAATGCTGCTCATCGACACCGCTCAACAGCGAATCATCAGCGATACTGAGATCAAAGCGGAGTTGGCGCGGGCCGAGCCGTATGGACGGTGGTTGGACAACGGTCTCGTCGAACTCGATGATCTGCCGGCGCGGGAACACGTGGTGTTCAGCCATGACAGTGTGCTTCGGCGTCAGCAAGTGTTCGGTTACACCCACGAGGAATTGAAGGTCATTCTTGCCCCGATGTCCAAATCAGGCGCTGAACCGATCGGTTCAATGGGTACCGACACTCCGATCGCGGTGCTATCGACGCGTCCACGATTGCTGTTTGACTATTTTCAGCAACTCTTTGCCCAAGTGACGAACCCGCCACTTGATGCGATTCGTGAAGAGGTAGTTACATCGGTGGGATCAGCGGTTGGTCCTGAGGGAAATCTTCTGGCGGCAACACCGGAAAATTGTCGACTACTTGTGTTGTCTTTTCCGATCATCGATAACGATCAACTCGCCAAGATAATTCACATCAACGATGATGGCGATCGAGCACATCTGGCATCGACAGTCATTAGTGGCTTGTATCGAGTCGCCGATGGTGAAGGGGGCTTACGGCGAGCACTTGATGAGGCCCGAACAGCAGTGAGCGATGCCATCGCAAAGGGTGCGCGGATTATCGTTCTTTCAGATCGTAATAGCGACTCTGTGTTTGCACCGATTCCATCGCTATTGCTGACAAGTGCGGTGCATCACCATCTTGTACGCCAGAAACAACGCACTCAGGTTGGTCTCATTGTTGAATCCGGCGACGCGCGCGAAGTTCACCACATGGCATTGCTCGTTGGCTATGGGGCAGGTGCGATTAATCCGTATCTTGCATTCGAATCCATTGAAGACATGGTTCTGGCTGACGATGGTCTTGGTATGCATGGTCTTGGCGACATCGACCCCCACAAAGCGATCACGAACTACATCAAGGCCGCGGGCAAAGGCGTACTGAAGGTGATGTCAAAAATGGGGGTTTCTACGGTTGCCTCCTACACAGGCGCGCAGATTTTCGAAGCAATTGGACTAGGCCACGAACTCGTCGATGAGTTCTTTACCGGAACCGTTTCGCAAATTGAAGGCATCGGACTCAAGGAGATTGCCGCTGAAGTGGCGGCCCGACATGCCATCGCCCATCCGCAACGACCTGATCAACGAATGCACCGCAAACTTGAACTGGGTGGTGAGTACCAATGGCGTCGTGAAGGTGAACATCACCAGTTCAATCCCGAAACGGTGTATCGACTCCAGCACGCCACTCGTACCGGGCGTTACGACCTGTTCAAGAGCTACACCAAGGCGGTTGATGATCAGTCTCGTGTACTGGCGACGCTGCGTGGCCTGTTTGAGTTTGCCACCGATCGCCAATCGATACCACTGGATCAGGTCGAGTCAGTTTCAGAAATTGTCAAACGTTTTTCAACGGGTGCGATGAGTTACGGTTCAATTTCCGCTGAAGCCCATGAAAACTTGGCAATCGCGATGAATCGCATTGGGGCCAAGAGCAATACTGGCGAGGGAGGTGAAGACCCAGAGCGTTATGTTGCGATGCCTAATGGCGATTCCAAGCGGTCAGCAATCAAACAAGTTGCCTCTGGTCGTTTCGGGGTAACGAGTGAGTACCTCGTGAATGCCGACGATTTGCAGATCAAGATGTCTCAGGGTGCCAAGCCGGGTGAAGGTGGTCAACTTCCGGGATACAAGGTGTACCCATGGATTGCCAAAACCCGCCACTGCACTCCAGGTGTTGGACTCATCAGTCCGCCACCACATCACGACATCTACTCAATCGAAGATCTCAAACAACTCATTCACGACCTTAAAAATTCAAACCCTGCGGCTCGTGTGCACGTCAAGCTCGTCGCTGAAGTTGGTATCGGTGCCGTTGCCGCGGGTGTAAGTAAGGCAAAAGCCGACGTGGTGCTCATCTCTGGTCACGATGGCGGCACCGGAGCAGCGCCGCTCACGTCGCTCAAGCACGCCGGTGCACCATGGGAACTTGGCCTTGCCGAAACTCAGCAAACACTCCTCCTGAATGGATTGCGGGATCGCATCGTGGTGCAAGCCGACGGGCAAATGAAAACAGGTCGTGATGTCATCGTCGCGGCATTGCTCGGCGCAGAAGAATTCGGTTTTGCCACGGCGCCCTTGGTGGTGAGTGGTTGCGTGATGATGAGGGTATGTCATCTTGATACATGTCCAGTCGGAATCGCCACACAGAATCCAAAATTGCGAAAGCGGTTCAGCGGTAAGCCTGAATTTGTTGTCAATTTTTTCGAGTTCATCGCCCAAGAGGTCCGTGAATATTTGGCCCAACTCGGGTTTCATACATTGCAGGATGCGGTCGGGCATGTTGAGGCACTCAACATTCGTCGTGCGGTGAGCCATTGGAAAGCCCAGGGTCTTGACATCTCTCCAATCTTGAGGGTTCCTGAGAACCCGTACCACCAGACGTTGCACCAGTCGGTGCCCCAAGATCACCGACTAGATGACGCTCTTGACATGCAGTTGCTAAAAATCTGTGCCAGTGCCATTGCCGACGGCACACAAGTACGCCAGACCATGCCAATCAGCAATGTCAATCGCACTGTTGGAACAATGCTTGGTCATGCCATCACTTCGGCATGGGGCGGCGAGGGGTTACCGGATGCCACCATTCAGTTGCACTTTGTCGGCTCTGCCGGTCAAAGTTTTGGGGCATTCATTCCACGTGGTGTGCAACTGAACTTAGAAGGCGACTCGAATGACTATCTCGGAAAGGGACTTTCGGGAGGCCGAATTATCGCCCATCCACATTCGTGCGCAACTTTTGCGGCGGAGGAAAATGTCATTGCTGGCAATGTGATCGGCTACGGGGCAACATCGGGAGAAATATTTCTCAACGGTATTGTCGGCGAGCGATTCTGTGTGCGCAACTCTGGCGCGACGGCAGTCGTAGAGGGAATTGGCGACCACGGGTGCGAGTACATGACGGGAGGACGCGTCGTAGTGCTTGGCGAAACTGGGCGGAACTTTGCGGCAGGTATGTCAGGCGGCATCGCCTATGTATACGACCCGAACAACATGTTTGTCGATCGGGTGAACTACGAACTTGTCACATTGCAACAGCCCAGTGCCAACGATTTGGACTGGTTGCACGAAATCATTACCCGTCACTATGGGTACACAGGTTCGAATCGGGCTCAAACAATTCTTGGTGATTGGAAATCGCAGTCGAATACTTTTCGCAAGGTGATGCCGCGTGATTATGAGCGAGTACTTGCGGTGCTTGAGTTCGCTACCACAGAAGGGCTTTCTGAGGAAGCAACCTCGCAACGAGTGATGGAGTCTGTGCGTGGGTGAGACAACTGGGTTCTTGAAATGGGATCGGATGACACCGAGGCGTCGTCCGATCTCTGTGCGTGTTACAGATTGGCGTGAAGTGTACGAGCCGTTTCCCGTTAGTGATATCAATCATCAGGCTGGCCGTTGCATGGATTGTGGAATTCCGTTTTGCAACAATGGGTGTCCACTTGGAAATCTCATCCCTGATTGGAACGACCTCGTGTATCGCGAACATTGGCGCGACGCCATTGATCGTCTGCATGCGACGAATAACTTTCCGGAATTCACCGGTCGACTCTGCCCGGCACCGTGTGAGTCCGCCTGTGTTTTGGCAATTAATGCAGATCCCGTGAGCATTAAACAAATTGAAGTCGAAATCATTGATCGCGCCTGGCGTGAAGGCTGGGTCACACCGCAAGTGCCAACGATGAAAACTGGCAAGCGGGTTGCCGTCATCGGATCTGGACCTGCCGGACTCGCCGCGGCTCAACAACTTACGCGCGCCGGTCATGGGGTAATCGTGCTCGAGCGCCACGATCGCATTGGGGGACTGCTGCGCTACGGCATTCCCGAATTCAAAATGGAAAAGCGTTTCCTCGACCAACGCATCGCCCAGATGACCGACGAGGGTACGGAATTTCGAACCAATGCGTGCGTTGGCGACAACGTGGATATCGAAGTACTACTTGCCTCGCACGACGCAATTGTGCTCGCTTGCGGCGCCACAGCGTGGCGGGATCTGAACGTTCCGGGACGAGAGTTGGGTGGCATCTATCAAGCAATGGAGTACTTGCCTCCGTCAAATCGCGTCCAACAAGGCGATCTGACTCAAACCACGATCAGTGCCACCGGCAAACATGTGGTGATCATTGGTGGAGGAGACACCGGCGCAGACTGTCTCGGTACCGCGCATCGGCAGGGTGCAGCATCAGTGACGCAACTAGAAATCATGCCACCGCCACCAATGTTACGATCAGCAGATAATCCCTGGCCGCAGTGGTCTGTCGTGTTGCGCACTTCGTCGGCCCACGAAGAAGGCGGAGAGCGCATCTTTAGCGTGAACACGGAGCGTTTCATCGGTGACGAAAACGGTAACGTTCGCGCCCTTGTGCTCAATGAAGTGAGATTCATAAATGGAAAATTCGAAGTGATTCCAGATACCGAGTATGAATTGCGCAGTGATCTCGTGTTGTTGGCGCTTGGTTTCGTTGGACCGGAAAAAGGGTCGTGGTTGACACAGCTTGGTGTCGCATTTGATGAACGGGGCAATATTGCGCGCAACGATTCCTTTGAAACAAATGTTCGCGGAGTGTTCGTTGCTGGTGACATGGGTCGCGGACAAAGTCTCATTGTGTGGGCGATTGCCGAAGGTCGGGCGGTGGCTGCATCAGTCGATCACCATCTGATGGGCTCGACCTCTCTACCGGCACCGATTGTCGCTTCATCACGTCCGCTGATGTAACGTTGCTCACCACAGGTGAACAGATTTTCGACGCGACTTCGCCTACGATAAAGCCACATGAATTCGATGAATCGTGTCGCAATATCCGCCTCTGCGGCAATCTTGAGCCTCGTGTTGCTCATTGCATCCTGCAGTAGCGATGTATCTGGAACCGCGACCACGGTGGTGCCGGTCGGGCCAACCGACTTTGCCACCATCCCTCCTGCACAGTCCACACTGCCAGTTGTTTCCACGACACTCCCAGTCGGCTCGGTGGGTGTCGAACAGACGTATATCGTGCGCGCAGGAGATTCACCGATTGCCGTGGCCAGTCTGTTTGGTATCACAGTGTCAGAGTTGTTGTCCTGGAACGGTCTCGTTGCCTCGACCCAGTTCCCGTATCCCGGTGCGACGATGAAGATTCCCCCCACCGCGATGGTTAATAATCCGGTGATCACGATCGCACCTAATGTGTCGGTGGCCCCGAGTGCACCCGGTTGCGACCCGCGTCCGGCCGGGACATACAAAGTTGCCCCAGACGATTCAATTTACATTATTCGTAGGAAATTCTGTGTGTCACTCGGTGCGCTGCTGGGAGCAAATGGTTGGAGCAGTTCGGACGTGATCATTCATCCGGGTCAGGTCATAAACATTCCGGCATCTGGAACCTGATCGGTTGATCTAGTCAGCGTTGAGTATTTCGTCGTTGACGGGCGTGGCGTTCGAGGGCCAGGGAAATCAACTCGTCCAGCAACTGACCATAGGTAAGACCGCTGGCTTGCCACAACTTCGGGTACATCGAAATCGGAGTGAATCCTGGAATCGTGTTGATTTCGTTGCATAAGAACCCGCGGCCATCTTCTTCGTAGAAAAAGTCGATTCGAGCCATTCCCTCGGCACGCAAAATACGAAAGACCTCAAGGGCGATGTGTTGGACTTCACTGATCTCGGCGGCACTGAGTCGAGCAGGTACGACCAGCGCTGCGCCATCCACCAAATATTTGTCCTCATAGTCGTAGAACTCATGACTAGGGATGATTTCCCCAGGTACCGATGCTCGGGGCTCTAGATTGCCAAGGATTGCAACTTCTATCTCCCGACCAATGACGGCTTCTTCAATTAGTACCCATTCGTCATAGGTGAGTGCGTGGGCGATCGCTGAACGAACCTCATCAAGCGTGCGTGCCTTGGACACGCCAATTGATGATCCCATGTTCGCTGGCTTGACGAATACTGGAAGGCCGAGTTGTTCGATGGCATCGGCAATCGCAGTCTCGGTGATCGCACCGTCACGCAATGAAACATAATCGGCCTGGGCAACATTGTTGGCCGCCAGCATCTGCTTGGCCACACCTTTGTCCATTGAGACCGCGCTGCCGAGCACGCCAGAACCTACGTAGGCGACATTGGCAAGTTCCAACACACCTTGCACGGTGCCATCTTCACCCATCGGGCCATGAAGCAGCGGAAGCACGACGGTGTGTTCGTCGGATCGAGCCTGCTCAATGATTGGCGTAATGGATGTTGGTTCACCGTCAGCCACTAGTCGCTCCGGCAAGAACGACCCTCCAGCGGCGAGCGCCTTCATCGCCTCAGAGGCGAGTACCCATTTGCCGATACGTGTGATGCCAACGGCCGTGATCCGATAGCGGTGGGGATCGAGTGCGCGCAGAACATGCGCGGCCGTGACACAACTGACGTCGTGCTCGGCAGATTCACCACCGAAGAGGACGATGACATGCGTACGTCGATCATCGACTGGATTCATTGAAAAATACGGTACTAGATGATGGTGATCCACCCCGGCATATTGGGAAGTCTATTCAGCATTTTTACAGCCTTTTTGCTGTAAATAGTTGCCAAGCCGGCCACCTACCGATATAGTCGATGCCATGGCACGCACCACCACTAGTTTCCAATGGTCCGATCTGGGTCGACGATCGAGCGAAGTCGGCGCCGCACTCGATGCCCACGGTGAAGTCACTGTGGTGCGAGGTTCCCAGATGCTCAGGCTTGCCGTACCTACTGAACGCTCGATCATGGACACATTGAGGGAAATGTGTCGTGTCCTAACGGTGCTTGTGAATGACGACGACTCCACCCACGTCATGAAGATACTGAACGTGGCCTGGCCGTGGACAAGGGCGTTGCCGAAGGAGGACCAGATCGCCTTTGCGCGCGAGATCGGCCCCGTTGCCGAGATGTGTGAGTCGTTGAATTCTTGGCGCCAACTGATCGACTTAGTTGCTGATTGGCGTCGAACTGCACGTGCTTGGGCCGACGGAGAAGCATCTGTGGTTCGTATTGAAACACCTGTCGAGGCACTCGCAACTCGACCTGCATGACGAAGCGAGGCGCTCGCGCCACACGACCTCCGCAGCCGGGCCAGTGGATTATTCGGTATGCGGACAGTGAAGCAGGCAAAGGATGGGAGGTGCTTTCTTCACAGATGGCATCAAGCATTGCAACTCTGTTCGACAAACTCACTGCAGATCCAGCTCATACCGATAATCGAGACAGGCAGGGGCCACTCAAGGGATCGCTCGAACATGCTCAGATTCGAGGTGAGTGGATGCCGCAATGGCAATACGAATTGGCCGGTGGGGGGCGAATTTGGTACGCCATCGACCAGACAAAGAAGACAGTCTGGATAACCAAGGCCACTGCTCGGCACCCCAACGAGACCAAGTAGGCCGCTCGGGCTGCGCAAACTCCAGTCCGACGGTTATGAACCCCGAACAAGGTGGCAAGAGCACTTCACTTTTGAATTCACACGTATAGATAGTGTCGGTGTATGCGTTTCATGGCTGCCGACGTTGCTCGTGCAACTGGTGGTGAACTTGTGGGACAAAATTCGCATCTCTCGGGGGCATCATTCGATTCGCGATTCATCCAACCCGGACAATTGTTCGTGCCGATCGTTGCTGAGCAAGACGGCCATGACTACATTGAGCATGCGTTGCAACGGGGGGCCGGTGCGTACTTAACGAGTCGAGCCTCCCAGGGTCGCACCGCAATTGTGGTACCTGACACCCTTGAGGCATTGATGCAATTTGGTACCTGGGCGCGCGACAAACTTGACAGTCAACTCGCACATCGAGTCATCGCCATCACTGGGTCGGTGGGCAAAACCTCAACAAAAGATTTCGTTGCGGCAGCGCTTGGTTCTCAATTGCGGGTCAGTGCCAGCGAGCGCTCCTTTAACAATGAACAAGGTTTGCCCACCGCGATATTGAATGCGAGTGACGATGTGCAATGTCTGGTGGTGGAAATGGCAATGCGCGGGTTCGGCGAGATTCGGCGATTGTGTGACATCGCACGTCCTGTGATCGGCGTAGTCACAAACGTCGGCGAGACGCATACCGAAAGGGTCGGCGATGTTGAAGGTGTGGCCCGGGCAAAATCCGAGTTGCCCCAATATCTTGATGCCACGGGCACGGCCGTGCTCTGTGCCGACGATGAGCGAGTTATGGCAATGTCGGGTCGCACTAGAGCATCTGTGGTGACATACGGCGAATCACTCGGTGCTGACGTCCACATCGAATCACTTCGTCTGGATGACTTTGGTCGTGCCACGGCACAACTCCGAACCCCATGGGGAAATTGTGAATATGCGCTCACAGTTCCTGGGCGCCACATGGCGCTCAATGCGGCAGCGGCGATAGCCGTTGCCGGCGTGATCGGAGCAGATATCCATGTTGCTGCGAGCGCACTGGCTTCGGCATGCATGACACCACGACGGATGCAGTTGCACACGCTGATCGGCGGCGCGGTTGTGCTTGACGATACGTATAACGCCAGCCCGGCGTCGATGGAGGCGGCATTCGCGACGTTGAATGAGATTCGCGCTCATCGTCGAATTGCAGTTCTTGGTCCGATGGCCGAACTGGCTCACCCCGAAGACGAGCATCAGCGAGTCGCGGCGATGGCTCGGGAGAAGTCAATTCAATTGATCGCCGTGGGGACCTCGCTGTACGGAGTTCCCTCGCGCAGCATTGACGAAGCCCTTACTGAACTTTCCGGTCTTGGCAACGGAGACGTCGTCGTGGTCAAGGGTTCGCGAATTGCTGAATTAGAGCGTCTCGTTGAACGGTTAGTGAATTGACAGTGTCGTCGTCGCGGGCATCAAGCGCTCCGATGTTGCACCACCACGCCAGAAATCCGGCCCATAGCGCACCGACTATCAGGAGCCACTGTGAACCGTGGGCATCAATAAGCGGCCCAAACAACAAGTTACCAAGTGGAACCGTGCCACCAAATGCCATGAACCACAGGGCCATGATCCGGCCTCGGATTTCGGGTCTCAGGCGGCTCTGCATCACGGTCATCATCGACGTCGTGGTGAAGAAGTATGAAAAGCCAAGGATGAATCCGAAGATAAACGCCGGCAGCGGTGATCGCGCCAAGGCGAACGCAAACATGCTTGTCGCAATACCGACAAAGCCGAAACGGATCAGGGCACGTTTGTCAAAGCGCGTACACACGGTGCCAATGGCAAGTCCACCAAGGCAGGCACCGAGACCCCACGTCGCATAGAGCCACTTATAGAGGATGCTGCTTTCGTCGATCCCAAAATTCAGTCGGGCGATTGCGGGGAAGAGTCCAACATATGGGAGTGATAACAGCGAAAACGATGTGAGGGTGAGCAGCAGCCGTCGTAGAACAATCCTTTGCCGAACGATTTCAATGCCGCGTGTGAAGCGCCGCCAACCCTGCGTCGGATCGGCCACAACCGCCGGAATGTGCACGCTGAGCAAGGCCGCGATGATAAACAAATATGTGGCCGCGTTGATAAAGAAAAATTCCGCGGTGGATACACCCCATTGCGACAACACCGCAACGATGATCGGTCCGATCACACGTGAACCATTGATAACAGTCGAATTCAATGAGATTGCACCAGCCAGATCCTCCTGTCGAACCAGTGACGGCAACACGGCCGCCCAGGCCGGTGCATTCAAGGCGTTTCCGACACCGACGCCAAGTGCAGCGCAAAACAGCATCCAAACGGAAGGGGTTCCCAGAGCCAGAACTGCCAGCAACCCGGAGAACAACAACTGCGTCGATTGCATCGAAATGAGCCAGGCTCGACGGTCATAGCGATCGGCAAAAACACCGGCGGGAATGGATAGTACGAGAAGTGGGCCGAGTTGGGCAAAGACAAGCAAAGCCACCAGCGAGGCTCGACCAGTTCGATGGTAGATATAGGCGGGAAGCACCACATTTTGCATCCAGGTGCCGATGTTGGATAGGAACGATCCGTACCACATGTACCGAAAATCTCGGACCGCAAGCGCGGCGCGGGCACTACCTGCCCGGTATGGGTTGGGTGCGCTGTCGAGGGGTGTTGAACTGGTGTCGGTCACGTGGGATCAGACAAACATTACAACCGCATCGGTTGCAAGCGCGGCGTCGACAATGTCGGCAGATGTCACACCGAACCCGCCTGTGCTAGCCGCCGAGGGCGACGATCGGATCCACAAAAGTTGTGGTTAAACCGGTGGCGACCGCAGCGTTCGTGATTTGACCCTTGACGGTGTTCACGCCGTGAGCGATTGCCGGGCTCCCCATGGCTGAAGCGCGCACACCAAGTTTGGCAATAGTCATCTGATACGGAAGTGTTGCATTGGTGAGTGCATAGGTGCTCGTATATGGCACGGCACCCGGCATATTGCCAACTGCGTAGTGCAAGACGCCATGCATTTCATACACGGGCTCAGCGTGGGTGGTCTCGTGGGTTGTTTCGATACATCCGCCCTGATCAACGGCGACATCCACGATCACTGCGCCGCGTTTCATGGATCGGACCATGTCTTGAGTAACCACCACTGGTGCCCGGGCACCAGCGATCAGAACAGCGCCAATGACGAGGTCAGCCTCGGCCACAAAGCGTTCGATTGCACCGCGATTTGAAGCGATCGTAGTAATACGACCTTTGAGTATTTGGTCAAGATACCGCAACCGATCCAAATTCTTATCCAGAACGAAAACTTCGGCTTCCATCCCACCGGCAATCCACGCAGAATTCCATCCCACATTGCCGGCGCCAATAACAACAACGCGGGCCGGTCGAACACCGGGAGCGCCGCCCATCAGTACTCCGCGACCACCGTGTGGGCGCTCGAGAAAGTATGCGCCTGCCTGCGTCGCCAGTCGACCTGCGATTTCACTCATTGGCGCGAGCAATGGCAGCGAGGCATCGGCGAGTTGCACCGTTTCGTAGGCAATCGATGTGGTATGGGCACGCACTAATGCCTCGGCTACAGCCGGATAAGCGGCCAGATGTAAATACGTAAATAGGGTCAGGTCAGGTCGCAAGTATCCAAACTCTTCGACCTTTGGCTCTTTCACCTTCACGACCATTTGCTGGCTCCACGCGTCGGCCGCGGTGGGAACGATGGTTGCTCCGGCTGCTAGATAGTCGGCATCAGAAATTGAAGCGGCATCACCTGCCAGCGTTTCAATGAAAACCTCAACTCCGAGTCGCTCGAACTCGCGAACACCGTCGGGGGTGAGCGATACTCGACCCTCGGATGCTTTGATTTCCTTGGGTACGCCAAGTGTTCGAATCGCCGGAGCGCCATTGCTCATCATCTATTTATAGCGCATTGACACGGGTGATGCCGAGTGTGCATGTTCTCATCGGTGGAAACGATGGGCATCCAATGGTTAGGGTTGAGTCATGAAGTCATTCCAAAATTTCGTTAATGGCAAGTATTCGGATTCCGCAGATGGTCGCACGACCGCTCTAATTGATCCGGTTAACGGGAAGCAGTATGCGACGGCCGCACTTTCCGGTCAGCCCGACATTGACGGGGCGATGAAGGCCGCGGCGTCAGCCTTTGAGAGTTGGAAAAACACTACGCCGTCACAGCGATCGCTTGCTCTATTCCGCATTGCCGATGCAATGGAGGCTCGGATCACTGACCTGATCGAGATGGAAATCGAAAACACCGGTAAGCCCCGGGCGGTTACGTATGCCGAAGAAGTGCCGCCAATGATCGATCAGATTCGTTTCTTTGCCGGCGCCGCGCGCATGTTGGACGGCAAAAGCGCCGGTGAATACTTAGCAAACTTCACCTCATATATTCGTCGCGAGCCCATCGGAGTGTGCGCCCAGGTAACACCCTGGAATTATCCGTTAATGATGGCGGTGTGGAAGTTCGTTCCGGCAATTGCCGCCGGCAACACTGTCGTGCTCAAGCCCTCTGACACAACTCCCGCCTCGACCACGTTGTTGGCCGAAATTGCCGCCGAGTTCTTGCCACCAGGAGTGTTCAATGTCATTTGTGGTGATCGCGACACTGGTCGCGGAATGGTGCTTCACGACACGCCGAGCATGGTCTCGATCACCGGTTCGGTTCGAGCCGGAATGGAAGTTGCCACCGCCGCTGCCAAGAGTTTGAAGCGTGTACATCTCGAACTCGGGGGCAAAGCCCCGGTGATTGTGTTCGATGACGCCGATGTGACTGCGGCTGCTGAAGTCATTGCCATGACGGGCTACTTCAACGCTGGTCAAGACTGCACGGCCGCGACGCGAGTGATCGCCGGTCCGCGCGTGTATCGAGACATGGTGGACGCGCTTGCCGAGCAGGCAGCAAATACAAAAACTGGCGCGCCGGATGAAGATGTCCTTTACGGACCGCTAAACAATGATGCACAAGTTTCCAAAGTGAAGGGGTTCTTGGACCGCACTCCCAACCACGCCAAGGTTGTTGTTGGCGGTTCATCGGTCAAACGGGACGGTTACTTCTTCGAACCAACGGTTGTGTCCGATCTGCGTCAGGACGATGAGATGATTCAGAACGAAATCTTCGGACCAGTAATCACGGTTCAGCAGTTCAGTGACGAAGCCGAAGCACTGAAATGGGCCAACGGGGTGGACTATGCCCTGGCCTCATCCGTGTGGACAAAGGATCTTGGTCGCGCCATGCGGATGACGAAGAACCTTGACTTTGGATGTGTATGGGTGAATACCCATATTCCAATCGCAGCCGAAATGCCCCATGGCGGATTCAAAAAGTCGGGATATGGCAAAGACCTCTCGGCATATGCCCTTGACGACTACACGCGCATCAAACACGTGATGATCAATTTGCAGAGTTAATCAGTAGCAACGGTGGGAACCATGGGGGAAGTCAAGGGAGTGCGCGCGGACGTCATTCAACTTGATCATGTATCCAAGCGGTACGGAGATTTTGTGGCCGTCAACGATGTCAACTTCTCGATTGGAAGTGGCGAGTTCTTCGCCATGCTTGGACCATCTGGTTGCGGCAAAACGACGACATTGAAGATGATCGCCGGATTTGAGCAGCCAACTTCGGGCCGGGTAGTCATTGACGGCGTTGATGTGTCCGCCGTGCCGCCATACAAGCGCAACGTCAACACCGTGTTCCAGCAGTACGCGTTGTTTCCCCACATGTCCGTATTTGAAAACGTTGCTTTTGGACCACGGAGCAAGAAGGCCAAGGAAAGCGACATTCGAAAGAGTGTGATGGAGATGCTGGAGGTGGTTCGGTTGGTCGATTTTACCCAGCGTAAACCGTCTCAGTTATCGGGTGGGCAGCAGCAACGCGTTGCGCTGGCAAGGGCGCTTGTCAATTATCCAATTGCGTTGTTGCTCGATGAACCGTTAGCCGCACTGGATTTGAAATTGCGTGAAGCGATGCAGATTGAACTCAAGCGAATTCAGCGTGAAGTGGGAATCAGTTTTATTTTCGTCACCCATGATCAAGGTGAAGCCCTCACCATGAGCGATCGGATCGCCGTGATGAGTCAGGGAGTTGTTGAGCAGATTGGTACACCGGCTGAGATTTATCGCTCGCCGGCAACGCTCTTCGTGGCTGGGTTTATCGGTTCGGCAAATCTGCTACCCGGCACGGTCACCTCGGTCGATGGCGTGAATCTTGTGGTGAAACTTGAGATTGGTTCGACAGTTCGGGTTGCCAAGAGCGGAACCGAGAGTTTTGCGGTTGGATCAAAGGTTTCGGTGATGTTGCGACCGGAGCGAATTCATCCGACGGATTCAATTCCGGCTGACGGAGAGGGAATCGAGGGCGTTCTCACTGACCTCGTCTTTCAGGGACCAACGGCTCGGCTCATTCTTCGACTGGCCAATGGCACCGAGCTCATTTGCATCACCGATGCGTCGCAAGGTACACCGGTTAAGCCAGGGGATCGAACCTGTGTGACATGGGAGCGTGACTGTGGATTTGTTCTTGCCGGATGGCCAGATCGGGCGGGTGCCACAACCACGAATGTTGATCACCTCGAAGCGACGCTCTAAGATGTCTTCATTCAACACAGGGGAGCAACTATGAACAGTACACAAAACATCAACCGATCGGGCATGTCACGTCGCCAGTTTTTGGCCGGCACCGGTGCACTTGGTGCCCTTGGTCTGTCGCTGCCGGCGTTGCTTGCGGCATGTGGTGGTGACGATGGCGGGGGAGCGCAGTCGCTCTTTTTCGAAAACTGGCCGCTGTACATCGACCCAACCGATGGTGCGACACCTGGCACCGTGGACCGATTTATGGAAGCCACCGGCGTGAAGATGACCTACACAGAGGCGTACAACGACAACAATGAATACTTTGCCAAGATTCAGCCGCTCCTTGGCACCGGCAAGAGCATCGAACCGGACATCATCGCTCCAACATTTTGGTTGGCTGGACGGTTACTCGCTCTTGGCTGGTTGGAAAAACTCCCCCTTGACAAAATTCCGAATGCGGTCAATCTTGTGCCAGGATTGCAGAACCCAACGTGGGATCCGACAGGTGAATACAGCCTGCCGTGGCAAGCGGGAATGTCCGGAATCGCCTACAACATTGACGTCACCGGTCGCGAACTCACGAGCACCGATGATCTCTTTGACCTGACCTTCAAGGGCAAGATCGGCATGCTCACCGAAATGCGCGACACCATCGGGCTGATCATGATGAGTCTTGGCAAAGATCCATCCACCGTGACGTCATTCGATGACGCTGCAGGCGCCTTTGAGAAACTCCAAAAAGCCAAGGCTGATGGCCAGATTCGTGCCTTCACGGGTAACGACTACACCGATGACTTGGTGAGTGGAAACTTCGCTGCCTGCGTTGGTTGGTCGGGAGATGTCCTGCAGTTGCAGAAAGATAGTCCGCAAGTTCGCTTCGTCATTCCTGAGGAAGGCGGAACCCGCTGGGCCGATGTCATGGTCATACCGAAGGGCGCCAAGAATATTGACGCTGCGGGAGAGTGGATGAATTTTGTTTACGACCCCGCCCAAGCGGCCCAAATGTCGGCATACGTGCAGTATCTGTCGCCGGTCACCGGAGTACAAGAGGAACTGGCCAAGATCGACCCTGAATTGGCGAGCAATCCGTTGATGTTCCCCGACGAGGCGACAAGTGCGCGCTTGCGGTCGTGGGCCACTCTCACCGAGGACGTTGAAGCACAGTTTGACGCAGAGTTTTCCAGCATTACGGGTGCGTAGTCGGGCGTCGCTGAGTCACACATGAACTCCGCGTTGCCGGCTCAGCCGTCGCAGCGAATTGGGGCCAACGCCGATCGGGTTGGTCTCGGTGCATTGATTGTCGCCTCCACATGCCTAGTTGCTCTCGGTGCTGGTTGGGTAGATGGAGCATTGCGCCCGGTTGTCGTGCTGGTGTTCATAGCCGTGGTCGTCGGAGTTCTTGTGCTCGTGGCAATTGGTGGCCCACAGGCACGTCGATTGCTGGCTCCCTATGGATTGTTGCAGCCTGGAATCTTGTGGCTGGCGCTCTTTTTCTTGGCCCCAGTGTGGTCGCTATTGCGTATTTCGCTGTCCACCAAGCCCAGTCGGTTCTCGGTGGACTACACCTTTTCGTGGGCCTTCCAGAATTACAGCAGAGCATTTGGTGATTTTGGTATTCAGTTCAGGCATGCCTTTGTCTATGCCGCCGTGGCAACTGTGTTTACGGTTCTGATCGGCTATCCACTTGCGTACGTCATTGCATTTCGCGGCGGAAAATACAAAAACATCTTGCTCGGAATGGTCGTCATTCCTTTTTTCACCAGCTATCTGATCAGGACGATTGCCTGGTCGACAATTCTTGCTGATCGCGGCCCAATGGTGGCGATTCTTAACAATGTGGGTCTCGTTCGCCTATTCGAGGCGCTTCACCTCATGAACAACGGTCAGCTATTGAACACCCCGGCGGCCGTAATTGGTGGTCTCACCTACAACTTTTTGCCGTTCATGTTGCTGCCCATTTATGTGAGTCTTGAGAAAATTGATACAAACCTCGTCGATGCCGCGAATGATTTGTACTCCAGCTCGACTCGTGCGTTTAGAAAGATCGTCCTTCCGCTTTCGATCCCCGGAGTGTTCGCCGGTACGTTGCTGACGTTTATTCCTGCCGCTGGCGATTTTGTGAATGCTCAGTTTCTTGGTAGCCCAAACACAACGATGATCGGAAATTCCATTCAAGATCAGTTTCTCAAGCAGAACAATTATCCGGTCGCCTCGGCTATGTCCGCTGTGCTCATGGTGAGTATTGCTTCACTCGTGCTTATCTACACCCGGTTGTTTGGAACCGAGGATCTAGCCTGATGCGCAGACGTTCAAAGATTGCCCGTTGGGCATTGAATATTTATGCCGGAGTGGGAATGCTCTATCTGTTCGTCCCAATCCTGTTCATCATCGCGTTTAGTTTCAACAAACCGCGCGGAAATTTTAACATCGTGTGGCAATCTTTCACGTTTGATAACTGGTTGAGCCCATTTTCTGAAAAGTCGCTCACCTCGGCATTGTGGGTGAGTTTGCGCATCGGTGCTGTTTCGACAATTATCTCCACCGTTCTTGGCTCGCTCATTGCCATTGCGCTATCGCGATACAAATTTCGAGGAAGCGAAGGAATCAATTTGTTTCTCGTGTTGCCGCTCACAACGCCCGAGATCGTGTTGGGATCTTCGCTGGCCACACTTTTCTTGGGCCAGAATTTCATCAACTTTGGCTTCATCACAATTGTTATCGCTCACATCATGTTTCAGGTGAGTTTTGTCGCACTCACGGTGCGGGCGCGAATTCGCGGTTTTGACTGGACGCTGGAACAGGCAGCACAGGATTTGGGCGCATCACCATTGCGAACGTTCTGGAAGGTGACGTTTCCACTCATTCTTCCAGGAATTTTGGCCGCTGGTCTGCTGGCCTTTGCGTTGTCTATTGATGATTTCATCATCACATTTTTCAATGCCGGTTCAACGGTTACCTTTCCGTTGCAGATCTACGGTGCCGCTCGTGTTCGAATTCCACCACAAATTAACGTACTTGCTTCAATGATCCTGTTTGCAAGCGTTGCCATCCTGCTCGTTGGCACCGTGTCGGGTGCGCGCCGTCAGGCTTCGATGTTGGGATCACGACCCACGAAATGAAAGCGCATCAATCACCTCGAATCGCGGTGAGCCCAAATAGTTCTCCTGAGTGGGTTCGCGATGCAGTTCGGGCCGCAGGCGCGACACTGGTTGCTCCGGCCAACGCCGACGGACTGATCTGGAGCGATCCTTACGATCCGGCAGGTCTTGAGCACGTGCTTGGCGACGCGCCATCCATTTCGTGGGTGCAACTGCCATTTGCCGGCAGTGAGAACTTTATCCATTTGGTAAATGTCGGTCGAGTGTGGACAAGTGGCAAAGGTGTGTACTCCGAGCCGGTTGCCGAGTTGGCGATGGGATTCCTGCTCGGTGGTCTGCGGTACATTGTCGGCTACTCACGTACGAATCACTGGTCGGGTGATCACGGCCAGTCTCTGCATGATGGGCGCATCACGATTTTGGGAGGAGGCGGCATCGCAACCGCCCTGATGCGACTCTTACAGCCGTTCCATTGTCATATCACGGTTGTGCGCAATCAGGTTCAAGCGATGTCGGGCGCTGATGTTGTAGTTGGCCCCGATCGCCTTGCCGACACACTGCCTGGGGCCGATGCCGTGGTAATTGCACTGGCCCTCACGGCGGCGAATATTGGGATCATTGGTCGAGCCGAACTCGAACTTATGGAGCCATCCGCATGGTTAATTAATGTCGGTCGCGGTCGTCATGTGATCACTGACGATCTGGTTTCGGCACTTCGCAACAATTCGATTGGCGGCGCTGCCCTGGACGTCACCGAGCCCGAACCCCTGCCCGATGATCATCCGTTATGGACACTTTCCAACTGTCTCATCACGCCTCATATCGGCAATACGGCAGAAATGGTTCCGCCATTGCTCTCTGAGCGGATCACCACCAACGTGAGTCGTTTCGCTGCCGGCGAACCGTTAATCGGTGTGCTCAGTCGGGAACGTGGTTACTGAACTCACATATAATCCACGGCTCCGCTAAGGGATCCGCGACCTGCATGAGTCCTGTCGAAGTCCGTCCATTTCAGGAAGAGGCCGACGAGGACTGAGTCTGACATATTGCACCGCTAGTCTTTTCTGTCACGGGCGGTTAGCTCAGTCGGAAGAGCGCCACGTTCACATCGTGGAAGTCATGGGATCGAGGCCCATATCGCCCACTCGAATAGTTACGTCTGTCATTCCATGAATGGCTAGAGTTCAGCCGTGACCAAGCAGTGCGAGCGACCAGGGTGTTCCGCCCTGGCTGAAGTCTTATACGGGTTCGATCCAGGTCGATTGCTGGTGTGGTTGGAAGCGGGTGTAATTCCGGAAGGTTCGCGATCCAATGCCCTATGTCGGAGGCATGCCGATGCGCTCGGGGTACCCAAAGGTTGGTCGATCGATGACCGCCGTGAGTCGGCACCGCGACTCTTTAGTGCTCCGAAAAGCACATCGAATGTCGTAAAATTCGCGCCGTCTCGCAGTCACAAACGCAAGTATGCCGACACGCACGAGCCAAGACTGTTCGATCGAGCACCCGAGGTTGAACTTGAGGAAACGAAGGCGATTCCGTGGACGGCGCACTTCGACCCTGATGATGATCTGGGTGGTGTGCTTCAAGCACGCGGTCGGCTGCTCAGTCGCGCCTTCGGCTTGAGCGATGCCACACAGGATGACACTCGGCCCACAGTCAAGCGGGCTGACCCCGAGCCGCCGGCAACGGCCAACCTTTAAAACACCGCAGTGGATGTGCATGCATCGGTCGATGCGACCGTTAGCGCTGACCAACTTTTTTCCAAAGTTGCAGATCTCTCGACGTACACCGAGTGGCTCGACATCGTGCATGGCGCCGAGGCAGTATCTGGTCTAGATGGTTCTGCGGCGTGGAATGTCGAGTTGCGGGCTCGGTTGGGGCCGTTTGCCCGCTCAAAACGATTGCGTATGGTGCGAACTACCTGTGATGCTCCGCGGCTAGTGATTTTTGAGCGCCAAGAAAGTGACGGTAAGCAGCACTCGGCGTGGGTGTTACGAGCCACAATTGAGTCGTTGTCAACTGGATGCACTCTGCACATGCATCTCCACTATGGAGGATTGTTATTCACCGGCGGAGTCATGGAACGTCTACTTGCCGATCAAATTCGTCAGGGCAGTGATCGATTGCTAGCGATGTTCACTACAGAAGTGAACTAGACGCTCTTTCGCGTGCCAATGGCAACCGGTTGGCCGGCTGCAAGTTGACCGCACGCCGCATCGATGTCGGTGCCGCGATTGCGCCGAATTGTGACGTTGACTCGTAGCTCTTCCAATTGACGGGCAAAGTCACGCACACCTTCAGGTGATGTCCCTTTTGTCGACCAGCCCGGCGTGGGGTTGAGCGGAATGAGGTTGACATGGGCCGAAGGAGCAAGACGTGAACAGAGTCTGGCCAGTTCGCGTGCATCGCGAGGTTGGTCGTTGACGCCGTGAATCATCGCCCACTCAAAACTAATTCGTCGGTTCTTCTTATTTAGGTAATCAGTACAGGCGGCCATCAGATCGGATATCGGGTAGCGCTTGTTGATCGGTACAAGTTCGTCGCGCAACGTGTCTCGGGCGGCATGTAATGACACGGCCAAGTTCACCGGCAGAGCCCGCTCGGATAATGCCCGTATCCCGGGGATAATCCCGACAGTCGAAATCGTGAGATGACGAGCCGACAATCCAATGTCGTGATGTATTCGCTCCACGGCACCCCACACTGCGGGTTCATTGGCAAGCGGCTCGCCCATGCCCATGAATACGACATTGGCCAACCGCTGTTTGCGAGTGGCGCTTTGTCGCGCCGCTCGCACCACCTGTTCGACGATCTCGCCGGTGGTGAGATGTCGAGTAAATCCTGCTTGACCGGTGGCGCAAAATCCACAGGCCATGGCGCACCCGGCTTGAGTGCTGACACATACGGTGGCGCGTTCTTTGTAATGCAAGAGCACTGTTTCAATCGGGTGACCACCGTTGGCCAGGTTCCACAGGAACTTCACGGTGTCGCCCTTGTCGCTCGCCTGTTGGGTCACTGGCAGCAGGGCTGGCGCGAAGTTGTCGGTGATTGCAGTTCGAAGTGCAACTGGCATTGTCAATAGTTGTGAAGGTTCAGCCAATTGCTGATAGAGCCCGTCCCAAACTTGCTTCAAGCGATAGCTGGGCTGACCCTCCAGGAGTGCTGCAAAATCTTCACGGGTCGCGTCGTACAGACTTGGCATGAATCAAGTTTACTGACGACGGTTTCGCGGAAGTTGCTGTTACAGCCCACCATCTCCGAGCATGCCAGTATTATCGGTCGTTCGGCGGGCGTCCATCCTGACCTCCAACGCCCGTACTCCCCGCAATGTCACCAGGGCCAGCAGGCACACCGCAGCGCCGACGATCGGTGCTCCGAGCCCCACTGCCGCGCCGAGTCCGGCCACGAGCAGGATGGTGGCTGCCGATGTAAGACCGAGTGGGCCGGTGGCCTTCTTGGAAGTCCAAATCATGCCACCGCCGATGAAGCCAATACCAGTAAAGACGGCGTGCATCATCCGGGTCGGATCACCGTTGTCTGACGCGTTTACCGCGAATTCGCCCAAGCCAACGGCAAGTGCCGAAGCCGCGGCGACGATCATGTGGGTGCGGATGCCGGCGCTCTTGCCGGCCCGGTCACGCTCCCACCCGATGATGCCACCGAGAACTGCGGCAAGTCCAACTTTCAAAACGAGCCCGACCTGATCGGCGGCGGAGAAAACGGAAAATCGCATGTTGAACGAATCGGATGTCTGCAACGCATCGATCAGTGACTTGACCATCACAAATGTGCGACCCTCATGGATTCAGATTACATGAATCCAGATTACAAGTGCGTGCTAGCGAGTCGCTCGTAGTCGGCCATACGTGCACGCAGCACATCGAGGCTGGCGGTCCAGAATGCTTCGTCGGTCACGTCGAGGCCGAACGCCTGGCCGAGCTGTTCGGCGGTATCCATTCCGGCACGCGAGAGCACATTGTCGTATCCGCCGCGGAATCGTTCTGGGTCGTTTTGATAGCGAGCGTATAGACCCAAGCCGAACAGTAGACCATATGTATATGGCCAATTGTAAAAATGACTGCCGTAGTAGTGAGGCTTGAGTACCCACATATGTGGATGTGCCGTCGACTGGTCAATGCCGTTGCCGTAGGCATCGGCTTGAGCGCCAAGCATCAGTTCGTTGAATTCTGTCACGCCAAGTGTGCGGCGCTGACGACGAGCGAATACTTCGGTTTCAAACAGGAACCGGCTATGAATGTCAACTACGACCTGGGCGGCGCCCTGCAAGTCGACATCCAATAACGCGAGACGTTCATCGCCGCTGAGACGCTGCAATCCTTCTTCCACCACGAGTGTTTCGCAAAAGATGCTCGCCGTTTCCGCGAGGGCCATGGGCAAACGTTTCTGCAACGCCGTTCGATGGGCAAGTTGAGTGTTGTGGTATGCGTGTCCAAGTTCGTGTGCGGTGGTTTGGGCTGAATCAACACTTCCACTCCAATTGAGTAACACCAACGAACGATCGTCAACGAAGGGCATACAAAATGCTCCGCCGACTTTTCCGTCGCGTGGTTCGGCATCCATCCATTTTTCGTTGAGCGACCGATCCACCAATCCGGCGAGGTTGTCGCTGTAGGCGGCGAACGCACCGCGAACCAATCCGATTCCCTGATCCCATGAAATTTCACCGGGCGAAAAACTTATCGGCGCCATCATGTTCCACCACGACAGACCATTGAGATCCCTGTTGAGTCGACCCTTGACTCGCATCCAGGCACGAAAATCTGGAAGGGACGCACGGACGGCAGATTGCATCGCATCGAATGTCGCCCGGCTGACGCTGTTGCCATACAACGATGCATCCAGTGGTGATGTCCACCTGCGTCGACGATTGACGATGTTTGCCTCACCCTTGATGCTGTTCATCGCTGCTGCGCAGGCCACGGATATCGTCGGCCAGGCACGCATTTCGGCGTCGTAGGCGGCTTTGCGCACGGCGCTGTCGCTACTGCTCGCCAGCCCGCGCACGGCCGCCATCGGCATCATTGTGGTGCCAGTCGGCAACACCACTTCAGTAGTGAGTTGCGAGGTGAGATCACCCTGCAGTCGTCCCCACGCCGATGATCCCGTTGTACCGAGTTCAGCATACAGTCCTTCCTCGGCTTCGGACATTTGGTGCTCAGCGCGAGCAGCCAATCGTTGAAGTGGTCCGAGATGATCGCGAGCCTCTGTACTCACCGCCGCTAATTCATCGGCGCCCAGTGATGCAGTCCAGTCGGCGAATCGAGCGAGCAACGGCGACACACGTGCGTCAAGTGTTTCCAGTTCACTAAGTAATCCCTGAGCCTGCTCCTGACGTGTATCGGTGCTGACCGTGGCATAGACATAGGCACCCAAGATTTCTGATTCCTTCACAGTTTCGTTGAACTGTTTGATCACGGTGTCAGCAACCGTGCCATCGTGATCTGTCGGTGGGCGTTGTTCAATTGCTCGAATATTGTGTTCGTTAAAAGAAGCCTCTAAGCGACTGATATCGGCCCCGACTCGCTCCATTGCGTCGGTGAAGGATCGAGCAGAAAATGATTCATGGACATCGGCAACTGACCAGCGTGGGAGGGCCGAATTGGTGGACTGCGGTGTGGAAGACATGCTGAGAAACTATCGGCTCGACGGGCTGATATCTCCAACAAATGCACGTTGAACATAGTGAGTGGTAAAGCCCAGGGCGTTGTACATCGAAACTGCTCGGGTATTTTCCGCATCAACAAAGAGCATGCCGACTTTGGCACCGCTCTGGGTCAGATGTTGGAGTCCGGCTACCGTAAGTGCGTGTCCGAGACCGAGGCCTGCATATAGAGGGTCAACGGCCACGACATAAATCTCGCCCAGGACCGGGTTGGTGTCCAAGTGCATTTTTGTCCAACAAAATCCAGCCAATTGGTGGTCGATCTGATGTAACAAGAATCCATCGGGGTCAAACCATGGTTCTTGTTCACGTGCCCGCAAAATCTCGCGTGTCCAGCCACCTTGTTCAGGGTGGGCAAGGAATGCGCGATTGTTCACATCTAGCCAGTCCTGGTCATCTTTTCCGACCTGAAATGCTCGTGTAGTGATGAGCGGCACCGCGGAGACGATCGCCGGCGCTAGTGGTAATCCGACGCGCATCTGCAACATGTTCCGGCCGGGTCGGAAATTGATCGTGCGGGCAAGTGCGGCATGGGTTTCTGTTGGTTCGAACACCCACCAATGAACATGACCACCGCCTTCCTCGGCGACGATACGAATCGCTTCCATGAGAAGTTGTGGACCGATCGTGGCTATCTCATAGCGATGATGAGGGTGAACGATGAGGTCAAGACTCCACGAGTCGTTCCCACGCGACACTTGGCAATAGGCGACGGCATGGTGGTGACCGCTTTGCCACGCCAGCAGGCCGGCAAATCCGGGGCGTCCGCCTTGGCGTAAATCAATCCACAGGTGATCGGAAAGTGGTCGAATGCCATCGGCGCGCTCCACTGCGCCAAGCAATTCATGGACCTCGGACATGTCATCGGTGGCCATGCGCCGTTTGATGTCAAGTTGCACCATGGAGCAAGGATATCTGTGGCAGTCGCTAGTGTTCGGCGTCATGGTCGCGAAAGGCACTGCAACTCAACGGCGAGCACGGGCATTAGAGGTACTGGCACGATTGAAGCAGATATACCCGAAAGCAATTTGTAAACTTACCCATGATAACCCATTTCAATTGCTGGTGGCCACAATCTTGTCGGCGCAATGCACCGATGCTCGTGTCAATATTGTGACTCCGGCTTTGTTTGCCCAATATCCGACCGCAGAATTGCTGGCCACCGCCGATATCGGTCGGGTCGAAGAATTGGTTCGATCCACTGGGTTCTATCAAACCAAAGCCAAAAATATCATCGGAATGGCACATGGGTTAGTGGAGCGATTTGGTGGTGAAGTTCCGTGTGAGATTGATGATCTTGTCACGCTGCCCGGCGTTGGTCGCAAAACAGCCAACGTTTTGCGCAGTGTCGCGTTCAATCTTCCAGGGCTGCCGGTTGATACGCATGTGGGACGATTGTCGCGACGACTTGGGCTTACCTCGCACGAAGATGCGGTGAAAGTGGAGCACGATCTCAACGCCATGTTGCCGCCAAGCGAGTGGGGCGAGTTCAGCCTGAGACTGATTTGGCACGGTCGTCGGGTCTGCGATGCGAAAAAGCCACGCTGCGGAGACTGTGACTTGGCCGAGATTTGCCCATCATCTGAACTTCCGCGAAGCAAGATGGCGGGTTCAGCCGGATCCAAGGCCAAGAAGGTTGCATCGCAAAAGCGTCGTCCATCAAAGCGCTGATTTGCGAATTTATTCGCTATTCCCTACGCTGTCTCCGTCCAACCAGTTCTTCGGAATTCGGTTGAAGGTGGTAGCAGGTCCGCCGCTTGCTATCGCGTGTCACAAGGCCTTGGGAGATTTCCCAGGGCCTTTGACATTTTTCCGGGTTTGTCATGAGATACGATTTGCTCCCGAGTTATGACAACGAGTAATGACGTTTCCAGTAACACAATCAGCACGGCAGCAGAATTGGCGGCATTGGCCGAGACCATCGAACGCTGTTGTCAACGAATCGCATCGTTGGCCTCGTCGCGTGTGATGGTGGTGCGCGATGAGTCGAAACCTGATGTCGGCGACGACATGCTCTCAGCAATTTACGAGGCTGAGCGCGGACTGAAAAACGCTCATCGATTGGTGGTTCGCGCTGCTCGACTTGGGCGTTGAGCGAAATTTGGCTCATTGAGCGATACCCTGCTGGCGTGGCTGGGTCGCAGGAAAAACTCCCCATCAAGATGCTCAATGACCGGCTATTGGTTCGCATTCCCCAAAATGAGGGTGAGCGACGAACCCATGGAGGCATCCTCATCCCGGCCACGGCTCAGGTGGCAAAGCGGTTGGTATGGGCTGAAGTAGTGGCGCTCGGCCAAAATGTTCGTGCCGCCGAAGTCGGGGATCGCGTTTTATTTAGTCCGGACGATCGATATGAGGTCGAAGTCGGAGGTCAGGATTACATCATGTTGAGGGAGCGCGACATTCATGCTGTTGCCGCTTCACGAATTGAAGCAAGTACCGGCTTGTATCTGTGATGCGAATCTTCCCAACTCGTGAAGAGTTTCGATCTTTGGCCCAACAGCACACTGTGGTTCCGGTGTGGACCGAAATGCTCGCCGACCTTGAGACTCCGGTGTCGGCGTATATGAAACTCGTTGGCGACAAACCGGGGTTCTTGCTTGAATCCGTGGAACACGGTGAGCGATGGAGCCGGTTCTCATTCGTTGGCCGTGATCCCCTGGGCACACTGTCATTGCGAGATGGTCGAATCACCACCACGGGTAGAATTCCAGACGATGTCCCGCGTGATCGCGGCATCTTGGCGGCAATGGAATCCTTGCTCCACACCTATCGCGCGCCCTTGCTACCCGATTTGCCACCACTGCAAAGTGGACTAGTGGGTTACTTGGGGTATGACGTAGTCCGCGAAATAGAGCAACTCGGAGAAGCGCCGCTTGATGATCGCAAGTTTCCAGATGCGATGATCAGTGTGATCGGCTCGCTTGCCGCCTTCGACCACTGGCGACAACGGGCTTACATGCTGGAGAGTGTTCCGCTCGTTGGCTTGAACGATTCCGAAATCGATGTCGCCTATGACAATGCCGTCACTCGCGTTACTGCGGCGACGGCTGATCTGGGCCGAGCGCTGTCGTATGTTGCCGTTGAGCCGCCGCACGCAACCGATGAATTGCCAGAAATGGTTTCATCGATGCCAGGTGGTTTGTATCAGCGGGCAGTTGAAGTGGCCAAGGAATACATTCGCGCTGGGGATATTTTCCAGGTTGTGTTGTCACAGCGATTCGACGTGCAATTAGATGCGGAACCGTTCGACGTCTACCGTGTTTTACGTCAGGTGAACCCGTCACCGTACATGTACTTCGTCAATCACCTCGACATCACAATCGTCGGCTCGTCGCCCGAGCCGATGGTGCAACTACTCAATGGAAAAGTTGTGAGTCGACCGATTGCCGGAACCCGCAAGCGCGGTCGAGATGACGAACATGATCGCCGATTGGCCGGTGAATTGCGTGAAAACCCCAAGGAAGTGGCCGAACACATCATGCTCGTGGATTTGGCGCGCAACGATGTGGGGCGTGTAGCAACTTTTGGTTCGATGAGTGTGGATGAACTGATGACACTTGAGCGCTATAGCCATGTGATGCACCTCACGTCACAGGTCTCGGGTGTGTTACGCCAAGGATTGGGTCCAATTGATGTACTGAGAGCCACTCTGCCGGCTGGCACTGTGAGCGGGGCGCCAAAGGTGCGGGCGATGGAAATCATTGACGAACTGGAGCCGATCAAACGAGGACCGTATGCCGGTGTCGTTGGATACGTTGATTTCAGCGGAAATCTCGATACGGCAATTGCAATCCGAACGATGTTCGTTGGCCCTAACTCTGCCTCGTTGCAGGCTGGTGCCGGGATTGTTGCCGACAGCGATCCGATGGACGAGGATTTGGAATGTCGCAACAAGGCTGCTGCGTTGCTTGCCGCGGTCCCGGCGGCGCGAAAAATGAGTGCTCTCAAACGAAATCAGTCAAAGCCCGTCTAATTTCATGTCCGCATTTTGGATTCGCATTGATCGAGATCTCGTCTCGGTGAGTGGCCCGGACGCACGGTCGTTTCTGCAGTCGCAACTCAGTCAAGATATTGCCGGGATGTCGATCGGCGATTCCTGTGCGTCATTTGTCTTGCAGCCGACAGGTAAGGTTGACGCGTTAGTGCGAATCTCCTGCCAGGGTGACGACTCGTTCACACTTGATGTCGACCATGGGTGGGGAGATGCTGTGATGGCGCGCCTGCAGCGCTTCAAGATCCGAGTCAAGGCCGACATGAATGTGGAGACCAGGTCGTGCCTTGCATATCGCCTCTGTGCGGACGAGCAGATTGAACATGCCTTGCCTGCATGGCGCAGCGACGGTTCGGCATTTGATGTCATTGAGATGAACGCGACACCTGTCCACGGCATCCGTGAAGGTTCGCAAGCAGAGTTCGAAGAGCTACGAGTGCGAGCCGGTTGGCCACTTATGGGTCGCGACTTGACAACCGACATGATTCCAGGCGAAACAGGAATTATCGAATATGCGGTGAGTTTTACCAAAGGTTGCTATCCCGGCCAAGAACTTGTGGAGCGAATGGATAGTCGCGGTTCGACGGCGCCGCGGATGCTTCGTGTGATTCACGCCACTCCCGGTGCCCGCGCAGGTGACGACGTCATTATTGATGGAGCGATTGCTGGCAAATACACATCGGTGGCGGGGGATGTTGCTCTTGCCCTGATCAAGCGCGGTGTCGATATCGCTGGTTTGTGATCTCCGCAGATCAAGACTGGGTATGGTCGGTGGGCCCTAAACTGGAGCGATGAACTACATCTTCGCCTTTGATCACAAACACCGCAAGTCCCCGATGAACATGAAAGATCTGCTCGGTGGCAAAGGCGCGAATCTGGCCGAAATGATGAGCGTATTGAAGTTACCGGTTCCGCACGGTTTCACTGTGACGACCGACGCCTGCCGCGACTATATGCATGGCGGTTGGCCAAAAAGTCTGGACAAAGAACTCGAGGCACATGTCACGACCCTTGAGCGCAAAATGAAGGCGCGCCTTGGTGATCCAGTGGCCCCATTGCTCGTTTCGGTTCGCTCAGGAGCGAAGTTCTCGATGCCCGGAATGATGGACACGGTGCTGAACCTTGGTCTCAATGACCGAAGTGTTGAAGGACTCGCCAAGAGCACCAACGACCAGCGATTTGCCTATGACTCATATCGTCGGTTTATTTCGATGTACGGCCGGATCGTTCTCGGAATCGACGGCGCGAAATTTGAACATCCATTCCAAGACGCCAAGAAATCGGCCAGCGTAACTAATGACGCCGACTTGCCTGCAAGTGCGTTGAAATCATTGTGCGAAACGTACAAGAAGGTTGTCAAGATCGAAACTGGGCGCGAATTTCCACAGGAGCCATCCAAGCAACTTCGTGGGGCCGTGGAGGCGGTGTTCCGATCCTGGAATGGCGCCCGGGCGATTGCATATCGGGTTCGGGAAAAGATCAGTCATGATCTGGGCACGGCGGTGAACGTGCAGGCCATGGTGTTTGGCAATCGTGACAATAATTCGGGAACGGGAGTTGGTTTCACTCGAAACGCTGCAACCGGCGAGAACAAACCCTATGGTGACTTTCTTGTCAACGCCCAAGGCGAAGACGTGGTGGCAGGCATTCGCAACACGGAAGATCTTGATGCCTTGCGTCGTCACTTTCCAGTGGTCCACGCTGAATTGATGTTGATTTTTAATCGACTCGAACGCCACTACACCGACATGTGCGATACCGAATTTACGATCGATCAGGGCAAACTCTGGATGTTGCAGACCCGCGTTGGCAAGCGCACTGGAGCGGCGGCATTGAAGATGGCCGTTGAGATGACTAAACCATCGGGCAAGGGCAAGGGAGCGTGGAAAATCACTAAGCGTGAAGCGCTGATGCGGGCCACCGCAGAACACTTGGATCAGGTGCTGCACCCGCAATTTAAGGGCACGACAAAGGCCCTTGCCAAGGGGCTTGCTGCATCACCAGGTGCCGCGGTGGGCAAAGTGTATTTCACCGCCGACGATGCTGTTATTGCCGCGGCACGAGGCGAGGCGGTGATTTTAGTCCGCAATGAAACAAGCCCTGAAGACGTTCACGGGATGATGGTGGCCAAAGGAATCTTGACCGCCCGTGGTGGTCTGGTGAGTCATGCCGCAGTTGTTGCTCGTGGATGGGGAACACCGGCCGTAGTTGGCGCCGACGCAGTGCATATTGTCGGCAGTCAGTTCAGCGTCGGAAACACGGTGGTTAAAGAAGGAGATGTGATCTCGCTTGATGGTACGACTGGCGAAGTGATCCTTGGGGCGATGGAACTCACTGCCGCCGAACCACCGCGCGAGTTTCATACGATCCTGAAGTGGGCCGATGAAATTCGCAAGGGAAAACTCAAGGTTCGTGCCAATGCCGACACCGGTGAAGATGCAACAAAGGCCCGTGAGTACGGTGCCGAGGGAATCGGACTGTGCCGGACTGAGCACATGTTCCTGGCACCGGATCGACTACCAATTGTGCGCCGCATGATTCTTGCCGATACTCCCGCCGAAGAAACTGCGGCATTGGAGGAACTACGCAAGGCCCAAAAGCAGGACTTCGCCGAAATTCTTCGTGCCATGAGCGGACTGCCAGTAACGGTTCGCTTACTTGACCCGCCACTACATGAATTTCTACCGAGTGTTGACGAACTTGAGATCAAGCAAGCCACTACCGGTTTGACTGCCGAAGAGTCCAAACTCATCGCCGCGGCACAGGCCTGGGCCGAAGTAAACCCAATGCTCGGCATTCGTGGTGTTCGCCTCGGAGTTCTCAAACCTGGCCTGTATGCGATGCAAGTACGTGCTCTGTTGGAAGCAGCCGATCAGGTTGCCGCCGAAGGGTGTGTGCCGGTCATCGAAGTAATGATTCCCTTGACGGTGACACGTGACGAACTTGCACTTGCTCGTTCCTGGGTCGAAGAAGTCCTCCTCGAACATGCACAGCAATCCAAATCAACGACCAAAGCAAAGGCAAAAAAGAAGACGACACGACCACGGGTCACGATCGGCACGATGATCGAAACTCCGCGCGCCGCATTGGTCGCCGGAGAATTGGCCGAAGTATCCGACTTCTTCAGTTTCGGTACCAACGACCTCACCCAGATGACGTTTGGTTTCAGTCGCGATGATGTGGAGAGTCGCATGATGCCGGCGTATCTTGAAGCAGGCTTGCTGAAGCGCAATCCATTTGAAACTATCGATCAAACTGGGGTTGGTGAGCTTGTTGAGATGGCCGTCAAGCGCGGCCGCAAGGCCAAGCGTGGACTGAAGATGGGCGTGTGCGGAGAGCACGGCGGTGACCCCGAATCGATAGGCCTATTCTACCGAGTCGGGCTCGACTATGTGAGTTGCTCGCCATACCGCATTCCGATTGCCAGGCTTGCCGCGGCCCAAGCCATTATTGGTGGCGTCAAAACAGAAACTAAATAGCCATGATGTTTGCGGTGTTAACTGCTCGAGAAAAGTTCGTAGTACTTGACGTCCCGTCGTGGGGATGGCCAATGTTGCTCGGCGTGATCGGTGCATTGCTTCTCATAGACATTTTGGTGGTTCACCGGCGGGCGCACGTTGTTGAACTCCGAGAGGCGGCAATTGAATCGGCTGTATGGATTGGCCTCGGCCTGTCGTTCACATTTGTCATCGGGTTCATGTTCGAGCGAGCCGCGGCCGTCGAGTACATCAGCGGATATCTCATTGAGAAGAGTCTGAGCATCGACAACGTTTTCGTATGGGCGATGATCTTCACTCACTTCAAGGTGCCTCGTGCATATCAGCATCGCACCCTGTTCTGGGGTATCTTCGGCGCGCTTGTGTTGCGGTTCGTGTTCATCTTGCTCGGCGTGGCGATCATTGAGCGCTTCGATTTCGTACTTATCGGGTTCGGAGTTTTCCTGATCTATACAGGAATTGGCATTTTCCGATCCGGCGGAGACGACCCGGCCGATCCTTCAAAAACTCGCACCATGCGCATCTTTCACCGTTTTGTGCCAAGCACCGATTTTTTGGATGGACAAAAGATGTTCACGAGGGTCAATGGTCATCGTTTCGCAACACCATTGCTGGCTGTTCTTGTGATCATAGAAGTATCCGATGTGATCTTTGCCGTGGATTCGGTTCCAGCCGTTCTGGCTGTAAGCAATTCGCAATTCATCGTGTTTGCCGCCAACGCCTTCGCCATCATGGGTTTGCGTGCGCTGTACTTCTTGTTCGCCGATGTCCGCGAGCGCTTCGTGTTTCTCAAGCCAGCCATCTCGGTGTTGTTGGTGTACGTGGGTGTCAAGATGTTGATCGCGCATTGGTATCACCTGCCAACGATTGCGTCGCTTGCGTTCATTATCTCGGTGCTGACGATGGCAATAGTCGCTTCCGTAATTCACGACCGCACGCACTAGTCTTCGTGGCGTGGCAATTGCCGACGATGATATTGAGCGTCTACGAGAGACGATTTCGCTCGTCGAAATCGTTCAGGGCTACGTGCCGTTGCGTCGAGTTGGCCGCAACTGGGTCGGACTGTGTCCGTTTCATGCCGAGAAGTCGGCCTCGTTCAATGTGCGCGAAGAAACCAAGCGCTACCGCTGCTTTGGGTGTGGTGCAGCCGGAGACGTATTCACGTTTGTTCAAGACATTGAACACGTAGATTTTGTCGGCGCGGTCGAGCATCTGGCCAACAAGGCTGGAATCACCCTTACCTATACCTCAGGTGGTCAAAGTAGGGATCGTCAGCATCGCAAGCAACTGATTGAGGTAATGGTACGCGCCGTTGATTGGTACCATGATCGCTTGCTGCAAGGTTCTGATGCCCGTGTGGCACGTGATTATTTACGCGGCCGTGGGCTCTCGGGAGATGTGGCGCGACAATTCAAACTAGGTTGGGCACCAGATGATTGGGATGCGATGAGTCGTGATATTGGCATCTCCAACGATCTGCTGAAGGAAGTCGGTCTTGCCTTCATCAACAAGCGAGGCAAACCACAGGATTCCTTTCGTGCTCGGATACTGTTTCCGATTTACAGCGATACGGGGGATCCTGTTGCATTTGGCGGTCGAGTATTGCCTGGTAGTACCGACCCTGCGAAATACAAGAATTCTCCGGAAACGTCAATTTACTCCAAGTCAAAGACGCTGTACGGACTTAACTGGGCCAAGGCCGACATTGTTGCCGCGGATGAAGTAATCGTGTGCGAGGGATATACCGATGTCATCGGCTTTCATCGCGCCGGCGTGCCCCGGGCGGTGGCAACTTGCGGCACTGCTCTTACTGAAGAGCACGTGCGGCTACTCAAACGATTCGCCAACAAGGTGGTGCTGGCATTCGATGCCGATGCGGCGGGTCAGGGCGCTGCGGAGCGGTTTTACGAATGGGAAAATCGTTACAAGGTTCAGGTGAGTGTGGCGCAATTTCCAGCGGGCAAAGATCCAGGCGATTTGGCCTCAAGTAATCCGGAGGCTCTCGTCGCGGCGGTCAAGGAGGCTCAACCGTTTCTTGGTTTTCGCCTGCAGCGGGTGCTCAATGCCGGGTCCATATCCACTCCGGAGGATCGATCCCGTACCGCCCAACAGGCAATGGTGGTAATCAATGAGCATCCCGACCGCAATGTCCGCAAGATTTATGCCGGTCAGGTGGCCAGCCATGTCGGTATTCCCGCGGCCGATCTTGTTGCCATCGCCGAGCGAGGTAGCCGACAACCCGCCGTGCCGGTTGTCTCGACGGCGGCATCTGGGCACAAGGAGAATGGCGAGTTCGTAGCCATCGCCTTGATGATTCAGTTGTGGGACGAGATTGCTCCCTGGCTGGTGGAAGAATTGTTTTCCGATGACGTGTTTCGACGGGCGTTTCTCTCTCTTGCCGATACACAGGGAAACCTGATTGACGCGCTCGCCACCGCCGATCCCGAGGCCCGGGAGGTCCTCGAGCGTGCGGCAGTTGCCGATGTTGAAGTTCGACCAATCGTTGAAGCCTGGAACCTCGTGGCCGCGGCCGTGCGCCGTGAACTACTGCAACGGGTGCGAATCAGTGATCCGGACGAGATTCGCAAGGATCGAGATGCTCGTGTTTTGCTGGAGCAACTTGAGATTCCAACTGCGGCTGATGCTGCTGCGACCCAACTGCTTGAATGGCTTGTCGTGCGTGCGGGTGATCACACATGACCCGTGGCGTGGTGAGTTACGACGGCGGTCCCGACGCGGTGCGAATGTACCTCAATGAAATTGGCCAGGTCGACTTGCTGGATGCCGATGATGAAAAGCGATTAGGTCGAGCAATTAAAGAAGGTCTTGCGGCCAAGAAGCGACTCGAGTCAGATGGCGGAAAATTCGGACTTCGAGAGCGACGTGATCTGCAGAAAATAGAGCGCGATGGGAAGAAGGCCGAGGACCACATGGTGCGAGCCAATCTTCGACTCGTGGTATCCATCGCCAGACGTTATGACCGCAATGAACTGCAGTTGGCGGATCTCATTCAAGAGGGCAATCTCGGGCTGATGCACGCAGCCCAAAAGTATGACTTCGAAAAGGGATTCAAGTTTTCGACGTATGCCACATGGTGGATCCGCCAGTCAATGACCCGGGCCATGGCCGACCAAGGCCGCAACATTCGGATTCCCGGTCACATGATGGAAGTAGTTAATCGGGTTCATCGCGCCGAGCGCGAATTGATGGCTGCACTGGAACGTGATCCAACTCCGGAAGAAGTTGCCGAGCGCAGCGGCCTAACTGTCGAGAAACTTCTAGAAGTCATGCAACTATCACTGTCGACAATGAGTTTGGATGCTCCGGTTGGTAGCGAGACCGAAGATCTGACGATTGGCGACACGATTGCCAGCGCCGATGGCAATAGCGACCCCCTTGAGCACACCGAGCGTCGTCAACTCGGTGAGGCTGTGGAACGCACCCTCCATGATTTGCCGGAACGGGAGCAAGAAATTGTGGCGATGCGATTTGGCATTGGCAAATACAACGGTCAACCACACACACTTGAAGAAGTTGCAAAACGGATGAAGGTCACTCGTGAACGCGTGCGCCAAATTGAGCAAAAGACCCTGGCACGTTTGCGACATCCTCACAACAGCGGCAACCTGCGATCATTTCTTGACCACGATTAGTAACCTGAGTTTGTGAGACGCGCCGCGAACAGTGCCCGCCGCAGGTCCACTGATTGGATGGTGACTGCCGTAAGTGCCAGCGGCCGAACCGGGTCAAATCCCGATCTTCTCGTCACCGAAGAACCGATGGAAATTCGAGCCGGAGCACCTGGTCTCGAGCCGACCAGCATTGCTGTGACGATGCGCACTCCAGGTCACGATTTCGAATTGGCAGTCGGATTTCTGTTCACCGAAGGCATTATCTCGCACCCAAGTGATATTCGCTCGGTGAAATACTGCGGACTCGTCGAAGGCGAAGAACAGTTGTACAACATCGTCACCGTCGGTCTCGCCGGATCTTTCGACGTCGAACTTGCCCGGCGGGCAATGGTGACATCGGCGAGTTGTGGCATCTGCGGAATTGAATCAATTGATCAACTGCTCACCTCCGCATCGCCACTGGCACACGATTCTGGGCCAGTGGTCACCGCGGAAGTTTTGGTTGGTCTACCCGATGCACTGCGCAAGGCTCAACCCACGTTTGACCGCACCGGTGGTCTCCACGCCGTGGGCTTGTTTGACGATCAGGGAAAGATGAAAGTGGTACGCGAAGACATCGGCCGGCATAACGCTGTGGACAAGGTTGTCGGGCACTGCGTGCTCGATCGCTGCGTGCCACTCACATTGCACGGAATGCTATTGAGTGGGCGAGTGTCCTTTGAGATCATTCAGAAAGCCGCAATTGCCGGTATCGCACTTATCGCCGCCGTTGGTGCGCCATCGAATCTTGCTGTTGAAACTGCCGACCGCTTCGGAATCACGCTGGTCGGTTTCGTTCGTGATGGTAAAGCCAACATTTATACGCATCCGTACCGCGTGGTGACGTAATTTGCATCTGCGGAAATCAGATCGAAAAGGCGTCGTCGTCGCCTTCGTAATGCGTGGGTTCTGAGTTCAAAGTTCGGCAAGCATCAATCAATTCGCTTGCAAGAATTGCAACAGATTGGGCGACGATTGCAGGATTGCCAATCCCCAATTCTGCGCGACCAGCACGAAGAGAGCCCTCAGCTTCGGGGCCATCCGCAAAGAGCGTTTGCAAGTAACTGAGCCCATCGCGGGTAATCTCCCTGGAAATACTGTGGTCTAACATCTTCTGAATTCCAGGCAATATATCTGCTACTTGTTTTGCCACAAGTAGTCGATAAATATCGTGAGCGTCTTTATCTTCAAGTTTTCGCTTCTCGGTAACTCTTTCGTGAATCTTGAAGGTCTTTGCAATAAGCAGTGAAGCAGGTCCGCCAACTCTGATCTCGAATGACCGCGAATCGGTTTTGTCAAGAGCGGTCACGATCAATTGTGAGTTGTCAACTAGACAACCCTCGATACCTTTGGCACGCCGCGCAGTTCGTTTTCCATGCGGTGGAATTTCAGCACTTCTAGTTCCTTTGCCAGCAATTCTTTCGGCCACCATGATGTCCACCGGAATACCAAGATTGTTCAACCATCGTCCTGGATTTCCGGTGTCGTTGAGACTGAATCCTGCTTGCGACATCAAAAATTGAACGGTTGGGTCAAGTGCAAGAGATCTTGTGTCGAGCGTGATATCCGCATCCTTCGTATATTCAGAGACGGGAGATTTCGCAGAACCGGTATGAAAATAAATTGCTTGCGCACCAATCAGGATCACTGATTGTAGATGTGGTTTCAGAGCCACTAATGCGTCTAGTAAAGCACGTCTCGCCTCAACATTGATGTCACTTTCTCCATACATTTTCGTTCTGGACCATCCAGTCCACCAATTCTCGACCTTCAACTGGATTTCGTCCAGGTCCGTTCAATAAATCAACTGCAATTTGGCTGATGGCAACATAGTTGAGACCACCGTCACGAATCGTCCGGTCAAAAACAACATCAAATGCAGTTGCAGCAATCAATACATTCGCGCCAGTATCGACAGCACGAAGTCCAAGTTTCTCAGCGAGTTCAATCGGATATTTTGCATACATCATCGCTTGACGAGGTTCTGCGTAAGGTGCGTATCTTTGTGCTGCCAGCGATCCGGTGATTGCATATTCCGAGCTTGGAATCTTCTCTAACTTCCTTAACACATCCGTGAGTCCACGTGGCTCCAGAAATCCGATAACCGAATTATTCATCTGAAACGAATACTCATCACTCCAACGCTCAATAATTTTCGGCCAGTTAACCTCTTCAATCAGTTTTTTGTTACGCGTGACCAAATCTTCGTTCTCAAGAAATTCAAGTGTGCGATATGCAACACCACTTGACGACCTTGCGCGTCTAATTAATTCGGGAACACTCATGGGCGGTTTAGTGTCAATTAGTGCTCTGATGATACGTGCCGGAGCATTACCGGAGAGTGATACCCGTGGACGACCAGGTCTCCTCCATGGATCCGAGTCAGCGCCTCTGTCGCTCCAATACATGTCAATGACTGGCGATGAAAGCATGAAATTGCCGGTTGCATCTGCATAAGAGATGCTCCTGCTTTTCAGCCAATCTTGTGCATTCTTTGAAATGAAGCGAGAAATGATCATCGGCTCCATCGTGCCGTCAATTTGTTTTATATACCGATTGAGCGTTTCGACTGTTGGTCCAATGTCACGGATATTTAAAGTTTTTTTGATCTCAATCGCAAATCTTGCTTCTTGGAGAGCGGCAGTCTGAATCCTCAGAACTGCGTCAATCTGAGATTTCTGTGCAACCGTGACTTTTTGTAGTTCGGTGGCGGCTTGGATGGAAGGGAGCATTGACTTTTTTATTGACTCACCCAGTTCGGTGGCGGCTTGGATGGAAGGGAGCAATGATTTTTGAATTGACTTTTCCGCCGCAGCAAGAATCTGGTGAGGGGTAATAGGCTCAGGAATACCTATTTTGTGTGACTGATCTTCATTCATGGTGCCATAATAGCATATTCCGTTGACAGCGGAAATAGGTAATAATCGGAAATAGGGTATTTTTGGCCCTGATTACACGTTCGCTTTCAGTCACAAATCGCTGCGGCGGAGTTTAATCTCGGCACAGATTGCCGGAACCACCGCATGTAAATCACCAATCACGGCGTATCCGGCCTTGGTCACAATGTTCGCTTCTTCGTCGATATTGATGGCCAGAATGTTTTTCGATGCCATGGCTCCGACCCAATGCTGAATCGCGCCGGAGATTCCACAGGCAATATAGATGTCAGGGGCGATGCGCGTACCGGTTTGACCAACCTGATCAGTGTGATTTCTCCAGCCGTTGTTGGTGACCGCACGGGAACATCCCACCACGCCGCCCAATAGTGCGGCGAGTTCCTCAAGTGGGGCAAAGCCTTCCGCCGAACCGACACCCCGTCCGCCGCTGACAACAACTGGAGACGTAGCGAGCGTCACTCCGGCAACACGCTCAACTCGGTCGCGCACGATACTGTGCGTTACTGAATTATCAAGAGTCGGTACAAATTGAGTGACGCGCATATCTGTTCGAGATTCAACGGGTTCCACGTAGTGATTGGCGAGGGTCACAAGTTTGATCGGGGAGTCAAGTTCAGTTTTCTCCAACAGAGATCCACCCCACCGAGTGCGGATCATACTTAGTGGGCCGTCTGGTTTGTCGCTTGGTGTAAATTCCGTACAGTTCATCACCGCTGGAAGATCCAGACGGGCAGCCGCTTGGGCGACAACTTCGTGGCCGCGTTCGGTGCCACAGCCAAGCACCACGTGTGGGGAGGTCGCACGCACGACTTGGGCGAGAACTTCGCCCCATGCATCGGGTCCATAATCGATGAGAATTTCGTGATGTGCTTGGTGAACAACTGAGGCGCCGTACGCGGAAAGCGCGTCGCTCAAAGGATCGGCATTTGCTCCAATGGTAAGTGCTTCCATTGTGGTGTTCATCTTTGCCGCAAGATTGCGTCCGGCCGTCAGGGCGCCCCCGACTGCGGGTGAAATCGTGCCCCGATCATGATCCACAATCACGAGAACAGTCATGACAAGACTCCGAGTTCTTCCAGCAAGTCCACCACCGCCGATGCTGCTTCTGGTCCGGTTCCGAGAATCACAGTGGTACTTGCTGTTTCCGCTGGGCGTTGCAACTGAATCATCCGTTGTCCGCCCGATGCTGCGGTCACGGAGACCGTTTCAACTTTGATTTTCTTGGAAGCCAAGCGACCTTTCATGGTTGGGTACCGGGGCAAGTTGATGCCCTCCCTTATGCCGATACAAGTTGGTAACGGAAGTGTGTACAGCTCTTGTCCAGCGTCGGCTTCGCGGCGAACCGTGACAATTCCATTTTCGACATCGAGCGCCTTGGCACCATTGACAATGGGGCGACCGAGGGCGATGGCAATTCGAATTCCCACCTGATAACTACAGGAATCGGCTGACTCATTTCCAAACAAGATGAGGTCATACATTCCGTGCGCGGATTCAAGTTGTGAAATTGCCGTCGTGATGCCGCGGGCCGTGCGTTGTGGATCCCAATCTGGACCTTCGATAGCGATGAGCACAGCCCGAGTCGCGCCGACACTTACCGCCGTGCGTAATTGCTCTTCGGCTTCCGGCGGACCAAGCGTCAGCACGGTAACTGTCCCGCCATATTTCTCGACAAGTTGAACCGCGGCTTCCACTGCGCATTCCTCATGTGGGCTGACCGTGAAGCCCAAGAACGCGGTATCAACTGCTTGACGATCACTTGTGATGTTGATGCGTGCACCAGGTGCAGGTACGCGTTTAACACAGACGAGAATGTTCATGACAAGGCGAAGGGTCTCAACTTTTCATGCGCGCATCGGTTGGGTCGAACAGCGGTTGACTGCCAACTCGTGCCACCCGCACCGGAAATAATTCGTTCATGTACATCACCCGTAGTTCATTGCCTTCGACGGCATGTTTCGGCGGGAGATAGGCCATCAGCAGGAATGTACCCAGCGACGGTGCCGCGCCAGCCGTGGTGACGCGCGAAACTCGGCCCTTGGCATCCACAATTCGATCACCAGTGACAGTGAGGATTGGCTCATTGCCGCCAGTGGGAAAACGTTTGATACCGGCTGCACTTATATGCCCAACCATTTCCAATGTGCACATGGTCGCGGCGGGTGTTTCGGCACGGGCCTTGAGATACGCCGCCTTACCCATGAAGTCGGCTGACTTGACCTTGGGTCGAGCAAGTCCTGCTTCCACGGGGTTGTATTCGCTTTCAAGTTCGGCTCCCATCAATCGGTAACCCTTCTCAATGCGTCCGGTCACGGCGTACACGCCCATGCCCACCGGGATGACTCCAAACTCCTGGCCGGCTTCGGCAATGGTGTCCCACAGACGTAGGCCGTGTTCCATCTTGGTGTACACCTCCCAGCCATTTTCACCGACATACGAGATACGGAACATCGTGCACGGCACGCCATCGATGAGTACATCTCGAACCGAACCGTACGGAAAATTGGCCTGCGATACGTCGTATGGCTTGTGCTGGCCGGTGACAATTTTGGACATGGTTCGTTGTGCGTTCGGCCCCCATACCCCGATTGTGCACAGGGCGGCACTCATGTCGGTAAAGGTCACCGAACCATCTGTTGGCATGTGACGGTTAAACCAGTAGTTGTCGCGACCACCATCGAACGCTCCGGTGATAACCCGAAAGTGCTCGTCGCCTAAGCGCATAATCGTGAGATCTCCTCGAAAGCCACCATCTGGTGTGAGCAACGGTGTGTACACCGACCGACCAACTGCAACATCCACGTTGTTGACCGTCATGTATTGCAAAAAATCCTTGGCGCCCGGGCCGGTGAAGTCGAACTCGTTAAACGCGGTGAGGTCGACCATGCCCACCGATTCGCGCATCGCCAGGTGTTCGGCATTGGTGATTGGCGACCACCAGCGGGAGTCCCATTCATGTGGGCGCGGGTCGCACTTCCCCTTGTATTTGTCCAACAGCGGGGCATTGGCGTCAAACCACTGCGGCCGTTCCCAACCGCGAGCATCAAAGAATGTCGCCCCGCTTGAGACTTCACGGGGATAAAACGGACTGCGTCGCATACTGCGCTGCGTTGCCCATTGTTCGCGCGGGTGCACGATCCCATAGGTCTTGTTGAAGTGTTCGTTGCAACGGGAATATATGTGGTATTCCGTGCGCTCGTGGGGGTAGAAACGACTGATATCGGATGAATGTGCGTCACACAGATGGGGATAACCAAAGGTCATCCACTCCGCCACAAGTTGGGCGATTCCCGGGCCCTCCTTTACCCACACGGCAGCGGCCGACCATAAATTCTTCACTTCCACCGTTTCACCGAGCACGGGCATCGCATCCGGGGTGAGCGAAAGCAGGCCATTGATGGAGTACTTGATTTCGGCATCCCCGAGCATCTCCATCAGTTCGATCGCTTGTTCCATCTGTGGGTCAAAGTCATCCTGGGTGAGCGGCAATTCGGTAGGCGACAGGGCCGAGTTTTCAATCGACGGAATGTCATCGGGGTGAAGGAAGATCGCGCGGTGGGCATACGATCCGACTTCCATCGACCCAGCCGATTGACGCTCGTAACAAAAGGTATCCATGTCGCGAATGATTGGGTAGGCGACTTCGGTGTTGGACTTTTGCAATACATCGATTGGGCCAACATCAACCATCTGGTGTACAGCTGGGGTGAGCGGAATAGTGGCACCGGCCATCGCTGCGATGCGCGGGCTCCATACTCCACAGGCCACCACGACGTATTCGGTTTCGATCCGACCCTTGCTCGTGACCACGGCCTTAATCGTTCCGTCTTCAACTTCTAGGTCGAGCACCTCGGTATTTGCAAACACGCTTGCGTTGCCCGCTTTGATTGCCCCTTCACGCATCAGTGTGCCGGTCTGCAACGAGTCAACTACCGACACGCTTGGCGTGTAGAAACCACCGAGGAGAATCTTTTCATTAATGAATGGCACGAGTTCTTTGATTTCGGCAGGGGTGAGTAATTCGGCGTCGATTCCCCATGCTTTCGCCGATGTCATCCGGCGCTTGAATTCTTCGAGGCGTTCCTCTGTACGGGCAACTTCGATACCGCCACAGGTGTTGTTCAGTCCCAGTTCGGCGTATTGCTGTTGCGAGGCGAGAGTGAGTAACGCCATCTCCTTGTTGTGATCCGTGGGGAAGATGAAGTTAGAGGCGTGCCCGGTGGAACCTCCAGGGTTTGGAAGTGGACCCTTGTCAAGGAGCACCATGTCACTCCAGCCGAGTCTGGAAAGATGTCCGATGAGACAATTGCCGACGATGCCGGCCCCAATCACGACAACCTTGGCGTGGTTTGGAAATTCACTCACGTGGAGACCCCCGAATTGAGTACCACAACACCTGCGCGGGATGTGGCAAGGATTGGCGTTGGTAGTATATCAGTGCAATATCACTGGTCTTAAATCACTGGTCTCAAGTCAACTGTCTCAAATCACTGGTCTCAAGTCAACTGTCTCAAATCACTACGTTCGATTACTGCGGGGTGCCGTGATGAGTGTGTCGTTAAGCGAGCGGGCCTATTACGAGATTCGAAACAAGATCGTGCGCCTTGATCTGGCACCGGGTGATGTCATCCGGGAAGATGATCTGCAGCATCAACTACGGATCGGTCGAACTCCAATTCGCGAAGCTCTGCAACGTCTGGCCCGAGATCAATTCATCACGGTAATTCCTCGTCGCGGCATGTTGGTTTCCGGTGTGGATGTCACCGAACTGTCGATGTTGTATGAGACCCGTGCAATTCTCGAGCCCTATGCCACCCGTTTGGCATGTGCCCGCGGGCGCAGCGAACATTGGGATGCAATGGCTGCGGCACTGGATCGATCCCGACGTAAGGGCAGTTCGAACAATGAACTGATGGCTATCGATCGCATCTGCCACGAAATCGTGTGGGATGCAGCAGGTAATCGCTTCCTCAATGACACCCTGGACATGCTCTATGCCCAAAGTGACCGCCTGTGGCACCTGTATCTTTCCGATGTCGCCGATATGGAGCACGCAGTTAGCGAGCACGAAGAAATTCATCGAGCGCTTGTGGCTGGAGACGGTGACCGAGCAGCGCAACTTGCCGAAGCGCACATGCGGTCGTTTGATCACGAAATTAGCGAAGCGGTGCGACGTCGGTTGGGTTCGCCACTGCGGTAATGAACAGCGCTATTCGGCGCGATTTTGCACGTGCTGAAAACCAAAACGTCCCTTGATGCAGAGGTTGCCGTGAGTCACCGAGTGATCTGATGGTGATGTCACTTTGACGATCTCATTGTCTTGGACATGAAGTGTCAGAGTGCAGCCAACGCCACAGTATGGACAGATCGTGTCCGTTTGAGTCTGAGCCGCCTCGTCCCATGTTCCTTCCTGACGCATGTTGTATTCGGAAGTGAACATGAGCGCACCTGTCGGGCACACCTGTATACAGTTTCCGCAATATACGCACGCTGAATCGGTGAGGTCGACGGCAAACTCAGTGGAAATTCGGGCGTCAAAACCACGACCTGCAACGCCAATGGCAAAGGTATTTTGCCATTGTTCTCCGCACGCATCCACACACTGGTAACAGAGGATGCACTTTGAATAATCGCGGATATATAACTCGTTGTCGATTTTGACCGGCTGATGAACATTGAGCACTACCGAGCCATCGACTGGGTGATGGTGTCCGGTGATTGCGTTGTCACGGTCAATGGTTGGCCCAGTGGGGGTGCCGAAGCGTGCCGGGTCAGCACCATAGTGCTCGTTCCATCGCTCAACGTTTTTTGTGAGTGAAAGATCCACCGACGATCCAAGTAACTCGAGCACGAGTCTTCGACTGTGCCGGGTGCGATCGGTGTCGGTATGGACCACCATTCCATCTTCGGCAGGACGCGAGCATGACGGCACGAGTACTCGTGACCCATCCAACTCAACCATGCACACGCGGCACGCATTTTTCGGAGTGATCGTGTCGCCGTAGCACAGTGTCGGAATTTCCTTGCCCAGTGATTGACAGGTACTGAGCAAAGTGGTGCCTTCCGCCACGGTGACACGTTCGCCGTCGATGGTGAGTTGCACGGATCGTTTCACCTGTAGGCCAGTGGTGATATGTGTAGTCATGAAACGAAAACTCCGAGATTGCTCACTGCTGAGGCGATGGCACTGTTGGCGGTTTGGCCGAGCCCGCAAATACTGGCATCCCGCATCACCTGACCAAGTTCGCGCAGCAATTCCAAGTCGTTTTTGTTCACGCCGTGCGATAGTCGCCAAATCACCTCTTGTTGTCGAACGGTACCGACCCGACATGGCACACATTGCCCACAACTTTCGTCTCGGAAAAAGGCCGCGATGCGCTGTAGTTGGTCGATCATGTCCACGGTTGTATCCAGTACGAGTACGACACCAGAACCCACAGTTCCACCAGCCGCGCGAGTGCCTTCCAACGTGAGTGGCATATCCAGATCATCCGGACCGACAAATCCACCGGCGGCACCTCCTAGCAAGATTGCCCGTAGCGACGAACCTTGGCGCATTCCGCCGGCCAGGTCGAGCAACTGACGCACTGTAATCCCAAACTCAACTTCATACACTCCAGGTTCGGCGACCGCACCTGATACGCAGAAAAGTTTTCGACCGTGTGAGCCTTCAGTGCCGAGGCCTGCGTATGCGGCACCACCGTATTGGATAATCGGCAACACATTGACAAGTGTTTCGACATTGTTGACAAGGGTGGGTTTGCCGAACAAACCTACTTCGACGGGGAACGGTGGTTTGTTGCGGGGTTCTCCGCGATAACCCTCGATGGAATTAAAGATTGCCGTTTCTTCACCGCAGATGTAGGCACCAGCACCCCGGACCATTTCAATATCGAACGAAAAGCCCGAATCGAGAATGTTCCCGCCAAGAAAACCACTTTGACGAGCGACTTCGATGGCGTGATGTAACGCTCGCCATGCTCGCGGATATTCACCACGGAGGTACACCCAACCTTTGGTACATCCGGTGGCAAAACCAGCAATGGTCATTGACTCAACAAGCGCAAACGGGTCGCCTTCGATCAAGACTCGGTCTTTGAATGTTCCTGGTTCTGATTCGTCGGCATTGCAAACGAGATAATGGGGTTGAGCGACTTGCTGGGCAACGGCCGCCCACTTGCGCCCGGTGGGAAATGCGGCACCACCACGACCAACCAGACCAGCGGTCGTGATTTCGGCAGTGACCTGTTCGGCACCCATGCCAAAGGCGCTCTTGAGTGCCTCGAATCCACCATGAGATTGATATGCAGCAATGCTCGTCGAATCCATATTGCCAATTCGACGAAGCAAAACGAGCGATTTATCGTGTCGACCGAGTTGTGGAACAGCGCGAGAAATGGGCGCTTCTTCGTTTGGCCATGCACCGGCTACAAGTGCATCAATTTCAGGTCGTGATGAGGGTGCCAGAAGTTCATGGCGCGGCGAATCGCCGGCTTCGATGACGAGAGTTGCCGGAGCACGCTCGCAGGCGCCAAGACACGGAGATGCCTGCGTTCCCATCGGGAGATTGTGTTCTTTAGGTCCACCAGCGGCGCGACAGGCTAAGTCAATACACACGTGGACTTGTCGGCGTGGACGTTGCGTCATTGAAAAAAGTGCGTAGAAACTTGCCACTCCGTAAATTTCGGCAGGGGCGATATCGAGGCGTTGGGCGATGTAGTTGATTGCACCTCTGCTGATCCAGCCGATTTGATCGTTCACTGCATGCAGGACTGGAAGCAGCAGATGACGCAACTGACGGAGTGACTCGCCGGCTCGAGCCACGCGCATGTCATCGTTCGTTCGCGTCTCACCGAATTTGGATTGTGTGCTGGATCCAACTACTCGATCCACTGCTCGACGTTCGTCGACGGAGGCGACGGAGGTATTGAGTTTGAGATCCACGGCGGGGACAGCGTAATCGAGTTACTGGCCAGCCATCGGCACACATTCGGCGATTTTTTCTACGCGCACGGCGGCTGCCTTGAATTCTGCCGTGCCAGATTTTGGATCGGTGACATCGATCGTCAGCAGGTTGGTGTCCACTTGATCGGGGAAGTGCATCGTCATGAACACGAGACCAGGGCGTAGCGCATCATCGATTCGTACGGGTGCCTGCAGTGATCCGCGTGGTGAGGTGATGCGCACCATTTCGCCGTCGTGGATGTCGAGATCGTTGGCATCCTCGGGGGACATGTCGACTGTTTCGCCGAACCGCAATGGGCTGCGAAAGCCTCCGGACTGCACGCCGGTGTTGTACGAATCGAGGCGCCGACCGGTGGTCAATCGCAGTGGAAACTCGTTACTCACAGCCTCCACGGGTGGTTCGTCAATCACCACACTAAAGGGGGCTAGTCGACCACGATCGGCGGGATTCTCGGCCCACAGTCGTCCGTGCAAGAACGATGGCTCCAGCGTGTCTTCTGAAAAGCATGGCCATTGAATGCCACCAAGTTCTTCGAGTCGTGAGTACGACATGCCGGTGTGGATCGGCGACAAACTGCGCAACTCATCCCAGACATCTTCATTGGAACCATACGACCAGTTGTGTCCCATTTCCCTAGCAAGGTCGAGGAGAATCTGAATGTCGTCGTGGGCATTGCCCGGTGGTGTGAGCGCTTGATGCACCATTTGCACCCGTCGTTCGGAGTTCGTCACCGTGCCTTCGCTTTCGCACCACGATGCAGAGCCAGGAAACACCACATCGGCGAGTTCTGCGGTTTTGGTCAGAAAAATATCTTGTACTACCAGGAGATCGAGACTCTTGAGTACTTTGATGGCGTGCTGACCGTCGGCCTCGGACTGGGCCGGATTTTCGCCGATGACAAAGAGCGCCCGCAGATCGCGACGTTCCATCGCCGCGAACATCTCGGTGAGATTCCAGCCATTCTTCGACGGGATGGTACATTCCCACTTGGCTTCAAATATCGCCCGTGCATCAGCGTCTTCAACATCTTGGAATCCCGGCAATTTGTTTGGTAGTGCGCCCATGTCGCCGCCACCCTGAACGTTGTTTTGTCCGCGTAACGGGTTGAGTCCGGAACCCCATCGTCCAACATGGCCACACAGCAGGGCGAGGTTGATGAGTGCCAGCACATTGTCGACGCCATTGTGGTGCTCGGTAATTCCGAGAGTCCAGCAAATTTGGGCCTTCGAAGCCGTGGCAAAGGCGTGAGCAATTTCGGCAATTGCCTCGGCCGGAACTCCGGTCACAGCACTGCCGCGGGCCAACGTCCACGCCTCAACTGATTCGGCGTAGGCCTCAAAGTCTGATGTCGCACGGGTAATGAATTCACTGTTGGCTAATCCGGCATGGATGATTTCGCGAGCGATGGTGTTGGACAGTGCAATGTCGGTTCCCACATCGATGCCGAGCCACAGGTCGGCCCATTCGGCCGAGGCGGTTCGACGTGGATCCACCACATACAATTTCGCTCCGTTACGAACACCTTGTAACACATGATGGAAGAAGATTGGGTGCGCTTCGCGGGCATTGGAGCCCCACATCAAAATGACGTTTGTATCTTCAATTTCCCTGTATGACGATGTTCCGCCACCGGCTCCGAAGACTGTGGCCAGACCGACCACGGAAGGGGCGTGTCAAGTTCGATTACATGAATCAATATTGTTCGTGCCAATTACGGCGCGAGCGAACTTCTGAGCAATGAAATTCAATTCATTAGTGGACTTTGAACAAGAGAACAAGCCAACGGCCTGCGGTCCGAAGGAATTCTTGATGGAGTTGAATCCAGATGCGGCGCGAGCGAGTGCTTCGTGCCAAGTCGCCGTACGCAACTCACCATGGTCACGAACCATTGGCTCGGTCAGTCGGGCGAGGGGAGCAAAGCGATGTTTTCGCGCCATGTGTGGCTCAGCATAGTGCGGTCACATATCTCGCTCATATATCTGCGTCGTTTGTTCCCTATATAGTGGTGCACGCAATACCGCTCTCAAAGAGGAGAGCGGTAAGAAAGCACAGGGTGTTATGGCATTTCCGTCAGATCTTGAAATTGCGCGGGCAGGGACGGCCAAACCACTTCCCGAGATTGCAGCCCAGATGGGTATCGGCAAGCACCTGCTGGAACCGTACGGTTCCAGTCTGGCAAAAATTCGACTTGAGGCAATCGATGAACTGAAGTCGCGACCGAAAGCAAAGTACGTCGTGGTCACGGCAATCACCCCAACGCCACTGGGAGAGGGAAAAACCACCACCGCCGTTGGCCTTGGTCAGGCCATGAAGCACATCGGTAAGAAAGCCGTGCTCACGTTGCGTCAACCGTCAATGGGACCGACGTTTGGTATCAAGGGTGGTGCTGCCGGTGGCGGTTACAGCCAGGTCATCCCGATGGAGTTGCTCAATTTGCACCTCACCGGCGACTTCCACGCTGTTACAGCCGCACACAATTTGCTCTCTGCAATGGTGGATAATCACTTACATCAAGGCAATGCGCTCGATTTCGATCTGCACAACATCACATGGCGCCGAGTGATTGACATCAACGATCGGTCGTTGCGCAACATTGTTATTGGCATGGGCACCAAGGAAGATGGCGTCGTTCGTCAGACTGGTTTTGACATCACTGCTGCATCCGAAGTGATGGCGATTTTGGCGCTGACCACCTCAATGGATGACATGCGCGTACGTCTCGGTCGCATCGTCGTGGGTTATAACTCCAAGGGAGTGCCGATTACTGCCGAGCAACTTAGCGGCGCTGGCTCGATGGCCGTCATCATGCGCGAGGCGATCAAACCAAATTTGTTGCAGACCCTGGAGAACACTCCGGTCATCGTTCACGCCGGTCCGTTTGGCAACATCGCCCATGGCAACTCATCGATCATTGGTGATCTCATCGGCATTCACTGTGGCGATTACCTCATTACCGAGGCGGGATTCGGTGCCGACATGGGCGCCGAGCGATTCTTCAACATTAAGTGCCGTACATCTGGTCTTGTGCCAGATGCTGCGGTCCTCGTTGCCACCGTTCGCGCACTTAAGGCGCATTCGGGTAAATACAAAATTGTTGCTGGCAAGGAGCTGCCGGCTGATCTGCTGGCCGAAAACCCTGCCGATGTTGAGGCTGGAGCAGCGAACTTGCGCAAGCAGATTGAAAACGTGCAAGCCCATGGTGTGACACCCGTGGTGGCGATCAATGGATTCCCCACTGATCACAAGTCTGAGCATGATGTCATCCGCAGGATTGCCACCGAGATGAACGCACGAGTTGCCGTGTGCACGCATTTCCAAAATGGTGGTGCCGGCGCGACCGATCTTGCCCGTGCCGTTGTCGAAGCCTGCGAAGAACCAAATGGTTTTCACTTTCTCTATCCAACCGAGGCGTCACTGAAAGATAAGATCGAAGCAGTGGCGACAAAAATATACGGTGCGGCCAAGGTGGAGTACTCGACGGTGGCAAATCGTCAACTCAAGACCTACACCGATAATGGGTTTGCCAATCTGCCGGTGTGCATTGCTAAGACGCACTTGTCGATTTCCGGCGACGCAACCTTGAAGGGTGCTCCGACCGGGCACACCCTGAGTGTTCGCGAAGTTCGGGCATCTGTTGGTGCCGGTTTTGTTTATCCAATTTGCGGAGAAATGCGCACCATGCCCGGTCTTGGCGCCAAGCCCGCCGCCTCGATCATTGACTTTGATGAGAACGGCGAAATCGTGGGTCTTTCGTGACGGAACAATTCAAACGCACTCCAGGAGGGGCGATTCTCATGGACGGTGAATTGGTTCGCGACGAAATTGTGGCTCGTCTACGCCAGGAGATCGAAACCGCTGGTTCGCCGCCGGTGTGTTTGGCCACCGTATTGGTCGGCGATGATAAGCCGAGTCACATTTATGTGCGCTGGAAGCATAAGAAGGCAGAAGAGGCGGGAATGATTTCTAGAGGTCTGGAATTGCCAGGGTCGGCTTCCCAGGCTCAGGTCGAAGACGCGGTCTCTGCATTCGCCCACGATCCATCGGTGCATGGCATTCTCGTGCAATTGCCGATCCCAAAAGGGTTGGATACCGAGAAGGTACTTTCACTGGTACCACCGGAAAAAGACATTGATGGGCTCACGGAATTGTCAATGGGTCGCCTGATCCGCGGAATACCTGGACACGTGCCGTGCACGCCACTCGGTGTGATGCGCTTACTTGCACGATACGGGATTCCAACTAAAGGTAAGCGTGCGGTGGTGATCGGACGTTCGACACTGGTGGGTTTGCCGCAAATACTGTTGCTCCTTCGAAAGGGAACCGACGCCACCGTCACATGCGCGCATTCGATCACCGCCGATCTTGTTGAGGTGTGTCGCGAAGCCGACATCATTATCTCGGCAGTCGGAGTCGCCCACATAATCACCGCCAAGCACGTCAAGCCTGGTGCAACCGTTGTTGATGTTGGTGTATCGCGGGTTGAATCCAAGATCGTTGGCGATGTTGACTTTAACGAAGTTCAGAAAATTGCGGGAGCAATTACTCCGATGCCCGGCGGTACCGGGCCCATGACCATTGGCTGTTTGTTGGAAAACACTCTCGAAGCGGCCAAGATGCTTGGCGCATTTCCACGCTGACTGCGTGATTACCTCGTGGCGGGTGCTTGCATTCGTCGTGCCGCGGCTTGGGTCAGGCGGTCAAGAATTGTCGCCATGATGACGATTGCAAGTCCAACTTCGGCACCGAGTCCGGTGTTGGATCTGGTCAGGGCCTCAACTGATCGGTAGCCGAGACCTTCGCCTCCGACCATGCCAGCGATGATCGCCATCGCCAACACCATCATCACCATTTGATTGACTGCCAGAATGATCGACGGCATCGCCAACGGAATACGAACACCCCACAACACTTGACGCTGGGTCGCACCGAACGTGGTCGCCGCTTCGATTGACTCAGCATTGACTTGACGAACTCCAAGTGATGTGAGCCTGATCCCGGGTGGTATGGAATACACCACGGCGGCAAGCACTCCAGGTACCGGGCCAACAGTAAAGATCATGACAAATGGAATTGCGTAGATGAGCGGTGGAATTGTCTGCAACGAATCAAGCAGCGGTGACAGCGCCGCTTCGGCGCGTGGGCGACGGCCCATCCAAACTCCCACTGGCAATGCGATGAGGATAGAGATCACGACCGCGACGATGGTTTGGGCCAGAGTGTTGCTTGCTTCGCCCCACATACCGGTAATTCCGATGATAAAGAGTCCACCGGCGGTTGCGATCGCCATCTTCCACCCGGCGACAAACAAAGCAAGAGTCGTCGCGGCAACTACGACAAATTGCCAGGTCAGTGCGCTGTTGAGAATGTCCCGCGATCGAATGAGTAATTCACGAACGACGAAATCATTAAATGGTCGGGTGATGACATCAAAGGTGTCGCGAAACCATCGGACAAAACTGTCGACTGGGTCAGCAAATGATGTTCCCCAGGAAAATGGAAAATTGTGTACGCCAATGACACGACTGGTCACCGAGACGAGAGCCACCCCGATAATGAAGGCCACTACGACTCGCCAATTCAAAATGTATTTACGCGAACCTGGGGCGGCGATGAGGGCTCCGCTCAATCGGTCGAGTACGAGTGCAACTGCAACCACCGCCAGGCCAACCACAAGTCCACGACCTGGGCTGAGCAAACGAACGGTTTGCATGATTTCTTGACCAAGTCCAGCGGCTCCGACAAGTGTGGCGATGACGACGATGCCAAGAGCCATCATTACGGTTTGATTGATTCCGGTGATGATCGAAGGCACAGCAAGAGGCATTTGCACTCGCATCAATGTTTGTCTGCGTGTAGCACCAAACATTTGAGATGCTTCGACGGTGGCTGGCGGAACTTGCCTAATTCCCAATGCCGTACATCGCACCACCGGAGGCAAGGCATAAATCACCGTTGCAATGGCGGCGGGCACTTGTCCGATACCGAACACGAGCACAACCGGAATGAGATAGACGGTTGCCGGGACCGTCTGCATCGCATCCAGCACTGGTCGAAGCATCCCCTCAAGGCGTGGATTCAGTGCCGTCCAAACGCCAAGAGGCAACCCGATGACCACGCTGATGGCGACCGCCACTGCCATCAGCGAAATGGTTTCAATACTTTGCTGCCACACGCCCACGACACCGGGATAAATCACCGCACATGCGGCAAGAAGTCCCGAGCGCCACCGACCGGTTCGGGCGATGATGACAAACACCACAATTGGTGCAATGAACCACGGAAACCAACTAATGAATGATGTAACCGAGTCAAGCGCGAGGTTGACGACGTCAGTGAGCGGATGAAAGAACCATGTGAAGAGCCAGTGATCACTTCGGTTGTCACGAATCCAGGACTGCACCTTGTTGATCGGATCAGCCAGACCAACGTTCCATGATTCAGGAAACCCTCGGTTTCCAAATATTTGGGCCAGAGCGCACAACGCCGCGACGCTTAGTGAAACCGCACCAAGACGCTGGCGAGTGCCGATGTGGCTGGCGTCATTTGTAACGACAATGCTCAATGTTGCTCATCCTGTAGTAATTTGGCGACACTTGATCGATTGACGACACCAATCGTGGCACCGGCATTATCGATGACGTTGATTGGTTCTTCGTTGTCGAGCAACATCGGAATCACATGCTCAACTCGAGCATCGACATTTACCGATCTGCCACCAATTTTTGCCGACCCGGTTACCGTCACCGATCGAATGGTGAGCACTTTTGCTCGCGGGATGTCGGTGGTGAATTCGCGTACGTAATCGGTTGCCGGATTGGTGACAATTTCTTCCGGAGTGCCCACTTGGTCAAAGGAGCCGTCCTTCATGATTGCGATCCGATCGCCCAGGCGCAGCGCTTCGGCGAAGTCATGGGTGATGAAGATGATTGTTCGATGCATGGTGTCCTGCAAGCGACAGAGTTCGTCCTGCATTTCACGCCGTATCAGCGGGTCGAGGGCGGAGAACGGTTCGTCGAACAATAAAATTTCTGGGTCAACTGCCAATGCGCGACCGAGACCAACCCGCTGTTGCATGCCCCCAGATAGTTGTTGTGGGTAATGATCCGCCCAACCATTGAGACCAACAAGGTTCAACACTTCTGTTGCCCGCGCGATGCGTTTGGCCTTGGAGATTCCCTGAACTTCCAGACCGTAGGCAATGTTGTCGATCACTTTGCGATGCGGAAACAAACCAAAATGCTGGAAGACCATGGATATCCGTCCTCGCCGAACATCGCGCAATGCCTTGTCGTCCATGGCGAGCAAATCCTGACCTTCTAGCAATACTTCACCTCGGGTTGGTTCGATAAGTCTCGACAGACATCGGATGAGTGTGGATTTGCCACTGCCCGAAAGTCCCATCACTACAAACGTCTCACCTCGCGCCACGCTAAATGAGACGTCCTGCACGGCTACTGTCTGATCAAGTTGTCGCAAAATTTCGGTCCGAGTTGCACCCGTTTGGGCGCGCTCAATTGCTGCGTCGGGTGACCCAGTACCGAACACCTTCCACAGATGGCGAACTTCAATCGCGGGTGATGCTTCCCCAGGCACGCCTGAACCTTACTTGCCTCACTAACCAGGTTCGTCAGGTTCGGTATGCTGATGCGACGAGGGAATCCAACATGGGTTCTACACAAAGGGGGAACAATGCGTTCTAGCAAAAAGATGCTCATCGTCGGGTTCATCGTGGTCGGGTCGTTGTTTTTGGCGGCATGCGGTAGCGATAGTGACTCATCCGGTGGTGGCACGGAAACCATTCGAATAGCCCGCAACAACTGGACGGCGTCGGCAATTGATGTAGAGATCGTCAAGCAACTTATTGAAAAGCAACTTGGTAACCCAGTTGAAATCGTGGACATCGACGAAAATGCGATGTTCGCCGGTTTAAGTTCGGGTGAATTGGATGCCAACGTCGAACTCTGGCCTTCGGGAATTTCAGCCGATGAACAGGCCTACATCGATGATGAGTCGGTCGTCAACATGGGTGAACTTGGTGCAGTCGGCAAAATTGGTTGGTTCGTTCCGCAATACGCCATTGACAAGTACCCGTCGCTGGCAACATGGGAGGGACTCAAGGATCCAGCAGTTGCCAAGGCATTTGCAACCGCCGCAACCGGCTCAAACGGCCGTTTCTTAGGAATGGATCCGTCGTTCTCACAGTACGACGAACAGATCATCGCTAATCTCAGTTTGCCGTTCACGGTTCAATATTCGGGTTCCGAAGCAGCCACGCAGGCCGAAATTCAGTCCCGTGCGGCCCTCGAAGAGCCGATCATTATGTATTACTGGACACCATCGGCCGCAGTCGGTAAATACAATTTGAAAAACGTCGCGCTGCCGACGCCAACCGTTGATTGTTCCAAAGATGCTGCACTATGCGACGGCGATTATCCAGAAGACGTGCTTGTCAAGATTGCCTCAGCAAAGCTTGAATCAAAGGATTCCAAGGTGTTCTCGTTCATCAAGAACTTCACCTTGACAACCGATGATCAGTTGGGATTGCTGCCGGCAGTGGAAATTGACAAGCGTGCCGCCGCCGATGTGGCAGCCGAATGGATTGCCGCCAACGAGGCGATTTGGTCGGCCTGGTTTAAGTAATCAGTATCTGTCAGTAGTGGCGGGGCGTGAGCCCCGCCACTTACGTTTTTGTGGGGCGTGAGCCCCACCATAAATATCTTGCGTGAGCCCCGCCACTTACAGCAAGTTGCGCGGCACAGACGATGCCCACTGACGGGTGTGATGCTGGATGCCGTTGACGAGAACCACGAGGTCAATCGTGATGTGAAAGTGTGTCGCAGAACCTTCCATCAGTACCGTCGAAATCGCTGTGGTCTCTGATCCGGGGCGACGGATCGTGCTGGAGTGTCGTCCGGATGCGGTCGCCTGTGCGGGGGAGTCGGCATCGACTTCGGTGAGCAGTTCGTAGTCGCGCAGCACCACCGTCGAAGAATTGATTTGACTTTTAGTCTGCTCCCGAAACCGCACCTGAGCGTGACGGGACAGCGCGTCGTGGACGATCTCCCATGTCGGAGGCGTATCCCGCGCGCGGTGATGCTTGCGCTCGACCGGCGACGGCTGAAATATTGGTGGTTGGGCGCTGCCGCGATCGGGGACGAGGGGAAGTGTCAGCCGTGATGGCATGGCGACGCCGCGGTGGATGATGCTCGTCGCTGGTTCAGGGGTCGGCCAGACGTTCGGCCAGTCGGCGTTGGCGATCGCCACGCGGATGCGGTGCCCCTGCTCGAAGCGCCACGCAGTGCAGTCGATTTCGACTTCGATTTCGCACTGTTCGCCCGGCACCAGCGGCTTGGGATCCATCAGCGAGAAGCGGCGCGTGGCGTTGAGCATTCCTTTGGCGACGAGATGGGACGAGCCATCCGGAGCGACATCCGCGAGGGCAACTGAAAATCCGAGAACGCTCGCGGTAGTGGTGAAATGAAGCGTCGCGACGGCCCGTCCCACCATCGATAGCGGAGTGTCCAGCGGCTTCGATGTGTAGACGAGTGAGAGCGCCTCGTCCAGTCGCTGATCACCAGGCTGACCGAACTGGAGCCCACCCGACCAGAGTCCGGCCCTCACGCCGACGCGCGCGTCGTACTCGAGTGGATCGTTCCCATCAGCGCCGGGTTCCGCGATTAGGAAACCATCTGCGGCCAGGTGAAATACGGTCTCGAACGCTCCGGGAGCAGGCCACGTAGTCTCCGCCCGCCAGTCACCCGCCGCCTCGAGGCGGTCCGCGTCTGGGCGCTCGTAATGCTGCATGAAGTAGACGATCGGCGGTTCATCCATCACCCCGTTGTCGACCCCTTTGCACCAATAGTTGAGCCAGCGCACGACCTCGTGTAGATGGTCGATCCGGGGACCGGGTACGGCGACGTCCGGTACGGCGTGGTTCCACGGTCCGATCAGAACTTTGCGGGGGACGTTCAGCGCCTCGTACAGACGCAGGGGTGAGTTTGGATAGCCGTCGCGCCAGCCGCCGATCATGAACACGGGGCAGATGATGCGATCCGCCGTGTCGCGCACGGAACCGTGGCGCCAGTACGGTCCATCAGTCTGGTGCTCCAGCCACTTAAGAATGTTCGGTTCGTTGTTGGCGAGGTGATTCTCCCAGATCTCCTCCCAGTTCTCCGACCACTCTGCATACGGTGGCATTGCGTTGTAGGCGATCATGAAGTTTCCGTAGTACGACACGTCGTAGTACTGCCGCAAATGTCCGCCGCGGTAGTGACAATCATCGGTGTAGCGATCGTCCGTGAAATACATCGGGATGATCGTGCGCAGGTGCGGCGGCTGGTGGGTTGCCACCTGTAGCGAGGTGAACCCGCCGTACGAGATTCCCATCATGTTGACGCTGCCGTCGCAGAACGACTGGTCGGCCAGCCACTCGATCGCGTCGTAGCCGTCGAGTTGCTCCTGCTCGACGTATTCGTCGGTAGCGATGCCTTCCGATGCGCCTGTGCCGCGGATGTCCACGCGCGCGACGATGTAACCGTGGCGTGGGAGTTCGCCGTAGAAGCGGTCGCCCGGTGGGACCTCGTCCTTGCGGTACGGGATATATTCCATCACCACAGGCAAGGGGCCAACGTCGGGGTCGTCTGGCACGTACAGATCTGCGCCTAAGTGCACGTTGTCACGCATCGGGATTCGGACATTCTTGATCAGGCGGACACCAGATCCGTAGCCAATTCCATGCGCCGTGGACATGGCGTGATCCTAGAGCGGGTCTGCGTAAGAACTGACAGAATGACACCGTGATGGATCGTGTATACGACTATGTGATCGTTGGTGGAGGCTCGGCTGGTTCGGTGCTCGCCAATCGTTTGAGTGCTGATCCGGACAACAGTGTGCTCGTCCTTGAAGCCGGTCGACCGGACTACTGGTTTGACGTGTTTGTCCATATGCCAGCGGCGCTGATGTTTCCGATCGGCAACAAATTTTACGACTGGATGTATTCCTCGGAGCCGGAGCCGTCGATGAATGGTCGACGTATCTCCCATGGTCGGGGCAAGATTCTCGGTGGATCCTCGAGCATCAACGGCATGATTTTTCAACGCGGCAATCCGCTCGACTACGAACGTTGGGCGAGCGACTCTGGTATGGAGTCATGGGATTACGCCCACTGTTTGCCGTACTTCAAGCGTATGGAATCGTGCATGGCAGCTGATCCGGCCGACCCGTATCGGGGCAAAAGCGGGCCGCTTGTTGTTGAGCGTGGGAAAGTGAAAAATCCGCTCTTTGGTGCGTTTTTTGACGCTGTGCAGCAGGCGGGATATCCACTGACGTCAGATGTAAATGGTTTTAAACAGGAAGGATTTGCCGCCTTTGATCGGAATGTTCGTCACGGGCGTCGGTTCAGTGCTGCTCGTGCGTACTTGCATCCCGTCAAGCATCGCCAGAATCTCACAATCCGGTGCCGTGCTCTTGTCACCAAATTGGTCACCGAGGGCACAACAGTTGTCGGTGTTGAGTACACGCTGCCATTTGGTCGCCAGCGCAAAGTTTCGGCCAAGGAAGTCATCTTGTGCGGTGGAGCATTCAATTCACCACAACTTTTACAGGCTTCCGGTATCGGCGACAGCGAGCTCCTACGTGAAGTTGGAGTTAAACCGGTTCATCACCTTCCGGGAGTCGGGGAGAATTTGCAAGATCATCTCGAGGTGTACGTGCAACATTCCTGTATTCAGCCGGTATCGCTCAATCCGCTGATGAAGATGCGGTCGCGGCCGTGGATTGGTTTGCAATGGATTTTCGGCAAGGGTCCTGGTACCACAAATCATTTTGAAGCCGGCGGGTTTGCACGCAGCAATGACGAAGTGAACTATCCAAACCTGATGTTTCATTTCTTGCCGATTGCAATTCGTTATGACGGCACGGCGCCGGCTGGTGGGCACGGCTATCAAGTGCATATTGGACCGATGTATTCAAATTCGCGAGGCTCGGTGCGCATCACCTCAAGCGATGTTCGAGTCAAGCCATCACTCCGATTCAATTATCTCTCCACCACGCAGGATCGGCAAGAATGGGTGGAGGCGATTCGAGTCGCGCGCGAGATTCTCAATCAACCTGCATTCGCACCATTTAGCGGGGGAGAAATATCACCCGGCCCGACCGTTGATACCGACGAGAAAATTCTTGAATGGGTACGAAACGATGGCGAGACCGCCTATCACCCCTCATGCACATGTCGGATGGGCACCGATGAAATGTCCGTGGTCGACCCGATCACAATGGAGGTGAGGGGGATGTCAGGGATTCGAGTTGTTGATGCCTCGGTGATGCCCTATGTCACCAACGGCAACATCTATGCTCCGGTCATGATGCTCGCCGAAAAAGCTGCTGACCTCATTTTGGGAAACGAGCCCCTCCCGCCAGAAGCGGTGAATTTTTATCGTCGCGATATGAGTTCGTGAGCGATGAGCAATCCTTCGGCTGCAGTGCGGTTGATGCTGATAGCCTGACGAACGCGGTGATATATCTGTGAAAGTAGATCAGATCACGAGTCAGAGAGCCATATATCTAGGGGAGTGTTGATGAGCGAATCCGACTTTGACGACATTGACTTGGCAAGTTTGCCTGACGACGAATTAGTCAAGCAAATGTTCGACGACCTCTACGACGGTCTCGGCGCCGAGATCGTCGAAGGAACCACCATTTTGCTCGATCGTGGCTGGGGTCCCGACAAGGTTCTGCAGGTCGCCTTGGTAGAAGGTATGCGGATCGTTGGTATCGATTTCCGCGACGGAATCTTGTTTGTTCCGGAAGTACTTCTTGCGGCAAACGCGATGAAAGCGGGGATGAAGATACTTCGTCCGTTACTTGCTGAAACTGGTGCAGAGTCGGTCGGCAAAGTAGTGGTGGGAACCGTCAAAGGCGACATTCACGACATTGGTAAAAATCTCGTGGCGATGATGCTTGAAGGTGCAGGTTTTGAAGTCATCGATTTAGGCATCAATACCGATGCCGACAAGTTCTTAGCGGCACTGGAAGAACATCAGCCTGACATCCTTGGGATGTCGGCATTACTCACTACCACGATGCCATATATGAAAGTCGTCGTTGATACCCTGCTGGCCAAAGGGCTTCGCGACAAGTACATCGTGCTCGTCGGTGGAGCCCCACTCAATGAAGAGTTCGGTGTCGCTGTTGGAGCAGATGCATATTGTCGGGACGCGGCCGTCGCTGCCGAGACTGCCAAGAAATTGGTGACCGCACGTCGTCAACATTTAGCCGAGCCACCTGGCCCGTCGATCGCCTGAGCAGATGGTGTGGTGGCGCATATGATCGACCAACATCGCCCGTTGATCATTGCCTGCGGCGCACTTGCAACTGAGCTTCGTGAGGTGCTGGCTCACAGTGGGCTTGCCGATGTTGTAGAAGTTCGATATCTGCCAGCCAATTTGCATAATCGCCCCGAAGGTATAGTGCCCGCACTCAAGACACATTTAGATAGTCGCGGCTCGCGCCCCACGCTCGTTGGGTATGCCGATTGCGGTACAGGTGGTGCGCTCGATGCGTTACTTGTCCAGTATCCGGATGTGCAGCGATTGCCCGGCGCACACTGCTATGAATTTTTCTCCGGCTCAGAACTTTTTGCCCAACTGCATGACGAGGAACCCGGAACATTTTATCTCACCGACTTTCTTGCCAAGCACTTCACTGCCTTGGTCTGGGAAGGGTTGGGCCTTGATCGACACGAGCATCTTCGTGACACATACTTTGGCAATTACCGACGAGTCATGCTTCTTTCGCAGTCCGATGACCCGGCTGTCGTTCAAGCTGGCGAACAAGCAGCCGTTCAACTTGGCCTGAAATTTGAACATCGCCATGTCGGTAGTGTCGGGTTGAGCAACTCAATTCCCGTGTCATTCACTAATTCCGCACCCAGAGTCGCGAAGGCGCACTGAATTTATGGCTCGCGGTGGCAATTCAGTGGTGACCATTTTGTGGCGCGATATTCCTGCCCAGGTGAATGCACAGGCCGGGCGCGAGCGACACCAGGTAGTGCTGTCGGCGAAATTTCAGCGGGCCATTGATCGGGCCAAACGCAAGGCCCACATCTACACTGCTGACGAAGACATTGCTCAATGGCGTCGAATCTCAACCGAGCTCTTAGGTGATCTTAAGGAAGCGGCCCAACGCGAGGCAGATCGCATCGAGTCGGCATATACCCGCCACCACCTTGGGGTGCTCGCATTTGCTGGCGGCTTTGAAAGTGATGTGCATGAACTTTCGGTTGCGTCGAAAGAACTCGCTGCTCTTGAAGAACTCGCCGACGGCGAATGATCAACCATCGATCTCCTACCTACGGAATGGAACTTCTATGACCAATACAATCCTGAGCTCAGCAACCCGAGAGGTCATCATTGGTTTTGACAGACCGTTCGTGATGATTGGCGAGCGCATCAATCCAACCGGTCGCAAACTGCTTGCCGAGGAAATGAAGGCTGGAGATTTCAGTCGCGTCGAGGCCGACGCAATTGCCCAAGTGGAAGCCGGAGCACACATGTTGGATGTCAATGCGGGCATCCCCCTTGCCGACGAACCGGCGCTACTCGCTCGGGCAGTGCAGCTCGTACAAGCGGTGACCGATGTGCCGCTGTCGATTGACTCGTCAATCATTGCTGCCCTTGAGGCTGGTCTTGCGGTGTACAAGGGAAAGCCATTGGTAAATTCAGTAACCGGCGAAGACGAAGTGTTGGAAAGAGTGTTGCCACTTGTCGCCCGCTATGGCGCCGCCGTAGTCGCGATTTCCAATGATGAAACCGGAATCAGCGAAGATCCAGAAGTTCGCTATGCGGTAGCAAAGAAAATCGTTGAGCGCGCCGCAGATTTCGGGATTCCCGCTTGCGATGTGGTGGTTGATCCGCTCGTGATGCCAATTGGTGCGATGGGTACGGCTGGCCAACAGGCCTTCAGGCTGATCCGTCGGTTGCGTGAAGATCTCAAAGTGAACACCGTCTGTGGTGCCTCGAATGTCAGTTTCGGTCTGCCAAATCGCCATGCGGTGACGGGTACGTTCCTGTCGATGGCAATCGCCTCAGGTATGACCTCGGCAATCATGAGCCCACTTCATCCAGAAGTAAAACGCGCGGTCATGGCAGCCGATGTTCTCGCCGGCAATGACCGCGATTGTGCGGCCTGGATTCGCGCCAATCGTGATCCGAATGCTCCCGCTGGCGCTCGAGCGGAGCGCGAGGGTGGCCGCCGCCGCCGAAGTGCCCAATAGAGCGCAGATCAGGTCTTCACTGCCGATGCACCGCATAGTGTTCACACCGTCTGGTCTCGCGGCCACTGTCGAGACCGGGATTTCGGTGTTGGATGCTGCCCGTCAACTGGGAGTTGACCTGGATTCAGTGTGTGGCGGTCGCGGAATCTGTGGCAGGTGTCAGGTCACTCCAAGTATCGGCTCGTTTGCCAAATGGGGAATTATTGCCACCGTCGATGCCCTTACGACCCCGAGTGAACTTGAAACCGATTACCACGGCAACCGCCCACTAGTTGTCGGTAATCGACTTGGTTGTAGTGCTCGAATTTGTGGCGATGTTGTTATCGACGTGCCGGAGTCAAGCCAAGTGCACCGTCAGGTCGTGCGCAAAGACCTCGATTTAGGTCCGATCGTCGTGGATCCGATGTTTGCTCTCTATTACATCACGCCAGCGGTTGCTCATTTGGGTGACTCGGTCACGGCCGCCGATGCACTGTCCAACGCCGTAGTTGAGCAGCATGGTGTGGCCCGACCAAATGTATCTGCCAGTGCATTATCGCAAGTTCACGCCGCCGCGCGAGGCAGTACTGGGGCAACGGTTGCGGTTCGACTTGCGGAATCGAATGGCGGTGTTGCCGAGATTGTCGCAGCCTGGCCCGGCTATGTGGATAGCGCCTTTGGCATTGCCATCGACATCGGATCTACGACGGTTGCGGGACATCTCTGTGATGTCTTTAGCGGAGAGGTGCTGGCAAGTGCGGGGGTAATGAATCCCCAAATTCGTTTCGGCGAAGATCTCATGAGTCGCGTTTCCTACGTGATGATGAATAAAGGTGGCGACAAGGAACTGACCCGTGCAATTCGCGTTGCGGTTAACGACTTGGTGGGTGAACTTGTCAAAAAGGCAGGCGTGTCGCGCGACAGGATTCTTGAAATCGTGATGGTTGGCAATCCGATCATGCACCACATTCTCTTGGGTATCGATCCGACGCCACTCGGTGGAGCGCCATTCGTGCTCGCCACGGACAAAGCGGTTACCGGCTCCGCGACATCACTTGAAATTGATGCACCACATGCAAGTTTCTATGTTGGTCCATGCATCGCCGGTCATGTCGGTGCCGACACATCGGCCGCGATCCTGGCCGAAGGTCCACACCGCGGTGATTCGATGCAGCTGCTCATCGATGTCGGTACCAACGCTGAAATCGTGCTCGGTGATCGAACTCGCCAGTTTGCTGCTTCAAGTCCCACCGGACCAGCCTTTGAGGGTGCGCAATTGAGTTGCGGTCAGCGGGCCACAGCCGGCGCAATCGAAAACGTGCGCATTGATCGCCAAACACTTGAGCCACGCTTCAAAGTGATTGGTTCCAATATGTGGTCCGATGAGCCTGGCTTTGCCCAATCAATCAAAGAAATTCCGATCACGGGTGTGTGCGGCTCTGGGATCATTGAAGTCATCGCTGAGTTGTTTCTCACCGGTGTGATTTCTCAAGACGGCGTGATTCAAGGTGAAATGACGGCGCGCACTCCACGAATAATTGCCGACGACCGCACGTTCTCGTATCTACTGTATGAAAACGGTGATATACGACTATTGGTTACTCAAAACGATGTCCGCGCGATCCAACTGGCCAAGGCGGCGTTGCGTGCTGGAATTGATCTACTCGTGGAACATGCCGGGTCACCCGAGGTGCACGACATTCGACTGGCTGGCGCCTTTGGTGCTCACATTGATCCGATCTATGCGATGGCGATTGGCCTGATCCCGGATTGTCCGATTGCGGGAGTTCGCTCGGTCGGCAATGCCGCTGGATCGGGTGCCGTGCAGGCACTACTTTCGCGAACCAAACGCGTTGAAATGCAAGATGTTGTCCGTGGAGTTGTGAAAATTGAGACGGCAACCGAACCGCGTTTTCAAGAACTTTTCGTCGCCGCGATGGCATTTCCGCATGCAACGGCGCCAAATCCACATCTCTCATCGGTGCTCACACTGCCCGAGCGATTGGTGGGCGTGGGTGACAATGCCCGAACTGCTCGGCGACGCCGACTAACTATCTAATGAAGGAGATCTCGTGACCGAGGGCGGAGGGCACCGGCGTGCTGGCGGGCGAGCGGCTCGCCAATCCACCCGCAAGTCGGCAACCACCGAGCGAGAGGTCTACCTCACTCGTCTGTTGACGCCCTACGAACTCGTCTCAACTGAAGTGCTCGAACAACTTGAAAGTAACGCTGACACCATCTTGGAAGAAATTGGTGTTGAAATTCATGACTATCCAAGTGCGATCCAGCGTTTCAAAGACGCCGGGGCAACTGTCGAGGGAGTGCGCGTTCGATTTCCACGAGGTCTATGTCGCAGCATCATCCAGGCGAGCGCACCGCGTGAATATATTCAACACGCCCGCAATCCAATTAATAACGTAAAAATTGGCGGGAACGCCACGGTGTTTGCCCCTAATTATGGCTCACCATTTGTGCACGACTTGGACAATGGTCGACGGTACGCAACCATCAGTGATTTCCAAAACTTTGTGAAACTCGCCTACATGTCCCCGTATCTTCACCACTCGGGTGGAACCGTATGTGAACCCGTGGATGTACCCGTGAGCAAGCGGCATCTTGACATGGTGTACAGCCACATTAAGTACAGCGACAAAGGATTCATGGGCTCAGTAACCGCAAGTGTTCGAGCCCAAGACTCCGTCGATATGGCCCGTATTGCTTTCGGGGGAGACTTACAGGATCGCACGGTGATGACAAGTCTGATCAATGCCTCGTCGCCACTGGTGTGGGATGCGACGATGCTTGGGGCCGCCGAGGTATATGCGAGCAACAATCAAGCCACGATTATTACGCCGTTCATCCTGGCTGGAGCGATGGCTCCGACAACTTCGGCCGGTGTGATTGCCCAAACTCTCGCCGAGTCATTGGTCGGAATGGCTTTCACCCAACTCGTGCGCCCGGGTGCACCGGTAGTTTTTGGGTCGTTTGCTTCGTCGATGTCGATGCTCACCGGCGCGCCAACTTTCGGTACCCCCGAGCCGGCCTTGGTGCTCTATGCCGTGGCCGCACTTGCTCGACGACTCGGCGTGCCATTTCGTTCTGGCGGATCGCTTACCTCATCGAAGTTGCCAGACGCCCAGGCCGCTTACGAAAGTGCCGCCACGCTGATCCCCACGATCATGGCCGGCACCAACTTCGTCCTGCACGCTGCCGGCTGGTTAGAAGGTGGATTGGCGATCGGTTATGAGAAATTCGTTCTCGACTGCGATCAGTTGGGGATGATGATGACCTTCGCCAAGGGCCTCGACATGTCCGAAAATGGTCAGGCCCTGAGTGCAATGCGTGAAAATACTCCTGGGCAACACTTCTTGGGAACTGCACATACGTTGGCGAATTTTGAGACCGCGTTTCACCGATCAGATATTGCCGACAACAACAGCTATGAACAATGGCTGGAAGACGGCGGATTAGACGCATCGCAGCGTGCCAACAAACTGTGGAAAGAGCGGCTCGCGTCGTATCAACCACCGCCATTAGATGAAGCAATTGACGCCGAACTACAGGAATTTATCGCTCGGCGTAAAGCCGTACTTCCAGATACGTTTCAATGAGGATATTTGGCCAATGAGCATTTTTGGCAGCATCATCGGCGCAGCACGTCGAACAAGTGCTCCATCGGTGCAAGTGCAGCGCCTCGTGCGGCAGATGTGCTTTGAACTTGTTCCACTCAAGTCAGTTGATTTGGTAATTGCTGATCTTCCTGTCGGTGCTCCGGTATCGGTAACTTGTTCACCGGTAAAAGGAATTAGCGCCACGCTGGAATTATGCGAACGACTGATTGACCGCGGTCACCACGTGATTCCACACCTTGCCGCCCGTTTGGTGGAGGGACCCGAGCACACTGCCAATCTCGCTTGGTGGGTCCGACGCCACGGGGTCACCGAAGTGCTCATCATTGGTGGAGATTCGCCAAAGCCGAATTACTACGTGGAAGCACTTACATTTATGCGCGACTTTCTGCAAAGTGATTCCGGTGTGCAGACGATTGGTTTTGCTGCCTACCCAGATGGAAATGCCCTGATCGATTCTCAGAAATTGCACGAGTCACTGGGGGCCAAGCAGGACCTTCTCGCCAGTGCCGGAGTCAAGGGTCTGGCCTCCACACAGATGTGTTTTGATGCCGGCAAGATTCGCATGTGGTTGCGTAGCGAACGTGAATCGGGCTTCACTATTCCGGTCAACCTAGGTGTGCCGGGTGTCGTCGACCGGACAAAGTTGATGACGTTGGGCCTGCGCCTCGGCATTGGTCCATCGCTGCGTTACCTCAGCAAGAATAAGGGATCTCTTACCCGTATGTTTGCGCCTGGTGGCTACGACCCGACAAAACTCATCACCGATCTGGCGCCCGATGCCGAGCAGTTGGGCATTGTCGGAATCCATTCATTTACGTTTAACAACATTGTCGACACGGCTTCATGGCAACGCGCCATTCTCGGAACGCAATAAATGTAACGGAGTAAACTCAACTCGTGCGCGCATCACTTACCGATCTACTTGCCTCGGAGGCGGTATTGCTCGCCGATGGCGCAACCGGTACTAACTACTTTGCGATGGGGCTTGAATCTGGTGAGCCACCCGAATTTTGGATTACCGAACACCCAGAACGGGTAATCGCACTGCATCAGCAATTTGTCGATGCTGGTGCCGACATCATCCTTACCGATACCTTTGGTTGCAATCGTCATCGTCTCAAGTTGCATAATGCGCAGTTGCGGGTCCACGAACTCGCCAAGCGCGCGGCCGAACTGGCCCGTCAAGTGGCCGACGCTGCGGAGCGGCCGGTGGTCGTTGCCGGCTCGGTTGGACCGACAGGAGAGTTGTTCGAACCGCTCGGCCAGTTGACCGATGCTGAAGCCATCGAGACATTCACCGAGCAGATAGCGGGACTTCGCGATGGTGGCGCCGATGTGGTGTGGTTCGAAACTATGTCCGCTCCAGAAGAGATTCGTGCCGCAGCCCAAGCAGCAATAAACGTCGGAATACCGTATTTGGCCACCATGTCATTTGATACGGCCGGTCGAACGATGATGGGGCTCAAACCTGATCTACTTGAGTCAGTGTTCGAAGGTCTATCGGTTCCACCCGTTGCCATCGGAGCCAACTGTGGTGTTGGTGCTTCCGATGTGCTCGTTTCAGTAGGTGAGATGAAAAACTTTCAGAACCTGCTTGTCTGCAAGGGCAATTGTGGCATTCCCAAATTTCACGGCACCACCATCAGTTATTCAGGGACCCCAGAACTTATGGGCAATTACGCCGTGCTTGCTGCTGACGCAGGAGTGCGAATTGTTGGTGGTTGTTGTGGAACGACCCCAACCCACGTGGCAGCAATGCGAGATGCGCTGGATCATCGAATTCCTGGACCGCCGCCCACACTCGAAGATGTGATTGCAAAGATTGGGCCGCTGACTAATTCAGTGCCGAGTGACAAGGTTTCTGGTCGTAAACGCCGTCGCGACGTTGATTAATGGGGGACCTTCTCGCCCTGTGGACGCCTTCCGAGGAACGTCGTAAGCACAGCCGACTTCATGAATTTGCACGTTGGACCCAACCTCAACGGACTGATCCGAATCTTGACTACGCGTCACTGCATGCGTGGTCGACAGCACACCTCGAGGATTTCTGGTCGGCGGTTTGGGAGTTCTGTGGCATGCAGGGGGAACGAGGCGAGCGGGTATTTGTCACCGACTCCGTGATGGCGTCGGCGCAGTTTTTCCCCGATGCATCGTTGAGTGTGGTGGAAAACATGTTGTCGCGCACAGGAGATAGTGATGCGCTCGTTGCGATTGATGAAGACGGACACCGACAGGTGCGGAGCTGGGATGAACTTGCCCAGCGAGTTGCTTGTGTGGCCAGCGCTCTTTCACATCGCGGAGTGATTGCCGGTGACCGAGTCGCAGTGTGGTTACCCAACGGCATTGAAGCAATCGAAGTCATGCTCGGCACGGCATCGATTGGAGCCATCTTTTCGTCATGTTCGCCGGATTTCGGCGTGACCGGAGTTCTTGATCGCTTCAGCCAAATTGAACCGAAAGTTCTGGTGGCAGTCGATGCATATCGGTACAACGGGAAGAACTTCGACTGCCTGGAGCGACTTGCCGAGATACATCGGCAATTACCGTCGCTTGTTGACACCGTGCTTGTGTCAACCAATCTGATCGCCCATTCATCTTCGCCTTACACGACATATGACGGTTTCGTTGCTTCGGGTGCCGCGTCGCCAAAGTTTCCACAACGATTTCCTTTCGATCACCCGTGGTATGTGTTGTACTCGTCGGGCACCACTGGCGTGCCCAAGTGCATCGTGCATCGCGCCGGCGGAGTGCTCATTCAGCACCTGAAAGAGCATCAATTGCAGTGCGATATTCGTCCAGGAGATCGAGTGATGTACTTCACCACCACTGGATGGATGATGTGGAACTGGCTGGTGTCAGTTTTGGCAAGTGGGGCAACCGCCGTGCTCTACGACGGAGCGCCAATGACACCAACGCTGACACGACTCTTTGACATCGTCGATGCCGAACGTGTCACATTGCTGGGAGTTTCGGCCAAGTACATCGACTCGTTGCGGAAGGCCGATGTGCGGCCAATGAACACACACTCGCTGACCTCACTTCGAACCATCTGTTCGACAGGTTCGCCGTTGGCACCCGTTGGATTCGAATGGGTCTATGAGTCAGTGAAAGGTAACTTACATTTGGCATCAATTTCTGGGGGAACCGATATCTGCGCATGTTTTGTCGGTGGTGATCCGACCTCTCCGGTGTACGCGGGTGAGATTCAGCGTGCGGCGCTTGGCATGGCTAGTGATGTGGTCGACGACGACATGGTTTCACTGGCCACTCGGCCGGGTATCTCGGGCGAACTTGTGTGTCACCTGCCATTTCCGTCGATACCACTTGGGTTCTGGAATGACGGTGTCGAAGGGTTTCCGTCACCAATGCTGCCGGGTCCTAAGTTCCAGGCCGCATATTTTGAACACTTTCCGGGCATCTGGACTCAGGGGGACTTTGCTTCCAGAACTACACATGCTGGTTTTGTCATTCATGGCCGTAGCGATTCAACTCTCAATCCTGGTGGGGTGCGTATCGGAACTGCCGAGATCTACCGGGTCGTTGAACAGCACCCAGATGTCGTCGAAAGTTTGGTATTCGGTCAAGAGTGGCAAAGTGACGTGCGCATCGTTCTGCTTGTTCGACTTATTGAGTCGGCACAATTGACTGATTCGTTGGTGAAAGACCTCAAGCAGCGAATTCGGGTAGCTTGCACGCCTCGTCACGTGCCGGCCATTGTGCTGCAAGTGAATGATTTACCTCGAACCCGAAGCAACAAGTTGGTCGAACTGGCCCTCGCCGATGCCGTGAATGGTCGACCGGTTCGAAATAGGGAAGCACTGGCCAACCCCGAGGCGATTGATGCGATCGTTGCTAGACCAGAGTTGCGCCAGTAGCCAATTATTCGTCGGGGTGCCCACAGGTTTCGGTAGGATTTAGCGGCCTACCCTTCCGGGGTAGCTCAGCTGGCAGAGCAACGGACTGTTAATCCGTTTGTCGTGGGTTCGACCCCCACCCCCGG
>CAYHCC010000006.1:0-127568 GCA_964355165.1 uncultured Acidimicrobium sp.
CAAAGTGTCAACCATGTCTCGACACATCCGTAAACTATGTCGTGGAACAGGACACTCTCAGCTCCACGAAATAAGATTTGGTGGACTTATGGAGTGATGGTCACTACCATTTGCTTTGAGCTTCTGATTCGAAAAGTTCAAAAAACGGGAGAAACTCATTGAGTGATTGCTATGAATGAAATTAAGAAAAACTCAATGCCAAAATGGCTGCAGATCGGCATCCTAATAGTCGGCGTGGGACTTATCGCAGTCGGCATCTCTACGATCTTCGGCGGTAGCTCGCCCAATGCTTTCGTTGATCAATTTAACGAATTACAGGCTCCGTTTGTGGAAGTCAAGGATGATTTAACAAATGTAAGTAGCCTCTTGAACGAAATTAGCGCCAAAGAAACGAACAAAGACTATGCCGGAATCACTTCCAATCTCCAGATCGCTCTTGCCAAACTGAACAACGCTGAAGTCAATATTGAGGCAACACAAACCACTTTGGTCGAGTTCCAGCGCCTGGTTGACAGTTCTTCCGACCAAAATGTGAAAACGGCTGGCTCACGTTTCATCGAAGTCTTTAAGTCAAGGAACGTCGCGGGACTAAAAATGATCGCTGATTCCAAAGATCTTGTAAATCAGGCCACCATCTATTACAACGAGGTGGCTAATGAGCAGAAAGTGACTATCGATGAGAATAGGTTTGGCGCCATGGCCAGTTCTGTTGTCGCGGACGCAGAAAGTTTGACGAATATTGGTGTGCAATATGACACGGCGGCAAAAGACTTTGCCAAAGCAGCAGGGTTTACGATCGCGGAAAAATAGGAAGAAAGATTACATATCTTTTCCGTTCCGGTTCCGGATTCAAAGCCAACATGAGCCAGGGTGTGGCTGACGAAGGAAAGGGAACGCTATCGTTTTCTAATTCCCAATATTTTGCCACTATGACAGACTGAATCTCGCGTGATCATTGATATCCAGTTCAATCAAGGTGCGGCGACGTGGACTCAGTTGCACGATGCTGTTCGTGCTGCCGAGAGCGCAGGATTTTCGACGGCCTGGATCGTCGATCATTTGTCCGGAAGTGTGATGAATTCGCCGTCAATGCCGGAGTGTTTCACGGTGCTTGGGGCACTGGCGGCAACAACATCCACGATCGGTCTCGGTTCGTTGGTGGCCAATGTTGGGAATCGACATCCTGGAGTTCTGGCCAATGCTGCGGCCACCGTACAGCAAATCTCAGGCGGTCGACTGATTCTCGGGCTTGGGGCAGGCGCATCGCCAGCGAGTGATTTTGCGGCAGAGCATCTGGCACTTGGAATTTCGATTCTGCCCTCAATGCGCGATCGGCACGATCGACTCATCTTGACACTCGACACCCTCGATGAGTTGTGGTCACCAACGCGACGAAGTGAACTGGCCACGTTTCCATTACCTGATCCGCGACCGTCAGTAATTCTCGGTGTTAATAGTCACGAGTTGGCCAAGATCGCCGGCACGCGTACCGATGGCGTGAACATTCGCGCCAGTCATCCCCAGCGTGGCGAAATCTTGGCGTCGGCAATTGCATCGGCCAAGAGAGCAGGTCGTACGGAGTTCATCGTTTCGGTCTGGGAGTGGTTCGATGATGAGTTATTGGATTCCAAATCAATGAAACGTCGTGAACTTGAAAAGGACGGTGTTAACCGGTTGGTCTTGTCAATGCGTGGGGTTCCCGATCTTGGGCAAATCAGACGAGCAGCGTCGCGCTTGTCATGACACGGTTACAACACAATATTGACGAGTCGCTTTGGAACGATCACGACATTTTTCGGTTTCGCTCCAGCCAGCGCCAGAAGTACTTTTGGCTCAGCAAGTGCAAGGCGACGTAACTCGTCGTCGGTGACATTGGCCGGCACGGTGAGACGCAGGCGAACCTTGCCATTCATCTGCACCGGAATCTCGATGGTGTCATACACAAGCATGGTGTGATCAATTGTGGGGAACGGCTGATAGGTGATCGATTCACCATGACCAAGGCGCGACCAGAGTTCTTCGGCCATGTGTGGGCACAGTGGGGACAACATCTGGACAAGATCGGTTGCGACTTCACGCGGAGTTGATTCATGGGCATTGACGTGTTGGGTCAGTGCATTATTCAACTCAATGAGTTTGGCAATCGCGGTATTGAATCGTAGATGCTCCATGTCTGCGGCTACCCCCTGAATTGTGCGGTGTAGTTCGCGCCGCAATTCAATTGGTGTATCCGTGTCGCTGATGTGTAGTTCGTTTGAGTCTTCATCCACCAGATTGCGCCACACACGCTGCAAGAACCGTTGCATCCCGACGACATCGCGCGTATTCCATGGCCGGCTGGCGTCCAGGGGACCAGTTGACATTTCATACAGCCGAAACGTGTCGGCGCCGAATTCGTCATACATCTCGTCGGGAGCGACGCCATTCTTCAGACTTTTGCCCATTCTGCCGTACTGGCGAGTGACGGGTTCGCCGAAATATTCAAATCCGTCACCAACGTCGACGACGTCGACGGCTGGCACGGTTTGACCACGCGCGTCACGAAATGCGTAGGCCATGACGTATCCCTGATTGAAGAGTCGACGGAATGGTTCCTCGCTACTGACATGCCCAAGGTCAAAGAGCACCTTGTGCCAAAAGCGGCTATAGAGCAGGTGTAAGACGGCATGTTCAACGCCTCCCACATACAGATCAACTCCACCGGTGTCTCCGGGAGATTGCGGTCCCATCCAGTAACGCTCGACTTTGGGATTGACGAATTGCTCAGCGTTGGTGGGGTCGAGATAACGCAATTCATACCAACATGAGCCGGCCCACTGCGGCATGACATTGACTTCGCGACGGTACGTGTGATTGCCATCGCCGAGATCAAGGGTGACATTTGCCCACGCGCTGGCACGGGCAAGTGGTGGGACTGGGTCTGAGACGTTGTCGTTGGGGTCGAGTGCCTGTGGTTTGAAATCGGCAAGTTCGGGCAACGTCACTGGGAGTTCACTCGCTGGCAAGGCAATCGGCTGGTTGTCGTCGTCATACACAATTGGGAAGGGCTCACCCCAATAGCGCTGACGCGAGAACAACCAGTCACGTAGCTTGTAGGTAACGGCTGCCTGACCGAAATCGTGTGCCTCCAACCACGAGTTGGTCAACAAAATGGCTTCGGTCATCGTCCGCGCACCCTGAAGCGACAGCGAATCATTGCTTGAGTTGATATAGGCACCCTCACCGACATAGGCACTTGGCCACGTCTTGCAGTTGGCAGAGGCCGTAATTCCTTGACTTTTAAACCATTCGGTGCTCGGCATTTGAGTGGCGATAATCGGCAAGTCATACGTTCGAGCGAAATCGAAGTCGCGTTGATCGCCGGACGGCACGGCCATGATCGCGCCAGTGCCATAACCCATCAGCACATAGTCAGCAATCCAAATTGGAATCTGGGTGTTGGTCACCGGGTTTGTGGCATAAGAGCCGCTGAATACGCCTGTTTTGGGTCGAGATTCATCTTGCCGGTCAATGTCTTTGAGTGACGCGGCACCGGCGCAATACGTCTCGACTGCGTTGCGCTGTTGCTTGCTGGTAAGCATCGTCACAAGTGGATGTTCGGGCGAGAGCACCATGAACGTTGCACCAAACAATGTGTCGGGGCGGGTGGTGAACACTTCGATCGGTCCGGCGGCTGAAGCAAACCGTACGCGCGCGCCTTCGCTGCGGCCAATCCAGTTGCGTTGCATGATCTTGATCGGCTCTGGCCACTCCAGACGATCGAGATCCTCCAACAACCTGTCGGCATATGTCGTGATCCGCATTTTCCACTGGCGCATGTTGCGCTTGAACACCGGATAGTTGCCGATGTCGCTGCGACCATCGGTGGTGACTTCCTCGTTGGCCAAGGTTGTGCCAAGACCTGGGCACCAATTGACGGGTGCCTCGGCTAGATAGACGAGTCGGTACGTACTGAGAAGCTCTTGCCGCTCCACCTTGCTCAGGGATGACCATACACCTTGGTTGGTGCCGCGAACACCGGTTTCAAACTCGGCCACGAGTTCGCTGATTGGCCGCGCTCGGTGCTGTGACTCGTCGTACCACGAGTTAAAGATCTGTAAAAAGATCCATTGTGTCCATCGGTAAAATTCTTCATCTGTGGTGCTGACACTTCGTCGGGCATCGTGCCCAAGACCAAGCCGCCGCAACTGACGTCGCATGATGGCACAATTTGACTCGGTGTTGACACGCGGATGGACTCCCGTGGCTATTGCGTGTTGTTCCGCTGGCAAGCCAAAACTGTCGTAGCCAAATGCGTGGAGCACGTTGTATCCAGTCATGCGTTTGTAACGGGCGAAGACATCGGTTGCGATATAGCCCAGTGGGTGACCAACATGAAGTCCCGCACCTGACGGATACGGAAACATGTCGAGGACAAAGAGTTTCTTGCGATCGGCGACTTTGGCTGGTTCGGCCAGGGGACCAGCAGTATTAGGTGCTTCAAAGGTTCCGCGATCGTCCCAATAGTCCTGCCAGCGGGCTTCAATGGTGTTGGCCAATGCCGCCGTGTAGCGAAAGTGAGGAATCTTGGATCGTGGATCGGACATAACACAACTATCGTAGGTGACACAGACAGCCGTACGTCGGTTGATTGAGACGACGTTGATTGATACGAAATAGACGGGAATACCAAAATGCCACGACAACAGCGTCGCTCCACAGGAAAATCCAGCAATACCCGCAAACACAGTTACCCTCGTGCGGCTCGTATCAGTGAAACCGTGCGCGAGGTTATTGCCGATGAACTCGTGCGCATTGACGACGACCGCCTGACGCTGGTAACCGTTACATCGGTGGACGTGGACTCGGAGATGAATCGGGGAATTGTGTATTACGACTCCCTGCAGGGGGTCGACGGCGACGAGGAAATTCTCAAAGTGCTCGGCGAGCACCGCAAGCGTCTGCAATCGGCGATTGCCACTCAGGTTCATGCTCGACGGACGCCGATTCTTGAATTTCGACCAGACGATGCGATTAGGGCCGCCGAGCGCATTGATGAGGTGTTGCGCAACGACCCAATGCGAACTCGCAACCTCGACGACAAACCCGAGTAGGCGGCGTGGCAAAGCGCCGACCGCCAACAATTCATGGTTTTGCGATTATTGACAAACCAGCAGGAGTTACTAGCCACGACGTTGTGAATCAATTGCGCCAACAACTTGGTGAACGCCGCATTGGACACGCCGGAACCCTCGACCCCGACGCAACAGGAATATTGCTGGTTGGGGTGGGATACGGGACACGCCTGCTGCAATTTCTCAGCGGCCTGGACAAGACCTACACCGGTGAGGTCGTGCTCGGCACGGAAACAAACACACTCGATTCATCTGGAACCGTGACGGCCACGTACGACATGAGAAATGTGACCCTGCAACAAGCACAAGATGCTGCTCGACATCTCACCGGTGAAATCATGCAAGTACCACCAATGGTGTCGGCACTCAAAATTGGTGGCAAGCGTCTGCATCAACTTGCCCGCGAAGGCATTGAAGTAGAACGCCAGGCACGCCCGGTGACCGTGTATTCATTTGAAGTTGAAGCCACTTCCGATCCGCTCGTGTTTCGAATCACGGTTCGCTGTTCGGCCGGGACATATGTGCGAACACTTGCCGCTGACCTCGGCAGTTTGTTGGGCGGCGGTGCGCACTTGCGTAATTTGCGGCGAGTGGCAGTTGGCACATTCGATGAATCCAAAGCGCGACCACCACGCGAAGTTCAGTTACTCCCTGCCGCAACCGCCGTTCGGGATCTCACCCACGTGATTATCGATTCCGCAACTGCAGCAATGGTGCGCAATGGTCAGGTGCTTGCCGCATGGTCCGGAAATCCACCTTGGGCGCTAGTCGACGATCAAGGTGCCCTGCTCGCCGTGTATGAACCATTCGGTGATGGTCGGGCAAAGCCCGTGGTGGTTTTGGCCGAACCGATAGCGTGACCCGAGTGCGAATACTGCGAGAACTTCCCGATCGGCAGAGCGCATCGGTGGACCGAAAGCGATCTGTTGTCACGATCGGAGCCTATGACGGCGTGCATCTGGGCCATCAGGCCGTGATTCGCCAAGTACGTGACAAGGCCCGTCAACTTGGTTGCGACAGCGTCGTGGTCACCTTCGACAAGCATCCGGCGGCCGTTGTCCGCCCTGAGTCGGCTCCGAAACTCCTCACCGATATCGATCAGAAACTGGAACTACTTTCCGCCACAGGTGTTGATGCCACTTTTATTGTCGCTTTTACCGAGGAACAGGCACACGAAGACCCCGCTGACTTTGTACGCCGTGTTCTGGTACAGGGACTCGGTGCTCGTCTGGTGGTGATCGGCGAAGACTTTCATTTCGGATACCAGCGGATGGGCAATGTTGCATTGCTAGGCGAACTTGGCCGACAACATGATTTTGAAGTTGCTCCAATTCGACTCATTTCCCGGTCCGATGGCATTGACGAGCCAGTAAGTTCGACGGCCATTCGTCGCGCACTTGCCGGCGGCCAGGTTGAAATCGCCGCCCAATCACTAGGTCGTCCCTTTGAGGTACGTGGTGTCGTCATCCACGGTGATCAAAGGGGAAGTCAGCTTGGGTTTCCAACAGCCAACATTGAAGTGCCGAACATGATGTGTTTGCCTGCCGATGGCGTGTATGCCGGTCATTGCACCCGGTCAGATGGTTCACGGTATGTCTGTGCAATCAACGTCGGGCGCCGCCCGACATTTATTGCACACGCCGATCACTCGATGCTTGAAGCGCACCTGATCGACTTTAGGGGCGATCTCTACGGCGAACAGTTGCGAGTGACCTTTGAGCATTTCTTGCGTAGCGAGCGCAAGTTTGAAAACTTAGATGCGATCAAAACCCAACTGAATAGCGATGTCGCCCACGCTCGTTCAGTGATGCGCTAGTGCTGCCGTAGCCGTAGCCGTAGCCGTTGCATCGGCATACAGCGTGGTGCGTTGACGCAATATTCGCCCGAGCGGGGCAACGATTTTCCCAAACGATTCTTCGGTCATTTCCTGACCGTGACTTGCACCTGCCGACCGCGAGATGTTCTCGTCCATCAGTGTGCCGCCGAGATCGTTGCAACCGGCCTGAAGTAATTGAGCGACACCGAGTTGGCCGATCTTGGTCCAAGAAACTTGAATGTTGTCGATCAGTCCGTGATAGGCGATACGAGCGATGGCATGCATCAGCAAAGTTTCACGGAACGTCGGCCCGCGGCGTGCCTTGCGTTGAAGATAGATCGGTGATGCCATATGGACAAAGGGCAAGCCAACAAATTCGGTGAATCCACCGGTTTCTTTTTGCAGTTCCCGCGTCCGCACGATGTGTTTGGCCCACGACTCGGGATGTTCGATGGAGCCGAACATGATCGTGATGTTGGAACGCAAACCAACCCCGTGAGCCTCACGGTGACATTCCAACCATTCGTCGGTGTTGATTTTGTCTGGGCACAGTATTGCCCGAACATCGTCGTCGAGAATCTCGGCAGCAGTTCCCGGCAAAGTGGCTAGACCGGCTTTGCGCAACCGAATGAGATATTCCTTGAGGGGTTCGCCAAGTCGGCGCGCACCTTCGGTGACTTCCAGAGCGGTAAAACCGTGGATGTGCATACCGGGGACGGCATCCTTTACGGCACGAGCCACGTCGATGTAATAGTTGCCGTCGAAGTTGGGGTGAATGCCACCCTGCAACGTCACTTCGGTAGCGCCCAGATCCCATGCCTCTTTAGCGCGACCTGCAATGTCGTCCAAGGTGAGTAGATACGGCGTGCCGCGCAAGTTGAGACTGAGCGGCCCTTTGGAAAACCCGCAGAACTTGCACTTGAACGTACAAACGTTGGTGTAGTTGATGTTGCGATTGTGCACCCATGTCACCGTGTCACCAACTACCTGTTGGCGTAACTGATCTGCATAGCGGGCAATCGCCACGACTTCGGGACCGCGGGCTCGAAAGAGGGCAATAATTTCATCGGCGCCGACCTCTTCACCGCGCTGATGACCACGAATAATTTCACCGATCCGATTGCTCGTCGTCGCACGCGACGATGCACCGGTGAAGTCGGCGCTAATCAGCACAGGCGGTGATTGGTTGGCACCCGAGTACCACTGCGTGGAGCGATGCCCGACCAAGACAACCTCCGCTCCGTCGTGCACGACGTCTGCCGCGGTTACTTTTTCGGGCCACATCTGACCTGGATCGTCACGGCCGAGGCCTTCGGCATCGGCGCGATCCATCACCGCAAAGTGCAGCGCTTTATCGAGCCACGTGTCGGGTGCATTCACAAATTCGGGATAGATGGTGAGTCGCGGGGCGAGCACCATGCCGCGAGCCTCGGTGACTGCCCGTAGATTGTCAAGTGCCGGCCATGGACGCTCGGGATTGACATGATCGGCAGTTACTGGCGACACGCCGCCCCAGTCATCCATGCCGGCATCGAGCAAGACGCCGAAGTCGTCACTCAAATTTGGTGGTGCTTGGAGATGAATCGCCGGTGGCAAGATCAGTCGTGCCGCAGCAATTGACCAAAAGTATTCATCCTGCGGGCACGGCGCATCGTGCTGCATAATCGTCAGTGGTTTGGGCAGGAAGTTTTGCACGATCACTTCTTGGACGTGACCAAACTCGGCGTGCGATGCAGCAATCGCCTCGAGTGCATCGATGCGATCTTGGCGTGTCTCGCCGATACCCACCAAGATGCCGGTAGTGAACGGAATGTGCAGTTCGCCGGCGAAGCGAAGTGTGTCGAGGCGACGCTGTGGGTCTTTGTCCGGAGCACCACGGTGACAAGCAAGATCATCCCGCAGCGACTCGATCATCATTCCTTGCGACGGCGAAACCGGTCGCAACATTGCCAGTTCGTCGCGATACAAGGCACCGGCGTTGGCATGGGGGAGCAAACCCGTTTCTTTTAGAACAAGTTGCGCCATGTCATGGAGGTAATGCACAGTGCTGTCATAGCCGTGTTCGCTGAGCCATTCGCGTGCCACTTCGTAACGCAGTTCGGGCCGTTCACCAAGGGTGAACAATGCCTCGTGGCATCCCACCTTTGTTCCTTGCTTGGCAATCGCCAACACTTGATCGGGCGAGAGATACGGATGTTCTAGTCGCGCCGGTGGTTGGGCGAACGTGCAGTAGCCGCATTTGTCGCGGCACAACATTGTAAGGGGAATGAACACCTTGGGGGAATACGTGATTCGACTTCCATGGGCGCGGTCGCGAATTGCCCGTGCCTCAGAAGTGAGTTGTTCAAGAGATGACGTAAGTACATGCTGGCGTAATGACAACGTGACCCTCCACGGGGTTTCGACGTGAATCTGCTTGCCAGCGCTCGACCAACAAAGGTCACCATGTGAAAGTGAAACTGAAAGGGAAGGTGACCCCGCTGTGACTGTCGTGCACTCCTTACCGTAGCGCCTAGCGCCCCGCTCGCCAATGCTCGGAGTGCGTCAGGGGTGTCTCAGGGATGATAGTTGAGTCCGAGAACCGTGAGCAGGGCGTCATCGATGGCCCATTGCTCGTCTATGTCGATGCGCGCGATGCGTTTGCCGAGTCGGTCGGTGGAGATCGCACCCAACTGCTCGACTAAGACTCGGGTTATTTGTTTTTGAATGGTGATTTCGGGTCGAATCGAAGCGGGCTTGACACTAGTAGACGTTGGTGCGACTACGACGATCGAACGCGGGAGCAGCGCATCCGATTGGACAACGACGGCAAAGCGCTTGCCGTGCTGTTCGTGGCCGACTCCCTTGGGAAGATTGATCGCATAAACGTCACCTCTATTCATGTGACAACGCCGTTATCCACGCAGCAACTCCACTATTTACGCAGCATTTCCATGAGCTCAGCCACACGAAGCATCTCAGCACAGTCTTCCGAATCGGATTCCAGTGCGGCGATCTCGGCCGCCAGACGTTGAGGGTTGCGCAGCGCCCCTGCTGACTCGAGGATTGCCCGACGTATCGCTTCCGACTGACTCAGTCCGGTTGCCCGCAACTTGCGCAATGCCCTCATTGACTCTGGGTCCAGGCGTACCGAGATTGCTTCAGCCACGCAGAACAATGTATCACGATATGTCATACAGACGCATCTCCGACCTCGTCACCGAACTCGGAAGGACTTGGCCTTGCTCGATGTGGTAGCGCCAAGCGTGACTCGCCATCGGGATAGCCGACCGTGAGTTCGCGAGTCAATGGGTCGAGCACGAGTGACCATTGGCTTTCGTGCACGTTGCGATGGTGGGAGGAACAAAGCGGAACAAGGTTGTTCATATCGGTTCGACCATCGTTGCGCCAGTAGCCGATGTGATGGGGTTGGCATCGATTTATCGAGACGTGACAATCTGGAATTGCACAATGCGTGTACATTGCAACAAGGGCAAGACGTTGGTAACGCGAGGCAAGTCGAGAACTGCGACCAACATCGAGAACCACGCCCTTTCTGCCGAGAACGACCGGAATAATTTCTGCTTCACAGGCCATCCGTCGAATTGTCTCCAGCGGAAGTTCGGTCTCGAAACCGGTGTGCATCACCGAATGCTCATGTAGACCACTGACCAGCGTCTGAAAGTCGATGACCACGGAGACCTCGGCCCGCGCATTGTGTGAGGAAAGTGATTCGCTATTCACCAGCGCCGAACCATCCACGAGTGCGACCAAGGCGAGCGCACTCAAATGACCTTGTTTGCGGTGGTCTGTTGGACAGGTTTCGGGCACCGCACCATGAAACAGTTGTTCGGCGATTTGCTCAATTCGTCCAATAACCCGGACCCCCGATTCGGGATCGAGTCTGCCGTGCAGATGCACCATTCCCGAATCACGATCCACCCAATGCCGCAGTAATGCATCGCGGCGTTGGCGTTCGAGTTTGATCGCGCCTCCATCGTTGTGAATGCGAGCCACTTCATGTTTGATGGCCCGAGCAAAGTTGTCGGGGGTGGTGTGGGTGGCAATGGTGTTCAACCATTCACCACGCTTGGCGAGTTGAACGGATTCGCATGGATCAAGTTGGTGCACCGTTCGAGCCATGACATCGAGGTGAGCAGACGTTATTTGTCCGGAGGCGAACACTTTGGCCAGGTCAGGAAATTGGTCGAGAGTTGTTGCTCGCTGCACTTCGCGGTACGCGTCGTAGCGCGAGATGTTGGTAGCCGTTGCTAACACATGTTGTGGATGGACGCTCGGGGATAGCGACGCAAGTTGCTGGAGTCGGCGGGTCAGTTCAATTTTTCGTCGATCCACCCACGTCTGGATTGAGGCAATGTCGCCAAGAGCATCACGGACATCGTTTTCGCTGAAACCAGAAAGATCAGACGAATCGATGCGATGAATGATCTCGAGAATGTCTGTTGCAACCTGCATACCTACCCCTAGTGATGAATGATCAGATCAAAAATCAATCCGAACCGGGGAAGGAACGTGATGGCACCCTACGGAAGGGGTGTAACAGGGTTACGCGGTGCCGAGTACTCGAAACAATGCTCGAACGTTGTGGCCACTGATCGGCACGCGATGACCGGTCCGACTGATGAAGCCGAGTTGGACTCCTGTGGCCGGGTCAAGAACGGTGAACACCTGCTCATGACCGTCGGCATCAACAATCACATCGGTAAGTAGTGGCACCTTGGCGTCAGAGAGTGCCTGTTGAATAAAGCCGGCATTGAGCACCTCAATGGCGATGTGTTGTACCCCTGAACCATGTTCGGCGAGATGGGCCTGAACCGCAGGATCATCTCCGGGACCTACCAGCACCACGGTCACCCCACCAGCCTCGGCGGTAACGATCGCCGCATCATCCGTCGGTTGCATTTCAAAACCCAAGTTTGACAAGAACCTCTGCGCGCCATCCAGATCGGCCACGGCGACCACGACATGATCGATACGACAGGCGACAGTGTCAAGTGCAGAGCGCAGGGAATCGGCTTGCTTCGACGGTGCAACTTGTTCGCGCGTGCCGGAAACTTCGATCCGATGCGTCTCGGCGAGAATGATCCGAAACAACTGCTCGGCAAAATCGGGATCGACATTGTCGTTGATGGCCCATTGGCGCCGACTGGTGAGCACCTCGCGTACGCGAGTTGGCTGAATCACCGACGTGGATCGTTCAACTTTGACTTCGGCAACTTGGCGACACACATCGAGTCGTTCCGCAAGCAACGCTAAAATCGCGGCATCAATCTGATCAATCTTTTTTCGAAGTTCGTTCAGGTCGTCGGTCATCAGCGTCTCCACCAGCGTTTCTGCAATCGGGCACGGTACGGGGCCACGAGTTGTTCCACGTGTTTGGCCAGAACATCCATCTCAATATTCACGGCATCGCCGGCACGACGCACGCCAAGTGTGGTGACCTGTTGAGTGTGGGGGATGATTGCGGCGCGAAACGTATCAGCGGTGAGATCAAATGCCGTCAGGCTGATGCCATCGACGGTGACTGATCCTTTTTCGACGATCAGATGCATCAACTCACGCGGTAGTCGCACCACCAGATCAGGAGCCGGTGACACCACATGACCAACGGCATCAATGTGTCCAAGCACAATATGTCCACCAAGTCGATCACCAAGTGCCATCGGTCGCTCGAGATTGACAATGTCGTCAACGCTCAATGCGCCTAAGTTGGTTCGCGAGTAGGTCTCGTCGCTGACATCGGCTTCCCACCAGGTGACGCCCCCATCGGTGCCAGTGGCGACCATCGTCAGGCAACAGCCGTTCACCGCAATGGAAGCACCAATTTCGGAGCCTTCCAGTACGGTCGTCGCAGCGATCTGCAGTTTGTTGCCTTGGCGGGACCTGACCCGACCACATTCCTCGACGATTCCCGTGAACACAGCAATTCACACTACTTATATGGTTCGTGATATCAGGTGGGATTGGGTGGCGTGACGATAGATTGGAAAGGTCCATTGGGGCTTCGGCTCCGGTGTGATGCCACTAGCCATCCGGCTTAGGGCGACCTCCGAGCCTCGCAATCTAGCGAGACAACGAAAGGCAAATCGTGACGATTGCGTCAAAACAGGACGTCATGTCCAAGCATCGCCAGCACGCCACTGATACTGGTTCACCAGAAGTGCAGATTGCACTCTTGACAGAACGTATCAACAGCCTCACAGAACACCTCAAGACACATGAGAAAGATCATCACAGTCGACGAGGGCTCTTGATGATGGTTGGACGTCGCCGTCGCATGCTTGATTACGTCAAGGATCGTGATATTGAGAAGTACAGAAAGCTTCTCGACACGCTCGGTCTGCGTCGCTAAGACGCACGGCACGAAAACATAACAACGAGCAACATTGTTGTCGGTTGTCAGTCGCTGATTTCGCAGCCCGGCCAAATCGCCGGAAGTTGCGAGGTTGCCGACTGGGAATCGACTAGTTGCTCCTCAAACTCTGTCTTCACGTTTGTAAACGCGGCAGAGACGAAAGGACATAGTCATGGCTGATGCCATTTCAATCTCGGCGCCAATTGGTGGCACCGATAAAACACTCACATTCGAAACCGGCAAACTTGCCTTGCAGTCGCAAGGAGCAGTAATTGCCACGATCGGAAAGACCACAGTTCTCGCCACCGCTAACGCGGCTAAGGGAGTCCGTGACGGTATCGACTTCTTCCCACTCACAGTGGATGTTGAAGAGCGTGCCTATGCGGCCGGCAAAATTCCTGGTTCGTTTTTCCGCCGCGAGGGTCGACCAAGTCAACAGGCAATTCTTACCTGCCGACTCATCGACCGTCCATTGCGACCTGCATTTCCTGATGGTTTTCGCAATGAAACGCAAGTAGTTATCACCGTTATCGGTGCCGATCAATCCAATCCACATGATGTCCTCGCCATCAACGCCGCGTCTGCCGCGTTTATGATCAGCGGGATCCCATTTGATGGTCCAATTGGCGCAGTACGCCTTGCATACAGCCAGGACGGTCAGTGGATTGGTCACCCAACATTTCAAGAGGGCGATGCATCGACATTTGAAATTGTCGTTGCTGGACGCGAACTCGACAATGGCGATGTCGCCATTATGATGGTCGAGGCAGGTGGAACCGAAAAGAGTTTCAGTTTCTACGCCAACGGTTCACCCAAAGTGAGCGAAGAGGTCATCGCCGCTGGTTTGGATGCGTCAAAGAATTTCATCAAAGAGTCCATCAAGTTGCAGCGTCAATTACTGGCCAGTGTGATTGCCACACGTGGACCAATTGAGCCACTTAAGTACACACCAGTTCTTGATTATTCGGCTGAAGTGTGGGCCGCAGTCGAGAAGTCGGCCACCAGCAAGCTTGCACCGGCGGTATCCATTTCACTCAAGTCGGAGCGCAACGCCGCAATTGACGAAGTGACTACGGCGACCATCGCCGAACTTGCCGGTACATCTGACGTACCAGGTGCCTTTGCCGGTCAGGAAAAGCAAATCAAAGAAGCGGTTCGTTCACTGACCAAGAAACTTGTGCGCAAGCGCGTTGTGGACGAAAACATTCGCATCGACGGTCGTGGTCCAAAGGATCTTCGACCAGTGTCGGCCGAGGTTGGCTTGTTCTCAACCGCGCACGGCACAGGGTTGTTTCAGCGCGGCGAAACGCAGGTACTGAACGTGCTCACGCTCGCCATGCCACGGATGAACCAAATGATCGACTCGATCACCCCGCAAACCACCAAGCGCTACATGCACGATTACAACATGGCGCCATGGGCGAACGGTGAAACCGGGCGTGTCGGCACACCAAAGCGTCGCGAAATCGGTCATGGGGCACTCGCTGAGAGAGCGTTGTTCCCGGTTGTTCCAAGCCAGGAAGATTTCGCCTACGCGATCCGTTTGGTGAGCGAAGTATTGTCGTCCAACGGCAGTACGTCAATGGCTTCGGTGTGCGCATCGAGCCTGTCGCTGATGGATGCCGGTGTGCCGATCATTGCGCCTGTGGCCGGAATCGCCATGGGTCTTATCTACGACCAGGGTAAATACATTGCTCTCACCGACATTCTCGGTGCAGAAGATGCCTTCGGCGACATGGACTTCAAAGTTGCCGGTACGGCCGATGCGGTTACTGCCTTGCAACTTGACACCAAGATTGCCGGAATCCCAAGCGAAGTGTTGGCCAGTGCATTACAGCAGGCCAAGGAAGCTCGCTTGAAGATTCTGGAAGTGATGGAGGCTGCAATTTCGGCACCTCGTTCAACGGTTGCCGATAGTGCGCCAAAGATTGTCACCTTCACTATTCCGCTGGACAAAGTTGGTGAAGTGATCGGTCCGAAGGGCAAGGTCATCAACACCATTCAGCAAGAAACCGGCGCAGACATCAACGTCAGCGACGACGGAGCCACCGGAATCATCACGATTGGTTCGCCGGACAGCACCAAGGTGGAAGAAGCGCGTTCGCGGATTCTGGCGATCGTCGACCCACCGACTGCTGAACTCGGCGCAACCTACACGGGTCGCGTCGTGAACATCGCCCAGTTCGGGGCATTCGTCAACATTCTTCCGGGTCGCGACGGACTCGTGCACATCTCCAAACTCGGTGGCGGCAAGCGTATTGCCCGAGTTGAAGACGTATTGAATCTCGGCGACGAGGTGCAAGTTCGGGTCGATGATATTGACGACCGTGGAAAAGTGAGCCTCAGCCTTCTCGGCCCCAATGGGCAACCCATTGGTGGTGGTGATGCCGGTGGCGAAGCGCCCGGTGAACGTGCTCCGCGCGAACGCACAAGTGATCGTGGCCCACGCGAACGCGGTAATGATCGCGGCGGTCGCAGCGACAATCGTGGTGGTCGCGGTGACAGTCGCGGTGGTGGTCGCGGTGCCGATCGCAGTGGCGGTCGCGGTGACAGTCGTAGTTCCGGTCGGAGTGATAGCCGTGACAGTGGGGCTCGACGCGAGCCCAACCGTGGTGCGGCTGCTCCTAGTGATGTCGTCTCGGTGAGCTTCGAAGACGAATTCAACAGCCAAGAGAACAGCGAGTCCTAACCGCTGAAATCTTCGTCTACGCTCAAACAGATGGTGCGAGTCGGAGTCATTGGCGCTGCGGGACGAATGGGCGCAACGGTGTGTGATGCCGTGGCTGGCGACCCACAACTTGAACTGGTTGCCGCGGTGGATCCCGCGAATCCCGGTGCGACGGTGCATGGCATCACGATCGCGTCCGAACTTCGCGCCTTGGCTGATGCCAAGGTTGACGTAGCAGTCGACTTCACCGTCGCTGCCGCGGCTCGGGTCACGCTGCCGTGGCTGGCGATGCACAGTATTCACGCGGTAGTCGGTACTACTGGATTTACCGAAAATGACTTGGCAACATTTCGTCAGGCATTTAGTGCCAGCAATTGTCTCATCGCCCCGAATTTCGCCATTGGGGCGGTGTTGATGATGCGTTTTGCCGAAATTGCTGCACCGTTTTTTGACACCGCCGAGATCATCGAGATCCATCATGATGGCAAAGCGGATTCTCCGTCGGGAACCGCAATTGCAACTGCTCAACGCATGGCCTCTGCCAGCGACACCTGGGCATCAGATCCGACCAAGAATGAGGCAATCCCAGGGGCACGCGGGGCCAAGGGCGCAGCGGGAATTCCGATTCATGCGGTACGCATGCGCGGGGCTGTTGCCAATCAAGAAGTCATTCTTGGTACGCAAGGTCAAACGTTGACGATTCGTCACGACACCACCGATCGCGCAAGTTTCATGCCGGGTGTGGTGGTGGCGTGCAAGAACATTGCTGAGCACCGAGGACTGACTATTGGACTTGATGTCCTTCTAGGCATCTAACGTATTCGTACTGGGGGTGCGAGATGGCAGTGATGATTCCGAGTTCGATCGCAGATATCGACGCACAGTGGCTATCTGCAGCTACGGGTTTCGGCGTAACGTCGGCGACATTTAAGCATATTGGTATAGGTATTGGCGTTTGAAGCGCGGTCTATCGAGCGACACTCACTGGAACAAATTGTCCACCGAGTGTCATCGTGAAATTGCCCGCCCTCGACGAAGGCGTTGTGTTCACTTCAACGATGTTGCGAATGTATATCCGCGAGGTACGGTTTTTCGACACCTTGGCCAAAGATTGTCCGTTCAAGGTTCCAGCGTCGTACTACGGCGATGTCAACGAAGAGACGAGCCAGTTTGCAATAGTTCTCGAGGACCTTGGCGCATTGCGGATCATCGACCAGAACAAGGGAATGAACATCGAAGATGCCTTCATCGCTGTTGACGGCCTAGCGCACATGCACGCAAAGTGGTGGGGAAAGGGCGATGCGCTGGCGACCGCTGGCACGACCGTCAGTTTGGGCGATCCGATCTATCCCGCAATCTTGCCGATGGTGTTTGCCGAAGGGTGGGAAAAAGTAGTCAAGGAAATGGCAGTGCCAAAGTCATTGCTGAACATCGGCCCAAAATTTGGTGCAAACGTTGGACAATTGCTGGCCTCGCTGATGACGGGTCCAAATACACTGGTCCACGGTGATTTTCGGGCTGACAACATGTTGTTTACCGCTGCAAACGAACTTGCTGTGCTCGATTTTCAACTCATTGGCACGGGCTCGGGCGCTTACGATCTCGCTTACTTTGTGACGCAGAGCCTTGAGGCCGATGTCGCCAGCACAAACGAGGTCGAGTTATTTGACCGTTGGCTAAATGGTCTGCGTCAATATGGCGTGCCGGCCGAACTTATCGACCGCCATCAATTGTGGGAGCACTATCGCGCGGCGGCGTTGTTCTGTTTGGCGTATCCAATCGTGGCGAGCCGCGGCATGGATCTGAGTGACCCGCGACAGTACGCCCTTGTTGAGAGCATGAACGCGCGATTCGATCGCGCCCTGACCGAATTGAATCTCGCGGAACTCATTCATTAATGGAGTTACTGCTCATCCGCCACGCGTTGCCCGTGAGGCGCGAAGTCATCGAAGGCCCGGCCGACCCAGAACTATCGGCGGAGGGTCTTCAGCAAGCGATTCGTCTCGCCGACTATCTCGCCGGCGAAGACATCGACTCGATCTACATGAGCCCGCTCATTCGCGCCGTGCAGACGGCTGAACCATTGGCGCAACGGTTTGGATTGCATGCAGTCATCGTGGATGACATTGCCGAATACGACCGTACCTCAAATGAATATGTGCCGATCGAAGAATTACGCGCCGCGAACGATCCGCGCTGGCAACGGCTGATTGACGGGGAGTGGGAATCGACCGATGAAACTCCAGAAATGTTTAAAACGCGGGTCGTGTCAGGAATCGAGACGATTATCGACCGACATCAGTCGTCACGCGTAGCAGTGGTATGTCACGGCGGGGTCATCAACCATTACCTCGCCAATATTCTTGGGATCACGACTACGCGTGGGTTCTTCTATCCCAACTACACGTCGATTCATCGCGTCTTTGCATCGCGAAACGGGTTGCGATCATTGATGACGCTGAATGAAACAGCACACCTGCGTGACTGAGCAGGGAAGTTGATTACTTCAGTGCCTTGATTGCCGCATCGTAATTTGGCTCGTTGGCGATCTCGCCAACTAATTCGGTGTACGTCACCGTGCCATTTGCATCTAGCACAACCACCGCACGGGCGAGCACTCCCTTCATTGGTCCATCGGTGAGCGTGACGCCAAAAACATTGCCAAAGTCGGAGCGAAATGATGACGCGCTCTGCACGTTTGTCAGACCCTCAACACCACAGAAACGCTTTTGAGCAAATGGAAGATCGGCCGATACACAAATGACCGACGTGTTGTCGAGTGCTGAAGCAAGTTCATTGAATTTACGCGTACTTGCCGCACACGTCGGAGTGTCGATACTGGGAAAGATGTTCAAAATGGTGCGTTTGCCAACGAGGTCGGCATTCGTCATTTCCGACAGGTCAACTTTGGTCAGGGTGAAAGCGGGAGCCTTTGCGCCAAGCGCTGGAAGTTCGCCGCTTGTGGTGACGGGATTACCCCGAAGAGTTACATGAGCCATTGCGCGAGCCTTACACGTTTGTTGCCTGGCTACAATTTCGATTCGTTATGGTCTGGTTGGATTACCCGGCTTGCGGTCGGCTGCGACGTGAAGATTGAATTAGGGATACGGCAAACAAGGCGATGACAACCCACCACTGGTATTTCTCGATGTAGTTCAAGAAACTGCGAATCTGACCTTCGAAGATTCGTCCGCCCTGCCATAACACGGCGAGTTTGATCGCAATTCCCAACATCAACAGGGGAACGAAGCGCCGCGGCGGCATTCTTCGGTGGCCGAGCATCAGGCACACAATATTGCTGCCGGGCATCAGCACGAGTGCTACCGATCCAGCCTTATCCACGATCCACTCGGTCCAGCGATAGATGGCGGGCAATTCGCCCATGTTGCGCTCGACCCAGCCAAGTGCCCGGGTGCCATACCACCGTCCAACCAAATACAGAGCGACTCCGGCGATGAGCACTCGGGTGAAACCAATGGCGATATAGGGAAACAGATCGATATAGGGAACCGATCCGAAGAGATTGCGATTTCGCGAACTGAGGATGAGCACCACGACTGGATGTTCATCCACAAGGGCGGGGCCGATGTTGCTGCCAATCGTGCCAATGAAGAACAATACCGAGGTCAATGACAGGATCGCTTTACGCACGACGAGCACCGTAGTTGACGAGTCGCCTTCGCGCCGGGAGTTCGCGGTTGCTAACTTGATGCCACACGCAAATAGTTTATTGGGGGAGGGGTATTTGATGAAGGGTTTGATGCAAGAAACACCACTGACATTGGTGCACTTATTTGAGCGAGCCGAGAAATATCACAGCGAAAAGACAATCGTTACCGCAACTGCCACAGGCCGGGAGCGTACGACCTATGGCGAATGGGCCGCGCGCACCCGACAACTCGGCGGAGTATTGAACAAACTCGGTATTTCCAGTGACGGACGCGTGGCAACCTTTGCCTGGAATACGGCACGACACTTGGAGTTGTATTTTGCCGCACCTTGCACGGGACGGGTGTTGCACACGTTGAACATTCGCCTGTTTCCCGAACAGCTCACCTACATCGTAAATCACGCCGAGGATGAAGTGATCTTCGTTGACCGGTCGCTGTTCGCACTGCTTGCACCACTGCTGCCAACGTTCAAAACGGTGAAGCATCTCGTTGTCATGGACGATGGTAAGGGCGAAGTTCCCGAATCCGTTCCCGGCATGCAGCTGCACGACTATGAGCAGTTGATGAAGGGCACTCCCGGTGTTGAATTTAACGTCACGGATGAAAATCTGGCAGCGAGTATGTGTTACACCAGCGGAACGACTGGCAATCCCAAGGGTGTTGTGTACAGCCATCGTTCAACGTTTCTGCACACGATGGGAGCAATGACAGCAGACTCACTCGGTGCTCGCGAGAGCGACATTCTTTTGCCGGTTGTGCCGATGTTCCACGCCAATGCCTGGGGTCTTGCTCATGCCGCGGTCGCATCGGGCGCAAGTTTGGTGATGCCTGGTCCCGATCTGTCAGGAAAGGCAATTGCCAATCTCATCGTCGAAGAGAAAGTCACCGTTGCCGCCGGTGTGCCAACAATTTGGATGACGGTGCTGCCCGAATTGAAGGATCGGGATACATCGGCATTGCGTGCAATTCCGTGTGGTGGCTCAGCAGTACCGAAAGCACTGAGTGAGGCTTATCGCCAAGCGACCGGCCTGCCAATTCTACAGGCCTGGGGAATGACCGAAACCAGTCCGATTGCCGCCGTGTGCACAATGTCGGCTGCCGATCGAATGCTGTCCGACGAAGAGCAGGCAGTCCTACGCACCACGGTCGGCCAGATCGTGTTCGGTGTGGATTGTCGCGTGGTTGAACCTGGTACTACCACGCCGGTCTCATGGGATGGTGAAACTAGCGGTGAGTTGCAATGTGCTGGAAACTGGATTGCGGCCACTTATTACAACGACGAACGGGCCGGAGAAAGTTTCACTGCCGACGGATGGCTACGCACCGGGGATGTGGCGACCATGGATCGCGTCGGTCGCATTCGCCTAGTAGATCGCACCAAGGATCTCATCAAATCCGGTGGTGAGTGGATCAGTTCTGTCGAACTAGAAAATGAACTCATGGCTCACCCGCTAATCAAGGAGGCTGCCGTCGTTGGCGTGCCCCACCCGCAATGGTCGGAGCGTCCGCTGGCTTGTGTGGTATTGGAAGCGGGAGCATCATTGAGCAAGGACGAGGTACTTGAATTCGTTCGGCCGCGGGTTGCCAAGTGGCAGGTACCCGACGACGTGGTGTTTATCGATGAAGTGCCCAAGACAAGCGTTGGCAAGTTCTCCAAGAAAACTTTGCGGGATCGTTTCGCCGACCACAAATTGCCAACTACCTGAGAAATTAGGACTTCAACTTTGACCTCAGTGGGGGGCGCGAAGCGACCGGAGCAAAAAGACAGTCGAAATATTTGACAGTGAGACAATTCTAGTTTTATTGTCTCACAATGCAGTTGCAATCGGTTCCCACCTCGTATCCACAGGTGAGCGAGATGGAATCCCGGATCTTAGATTCGACCAAGACATGCATTGAGCATTGGGGTGTGTCGCACTTTACCGTGAGCGATGTGTGCCAAGCAGCGGGTGTATCGCGCGCAACGCTGTATCGGTTGTTTCCCGGGGGCAAGGAAGTGTTGCTCGAAGCACTGCATGTGCGCTCGTTGGATGAGTTCTTTGCAACACTGCTGGCACGCGCACAGGGCGCCACGTCGCTTGAACACCTGCTTGTTAGATGCATTGTGGTGGCAACCAACGAGTTGCGCAGCGATGAACATCTCGCCCTGATGCTCGCCACCGAACCAGGTACGACTCTCACCCAGTTCACCGTTGCGGGGATGCCACGCACTGTGCGCGTTGCCTCTTCGTATCTTGTACCAATGATTGCCGATTTCATTCCGGGAAATGAGGCCGACGAACTCGTCGAGGTGCTCGCCAGACTCGTGATTTCATATTTTCTCGCACCATCTGAGCGATTTGACTTTACAAACGAAGACAGTGTCACAACATTTCTGCGATCACATCTCAACATTCACGAATTCGGCAAACATACGACCCAATAGATAGACAGGGGCAAAAATGTCAATTACAGCCAAGGAAAACCAGGCAATTATCGGTCGCGATTTGATCAACGATGTTGAGGCAATTCTCAGCGTCCCAATGACCGATCCCAATGAGGTTGAGCACGTTGTGAAGAACAACGCCGACACAATTTTTACATGGGACTACACGCTGGCTCGACCGGCGCTACGCAAGTTGTACGAAAAGGCCAAGACTGGTCAATGGAATGGTTCGACCGATCTTCCCTGGGAGACAGACGTTGACATTGAAAAGACAATCACTGCCGACCAGGCTCTGATTGGCACCGGGATGGATCCGGCGTTGTATGCCGACACCAAACTCGCCCTGTGGGGTGACAAGGAATGGTTGGAATTCGGTATTCAAGGTCGCAAGTGGATGCTCTCGCAGTTTCTCCATGGCGAGCAGGGTGCACTCATTTGTACCGCAAAAATCACCGAGACCGTGCCGTGGTATGACGCCAAATTGTATGCCAGCACCCAAGTCGTGGACGAAGCCCGCCACGTCGAAGTGTTTGCGCGTTATCTTGACGAAAAACTTGAAGGCGGCTACCAAATCAATGCGCATCTGGGCATGTTGCTCGATGACATCGTGGCGGATTCGCGTTGGGATTTCACGTATCTCGGAATGCAGATCATGGTCGAAGGCTTGGCGCTGGCGGCGTTCGGCTTCATGCATCAGTTGACGGTTGAGCCGCTGCTCAAGAAGTTGCTGCGTTACGTCATGAGCGATGAGGCCCGCCACGTCGCATTTGGTGTGCTCAGTCTCAAAGAGGTATATGACGGCATGACAGATAAAGAGATGATGGATCGACAAGAGTTCGCCTACGAAGCAAGCATCCGGATGCGGGACCGATTCCTCCAGCAAGAGGTGTGGGAGTACATGGGCGTTGATCCCAAGACGGTGATTCCACTCATTTTAAACGATCCGACCCGCACAATGTTCCAGCAAATGCTGTTCTCGAAGATCGTTCCGAACTGTAAGAAACTCGGTTTGTTGGACCGTAACGACAAGTGGTTGCGCCGGCGCTACGAGGAAATGGGTGTCATTCAGTTCGAAGATTGGGACAATACCGGCGACGATTATCTGAAGTTTGAACTTGGCAAGGAGTTGGCTGATCCCGCGCACTGACTAATATCGACCTATGCCGCGCTTCGGTATGGTCCTAACTGCAATGGTCACACCGTTTGACGACAACGGTGCACTTGACTTGGATGGCGTTCGCCGTCTTGCAAAATGGCTACAGGACAACGGCAACGACGGCCTAGTTGTTGGCGGAACGACCGGCGAGGCGTCAACGCTCAGCGACGACGAAAAGTTGGCTCTTTTCGCCGCCGCCGTCGAGGCCGTAACTATTCCAGTCATCGCCGGCAGTGGCTCCAACGACACTGCCCATTCGGTGCATCTCACCAAACAGGCATCAAAGTTGGGTATTGCTGGCGTGTTGGCTGTTGGCCCGTATTACAACCGGCCTTCACAAGCGGGTATTGAAGCCCATATGCGGGCTGTGTGTGCGGCAACGACGTTGCCGGTCATCGTGTATGACATTCCCGTGCGCACGGGACGCAAGATCAGCACCGCGACATTATTGAAGTTGGCTCGCGACGTTAAAAATCTTGCCGCCCTCAAAGATGCGGCTGGTAATCCTGCCGAGACCGCGGTACTGATGTCGCAAGTCCCGAAAAGTTTTGAGCTCTATAGCGGCGATGATGGTCTCACACTGCCGTTCATGGCAATCGGTGGAGTGGGTGTTATCGGCGTGGCAACTCATTGGAGTGCAGTGGATCACCAAGAAATGTTCGCCTGTTGGGCGAAAGGTGATGTTGTCGGAGCCCGCAAGGTCAATGCACGGTTATTGGAAAGTTTTGCTTTCGAATCCGGGGATGAGAATCCGAATCCGCTCCCGACGAAGGTAATGATGAATGTGCTTGGGTTACGTGTTGGCGAAGCACGATTGCCGATGGGTCCGCCAACTCCTGGTCTTGAAGCGCGAGCCAAACAAGTGCTCGAGAATTTGCGTCTCGCTCGCAACTCACAAAAGTAATGGCCGCACCAGTCCGCATCATCTTCCTTGGTGGCCTTGGTGAGATCGGTCGCAACTGCATGGTTGTGGAACAAAACGACCGACTGTTACTGATTGATTGCGGTTTGATGTTTCCAAATGCCGACATGCACGGCATTGATCTTGTTCTTCCCGATTTCACATGGCTGCGAGCAAATTCGCATCGCATTGAAGCCTGTGTGGCGACGCATGGTCACGAAGATCATGTCGGTGGTCTGCAATTTTTGTTGCGCGAATTGTCGTTCCCGATTTACGGCTCGCCAGTGACTCTTGGCCTGGCACGTCATCGCATTGAAGAGGCTGGATTACTCGGAAAGACGGAGTTCATCAAGATCGTCGATAACGAACGTCGCAAGATTGGTCCATTCGATGTGGAGTTCATTCCGGTCACGCACTCGGTACCACAGGCACATGCCATTGCCCTACATACACCGCAAGGTGTCATCGTTCACTCAGGGGATTTCAAGATTGATCTCACTCCGGTGGATGATCGCCGTACCGATTTGGCACGCCTCGGTGCGCTGGCCGCTGGCGATGGAATTCGTTTGTTGATGCTAGACAGCACCAACGCGGAGGAACGGGGTTCAGCCCCGTCGGAACGAACCGTTGGAATAGTGCTACGACAATTATTTGCCGAGCACAAACATCAACGCATCATCACCGCCAGTTTTGCCAGCCACATTCATCGCGTCCAGCAAATCGCTGAAGCGGCGGTGGGTGCTGGTCGAGTTGTCGCCACGCTGGGACGATCCATGAACAACAACATGCGTCTCGCCCGCGACCTGGGATTGATCAAATTACCCGATCGCTCCATTGTGGACATCGAAGAAATCGACGACTATCCGCCCGAGCAGGTATGTGTGATTTCCACTGGATCGCAAGGCGAACCGATGGCGGCACTTTCTTTGTTGGCACGCGGCGAAAGCAAGTTCGTAAAAATTGGCCCACAAGACACGGTGATTTTTTCGAGTCATGCAATTCCGGGTAACGAGAGCAATGTCAATCAAGTGATTGATGAGTTGCTGCGTGCCGGGGCAAATGTCGTACATTCGGGCATCGCCGACGTTCATGCCACCGGCCATGCCCAGGCCGAGGATCTAAAGATGTATCTATCCATCACCGAGCCGGAGTGGTTCGTACCAATTCATGGCGAGTATCACCACATGGTGGCTAACACACATCTGGCTCGTGTGATGGGCGTCCCCGCGCAGCGCATCGTGTTGTGCGAAGACGGTGACGTGATTGAGATAACCGATGATGGAATCAAGCGCACTGACCGTGTCCCGGCCGGAATGCTCTATGTCGACGGAATCGTCGGCGATGTGGGCCAAGGTGTGTTGCGCGACCGCAAGGTGTTGGCCGAGGAAGGTGTAGTTGTCGTAGTGGTAACCGTTGACATCGGCGCCGGCAAGGTGCTCGTTGGCCCAGAAGTGATTACGCGCGGCTGGGTGTACGCGCCAGAAGCAGAAGACCTCATTGACGAAGCGTGCGCCGCTGTCTCGGTGGCCGTCGAGCGCGCGTTGAGCAATGGCACTCGCGATGTTGACGCGCTCGAAAAAGAGGTTCGCCGTGCGGCTGGAAAGTTTGTCGCTGAACGCACCAAACGCCGCCCGATGATCGTGCCAGTCGTTATGGAGATGTAAATCTCCATAACGACCATGCCTCACTTGGCTATGGCCCCATTGGTACGGTAGAACCATGGGAAATAAGCCCCGACGGGGCTCTACGACCGTGCGCACCACCAAAGGTGGGCGCGCCAGAATCGTTCGAAGCCATGCCACCGTTGACCCGGACGAACCGACGTATCAGCGCCCGCCTCGCCCATCACATCTGCGGGCCATCATCGCCGGGCGCGGGCACGAATTCGGCGGCATCGCCCTCATCTGTCTCGGCGTCTTGCTTTCGTTTTCCATATATGTCGCAATCGCTGGCCCACTAGGCCGGGGGCTTGATTCGTCGCTGTCGTGGCTGGTCGGAGTTGGCCGATTTGTCTTGCCTATCGTGTGTATCGTGGCCGGCGTCGCTTTCATCAAGCGCACGGAAGTGCAACATCGCGTACGCCTCGCAATCGGGTGGAGCATCGTCTGGTTCTCCATTCTCGGACTCATTCATATTGTGTGGGGGGCTAACGACATTCACGCTGATCTTGGTGCCCTTGCCCGCGCCGGTGGTTGGCTCGGTGCTCTCGTCGGCGAACCGCTTCGTGGCTTGTTGAGTGGCATTGGGGCAACTGTTGTGTTACTCGCCGTGATCCTTGGCGGTGCGCTACTGATCACTGGCAAGACATTGCCCGAACTGATCAGACTGATACGCAACTGGGCGAATGGAATGTCGGCGGAGTCGACGAACGAGTTATTGGAAGTCGAAGCCGATCGCGGTAACTATTTCGAGGAAGACAGCGATTTGGGCAGCAGCAACCCTGGAGCTCCGGTGTTCTACGACGTTTCCCTAGACGACGCAGCATTCGACGATGAGAGTACTTCGCGGCGAGCAAAGCGCAAGAAGACTCTGCGACGCGACGCCCACGAGGCAGGTGCATCAACATTTGCTCCAACCAAGGTGGTCAAGGGTGAAGCGATTCAAATGCCCCTTGGTCCAGGTGCCCAAGCCAGCAACTGGACATTGCCAACGCTCGACATGTTGTCAGTCACTCAGCATGCTCAAGCCGACGAAGCACGAATTAGACAGCGTGGCGACGTACTTGTTGAAGCGCTGAAGGAGCATGGAGTCGAAACTACTTTGGTTGGCTTTACGCGCGGTCCCACGGTCACGCGCTACGAACTTTCCCTCGGTGGTGGTGTCAAGGTTGCGCACGTGACGTCCCTTTCTCGCGATATCGCCTACACGATGGCGGCAACCGATGTGCGAATTCTCGCGCCAATCCCGGGGCGCTCGGCCATTGGTATTGAAGTGCCAAATGAGCATCGTGAACTCGTCTCTCTCGGAGATCTCATGGACTCACAAGAGGCACGCGGGGTCATGCATCCACTCGAAGTCGCAATCGGCAAAGACATTTCCGGTCATGCACTTTTCTTGAACATCGCCAATACTCCGCACTTGCTCATTGCTGGTACAACCGGGGCGGGTAAGTCGAGCGTGCTCAATTGCATCATCACCTCGATTCTTGTGCGGTCGACCCCCGAGCAGGTACGACTCATTCTCATCGACCCCAAACAAGTGGAAATGGCACAGTACGCACGCTTGCCACACTTGCTTACAGCACCGGTCACCAATCCTAAGAAGGCAGCAAATGCGCTTGGCTGGGCGGTGAAGGAAATGGAACGGCGCTACGACATGCTCGTCGAGGCTGGATTCCGTGATGTGATTGGATACAACGCTGCCTATGACCGCGGTGATCTGGTTGCTGATGAATATTCTGATCGAACCTACGAACGTGTCCCGTACATTCTCATTGTCGTAGATGAGTTGAACGACCTAATGATGGTTGCCGCGCGAGACGTTGAAGATTGCATTACGCGCATTGCCCAAAAGGCGCGCGCAGTCGGCATTCACCTCATCGTTGCCACGCAGCGCCCGAGCGTCAATGTCATCACTGGTGTGATCAAAGCCAATATTCCCGCTCGGATGGCGTTTGCCGTCTCAAGTCTTACCGACAGCCGCGTCATTTTGGATCAGTCTGGAGCGGAAAAACTCATCGGTAAAGGTGACATGTTGCTGTTACCCGGCAACACCTCGGTGTCACAGCGCGTGCAATCGGCATGGGTTGAAGAAAGCGAAGTGCGCAAGATCGTTGGGCACTGGCGTCGTCAAGCACCGGAGATTGTTTATGTCAGCGGAATCGAAGGCGATCAACCCGGCAGCAGTATCCCATTTGGCGGCACCACTGGCGACAGCGGCGACGATGAATTGCTGCGTCAGGCGATGGATCTTGTGGTTCGCACACAGCAGGGCTCCACTTCAATGTTGCAGCGCAAGCTAAAAGTTGGATTCGCACGGGCGGGTCGGATCATGGATCTCCTCGAGTCCCGTGGTGTTGTCGGACCAAGTGAAGGATCCAAACCGCGTGAAGTACTCATGTCTCTCGAAGAACTCGAGCAATTGCAGCGTGCAAGTTAGTATTAGGGGTCGGTATGGTCGAGTTCGTTGAAGTTGCGTCCGGATTACGTTTTCCGGAAGGTCCGATCGCGATGCCCGATGGCAGTGTTGTATTGGTCGAAATGTTCGGCGAGTGCATCACCCGTGTTATGCCCGACGGTACGAAGACGACGGTGGCCAAGATCGATGGTGGCCCCAATGGAATTGCTGTCGGTCCCGATGGAGCGTTGTATCTCTGCAACAACGGTGGATCTTTCACCGAGGTCGATTTCGGTGGGCTTACATTTCCAGGGCCATTTTCGCCGTCGAATTACATTGGCGGTCGAATCCAACGGGTGGACATGAAAACCGGAGCCATCACCGACTTGTACACCGCATGTGACGGGCACAAATTGCGTGGACCAAATGACATTGTGTTTGACACAAACGGTGGAATGTGGTTTACCGATCACGGCATCCGTCATGATCGCTCGGCTGATCTCACCGGCATCTACTACGCCACGATCGATGGCTCCATGATTCGCGAGGTGATTTTTCCCACCGAGTCACCAAATGGAATTGGCTTGTCGCCAGATGGCTCGACCTTGTATTGGGCCGAGACGTTCACCGGCCGCGTCCTTCGCACCACGATTACCGGACCGGGGGAGACCACTCCGGTGTCCTCGGCCGATCCATCGGTGTGTCTGTGCGGTTTGCCGGGACTGCAATATTTGGATTCCCTCGCCGTCGATGGTGACGGCAACGTGTGTGTAGCCACACTGCTGAACGGCGGAATTACCGTCATATCGCCCAGTGGTGAAATTCTCCAGCACATCGCCACAGGCGATCCTCTAACGACCAACATTTGCTTTGGTGGCGCCGATTATCAGACCGCCTACATCACACTTTCCGGTACTGGCAAACTCGTCTCGATGAAGTGGCCATACAAGGGGCTGCGCCTCAACTATTGAGCCTCGGTAGGCTCAATAACCGTGCAGCAACGGTTTTACATTGAGACATTGGGCTGTCCAAAAAATGATGTCGATTCTGACAAAATCGTAGGCCTTTTGCAAAGAGATGGTCTCTGTGCAACCGACGATCCCTCGGTTGCCGACGTGCTTGTGGTGAATACATGTGCATTCATTGAAGATGCGCGTAAGGAGAGCATCGACACCGTGCTTGCTCTTGGTGCGCGTCGCAAAGAAGGTGCCCGTTTGGTCGTCACTGGATGCATGGCCGAGCGATATGGCCCAGAACTTGCCGCGGCTCTACCAGAAGTGGATCAAGTCGCTGGTTTTGGAGTGCCGGTGATGATGGGTCGCAAGTCTCTCTCCGTGACAAGTGTCAATATTCCAAGTTTTGATCTGCTCAATTTGCCCAGGCCGCCTTCAACTTCGCCGTGGGCCTACGTAAAGATCGCCGAAGGGTGCGATCGCAACTGCGGGTTTTGTGCCATCCCGTCATTTCGTGGTCCCCAGCGCAGTCGCGACATCGCATCGATTCTTCATGAAGTGGATGAATTAGGTGCTCAGGAAGTTGTTCTCGTAGCACAAGATCTTGCAAGCTACGGCAAGGATCGACCCAGTGAACTCGGTGCCGGTTCAATTGTGCCACTCGTTCGTGCCGTATCGGAAAAAGTTGAGCGCACCCGATTGCTGTATCTCTACCCAAGTGATCTCACCGACGAGCTCATTGAGGCAATTCTGGACACCGGAGTTGCCTATTTTGATCTGTCGTTACAGCATGTTTCGAAGAGCCATTTACGGCGGATGCGGAGGTGGGGTGATGGCGAGCGATTCCTTAAGCGGATTGGCGACATTCGGGCCTTGGAATCCGACGCAGCCTTTCGCAGTAATTTCATCGTCGGCTATCCCGGCGAAACCGAAGAGGACCATGATCAACTCATTCGTTTTGTGGAACAAGCACAACTGGATTGGTGCGGCTTTTTCACCTTCAGTCCGGAGGAGGGGACACATGCGGTGGATTTGCCGAACCAGGTCCCGGTCGAATTAATGAACCAACGCATTGCCGAGTTGCGCGAGTTACAAGACTCCATCACCTCGACACGCCGCGACGATCTCATCGGCGCAACGGTGCGAGTGCTCGTTGACGCGCAAGGTATTGCTCGGAGTCACCGTGAAGCGCCTTCTATTGATGGCGTGATACATGTGGATCGCACGCTTTCGGTCGGAACATTCCATGATGTTGAGATTGCCGACGCCCTTGGCCCGGATCTGGTGGCCGTGGGGGCAACACCGTTTAACGGTGAGGACGATGACGATGCCAACTGATCCAAGTGCGATTCGTACATGGGCAAATGCCGTCACGGTCAGTCGTTTGCTCGTGTCACCGCTGCTATTTGCGATGATCCCCAACAATAAAGGAGGGTCGTGGATTGCCACCGCGTTGTGGTTTGTATTGTGCATGAGCGATTTACTTGATGGAAACCTTGCTCGTAAATACGGCACTACCCGCAGCGGCGCCTTCCTTGATCCGCTCGCCGACAAGGTGTTGGTGCTCGGGGCGATGTTCACACTGGTGAGTCACGGTGTATTTAGTGTCTGGCCTGTTGCAATAATTGCGGCGCGTGAGATCGCCGTCAGTGTCTACCGGGTATTTGCCGGAGCCAAGGGTGTGACGATGCCGGCGAGTCGCACCGCCAAAATCAAGACCCTTAGTCAACAATTAGCGGTGGGCTTTGCGTTGCTTCCATTCACCGCCATCAACTACACCTACACGTGGATGATCACACTGTGGCTTGCCGTTGGACTTACTGTCTTGAGCGGTGCACAGTATGCGTTGCGTGCTCTTCCGATCAACATGAAGCGTAAATAGTTATGCGCTGTGATGTAGTCGCGGTTGGCACGGAGTTGTTGCTGGGGCATATTGTCGATACCAACTCGGCTTGGCTCGGCGAGCAACTTGCGCTGGCGGGCATTGACTCATGTCTACAAATAAAAGTTGGCGACAATGTGGGCCGAATAGTTGCAGCACTGCGCGCCACGCTCGCCGACGCTGATGCGATCATCATTTGCGGTGGCCTTGGACCAACGCATGACGACATTACTCGCGAAGCAATTGCCGAAGTAATGGGAGTTGAACTTGAATTTGATGACGAGATGGGAGCCGTGATTGCCGAAATGTTTGCTTCCCGCAATCGCCGGATGCCGGAGATCAATATGCGACAGGCCATGGTGCCCCGTGGCGCAACAGCGATTCCCCAACGACGCGGTACGGCTCCCGGACTCATCTGTCCAGTGGGCGACAAGGTGATGTATGCAGTACCCGGAGTGCCATATGAATTGTATGAGATGTATGAGCGGGCAATCATGCCCGACTTGCTGCAACGAGGCGGCACGCTGGCGGTAATTGGAAGCCGGGTATTGCGCACGTGGGGCAACAGTGAAAGTGGTCTGAACGAACAACTTATTGAAATTATCGCCGAACTTGAATTACTGGGTAACCCGACGTTGGCATTCCTGGCCAGTGGGTGGGAGGGCATCAAGGTACGTCTCACTGCAAAGGCGCCGACGGATGCGGATCTCGTGAAGTTGCTAGACACTTGGGAGTCAAACGTTCGCGCGGTCATCGGCGACATCGTTTTTGGTATCGACGGCGACACGATGGAATCCGTGGTGATCGAGCTACTACGGAGTCGCGGGCTCACGCTTGGTGTGGCCGAGTCGGTCACCGGTGGTCTGGTGGCCGGTCGACTGACGAATATTCCCGGTGCCAGCGATGTCTTTCGTGGCGCGGTTGTTTCGTATTCCAGTGACGTGAAGTTTGATCTACTTGGTGTTCCCCGTGGCCCTGTGGTTTCCGAGGCAGTTGCAATCGCTATGGCTCAAGGCGTGCGAAAAGTGTTGGGGAGCGATGTCGGCCTTGCGCTCACCGGCGTGGCCGGGCCAGATGAGCAAGATGGAAAACCAGTGGGAACACTCTGTGTCGGCCTTGCCCTTCAAGATGGCGTCACTCAGGCACGCACTTTGCAGTTACCCGGAGCACGGAATCAAATGCGGGAGTTGTCGGTGATTAGCGCACTTGATGAGTTGCGTCGTGCTCTGCGTCTCAACCCGCATTGACGGTGAGAGTTACTCGCTGGTAATAGAGTTTCGCACACGTGATCAGCGGGACCTAGTTGGCTCGGGAATATTTGGCCGCTCGCGGCAGTTGAACTTGAAGTCACTCATCCCGAGTGCCCCCTACAGCCAGGACGTATTTATGAATGTATTACTGATCATCGGTCGAGTGCTTTTCGCATTTATTTTCTTGGTATCGGGTTGGGCCCATGTGACAAAGGCCAAGCACATGGTGGGGTATGCCCAAGCCAAGAAGGTGCCGGCACCGAAATTATCGATTCAAATCTCTGGTCTGCTATTGATTCTCGGTGCGCTGTCAATCATCTTCGGGGTCTACGCCGATCTTGGTGCACTCGTCATTGCGGTCCTGTTGGCGCTATTCGCCGTGAAGATGCATGATTTCTGGACCCAAACCGATGCTCAGCAAAAACAGAACGAGATGACCCAATTTTTAAAGGACATCTCGATGGCAGGTGCCGCGCTGGTGCTCTTTGTCGTGATCGGTTCGGCCGCTACTGGTTCTGACGTGATTGGCCCGATGATTACCGACGCGCTTTTTAGTCTCTAAATCGTATGTAGTCAACGTTGTGTGCTCGCAGTTGTGCTTCGATCCCCGAGAAGCCAACTGCGAGCACCACTACGTTTGGTCGAGCATGCTTACATGGGCAAGTGGTTTGAAGATCAGAGTCTAGAATTAGCGCATGACACGATTCGGCATACTCGTTGGTGCTTGCGCCATCACGCTGAGTTCATGTGCGGTGAATACTGCGGATGTTTCGTCGTCAACCACAGTCGAAATCTCGACGACCACGATTCTCGTTATAGATTCCACAACAACATCTGGCCCTGACACGACGGTTCCGACGACGTTGGCCCCGACACCTGTTCCCGAAACCACAGTTGCGCCGACCGATTACATGTGCATCAAGGTGTTGCAGTGTCAGTTTGCCAATCTGATTGGATTTGACTTTTCCAATCTCAAACTCGAATTCGTCGATTTCAGCGTTGCCAATATGGTGGGGGCCAAGCTCATTCGAGCAAACCTCAAGCAGGCATCGTTCATCCGCGCTGATCTCACGGGGGCCGACTTCACCGGTGCAAATCTCACAAGCGCCAATCTGACGGCTGCGGTGCTGACCGGTGCCAATTTTATGAACGCCAATCTCACCAGTACGGTGATTTGCGGAGTCGATTTGGAATCGCTGATCGGAATCACCGAAAAGCAACTCGGTGAGGTGCAGGTGTTCCGCGAAAAGGGAAATCGCTACTGTCCGTAGTGTGTCCTGACACGAGGGTAGATCAGATAGCACGATATGAGTGTCAACATCCAACGTGCCGCCAGTCGGATTGCCGTGCCGTGGCGAAATGGCATGGGCGTGCAGTATGAAGTCACCGCCGACGGCCCGCTGCCCGAAGGTTGGTCGTGGCGACTCTCCACTGCTGATCTTGCTCATGATGTGCCGTTTTCCGTCGTTGCTGGGGTGAATCGTGAATTCTGTATCGCAAGCGGCAATGGAGTGATTCTCACAATCGATGGAGTTCCACATCGTTGTGGTCCGGGTTCGATTACGCCATTTGATGGCGCGGCAACCGTTCAGGCAGCAATCATTAATGGCCCGACAACGGCCGTCAATCTGATGGTTAAGGCTGGTCCGCCACCGATGCACCTGACTACCCATGTTGCTGGTGAGGATGTCACGGGTGTCGTCGCGCTCGTGGCGTTTGGCGGGGGCTCCCGCTTACTAGTAAATGATGAGAGCGTCGAGTTAGAGGTACTCGACGCCGTGTTGGACCTCGGTCAGTGTGTAATTGCTATTACCCAGGGATCGGTCGTTGCCGTGCAATGAGGGTCGCAGGATAAACGAGTAAGTTTTCACTGGACGCATAACCGGCTGTTTTTGTTGCTGATCAAGGGGAGGGTCAAATGGCGACGTTGAAGAAGCACCCACATATCCGCAGTGGCGAGCAACTCACCCGAGGAGAGCGTGCCGCTGACACCGTACGCAATGGCATGGGTTCATGGCCATTTGTATTTATCGCCTTGGTATTGCTGGCAATTTGGATGGCGTACAACCGGCGGAATGGATTTGATCCGTACCCCTTCATTTTGCTCAACCTCGTGCTCTCCTGTTTGGCAGCGATGCAAGGGTCGATTTTGCTCATCGCCGCCAAACGGGCCGACACAATCGCCGGCGAACTTGCCCTGCACACGTACCAGATTGACAAAGAGAACCTTGAACTCACCCGGATGGTCCACCAACTCATTCAGGATGTTCAGCGCTTGACGACAGCCGTATATCGCCATGTCGGTGCCGCATCCAGCGATCCAAACCCAACTCCTCAGCCCACCTCGACCGACGGCTGAACCATATGCCATAAGCCTGAGCGATCGAGGCGGCACGAGTTTGGTGACATCCACCACATTGGTCGGGGATCAGCGTAAATTCAAAACAGCAGGAAATACCTGCGGAAATGAGGAGAATTTTCATGTACGTACTCGGGGCACTATTACTACTGGCAGTACTGCTTGGCGCGGTCACTCACGTCATCGACTCGGTATTAAGGATGGCCGGACTATCGGCCTCTATCGGGAAGATTCCAATTATTGGAGCCAACTGGGGTCTGGTCGTCAGTATTTTGATGATGTGGCTGCTGGACGTCAACGTCGTTGGCGGGTGGGTACCAACTTATGATTGGGATACCTGGCTAATCGTTGTCGTCAACGGCGCGGTAGTCTTCGGCATGATTCCAGTCAAGGATGCCGTGATATCGATGGTGAACAGGGGATTGAGGGCATAGCTTCTCCCTCCAAAACGAATTCAAACGAAGGGCCGCCGGGAAACCGGCGGTCCTTTGCGTTCCATAGGGGCAAGCAACCAGAAGTCGCGGAATGTCGCCCATAGCCTGTAATGGATGCCATCAGCCATAGTCCTCTCACATCGCACTGTGGCCCATGAGCTAGGTCATCTTGAACCGTGGTTTGAGCGCAATGGTTTCCATGTCCGTCGTATCTTTCGTGAAGATAGGCCAGAGTTACCTGATGCAGATCTGCTGGTCGTGCTCGGTTCGCCGCACTCGGTAGCGACGGGTTATCGCGAACCACCGGCCGAAGAGGAAATTGCCATCGTGGGTGAGTGGCTTGAGCACGCTCGGCCATACCTCGGAGTTTGTTTTGGCGCTCAGGTGCTGGCGTGTGCACTTGGCGGAAGAGTACGGCGGATGGCCGAGACCTACCGCGCTTTTGCACCGATGATCCTGACCGCCGATGCTCCGCAATCCCTCCAAGGATCGTGGGCACTTTGGCACGAGGATGCAATGACTGCACCACTAGGTTCGATGGTGTTGGCAACCGTGCCACATGCCGACACGGTGTTCGTCCATGGTTCTGCCTGGGGGGTGCAGCCGCACATCGAATTCACACCCGATGCGGTGGCTCGGCTTGGCCCGTCGATGAATATTGCTCCCGAAGTATGGGAAACCTATTACCAGACAATGAAAGACGACGAAGGAGGGCTTGCCGAGCGTGCCGGGCTGCTACTTGACGCTTTTTGGGCGAGCGCTAATTCACTCGTATAGAGGAGCGAGGAGACCACATGGCGGCGATGACACCTGGTGATTTTCCACACCAAGCCTTTGCTGACATTCTTTCGGCCAATCAGAAGTTTGCTCATGGGTTTGTCGATTCTGATCTTGCTGGCACCGCTCGCCGTGGCCTGGCAATCATCACCTGCATGGATTCGCGCATCAATCCGCTCGCCGTTGTTGGGATGGAAGCGGGAGATGTCAAGATTCTGCGAAACGCAGGCGCCCGAGTAACAGATGACGTTCTACGCACACTTGTGCTTGCCACCTATTTATTAGGTGTCCAGAGGGTTCTCGTCATGCCGCACACCGACTGTCGAATGACACAGGACGATGAATCAACCATCCATGAGACAATTGCCAGCCAGCATGGTGTCGACACCCGCAGTCTCGAGTTTCGCACCGTTTCCGACCAGCGAGCCGCGCTCGCTTCGGATATTGGGCGAATCATCGCCTTCCCATTCTTGCCAAGCGATCTCATCGTCGGCGGCGCGATCTACGACGTGCACACCGGGGGTCTTGAACCGATCGACTGCTAGTACTCCAGCGGTGCCGGCGGCTAAGCCAGCAATCCCACTACATCACATCAAATGTTTCGTAGACATCGACGTAGCCGCCGAGGTTCGAAACCCCGCCGTCACTCACACCCTTGCCACTCACTGACTTTGCTGGACCGAACGGATTTCCCCCATCCACCACCGATTCGTCCAGCGTTCCGAACCAAGCGATCCAAGCATCCATAATTGCCTTTTGCGCCGCCTCAGTTCCGGGAATTGAATCGCCGCCACCGTATGCAAAATGATATTTAGCCATGTTTGCCAACCTCTTTATGTCACTGTTTTGGAATTGTCGTGAAATTCACCGAAACCATTTCCATAGCCAATATTTCTCAAACAAAACCTTGCCCCAATGCCATAAGCGGCCCGGTCGTTTCAGGGCAACAAATGGAACCGGCTCGGCATAGAAATTACCGCTCGCAAAGCCTGCCTTGCCGTATCCCAACTCCAGAAAACAAAATGCGTGCCCGTCGAATTTCTTGTCTGCTGGTAGGCCTTTAATTTCTGCGACAATATTTTTCACGACCACCTCGGCTTCCAAGTGAGCAAAGACCCCCGCCCGTGGTAACGGCTTGCCGGAAACAAGTGAGATAGCCGCAACATCACCGATTGCAAACACATGGTCATATTTTGTTTTGAGCGTCGTGCCATCAACGGGTAGCCAGCCCAATTCATTGCCGATTTCGGATTCTCTTACGACTTTCGGACCTTGATGGGGTGGAATATAGACGAGAAGATCAAACGACTCGTTTCTCCCGTTCTCAAACACCAGTTGCTTCATATTTGGATCAACCGAAACAAGTTGAACTTCCGGATTGAATTTGATATTTCTCGACTCAACAAGCTCCCGAACAGTCTTGCCATTTTCGGGACCTGTCACCGGCATCGGAAACGGCTCCGGTGTAAAAATGTTGATTTCAGTTTGATCTCGAACACCAGTCTTCTGAAAATACTCATCCAGCAAGAAGGAGGCTTCGTATGGAGCGGCCGGGCATTTGAATGGCAACGATGAGATTACGACAGCGACTTTTCCTCCTGAAAAAGATTTCAGATCGTCCCGCAACCGTTCGACCTCCTGTAACTCATACAGGTTGTACCCGCTCTTTTCGAGTCCCGGCACCTTTTCAGGTGCCAGATCTGCTCCGAGCGCAACAATTAAATAGTCATAGTGAAAACTTTGAGTTGCCGTTAGGACAATCCTGTTTTCAACATTGACTCTGACGATTTCATCTCGTACAAACTCAATCCCCCGGCGCGTAAGTCGGGCAAGCGGCTTCTGGATTTGTTTCGCTGAACGTTTTCCCAACATCAGCCAGAGAAACGATGGAGAGTAAACATGATTCGGATTCTTATCAATGAGAATTACGCGCGTCTGATTGCCGGACTGTTTCTTCAATTGATACGCCGCCACCAACCCACCGGTGCCGCCGCCCAAAATAACGACTGTCTTTTGTTCCGTCATATTCAAAATGTTAGAGCCTTGTCGCTCACTTTTACCCAGTTGGCTAAATCACTCATAAAACCCGGCGTAATGCCGTCGATCATCTTTTCCTTGCTAATACCGCACGAATTTATACAAGTTGAGCAGGCAACAAAGGGGACGCCCTTTACCAGCAATTCCTTGGTCAACGTCTCCAAATCGTATTCTTTTTCTCCTGTGTCCTGATTTTCTTTTCCGGCGTCGACTCCATCTTCCAATAGAAAAATGTTCACCTTCACGTCTTGTTCCAGAAGAGATCCGGCAAGCCGCAACGCATTCCATGCCTTATCGTTTTTATATGGGAGTTCATTGAGAATGATGGTGATTGTCTGCATGACGACATTCTACGGACGCTAATACGACGATGTCTGGAGAGAATCAAGCGTTAGGGACTCCTGATAAGAATCTGGTACGCGGTCAACCAGATCAATATGCGAAGCCATGTAGCCTATCGGTTGCCCAATGTCAAAATGAAGATTAAGTGTGTGGCCGTTGTCGCGGCAATTGCGCTGCTGGCTATAGTGAGCATGAATTCTCCAGTTTCTGCTTCCAACAGAGATGGCGGCAAATGCTCAAAGGTGGGGGCGAAAACTAAGAGTGGTCCATCCATCACGCTCATTTGTACCAAGGTTGGCAAGACGCTTAAGTGGAAGAAGTTGCCTTCGTCAACAAGTAAATGCGGATCCAGTGCACCCGGGGCATTCACGCATGCGCCGTTCAATGCGGCTGATGTGGCAATCATCACCAACGGTTTTTCATTTTTTAGAATTAAGGAGTCGGACTTTTATATTGATAAAGAAGGAAGTCTCGAGAAGTTGTGGCCGCTACTTGCTGAACTTGAAAAGGATTCAGGGCATCTAAAGGTCAAGGGTGACGAATCTCGCGATGCTAACGACGAAGAGCATTTGACGCCAGATGTTGAGAAAAAGGTCGAGGCAATTAACAAGAATCAATTGTCAAAGCATGAGGATCAGGACTTCAAGATTCAAGTGCGAGAGCCGGTCTACGATAACGAAACGGGCCCTATCATCCAAGTGTTCGAACGCGACCAATTGGCGAAGACGCTTGGGCGTGAAGAGTACCCCCCGGATAGCAGTGCCAGATCTCGACTCTTAAAGTCTTATTGGTCCTGGGCTCCTGTTGCGGGAAAGTCTTATGGTCGTATCGCGGACGACAGCGCCAATATTCCACTTAATCTGATGGAAATTGTTGGGGTTGAGGGTCCGATTCTTGGCTCATATCTGATTCGCCAGCATTACCGGGCAACAGGTGGTTGGAGCTTGAGTTCACAATCTGAACACAGATATTTTAGGCAGTTGAAGATGTTGCTGGATCGCAACGAGATTATTTCATTCGATCAATCGCTGGGAAGATCAATTGCGGATGCTACTTAAAGGCTTCCTGAGCAACCGGAAGTTATCGTCCGAATGCGAGGACCGCGTGACCTTTACGAGATTCCACCTAGAGAATTGTGGATGCTAATGACCGCCGTGCAACGTGTCCATTCCAATCCTGAAAAGAGAATTTCGGAGCTTTACATTCGACGGACTCTCGAATATTTGCAACTCACAAAGTTGACACGTAAAGCCCGGATGCATCTGACGGACATTGACGAACTGTTTCGTGGGGTTTCGAACTGAAATTTGTTAGATGATTTGATTGTTCTTAGATGTCGGGAGGGTTATTTTTCTTTCGGAACTCCACACAATTGTTTGAAGCTCTTATTCTTTATAGGTATTGCATACTTTGGAGCACGTTACTAAATGTGTAATGTTTGTTCTCGAAAAATCTACGAAAAAGTAATTTTGTAGCTGTCTTGACTAATTCTTATACGGGTTTATCTGGATCATGTCTCTCTCAGTACTGTAGGAAATGTAATCTGACAAGCAATCGACCACCGCACAATATCCATGACGGAGGATCAAAGGGTGTCTGCAACACGAGGGACGAAACCAAATGATTGCTAGCAAGTCAGTTGGTGATGGTGATGATAAGAGAACTGGAATTCAGATTATTGCGGACTCCTTTCATCGCCGGATGGTGATCCGTGGAAACGCTTCGTTTCAGTAGAAGTTTGAAGCGGACATGGTCCAGGTCAGGTTGGTCAGGACCAGGGGATCCACTTCGCAGTCCGAACCACGGTGATCAGCAGATAAGGCCTTAGATGGGCGAAAAGACCGACGTGAAGTGCCGCAACGCAACTGGTTCTTTTATAATTCGATAGCCATGTAACTGTGGCGCCGTTTGAGCAACCGCGAGACAGACTTCGATGACATAGTCGATATGGCTTTGTGTGTAGGTTCGTCGTGGGATTGCCAACCGCACAAGATCCATTGTCGCGGGTTCTTCCGAGCCATCTGGCTTACGTCCAAACATGACGGTGCCAATCTCACACCCACGTACACCACCGACTTTGTATAACTCAACAGCAAGTGACTGTCCCGGATATTGCAGCGGATGGATATGGGGTAGCAGAGTGCGAGCATCGATGTACACTGCATGGCCGCCGATCGGTTGAACAACGGGGATACCGGCTGCAATAAGCGCGTTGCCGAGATACGCCGTCGATTCAATTCGATACTTCAGGTAATCGTGTGAAACAATTTCCGTGAGCCCAACGGCCAGCGCCTCCAGATCACGTCCTGCAAGTCCGCCGTAGGTTGGAAACCCTTCTGTCAAGATCAATAAATTGCGACATGTAACCGCCAGGTCGTCGTCGTTCATTGCAAGCCAACCACCGATATTGCCCAGTGGATCCTTTTTCGCACTCATGGTCATCCCGTCAGCCAACGAAGCGATTTCGCGAATGATGTCGACGACAGTGCGATCACCCTGTCCTGCTTCGCGCTCGTGGATGAACCAAGCATTTTCGGCAAACCGACAGGCATCTAAGAAAAAAGGAAGCTTGTATTTTTTGCAGAGTGCACTCACCGCACGAATATTTTCAAGAGAAACGGGCTGACCGCCTCCGGAGTTGTTCGTGATTGTGATCATGACGGCGGGGATGTCCTCCACGTTGCGTTCATTGATGAACGTTTCGAGCGCCGCAAGATCCATATTTCCCTTGAAAGGATGTCGACTCGCTGGGTCGCGACCCTCGGGGATCACAAGATCAATCGCTTCGGCCCCCGTATATTCGATGTTCGCGCGGGTCGTGTCAAAATGAGTGTTGTTGGCGATCACCTTTCCGGCCCCACCGATTGCAGTGAAGAGAATTTTCTCTGCAGCACGCCCCTGATGGGTGGGGATGATGTGTTTGAACGGGAACAGATTCTGAACCGCATCCCTAAATATTTCCCACGAGGGAGATCCCGCATAGGACTCATCGCCATGTTGGATTGCGGCCCACTGATTGCGACTCATCGCTCCGGTTCCAGAATCGGTCAGCAGGTCGATCAAGACATCGTCCGATCGGAGAGAGAAGAGGTTGTATCCGGCTTGTTTGATGAATTCTTCGCGCTCTGATTGCGTTGTCATGCGCAGGGGCGCAACCGAGTGGATCTTGAATGGCTCGATGATTGTCCTAAACGTCATGCAGTTCTCGTCCCTTTCCGCTTCTGGTAATTGACTTGCCGTTCAGTATGTCTCAGGACCTCACAAGGTCGGGTAACACCTATTACATTTCCTGGAGAACTTCGCTCTACGTCTTCGCTTGATTTATCCGAGATTTTGCACTAGAAGAAAGGTATCTAATGAAAGTTATTTGATTTGCGAAAAGATCTCCTGAGGAAAGTATAGATGTGACGCTGATTGATGACATTAAAGAATACGTAAGCAGTACCGGTGGTATTCTTTCTGAAAAAATTGGACTCTGGACGTTCGAAGTTGTTATCGCCGAGAGAAAGTCGTTTCTGGCAAAGAAGAAACTTGTGTACAGGTTCAAGTTTCGAATTGATGATGAAAAGAACGAATTACGTTATACCGAGATGCTGAAAGAATCGGGAGCTGGAATTTCTTCTGGAAGTGATTCGGGTGCAACCACAGGATTTGGATTCAAAGCCGAGAAATATGGCACCGGCCTCGGAAAGCCGCGAGAAGGAACAATCGAAGAACAGTCAAATCTATTCGGAAAGCATTTCGACTATGTGTTTGACTTTTCTACCTTTCGCGGAAAAATAATTGCGATCGCCAAACTGCACGGCTACGCACCGATTTATCACCTAACCAGCGCGGGGATTTGATATTGCTGCGCATCGATTAGGAAATCAACCATTTTAATCATGGCGAGAGTTAGTGAATTACAGTATGTTTGTCGTACACGTTGGATCGGAGAGGTTATATGAGTCTTCCAAAGTCACGGCGAGTACTCGGGTTGTTAGTTGTCCTTTTGATCTCACTTCCGGTTGTCGCTGTGAGTGCCGCAAGCGGCGGGCAATCCTGCAAGAAAGCGGGAACACTATCCAGCACCAAGAGTGGTGGCAAGGGAATCAAGCTTGTTTGCGCCAAGGTGGGTAAGAAACTTGTATGGGTCGCCAAGGGAACTAAGTCCACCGGCTCATGCGCAATGGGTGGTGTGTGTGCGTTGGGTGACGTTGGCCCCGGTGGAGGATTGGTGTTTTATAACGCTGGATCGACGCAATCGTGGGGTCGGTATCTGGAAGTCGCACCGAGCGGATGGAGTGGACTCGCCGATGATCCACTGACTGAATGGGGATGTCAAGGAGTTTCCATTTCCGGAGCAGCAGGCACATCCGTTGGGGCGAGCCAGGCCAACACGACTGCGATCGTTACTAGTTGCTCAACGTCAGGGATTGCGGCACAGTTAGCCGATGCTTTGACGCTTGGTGGGCAGTCAGATTGGTTTTTGCCGTCCAAGGACGCCCTGAACTTACTGTTCTCATACCTGCAACTGCGCTCGCAACTTGGGAGTCGCGGATTTGCTGCCGCCTACTATTGGACCTCTTCTGATTTCGCTGGGGACTACGCGTGGTACCAGTATTTTGGTCATGGAGCACAAGGTAATTCCAACATTAAGGCCAACTACTATGCCGTGCGTCCGGTGCGAGCGTTTGGTTGACTTCCAGGTTCTCTTAGTTACTCAGCGCCTGACGAAGCAAACAGCCTCGGGCGACTTGCCTTCTTACGTATACCTAAGTGACCACTATCCTTCAATTGTTTTCTGTATTGCGAAAAGGAATTGTATAATGTCCGTAGTAGCAAGTCATCTGGAGGTCGGATCATGAAACGAAGCCTTATTCGTTGGGCCGTGTTTGCAAGTGCTGTCAGTCTTGGCGTCGGACCCCTAGTTTCCGATATCGGTGCACAAGCGATCCCCATCAAACCGAGTGTCGACTTGGGCCCCACCGACTTCAATTTGGCTCTTGATCTTTCGGGTATCAGTTCGCGAGTGGCAACTCTCGGGGCGCTCAATTGTAACGACAGTGGTTCCACCTACGGCTCAATCTCGGCGATGGAGTCTGCCTTGGTGTTTGATCCCCGAGTCAATACATCAATCAGGATGACATGTCGTCCCGAAGTGAATATCAGTCGCGCCGTGCAAACGGTAGTTGGCACGATGACCATTCCATCGAAGGGGGTCACAGATGGAGTGATTGTTGCCAGGTGTTCCGCCAAATCCGGCATTTCGGTTGTGGCAAATGCAACAGTGGGCGCTGGGGTCCCGGGGCTTATTGCCTTGGACGTGCAAAGTGCGAGTGGACCAGTGCCGTATGGATGTGACTTCACAGCAACATCGGCGGCAAAGGCAATGGGTATCAGTGGCACAATCGAGGGCTATGCAGACATAGCGGGGTTGTGCAGTTCCTCATGTGTGGCGATTAATTTAGTTTCGACAGCCACCATCACTAGCGGCACTGGCGACTTCCTCGGGCAAACTGGCACCGGATCGTACACGTACTCTGATGCTTTCGAAATTCCTGACTTGGCGGGATCCGCCGACCGAATTTCGATGCTGAAGAGTGTCGACCGCGTTCGCGACGAAAGAATTTACTGCCCTGAAGGTGCGAAGGATTGCTCTCAATACGTAGAAACCGCGTGTCCAGATGGTGAGACGGAGTGCGCTGAGTCTGGTAAAGCAGACTCGCTCTCAGCGGTTGGACAAATGTCGAGTCAAACACTGCTTCCGAACGTCAGCAGACCAAGATCGTTAATGCGAGTATCACTACACGCTGGAGCTGGCGATGTAGTGATTCTTCGCCCGATGCCACGCTCGGTCCTGGCTGTTGGCACTCTCGTCGGTGGAGAACCAATCACCGTAAAATCTGTTCCAAAGAGTTCGTGTGTTGTCACACTTTCCAACGGCACGAAGAAAGTGTCGAAGACGGTGACGCTTGGTGCTGACGGAACCGGAAATATCACCTACACGACAAGTCAGTTGAAGACCATTGCTAAGTCGCTTGGGCTAGTCAAGCGCGGAAATGTACTTCCAAAGGCCAAGATCACGGCGACGTGTAAGAGCACCGCTGGTCGGTTGCCGGTGAGAAGCGAGACAATCGAACTTGCGATTTAACATTCAACTACCAGAACCTAAAAGATAGTTAACTGCAATTCCAGGAGGGTCGGTCAGCGAGCCATAATATTTGGGGAGTTGGGAGGATGTAGTCAAGCATTTACGCGTGTGTTCAGTTCTTGTTGCGGTCATTTTCGCCTTGGGTTCGCTAATCACGGTTGGTTCCGTTGGTTTAGATAGTGCTGCTGGTGCACCTCCTGCGGAGTGCCTGTTGCCTAATCCACCGCCAAGTTGTGCGCCGGACGGCGTCGGATCGACCAATACAATTCCAGTCCCGGCAGAATGCCTGTTGCCTAATCCGCCGCCAAGTTGTTCTCCGATCGGCACGTCGCCAACCCGAACCAAAGTGACCGACACAACTGTGCCAAAGAGCACGCTCGTGGTGGCCAAAGTGGGTGGAGCGTGTAAGAAGGCGGGCGTTAAGGGCACTACATCAGGTGGCGTTTCAGTGACCTGTACCAAGGTAGTCAAGAAATTACTCTGGCAAAAGACGAAAACAAAACCGCCGGCCTTGGCGGGACCCCCTCCATTGATCGATTACAAACTTCCCGCTGAGTACAAGAAGATTTTTGCTGGCCCAGATTATGAGCAGTCGTCAAAACTGCCGACGGATTTTATTTTAGGACACACGATCACCGATTATTTTTCGGACGCAATCGCTCCATATGTTGATTCCACAATGCAGTCAGTGAAAAACAGCGGTGTGGGGTGGGTTGTTTTCGATAATTACTACACGTATACGAGTTTAGAACCGCCGATAATTAGCCCCTTCCCACGCGTTGGCTACGAAAAGTTGCCGTACCACATGCGTGAAGCTACAGATGCTGAACTAATTTCCATGATTAAGAGCGCTCATGCGAAAGGACTCAAGTTCTTTCTTTCTTCCGAACTCAATCTTGATGGGCTGAGCAAAGGAGCCAACGGAGTCACTCCAGAACTTATCGCAGAGCAGGGTAAATATGAGAAGCGGCTGGAAGAACTTGGCGCTGCGCTTTCAAATCCGACTCCAGAGGTGAGTCAATTCTGGGACGACTGGTTCCTAACCTATGGCGATTACGTGGTGCATCAAGCCGACATTGCTCAACAAAATGGTGTTGAGATGCTCAGCATCGGCAAACAACTTGGTGGGGCTACGGCCGAACAGAATGTCGGGCGGTGGAAGGCGCTTATCAACAGGGTCCGAGCGCATTACAGCGGACCGATCGTATACGTGGCGCTCGAAGGCAAGGATTTCAGTGAAGCCGCCGGCTTCCCAGCTTGGTCGGACGTGGATGCGATCATGATGACTCTTGGCAATCTTGCGCCTGAGACCACAGGTAAGACAGTGGCCCAGATTCGCGAAGCCATGAAATCCATTCTTGCTGAGCGTTACAAACCCTTTGCTTCTGAGTTTGGCAAAAAGGTCATTCTTCTTACGTATTTCCAAGGCGCCACCACTCAGGAGTGGTTTGAATCCGGCCCGCTAACTGGCGGCCACGCCTTCATTATCAAAGACCTGTTGGCTCAAGCCAAACTCTATGAGGCACTATTTCAGGTGATCAAGAATGAGGATTGGATCTCTGGTGTTTTGACATGGAGTTATTATTGGAAGGATGATTTGACGAGTTTGGTTCTGGCTGGAGATTCGGCCTACGACAAGTCTTCAAATGTACGGAACATGCCGGCTATGGAGATAATCAAGAAGTGGGCACCGGCGAAGTAGTGTCAAACTGCACACATTGGAGTCTTCTCGATCAGCGACGCTAACGCACCCAGATCACCTTGAATAGCTCCGATTCTGTACCGTTGACCATCCATCGGTACAGACTTGTTCCCGGTGCCGCAACAGTCAGCTCTTGCGACGAACCCGAAAAGCCCACTGAACATTTCCAATCAAATGTTGCACCATTCGAATACATTTTTGGACCCCAGGAACCCAAACTTTGCCATTGTCCGTCAATGAATCCTTCCAATGTCACCGAGTCAGTCTGATACCCGCAATATTTGAATCGTCCAACAGTTTGGGTTCCGGTGGGGCAGTACGCGTAATTGAATCCATCTGCCCGCGGAACCGGATTAAGGGAACAGTTAGCCTCAAGATCCAATTTGTCCGTTAAGCCTTCCCACACCCGTAGCCGAAGAATGTCCTGACCTTGGCGAGAGATACCTACGTATCGAGTGCGCTCCTTATCTATTGTAATTCTTGCATTCGTTGGACAAATTCCGGGAGTATCTGCGCCTGCCATTAAATCGCAAGGAGAATCAAGAGTGTGATCAACCCCAAAATTATGGAATAGCTCATGAACCCAAGTCGAAGAGGCAGAATTACCAAATTGGCGAGATTCCCCCACGCATCTTCCTGCGATCGCACCGTCTCTTTTCCATATTGCTACTACTGCTGATATTCCGGGTGAATCTGCCAGGCCGCAAGCCGTACCGTGGCTGAAAATATTTACATCTACGAAAAATATGTAGTTTTTTCGATTTGATCCAGGATTCTCTAGAGACATACTTTCGGCCATCAGCCCCTTAGCGATACCATCTGATGTCTCAAAATCGGCGGTGGTGAACATTGACTTCAAATATTGAATGTCGTACCCGATCACATTTCTATCGATGGGAATCCCCAGACCCAACTGGCCCTGCAAGTACTTAGTGCCTTCGTCAAGAATTCCCGCGATATAGCCGTTGGTATCATAAGAATGATCTACGCCATCGGCGGGAACCACGTATATAGCTTTGACTTGAAAACCTGTTACGACATCGTCTTGATCACTTGTCACACGAGTAGTGGTTTTTGTCCAAACCCATTTCAATTTGCCGTTGGACTTTTTACACGTATATGTAACACCTTTGGTGACTTCGATTGCCCCCACTGTCTTGCAGATTGCTCCATTTTTGGCTGCATTGGCCGCTGTGCCAACCAAGGCAACACTCAAAAACACAACAGCCAATACGATCTGAGCAGCAGGCGCGCGTCGCACTAAACGCACTCTATGGCAATTATGTTGTGAGACTCGCTGTCCACGAACTTATGGAACCACACATTGGCGCGTCCGGACGGACTCGAACTGACAGCCTTCCGATCTGTAGATCTACGCCGACAGTCCACCTAGATGGCTAACTACGACTAGCAAAATCGTTTGGTGAGGTTAGTTAGAATTTTTGTATGGAATCTAGGTTGAAAAGCACTTGGCGAGGATCATGGTATAAGTACGTAGCTCTTGGATTGATTCTTGGGCTAGTCATTTCACTGCCAATCCGGAGTGCACTCTTTCGATTACCAGCAACCTCTTCGTCAAAACCAACCCCATCGTCAAAACCAACCCCAATTCCAGCGCACACAACGTTGATCTTTCCCCCTCAGAATTCGGTTTCCACAATTACGAAACCACCTCTGAGCATGCAGGGTATAAACGATCATAATGATATTTTTTTTGGCGGTATGGATCCTGCATGGGTGACGCTTGGACCAAAGTTTGGTTTGACACCGGATATTCCTGTCTATTCAGGAAAGCTTGGGGTGAATGTAGAAATTCCCGACGGCTCACCGGTTCTTGCGCCAATTAATATGAAACTCATTGGCTTCGACAATCAAAGTGTCGACACAAAAATAGTTCCCGGTCCGGATCCAAAGACTGGAGAAGTGAATGTCGAACAAACTCCTCTTGATGATTTAAGGCTCTGTTTTGAGTCAATCAGTGCCGACTGGCCCGGACTAATAATTTGTATTTATCACCTTAAGAATTCACCACTTCTTCTAGGTATGAACATAAATGAACTTTGCAGTAACGCGCCACTCTATCCAGGCCCACCAAGATCTGCTGGGCAACTGTTTTATCAAGACAATGATGGTGTCGCTCCAACTACCGAAGGCGGAAAAGCTTGCGAGGGTTTGCTAGGGCGAGATCTAAGTCGGGGTCAAGTGATCGGTTACACAGGCAGCGTGGGTTCTCACTCGCAAGCGCCTATTCAAATGAAAGTTCCGGATAAGTCTTTAAATCCAACGGTGAAATATGGAGATAAAAATCTGCACTGGGTTCAAGGGGATATTTTCTTCTACTGGAAGTGTTACACACCAAACGCGGTGTTTGAGCAAGGCGTTCTTGCATATCCCTGGGAGTGCAACGAATATGAAGTTCCGACGGAGCAACGGTCAGTGGAGTTCAAATATCAAAAATAAAGAAATTTCCCACAGAGACCTTGCACCCGAGCCTCAGATTTTGATTCTGCCACGATCACATCACGGCGAAACTCCATCGACCCTGCGTTAGGCATAACTATCTTTCTGTAAGAACTGAATCCTCACACTTTAGAAGTCAACCAAACTGCGGGCAGACCCCTTCGTCATTGCCCACGTATTACCTGGGCGACACCTTCGAGGCTGTCATAGTTGCTGGTCGTGCTGGATACCGCGTCGAAGAAATCGCTGTTGCGATGGCGCCTCGCTTAAGTGGAAGTTCCTCTGCAACTCCGGCGAGAGCAATAGTACTCATTGCTAAATCGCTTACTACGGTTCTGCTTGGTCTGCACTTTCGAATCCAAAAAAATTCAACAGCAAGATAGTTGGAGAAATTGTTGATCGCCTTCGCCGACTGAAGTGACGACCATGTGTGGCGCCTGACTTCTCTCGGCATGGATTTATCTCACAGTCGTTCCCCCAATTGTGGCCGGATAATCCGCCGTTCTGTAATGATTGCCGTAATTAGATCATGAGGCGTTATGTCGAAAGCGGGATTGTAGGCCCGTGAGCCCTCTGGTGCGATCCGAGCGCCATTCCAATTTAGAATCTCATCCTCGTTACGTAATTCAATATGGATTTCCGCTCCTGAAATAGTAGCGAAATCGACAGTACTCTCTGGCGCCACAACAATGAAAGGCACCGCAGCTCGATTAGCGGCAAGAGCCAGTGGATAAGTGCCAATTTTATTTGCCGTATCTCCATTTGTCGCTATGCGGTCGGCGCCCACAAGCACAACATCTACTAACCCTGTTGCGATTACGGACGGACCCGCCCCATCAACCACAATTAAATGATCTATCCCCATTTGCGCAAGCTCAAACGCAGTGAGTCTTGATCCTTGCAAAAGAGGTCGCGTCTCGTCGACGAAAACTTTAAGCAACATTCCACGTTCATGTAAAGTTCTAACAATTCCTAGTGCAGTTCCCCACTCTACGCAAGCTAAGCCCCCTGCGTTACAGTGTGTTTGAACAGATACTTGGCCCTTTATCAAACTTTCCACATAATTGGCGCCAAGAACCGACATCTGTTTGTTAGTGATGACGTCTTCTTCTAGAATTGCGTTCGCTTCCTTCTCCGATAAGTCACAAATCTCGTCAATATTGTTTGATGAACCAACAATATTCATGATACGTTCAACTGCCCAACGCAAGTTAACTGCAGTTGGTCTAGCCTCGGTTATTCGCAGTGCATCAGTCCTAATCTGATCTATCCCGGCACCCTCATGACGCGCCTTTCGCGCGGCCAAAACTACTCCAAATGAGCCAGCCACGCCGATTGCCGGTGCACCTCGAACGACTAGCCTACGGATCGCATCGATCATAGAATCAACCTCGCGAATCTCAATGTAGGAAATCTTCCCAGCTAACGCGGTTTGGTCAATCAGACGAACGTGGTCGCCTTTCCATTCAATTGTTCTCATACCTAGGTCCACTCGTTTAGATGAGGATTTCCAAAATTGGATACATCGCGCATTCGATTCAATTGTCTCGTGCACACAACATAACGAACCTTATCCAGTAGAGGATCCACTGAGGGCAATTACGGTTCCAGAACTCGGTTTTTGATTTGATTTGTAGGGACAAAATCTGGCCAAACTCTTGAGAACTAAACGGATACTAGAGTGAGAAACATCGTTACTGAAGTTGAAGACTAGTTAGCAGGAGAAATTTTGTGACTTCTCTCGCTATCACTAACGCCATGATTGTTAGCGTCGATTCCGACAATACGGTCTATCAGAACGCCACAATCATCATAAATAATGGTCTCATAACCGAGATAGCTAGAGCTCCAGCTACAAGAGACTTTTATGTTGACTCTGTCATCGACGCTCATGGCGGGATCGTTATGCCAGGCCTCATAAATACCCATGCACACCTAGGAATGACGTTATTTCGGGGTCTCGCTGACGATATGAACCTTGAAGACTTCCTGGTCCGGTTGATGCCCGTTGAATTTTCGAGTCTTTCGAGTGAATCAGTGCGTATAGGCACACAACTTGCCGCTATCGAGTGTCTCACCAGTGGGATTACCAGCGTCTTAGATACGTATTGGTTTCCGAGTACAGTTCAAACTGTTGGCATTCGTTCTGGTTTACGGATCTTTAGTGGCCCGACATTTATCGAATCAGATGGTCCCGAACCGATGTCCTTTCCAAATCGGCTTGAGTTCGCACAAAATTGGCTTGACCATGCAGATTCCCACAATTTTAATCTCACAAATTGGCTGATGCCACATAGTACGTATCTGTTAGGTGCGGATCATCTTAAGGCAATCGCCAAAATCGCTCAGACACATAGAGCGCGAATCACAATCCATGTCGCTGAGACAAAAAATGAGATGGATGCCGTCGCAAATCGGCACAGCGAACGAACGCCAGTACAAGTGCTGTTTGAAACCGGCCTCCTTGAACGCGCTGTTCTTGCTCAAGGAGTACATCTAACCGATAAGGACATCCAACTCGTCGCTGATTGCAACGCATCGGTGGCTCACTGTCCAGCTTCTAACTTCAAACTCGCAAGTGGGGTCATCCGTCTGGGAGAACTAACGCGATTCGGAGTAAATGTTGCTCTTGGTACTGACGGGCCCGCATCAGGAAACGATCTTGACTTGTGGTTAGCCATGCGGTTGGCCGGATACGTTCAGAAGGTATTTGCCAATGACGCATCACGGTTTCCAGCAACGGAAATTGTTCGGATGGCAACTATCAACGGGGCAAAGGCTCTTGGTATTGACCACTTAACTGGATCGATAGAGATTGGCAAGGTGGCCGACCTAGTTGTACTTGATGCCAATTCACCATCATTAACTCCGACATATGACCCACATGTAATCATTGCGGCTTCCGCTGGACGTGGAGATGTCAAAGACGTCATCGTGAACGGAGAAGTCGTAGTAAGAGATCGTGTAATTAGGACAGTCGACATTCAAAGAACTCTTGAGGAAGCTCGTTCTATTTCGTTGCTCGTTGTTCAATCTCTGCTTTAGGTGAGCCCCATCCCAAATCAGAGAAGTTGTTCATCAATTTAATTCTGCTTTACGTAAAATAATTAACGAAATTAGAGTCGACGGTCAATAGCAATGCAAAATGCGTCTACAATACTTTTGTGCTGATCACCAACGCTTGGGACGATTCTTGCCTCCCAAAGGACGCGGATCCAATCGACGAGTGCGTCTATGGTTCACAACTTCTCGGACGTGACGATTCTCTTGTATTGCATGGCGGCGGTAATACATCTATCAAAGTTCCATTTAAGGACATCTCAGGCAGACTCATTGACGCTCTGTATGTCAAGGGCTCAGGTTGGGACCTCGCCACGATTAAGCGAGAAGGTTTTGCTGCATTACCCATCAAAAGATTGATTGAACTTCTTAGCCTCCAGAAACTATCGGATCACGAAATGATGCGGGAACTTGCAGCAGCTCGTCTGGACTCCGCTATGCCGCAACCTTCCGTAGAAGCCTTATTACATGCGTTTCTTCCATTTCCGGCTGTGCAACATAGTCATGCTGACTCGATTCTGACGCTTACCAATACTCCTCGCGGAGATAGTTATATTCGTGAAATTTATGGTGACAGCGTCTTAATAGTTCGCTATGTAATGCCCGGATTTGACCTTGCTCGCGAGGTCTACACGAAGTGGACAATTGAAGCAACATCAAAGACAATCGGAATTGTGTTAATGAATCACGGTTTGTTTACATTCGGTGATACCACTCTCACGGCATATTCGCGACATATATCACTGATAAATGAAGCGAACGAATTCCTTGATCACATTGCTCCGGTCATGCTGCCGCCACCTCATGATTCTAAACAAAGGCCCATCAACATCGGGCGTCTAGCTGAAATACGCTTGGATCTTTCAAGGCACGCTGGACGACCAATGATCTTAGGACGCCAACATGATGGGCTTATAGAACAATTTGTAAATCGATCAGATTTAGATCAAGTTGCAACAAGGGGGCCTCTGACACCAGACCATGTTATTCGCACTAAGAGAATCCCGCTCATTGGTTGTGACATATCGTCATACGCAACTAAATACAAAAAATACTTCAAGAGCAATGAAAATATCTCGCTTGCGCCGCTGGTAATGCTTGACCCTGCACCACGCATATTGCTTGATAGACAATTCGGGATGTTGGTTGCTGGTTCATCAGTTAAAGATGTACAAATTGCTAGCAATATTTATCGCCATACGATAGCCGTGATTTCTCGTTGCGAAGACAAACTTGGAGGATGGGTAAGTCTTTCAGAGTCACTCATTTTTGCAGTCGAGTATTGGGAACTTGAGCAAGTAAAACTCAACTTAGGTGGTGTTCCCAAGTTGCTACAAGGTCAGGTTGCAATCGTTACTGGTGCAGCGAGCGGAATAGGCAAAGCCTGCGCGAAGGCACTCTTAAAGCGCGGGGCTGCAATAATTGCAATTGACCGTTCGGCCGAAGTCTTGAATATCACCGATAATCAAAATTGGTTCGGAGTCATTGCCGATTTAACAGATTCTAAAGCGATGCGGGAGGCTATCCAAAGTGGCATTGAGGCTTTCGGTGGCGTGGACATCGCAGTACTTGCGGCCGGGATTTTTGGTAACACTACGAGGATTAGCGATCTAACAAAAAAGGATTGGCAAAATGTGATGTCAATAAACACCGACTCTGTCGCTGAACTGCTCTCATGTCTACACCCCTTTCTCAAATTGTCAGCCGTGGCTGGTCGGGTGGTTGTCATCGGCTCAAAAAATGTTGCCGCTCCAGGTCCGGGTGCCGCCGCTTACTCGGCGTCTAAGGCAGCCACTACTCAGCTGGCAAGGGTTGCGGCGCTTGAGTGGGCGGCAGATGGCATCCGAGTAAACACAGTTCACCCCGACTCAGTTTTTGACACGGGGCTTTGGAGCAAAGAATTACTTACAGATAGAGCAAAGGGTTACGGAATCACGGTTGATGAATACAAGCACCGTAATCTTCTCCAATTTGAAATTACATCAGACCTGGTAGGAGAGATGGTTGCCGAGATTTGTGGACCAACATTCATTGCTACTACTGGTGCGCAAATACAAATTGACGGTGGAAATGAGCGCACACTTTGAGAAATTTAATGTAATGCGACCCCCGATTGTCTTCAGAAGCCATTGGTGTAAAGGAGGGTCTGCCCCAGGTTTGGTTGACTCCAATTGTGTGAGGATTGTGTCCTCACGGGAAGGGGGTTGTTATGCGGAAAGCGTTTTGCGAAGGAGTTTCGTCGTGATGTGATCGCGGTGATGCGGCGAGCCGCTTGGAAAAGAGAGGCATCTTTGTCTCAGGTGGCCAAAGATTTCGGGGTGTCGGAGGCCTGTTTGCACTGATGGTTGAACATCGCCGACGTTGAAGACGGGGTTCGTTCTGGGGTCACGATTGGGGAAGCAGCCGAGATCCGCGGGATTAAGAAGCGGAACCGATTGTTGGAACAAGAAGTCGAGGTGTTGAAGCGTGCGACTGCGTATCTGTCGCGAGACATACTCCCAAAATGATCTATCCGCTGCTTTATGGAACTGGCTGTCGCAGGGATTCGGGTGGCGGTGACTTGTCGGGTGTTGAAGTTCTCCAAACAGGCGTTCTACAAATGCGAAAGCCAAGCCGATGTCGGATCGGGAATGGGATGACGCCCATCTGGTGAACGCGGCATTGGATGTTCATGCCGATGATCCGATGTTTGGTTACCGGTTCATCACAGATGAACTTCACCGCCAGGGGATCAAGGTGTCAGAGAACAGGGTGCACAGGTTGTGTCAGGAACACCGTGTGTGGTCGGCGTTTGCCAAAAAACGTGGGTTGTCACGCAAGCCTGGTCCACCAGTGCATGATGATCTCATCGATCGACAATTCACCGCTGAAGCAGCGAACAGTGTGTGGCTGACCGATATCACGGAGCATCCGACTGCTTGGATTCCAGTGGTCGTTGCAACACGATCCAATTAACTGGTCTCAAGTAGAGCACACAGACGCTCGGCGGGACTCTCCCAGTCGAGTGATTTTCGAGGGCGTCCGTTAAGTTCTTGTGCGACCCGTTGAAGGTGATCCGACGAATATTTGGACAGGTCGGTTCCTTTCGGGAAATATTGGCGCAGCAAGCCGTTCGTGTTTTCGTTGCTGCCGCGTTGCCACGGACTGGCGGGATCACAGAAGTACACTTTCATGTCGGTGGCCATGGTGAACGCCGCATGTTCAGACATCTCTGCCCCTTGGTCCCATGTCAATGTGTTGCGAAGGTTCTGGGGCAGATCTTTCACGACCGAGATGAGACCATCTCGAACGGTTTCGGCGTTGTGGTCGTGGGCGAGATGTATCAGCATCGTGTAACGAGTCGCGCGCTCGACCAGTGTGCCGATTGCCGATTTGGAAAGTGTGCCCATGATGAGGTCTCCTTCCCAGTGTCCGGGGACCGTGCGCAGACCAACTTCTTTGGGTCGTCGTGAAATCGAAACCATGGGCGAAACGAATCGACTGGCGCGGTGCTCAGGAGAGCGTCGTGGCCTGCGCACCAGTTGTCCTTGGCGCAACGTGGAGACGAGTTCACGTTTCAGGGCTCCACGTGCCTGCACGTAAATTGCTTGATAGATCGTCTCGGTGCTCACGCGCATATCTTGGTCCTCGGCGAAGTCTTTGGCTAAGCGTCTGCTGATCTGTTCAGGCGACCACCGCTTTGCGAGTCGTTGGGCGACGTAGTCGTGCAGTGGACCAGGTGCTAGGAGTTTCGCTGCTTTGGGGCGTTGTCGTCGCGTGGCTGCGGCGCGGTGGGCCGCGTAGGGAAAGTAGCCGACCTTGGGGTGCGCATTGCGTGAAATCTCGCGGCTGATGGTCGAGGGGGCCCGACCAATCTCCCGCGCGATTGCGCGAATTGAAGAGCCGTGTGCCTTCAAGTCATGGATCTGTTCGCGTTGCTCCAAGCTGAGAAACCTTGGACTCACGAGACGATCAAGTTGATCAAGTCCCACCTGATCATCCCTTGCATAAATGTCGCGAGGACTCTTCACATTCGCCACCACCGCTTTCGTGTCATATTTGACAACTCGCCCGTCTGGGTAGAGGCGACCGCCACTGAACTGGCGTATTCCCTTATCCCAATCCAGAGCGCTGCGCTTGTCGGTATGGGTTCGCTCGGCAGCTTCTGAGCGACTCACGCCAGCTTTGCGCAAAGCCAGAAACTCCTCGTGTTGCGCGCTGACGTCAGGGCCGGTAAAGATTCCGGCGGCGTAGGCCCATTTGTAACAAGTAACACGCACGAACCCGAGCTCTCGGGCAACCGCCGAGACGTTCCGGTGAATAGCGAGAAGTCGAAAGAACTCGGCCTTCTCTTCGGTGGAATACTTGCGATTCGCTTGACGCATCGATGAGACGCCCGCCTCACGACGCCACCGGTATGCGCAGTCCGGACTAACTCCGAGTTCAAAGGCCACGGCCCGGATCGTTCCACCCTTATCTAAACGCTTAAAGAACTCCTTTCGCTCCACAGTTTTGTATTGAAGATTCTCAGCACCTCTTTTCCGATTCGACAACGACGCCATTGCAATCTCTCCCGAAAGTCAGGTGTTGCAACGACCACTGGAATCCAAGCCAGTGAAGGAAAACTGTATCTGTGCGCCGTCAAAGACGTCTGGTCGCGACGAATCGTTGGATATTCGATCAATGACCGGATGACATCAGATCTGGCAGTGTCAGCAATCAACAACGCTATTGCAATGCGAGGAACCTGCGGCACGATTGTGCATTCTGATCGGGGCAGCCAATTCCGATCCCGCCACTATGTGACCACCTTGAACAGACACGGTTTAACCGGATCAATGGGAAGAGTCGGGGCATGTGCCGACAACGCGGCAATGGAATCCTTCTTCTCGTTGCTGCAAAAGAACGTGTTGAATCGCCAACGGTGGGCAACACGAGACGAGCTTCGCATCGCCATCATCTGCTGGATTGAACGCAAATATCATCGCCAGCGACGCCAACGCCAACTCGGCTGTCTCACCCCCATCGAATATGAAATACTTAACCAAGAGAAAATGAAAGCAGCCTAAAAACAGTCACAAAAATAGTCAACCAAACCTGGGGCAGACCCTCTGGCTCTATTTTCTGATTGGGCTACCAGTGGCGGCGGGGATCTGTTTTGGTGTGGGGGCGTTTCTAGAAAACCTGTTTCTCTGACTAATCCCAAAACCACACTAAAACACACAACCATATACATATATAACGAAACCACCGGCGCGGCAAACCCCCAGTTTGACGTGGTGGAGGCGTCGTAAACAATGATCTGGAATGTCTTGTGACCTTTGGATGTGACCCCAAAGAGTTTTGAGAGTTGCAGAGTCGCTGAAACCCATACGCTTGTTGGCGCGTCCGGAGGGACTTGAACCCCCAACCGTCTGATCCGAAGTCAGATGCTCTATCCATTGAGCTACGAACGCTGGTGAACTACAGGATAGTGGGTGTGTGATTGTTCGCCTTACGGACGAATCTCGTAGAAGGCATTTACGGAGTGGTCAACGTCAATGCGGCGAAACCGGGTGAAGCCCGCCGCGTTTGCCATCTTCTCCGCGGTCGTCGCCGAAAGTCCCAATGTGCCGAGACCTGCACCGTCAGGTGAAGAAAGCGCGGACGACATGCATGAGAGCACGCTGATGCCGTACATCAGCGGTGCCATTGGATTTTTCTTGGCATTGAGAGCGAAGGTGTCGTGAGCCTTGATATCCACGAGTAGCCAAACACCGTCATCTTTCAGCGCTGCACGAATTGACTGCATGATTTGGGCCGGATGGGTCATGTCGTGAATGCAGTCAAACGTGGATACGAAGTCGACGCTGTGATCGGCGGGGAGCGGATCAATTCGGGGATCATGAAATGACGCATTGGATAGGCCCGATTCGCTCAATTTTTCGGCAGCACGAGTGAGTGCGTACTGCGAAATGTCATAACCACGGAAGCTACTCGCAGGAAATGCGCCTGCCATTCGCAACACGGCCCCACCTGCGCCACACCCGATATCAAGAACCTGTGCTCCCGAGGCGAGACGTTTGGCGATACTGTCCAGCGTCGGAAGCACGGTGCCAATGAGGTGGGCGTTGTTCCATGGTTCGAAACTGCGTTCAATGCCGATGGCACCTTCCGGTCCATGACTGTCGTAATTGCGCCCGAGACCGGTGCGAAATGACTCGGGCATTGCCCTCAACGAGTCCATTGTTTGGGGCAGACGATGAAACATTCCCATGCCAAATGCAGGATGGTCGGGGTTGGCCAGCACGGCCGCCTGTTCCGGTGACAGAAAGAACGTGTCGTCATCAATTGAGGGAGTATTCGACGTTTGCGAATGGGTGGAAATAAGTTTTGCCGATGCCTGGTTATAGGCCCACTCGCGCACCCAGCGTTCGTTCAACTTTGTGGCGTGCGCCAGTTGTGCAGTAGTCAATGGCTTGGGCGATGCGGCGAGAGTCGTGTACAGGCCAAGTTGATCACCGAGATGAACCATGCCGGAGGTGACGGCACCTTCGAGTTTGCTGAACAGCAGAAACGAAAAGAGTTTGAGTGCGTCGGGATCAATCGTGTTCAATGTGCAACCTCATTGCTTCTCCTCATTGGATCAGGTCTTGGACCAGTGGCTCAATGACGGGCCGTGTCGGTGCGAATTTGATGGCCTCGCGGATGATCGCTTCGGCACGCGTGCCCATGATCTCGTCATTGATGTGCAGGGTGCACAGACGTATGCCAGGCATGACAGGTTCGCCGATCTTGATCAAGTCAGCGATTCCAACAGCATGGTCAACCGTGTCGGCCACCGAAGCGCGTCCGCCACCCAGTGCCATGATCGCACGGCCACATTTGAGGGCGTCGACTTCAGCGACATATCCGTTTGCATCGGCCGGTGCTTTGACCTCAAGGAGTGTCTTGGCAGTTGGGAGGATCGTGTAATCGTCGATCACCCTCGGATCGCCACCTTGGGCCACACACATTTCACGGAATTTGTCGAGGGCCGAACCGTTGGCAATTGCGGCTTCCAACTTACTGCGGGCCTCGGCTTCGTCCCTGGCGACACCACCAAGAACGAGCATGTGACTGGTCAATGCAAAGGTGACCTCCATGAGGTCGGCCGATCCATGCCCCTTGAGACACTCAATCGACTCGATGACCTCCGTGGTGTGGCCAGCCGCGCGGCCAAGGGGTTGATTCATCGCCGTAAGTAACGCTCGGACTGGTTTGCCAGAGACCTTGCCGATCGCAACCATCGCTTTGGCCAACTCCAGGGCGCGATCTTTAGATTTCATGAACGCGCCCTTGCCGAACTTCACATCAAGCACGAGCGAGTCGATACCCTCGGCCAGTTTCTTGCTCATAATGCTGGCGCAGATGAGTGGAATCGACTCGACCGTGCCGGTGACGTCACGCAATGCGTAGAGCTTGCGGTCGGCGGGTACGACCTGCGGAGTCTGGCCGATCATGGCCACCCCGATTTTCTGTAAAATGGCGCGAAACTCGGGCACGGTGAGTTGCACTTTGAAACCGGGAATTGCCTCCAGCTTGTCGACTGTCCCACCAGTGTGACCGAGACCGCGGCCACTCATCATTGGCACTTTGACTCCACATACCGCGGCCAGCGGGGCGAGGATGAGCGAGACCTTGTCACCCACGCCACCAGTTGAGTGCTTGTCGACTTTGGCACCTTCGACGTCGTGTAGATCGATGATGTCACCCGAGCGCATCATCGCATCGGTCAACCACGCGGTTTCTTGTGGCGTCATTCCGCGCCACACGATCGCCATGAGTAGCGCGCTGGCTTGATAGTCGGCAAACGTGCCATCGGTTGCCCCACGGACAAAGAATTCAATTTCGTCTTTGGTCAGCGTTCCATCATCGCGCTTTTTGATGATGATGTCCTGAGGGAAAAATGAAGTAGTCACAACAAATCTCGTCGCTTCATGGCACTAGCTTTGGTGATAATTGGGCGCCTCATGGGTGATGGTGACGTCATGCGGATGGCTCTCTTCACGTCCGGCGGTGGTGACACGCATGAACCGCGCCTTGGCATAGAGTTCGGGCAGGGTAGCGGCACCGGCATAACCCATTCCTGAGCGCAGACCTCCGACAAGTTGAAACACCACATCCCCGAGCGACCCGGCATAGGCGACACGACCCTCAATGCCTTCGGGGACAAGTTTGTTGCGCGGAGTGGTGGCGCCCTGTGCCGTGCCGTAACGATCAGCGCCGAGACCTTGCATTGCTCCAAGTGAACCCATTCCGCGGTAACTCTTGTAGCGGCGACCTTCGAAGAGTTCAACTTCGCCGGGCGCTTCATCGGTGCCAGCAAGCAGGCCGCCGAGCATGACCACAGATGCGCCGGCAGAAAACGCCTTAACCAAGTCGCCCGAGTAGGTGACGCCACCGTCGGCGATGAGCGGAATGCCGTGTTCGTGGGCTCGCTGCGCGGAGTGCCAGATGGCAGAGAGTTGCGGCATACCTGAACCGGCCACGACGCGAGTGGTGCAAATCGACCCAGCCCCAACACCAACCTTGATGGCGTCGGCTTTCGCCGCAACCAGAGCATCCACGCCTTCTTCGGTCACCACGTTGCCCGCCGCCACTGCCAACTCGGGCCAATTGGATTTGATCCGTTCAATCGCCTTGATCACTCCTGCTGTATGACCATGTGCCGTGTCGATTACCACTGAATCTACCGAAGCCTGGACGAGCGCATCTACTCGTTGTTCGAGATCGGCGCCGACACCAACTGCGGCACCGACGCGAAGACGACCGCCGCTGTCCTTGGTGGCGTTTGGAAATTCTTGACGCTTCATGATGTCTTTAACCGTGATCAAACCGCGTAGGTGACCGCTGGAATCCACGAGTGGAAGTTTTTCGATTCGATGTGTGTTGAGAATTGCTCGAGCCTCATCCAATGAAGTTCCTTCGTTGGCGGTAATGAGGCCTTCGCTGGTCATGAACTCACTCACTTTGCGCGAGTAGTCGCTTGACGCACAAAACCGGATGTCACGATTGGTCAAGATGCCAACCAAGATTCCATTGCTGTCGGTGATCGGCACCCCCGAAAAGTGGTAACGGTTCATCAACTGTTCTGCTTCTTCAAGGGTTGCAGTTGCCGGCAATGTCACCGGGTCGGTGATCATGCCCGACTGGGCACGTTTCACGCGCCGAACTTCGGTGGCCTGTTCGTCAATGGTCAAATTTCGGTGAATAATGCCGATGCCACCGACACGGGCAATGGCAATCGCCAAACGTGATTCGGTGACTCGGTCCATCGCTGCCGACACAAGCGGAGTTGATAGAAAAATGTCCCTGGCGAAATGTCCGGTGGTATCCACCATGTCGGGCAACACATCGCTGTAACCGGGTACGACGACAACATCGTCAAACGTGAGACCTTCATAGCGGGAGAAAAATTCTTGGTTACGGTCGTTCGCTGTCACAACGTGTGCTCCTTCACGGTGGAAATTACTTCTCTCGGGTGGGGTTGCTGACAAATCTGCTGTAGTGCTGACACCAGCAACTCGTGCTCATGGCGGTGCATGCGGGCGGAAAAATCATCGAGTGTGTCGGTGGCCAAAATTGGCACGTTTACGCTCATGATCACCGGTCCGCAATCGACATTTTCAGAGTCGACAAAGTGGACCATTACCCCTGAGCGTACCCGCGATCCCGCTTGGGCTTCGGCGAAGGCCCGCTCAATAGAATTGATACCGGGTAATTCGCCGGGTGCGGCTGGATGCAAATTGATGATCCGGCTTGGTACGTCACTTCGTGGTGAAGCGAATTTGGTAATGAAGGCGTCTGACAAAATGCGCATGAACCCAGCCAAAACCACCCAATTGGGCTCAAAGGCACTGACACTTTCGGCGAGTCGGGTATCAAATGATTGTCGGGATTCACCAGGCACTTTGGTGACGACCCGAGTTGCGATGTCGTGGCGTTGGGCCCGACTAAGTGCGCCGGCCGATGGCGTGTTACAGACCACACCGACAACACGGCCGTTGATCGCACCCGATAGGCAGGAATCAATGATCGCCTGCAGGTTGGTTCCTTCTCCAGAGGCCAGGACGACGATCCGCTGACGAGAGTCGGGCTGATCGGCGAGTTGTGTCACCGCAATGTCACGATTCGTGGGCCGGCTGTGAGTCGTCCAATCAACCATGTGGGTTCGTCGATCGTGTCGCGCACTTGGGCCACGTCGTCGGGGTCAACGATAACCACCATGCCGATGCCCATATTCAGCGTTCGGTAGAGTTCGCCATTTTCCATCGTCGTGAGTTGTCGTACAAGTTGAAATAGTGGTGGCATCGGCCACGATCCAAGCACCACCTCGGCACCGACACCATCGGGCAACACGCGCGGCAAATTGTCGGGCAATCCACCGCCGGTGATGTGTACGAGCGCCTTGACGCACTCGGTGTCAAGGGCCTTAGAGAGGACGGGTAAATAGTTTCGGTGCGGCTCCAGCAAGGTATCCGCAAGGCAACGGGTGAGTGGATGGGGCATTGCATCAAGCGGAATCCACTCGAATATCTTGCGCAATAGGGAGTATCCATTTGTGTGGGGTCCGTTGGAGGCGACACCAATCAGCACATCGCCGGCTGCAACGTCAGATCGAGGAAGCAGGTTCCGTCGCTCAGCAACACCGACAAGTGTGCCAGCAATATCAAAGGCACCTTCAACATAAACACCTGGCATCTCTGCGGTTTCACCGCCAAGTAACACGCAACCCGCGGCGGCACAGGCGTATGACATGCCATCTACCACGGCGGCAACTCGTTCGGCATCTACATGCGACGAGGCCAGATAGTCGAGGAAGAACAGCGGTGTAGCCCGTTGCACGAGCACGTCATTGATGCAGTGATGGACGATGTCGATACCGGTTCCGCGGACCCGTCCGGTTCGTGCCGCGAGTTCAACCTTGGTGCCGACTCCGTCGGTCGAGGCAACCAGCACGGGTTCGTCATATTCTTTGAGGAAGGACACGTCTAATGCACCGCCGAAGGCTCCCACTCCGCGCAACACCTTTGTGCTCGCTGTCTGTTCGATGCTTGCCTTCATCAAACTCACCGCACGCGTACCTTCCTCAATGTCAACTCCGGTGACGGCGTATGACGTTATTGAAGCACCCTTGGCTCGCCAGCCGATATCGCGGCGAAAATAGGTGCCAGCGAAGTTGACCGCCTTGGCACTCTGATAGGCAAGTGTTCGCGCCTCGGCCAGAGTTGCCGCGATGCCGACACAGGTGACGATGCGTCCGCCGTTGGTGACGAGGTGACCATCGACGATGTCGGTACCGCCATGGAACACTGGTGCCGACTCGGTGGACGTGCCCAAATGTGCGATCAGGGTGCCGAAATCGGCGGCTTGCGGATACTTGGCACCGGAAACGACAACTCCCAATGCATGCAGCGGTCGAATTTTTACATCACTGGCGTGAAGATCGCTTTCGGTGCAGGCAATGATGATTTCGAGGAGATCTGCGTCGAGCAAGGGAATCAGTACCTGTGCTTCAGGGTCGCCGAATCGGCAGTTGAACTCCAGTAGGCGCGGGCCGCTGTCGGTGATGATGAGACCTGCGTACAACATGCCTATATATGGCGAGCCCAGCGAGGCAAAATGCGCGATCACCGGTTGGATGAACTTGGCGTTGAGCTCTTCGGTGCTGTAACCAACTGGGGCCGGTGCATAGGCGCCCATCCCGCCAGTGTTGGCACCCCGATCGCCTTCTCCGATTCGCTTGTGATCCTGAGCCAACGGCAGTGGAACCGAAATGCGCCCGTCGCAGAACGCGATCAGCGAGCATTCGATACCGTGCAACCGTTCTTCGATGACGGTGTCGCCGAGGGCGAGGGACGCGGTGATCGCAGCGGTGGTTTCCTCGGGCGACTCTGGTACGACGACACCCTTGCCGGCGGCAAGACCTGACTGTTTGACCACGATGTCGAGGCCAAGTGCACGCCACCAGGCAAGCGCGCCACCGGTGTCGCCTTTGGTAAAGCTGGCAAATCGCGGCCCGGGAATCTTGAGTTGCTCCGCAATCTTGCGGGCCAAGGATTTTGACAATTCGAGTTGGGCAACTTCGCGCTTCGGACCAAAGCAACGAACACCGGCATCGGCCAGGGCATCGGCGATGCCTGCGTCGAGGGCAATCTCCGGGCCGACAACGACCAAATCCACCCGCTCACGAGCACACAAGGCCACGATGCTCTTCACATCGTCGGCAGCGACATCGAATCGTTCCCCAGGTGTGCCGCCGTTTCCGGGCGTCACGAGCAATCGTTTGCATGGCGCGGACCGTTGAATGCTTTCTGCCAGAGCATGTTCCCGAGCACCGCTGCCAATGACGAGAACGGTGAGCGCCGAACCTACGGTCATGCAAGAACCTGATCGAACAGATCTTTCGAGTGTCGTTTGGTGATTTCGATCGGGTAGTCACCGGTGAAACACGAGTTGCAGTAGCCCTCGGTGCGACCGACTGCGCGCATCATCGCCTCAAGAGAAAGGAATGCAAGTGAGTCACAGCCGATGAATTCCTGAAGTTCCTCAGGCGTCATCCGCGCGGCGATGAGATCGTTGTCGTGTCCCATGTCGACACCAAAGTGGCATGGGTGAATGATTGGAGGACAGGTGATTCGCATATGCACCTCAACGGCGCCAGCGGCGCGCAATAGTTTCACCAGCGGACCAGCCGTAGTTCCGCGAACGATTGAGTCGTCAATCATCACCACCCGTTTGCCGGCCAGATTCTCAGACAAGGCGTTGAATTTCATCGCCACCCCTCGTTGGCGCATTGACTGCGTCGGTTCAATAAACGTTCGACCGATATATCGGTTTTTAATAAGTCCGTCGTTGTATTCGATCCCACTCACTCGCGAATATCCGACTGCGGCAGGGATCGAAGAATCTGGAACCGGAACCACGACGTCGGCCTCGACACCGCTTTCACGAGCGAGTTCCTCGCCGAGTCGCTGCCGCACCAAATGAACGCTGCGGTCGTCCCACTGTGAGTCAGGCCGTGAGAAATAGACAAACTCAAAGGTGCACCGAGCCTGCTTGACTGACGGAGTGATTGCTTGGCGCCGAGTCAAGGTCGTGCCCTGTGCGGTGACGATTTCACCCGGCGCAATCTCGCTGATTTCCGTGCAGTCAAGGGTGCGTAGGGCGCAGGTTTCGGAAGCAATGGCGTAACCACCATTTGGCAGACGACCCACTGACAGGGGGCGAAATCCCCACGGATCCCGCACCGCAATGACACGATCGGCCACCAGTACCACCAGCGAGTACGCACCCCGCCACGCCGAGAGGGTTCGCTCTAGGCGTTGTTCCCATGTGGTTCCGCCAGCCGATGCGAGCATCAGCGTCATCACCTCGGAATCAGAACTGGCGGTGAGACCGAAACCTTTGGCCAGCAATTCATCGCGAAGTTCAGCGGCGTTTACGAGGTTGCCGTTATGGGCTACGGCGAGCGGGCCGTTCATTGTTTCCACCAGAAATGGCTGGGCGTTTCGGGCACCGGAAACACCGGTGGTGGAGTACCGCGTGTGACCAATTGAATGGTTTCCTACCAGTGGTGCGAGCGTGTCCTGGGTGAACACCTGTCCAACGAGACCGACATCTTTATGCAGTCTGGCTTGTCGTCCATCAGACACAGCAATGCCGGCGGCTTCTTGACCGCGATGTTGGAGGGCAAACAGACCGAAGAAGGCAAGTTGGGCAACATCATCTGTGGTCGAGGAGACCGCGATGACACCACATTCTTCATGTGGAGAGTCGCTGATGTTCATCGTGTCACTATCCGTTTCATTAAACATGGTGCGACTCAGCGTCTGCGGCGATAACTCGCTCCCGTTGACTCGCATGCTCACGGGAAATATGGGCAGCAACATCTTTGTCGTGATGGGCCAGAATCTTGGCCGCGAACATCGCCGCATTAGATGGCTCGGCGATGTAGGCGCAGGCCACACCTGGGGGCATCCGCAGGCTGCTCCAGACATCGCACTCTGGTCCCGGTGGCGGACAGGCGATCACCGGCGCAGACACCTGCGGATCGGTGAATCCAGATAGCGCATTCGACCTGCCGGCAACAGTGATGTATACCTTGGGCCGCGGATCGAGTTCATAGGCCGCAAGTAGCCGGAGCACATGTTCGGGCGTGCGATGAGCCGACCCTGTGCGCATCTCAACTTCCAGCCCGAGATTCTCGGCCGATTGCTTAATCGCGCGACAGTGATCCAGATCGGCCGGTGACCCCATCAAGATGACAACCAGTGGTTTCACAATATGGCTCGTTTCTGAAGTGCGGCTTCGATTCGTTCTTGAATGGGATAGGTGCCGGGGTGAAATGGATTGCCCGTTAAGCGCTCATATGCCGTGATGTATCGGGTGGTGGTATCGGAGATGACCTGGGCATCAAGTTGCGGTGGTGGGCCGTCGCCGCGATATCCGAGGGCAGCGAGGGCGAGGCGAATTGGTTCTTTGTCCAAACTCTCTGGCTCAAGGCCCTGTGCGATGCGGTCATCATAGGTGGAAAGTTCCCAGAAGCGAGAGGAATCCGGTGTGTGCATTTCGTCGATGATCATCAAGTGACCGTCGTGATGCAATCCGAATTCGTATTTCGTGTCGGCAAGCAATAGTCCGGCCGCATCGGCAATGGATTGACCATATGCAAATAGGGCCAGTGCAATTTCCTGAATACGATTCCACAAGGCTTCTTCAACCAGTCCTCGCTCGACGACCTCGAGACACGACAAGGGCTCATCGTGCGCCCCGCCGTCACCCTTGGTTGTTGGAGTGATGATGGCCTGTGGCAGTGGCGAGTTCTTGGTCAAACCATCCTTGAACGAATACCCGTAAATCCTTCTCGCACCTTGCGCATACTGATGCCATAGCGAAGTTGAAGTCGAACCGGTGATGACCCCGCGCACCACAACTTCAACGGGCAGCGGAAATGCAGTGTGGGCGATGAGCACATTCGGATCGGGTACCTCAATCACATGATTGTCGACGATCTCTGTCGTGGAGCGAAACCACCAGGCGGCAAGTTCGTTCAACACCTGACCTTTAAATGGCACGGCGGCCACGATGTTGTCAAATGCGGAGAGGCGGTCGGTGGTGACAAAGAGTCGTCGATCAGCGTCAAGATCGTAGGAGACCCGCACTTTGCCGGTGCGCCGGCCAGCAAGATTGAGATGGATATCGCTGCAGGCTTCAATTGTTGACAAAAGCAACTCCTTGGGTAAAGAGATTCAGGCCAAGTTTTCCACTGACACCCCGATGAAATTGTGGATGCTGACGAGCCAGCACATGGTTTTCCGGATGTGGCATCAGTCCGAGTACCACACCGGCGTCGTCACAGATTCCGGCGATGGCTCCCATCGAGCCGTTCGGATTTGGCGAGGTATACCGCAGTGCGATCTGGTCATTGTCAACCAACTCGTCATATACGTCAGGCTCGCAGATGAAACGTCCTTCGCCGTGGGCGATCGGACATTCGATCTCTTCGGTTAGGGAGCGCGTCCAGATGCAGCGCTGTGAGGTGGGTGCCAGGCGAACCCACCGACAATCAAAGGTGCCACCCTCATTGTGTCCAATTGCCGCACGTCGGGTGCCACCTGGCAACAATCCGGCTCGAACGAGAGCCTGAAACCCATTGCAGATACCGATAATTGGTCGACGCTGTTCCACCGCTCGGTGTAAGGCATCGCTGATCGCACCCATCAGGTCATGAGCGAGCAATCGACCGGCACCGAGGGCATCGGCATACGAGAACCCTCCCGGAATGACGATCATTTGTGAGTCGTCAATGTGGTGGGGTGAGGCGCTGAGTTGTTTGATGCTTATTGCATGCGGGTTTGCCCCAGCCAATTCGAGGGCAAACATCGCGTCGGCATCACGGTTGGTGCCAGGGGCGGTGATGATGAGTGCGCGAGGTTTCATGTTTCCGTGCCTTGCCAACATGCTTGCAAATCGGCAACTGCGATGCTCGATCCATCCGGCAGGGTGAATACCGGATCGCTCGTCACGTGGCCGATGATACGAGATGAATGGGGAAACAATTGGGCGATTGCGCTCACGTCCGCCGGCGTGACTTCAATCACGAACCGACCAAGCGATTCGCTGAACAGGTCCACGGCCAACTCGTTGTTACCGAACGCGACCTTTGGCACGCAGGTCACGCCGAGTCTTCCGGCAATGGCCATTTCGGCCAATGTGACGGCGAGTCCGCCTTCACTGCAGTCGTGACACGCGTGGATGAGTCGGCGAGTGATTGCCGAATGCATCGTGCGGTATCGCTCGGGTGAATGCGAATCAAATTTTGGTACGACCCCCGTGCCGAGTGCACAGTGAATCATCGCCAAATGGCTGCCGCCGAACTCATTATGAGTAGTGCCGACAAGAATCAATACGTTGCCGGCAAGTTTGAGATCAGATGTCACCGTCAAGTCAACATCGGGAACATGGGCGATGGCGGTGATGACAAGCGTTGGGGGTACGGCATGTCGCTGACCATCCGATCCGTGAAACTCATTGTTCAGCGAATCTTTTCCGGACACAAACGGGGCGCCAAATGCTCGCGCCGCTTGCGCGCACCCGTCCACGGCGGCAACAAGTTCACCTAGCGTGGACGGTCGAGTCGGATCACCCCATGAAAAATTGTCGAGCAGTGCAACCTGGGTGGGGTCCGCACCAACAGCGACGACATTACGCATCGCTTCATCCACGACCGCTTCGGCCATGCGCCGCGGGTCGACCAGCCCGAACCAAGGATTCACTCCGATACCAATGGCAATGCCATGTTGGTCGGTCGGTTCGGCGAGCACGACACCATCACCGTGGCCGTCATTTTCCGCTCCAACGAGCGGTCGAACGACGGTGGCACCTCGAATCTCATGGTCGTAGCGATGGATGATGGATGCTTTAGAGGCGATGTTTGGGTGGGCGAGCAAGAGTTGCAGGTGTCTCATTGGCGCAGTTTCCGTGAGCCATTCGGGAATTGCCTCGGTAGCGACTCGCTGCGGATTGGGCATCACGGCGTTGAGTTGTCGTTGCGGGCGACCGTGGTGGAGAAAATTGACATCGAGATCTAGCACCACCTGCTTGTTGCAACGCACCACAAGTCGCTTGTCGCCGGTGAAATAACCCACATCGGTGTAGGAAATACCGTGGTCATCGCACAATGCGGCAAGGGCCGTCACATCATCAACGGCGACGACCATCCGCTCTTGTGCTTCCGAAAGCCATATCTCCCATGGTGCAAGCCCCGGATATTTCAATGGCAATTCAGTCAGATCGACATCTGCGCCCAATTCTTGTGCCATTTCGCCGATCGCCGATGACAGTCCACCGGCTCCGCAGTCGGTGATTGCGGTGTAGGTACTGCGTCCGTGGCGTAACACATCGCAGAGCAGTTTCTCCGTGATTGGGTCGCCGATTTGCACACTCGCGCCGGCCACATCGCCCGTGGTGGCGTCCATAGTCATGGATGAAAATGTTGCGCCGCGCAATCCGTCTCGGCCGGTTTTTCCCCCCAGAACAATGATCCGATCACCGACGCGTGGTTTGGATTCGACGTACGTTGTGCCATCAGCGTGCGATGCCGAACCAATACAGCCGGCATACACCAGTGGATTAGCCGTGTAGGCAGTGTCGTAAAGAACTGCGCCGGCAACAGTCGGTAAACCAATTTTGTTGCCGTAGTCGGCGATGCCGTCCACAACTCCGGCTTGCACTTTGCGGGGATGAAAGACTCCCACTGGTACTTGATCGGCTGGAAGTGATGGCGGTCCAAAACACAAAATGTTCGTGCACGCAATCGGCGAATGCGCGGCTCCGAGGATGTCGCGAATCACACCACCAATGCCGGTGTTTGCGCCGCCAAATGGTTCAATCGCACTTGGATGATTATGAGTTTCGCATTTCACAGCCAGCGTTCGTCCCGGCGTAAAGGAAATAATTCCGGCGTTGCCGACAAACGCACTGACCACGAATGGAGCAGCTATTTCGTCGGTCGAACGACGAAGTGTGTTGATCAGTGAGTCGCGTACTTCGCCATCATCAGTAGCAATCGCGGCGCGAAAAGTCTTGTGAGCGCAATGTTCGCTCCAGGTTTGGGCCAATGTTTCTAGTTCAAGATCGGTCGGGGAGCGCGCCTGGTGGTCAAAGTAGGCGCGAACGGCTCGCAGTTCGGCAATGTCGAGGGCAAGACCGCGCTCAGTATTGAGCGCGTCGAGCGCAGCATCGGTAGTTGCCGAAGAAAGTGCAATTTGCTCGGCACCGGGGCGATGTGCATCGGAGAACGCGGAGAGTGTCGGCACTGCCGGTGTGTCAATTGACCACTGTTCGATAATCGGATTGGCAAGAACGCTATTGGACAAGCGCTCAATATCGTGGCGGTCAAGTTTGCCTGCCACGACAAAACGTTTGCCGGTCGCGGTGACAACATCGATGCCGACGGTTGCGGCGAGTCGCTGTAATTCGGCGGCGACCGAATCTGTGACCCCGGGATGGAGAATCGACTCAATCACGTGATGGTCTGTCGGGTCGTATTCGGGGCTTGAGTCAGCCGACGGCGGGCATGGAGCCCATGAGCCTGTCTGGAGCAACGGGTCCAGAAGAATGGACTGAATCTTGTCGTGATCGGATTGGCTCAGGGTTCCGCTGAGAAAATAGATGTCGGCTACCTCGACGCTGCGCAGGCCATCAAGGCCAATGTCGTGGGCGTTGCGCAGCACGGATTCGGCCCGCGGATCGTGGCCTTTTGGTGCGATGGTAAGGCGATGGGTCGTCAAATGAGGACCCACACCGCCTGCCACGTGGAGAGACTAGTTGTGTCCGATTTCGTGCATTGCGATGTGAACAAAAAGTTAATTTGGGATTGCGTAGGTGATGTGAGTCTCAATGGCGAAAATGCCGAGTTCCAGTGAACAGCATCGCGATGTCGTGCTCATTGGCTGCCGCAATCACCTCCTCGTCGCGAACGCTGCCTCCTGGTTGGATGATCGCTGTCACACCGCTGGCGGCGAGAAGCTCCAAACCGTCGGCGAAAGGGAAAAATGCGTCGCTTGCGGCCGCGGCACCGGCGCATCGATCGCCCGCTCGGGAGACCGCGATTCGTGCCGCATCAACCCGGTTTTGCTGACCTCCGCCGATGCCCACTGCTTGTCGAGATCGGGCAATGACGATGGCGTTAGACGTAACTGCGGCACAGACTTTCCAAGCCACGATGCAGTCTTGAAGTTCGCTCGGCGAGGGTGCTCGATTGGTCACCACCTGCCACGAGTCGACCGCATCGTCAACCCGGTCACGCTGCTGCACAAGTAGGCCACCATTAACGCTGCGAACGTGAAATGCATCATCCGACGGGGGGTCGGCCTGGAGAAACCGAAGATTTTTTTTCGACGCGAGAACCTCACAGGCTTGGGGTGAAAAACTCGGGGCGATGACGACCTCGGTAAAGGTCTTGATGATTTCATTTGCCACGTCCAGCGTCACTTCGCGGTTGAGGGCGATAATTCCACCGAAGGCACTGATCGGGTCGCAGGCATGGGCCAGGGTATAGGCCTCAAGAATCGACGGCGCCACGGCAAATCCGCATGGGTTTGCATGTTTGATTACCGCGGCCGCGGGTTCGTCCGTGCAGTGCACCAATTGCCAAGCGGCATCGGCATCTAGAACATTGAGATACGAAAGTTCTTTGCCGCCAAGTTGTTTGGCCGTCCGCAACCATCCGCCTTGCCCAACAAGTTGATACAGCTCTCCGGATTGGTGCGGGTTTTCGCCGTAGCGAAGTACGACCTTGTCCTCTATCTCAAATACCGGAGCGTCATCGGATGTTCCGGCAAACCATCGTGCAACCTTGGCGTCGTAGGCGCTTGTGTAACGAAACGCCTCTCGGGCCAGTTGCCGTTTCGTCTCCAATGTCAGGAACTTGTGGGACCGCAATTCAGCGATCACGGTGTCGTATTGGCTGGCGTTGCTGAGCACGCCGACATGTGCATAGTTTTTTGCCGCAGCCCTGATCATCGCCGGTCCACCAATATCAATCAGTTCGATGCTTGGATTCTCGGCAAAGGGGTACAGATCGATAACCGCGAGAGAAATCGGCACGATATTGTGTCGCGCCAGATCTTCGAGGTGATCTGGTTGATCAAGATCGGCAAGCAATGCCCCATGTATCGCTGGGTGCAGTGTCACCACGCGATGACCCAGGATCGCTGGAAATCCAGTAATTTCGGCTACCTCGATAACAGGAATTGCCGCTTCGCTCAGAACGCGGGCCGTACCACCACTGGACACAATCTCCCAGCCCAACTCGTGTAGCGCGCGAGCAAAATCCACAATTTTGGATTTGTCGTAAACGGAGATGAGCGCCCTTGGCACTTGTGTAGTGTTCCACATGCAGGCCCGCTCTTGGTGACATGACTTTTGACTTTTAGTAGGCCAAAATGAGGAGATGAACCTTCACCGCCGGTCAATTGTTCGTGTTATTGCCTTTTCTCTCGTATCAGTGTTAGTCCTCGCCGCATGTGGCCAGGATGACGGCGACACAGTTGTCATCAACGGCTCGTCATCGCGTGGGCTCACCGTGCAAGCAACCGGAATCGCAATGGCGGTTCCCGATGCTGTGAGAATGAGTCTCACGGTCTCCGTGCTCGCCGATACTTCGGAAAATGCCCTCGCCCAAGCATCTGAGGCGGCAGACAAAGTTCGGGGAGCACTCATCGAAAATGGTGTGGAAGAAAAAGACATCGCTACGCAGACGGTGAGCGTCTATCCCGAGTACAACTATCCGGCATCCGGTGTGCAAACACTCACCGGTTACCGAGCCCTGCAAAGTTTCGAAGTGGTGATTCACCAGGCCGATACAGCCGGCGCGGTGGTGGATGCCGTGGTCGCAGCTGGTGGCGATCTTGTGCAAATTGGCGGTGTGACTCCAATTGTTCTCGAAACTTCTGACTCGGCGAACAAGGCTCGTGCAGATGCAATTGCCAACGCGCTGGCCAAGGCCGAGGACTACGCCAAGTTGTTGGGTGTAAAACTCGGCGACGTGGAGTACGTCACCGAAATTTCCGCACCAATTGATGTGCCGCTGGCGCGTGGTGATGTAGGGGTCGGTGCTCCAGATGCTGAGACCAAGATTGATCTGGGTGAGCAGCAGATTATTGTCACCATTGAAGTTCGTTGGTCGTTGAAGTAAGTATCGCTACCGGGCGATGAGTCGCTGGGGAAGTCGATATCGATCGTGTAAGTCGCGAGTCATGTCTTCAACTTCGATCACAGCATCTGAATTGATTTCGCCATAGATGTGGGGATAGAGCAAGTGGATTGCGTGGACGGGCGAACCGTCTGGGTGGTGCGGTGGTTCCCAGCGCACCAGTGAAGTTAATTTTTTGGAATCGATGACCAACACGACTACTTCGCTTGCGTCTAGGAAATACGCATTGGCCACGCTGGTGAGTTGATGAAGCGTTGAACAATGGATGAATCCTTCGGATTCGAGCGAGGGATGTCCGTAGTGAGACGATCTGGCGTTCCACACCGGGCGTGTGGTGAGGTGATAGATGAACTGTGCGTCCGTTGACAGAGCCAATGTCATGACCGCCACGGGAAGGCCGTTTATCTCACTCATGCGGCAATATCGCCATCCCATGTCTTCGTACCACTCCCGTTTGTCCTCTGTATAGAGGTGAAGCACGGGAAAGCCAAGCATTTGCGCCCGAGCCGCTACCCACATGGTGATTGCTTGGCCGACACCGATTCGCCTTGCCTGCGGTGACACATACACCGCGGCGAGCCACGGACCGGGTTCGAGTGCGTCTGGCAATTCATCATCGAGGGTGAGTGTGGCAATTCCAAGCAGTTCATCGTCGGCTGAAACTGCGGCAACGACATCGGGAATTCCACTAGTCGAGCGCGCCACGTCGTCGTACTGCTGTAGATATGTCTGCAATGTGTCGGAGGGAAATTCGTGCGCCCATGCAGTCAATGACCACTCGGCGGCCGCGTTCCAATGTTGTGGACAATGGCCGAGAGATTTGAGATTGAACAACGCTGTCATGATCCAAAACTTAGCGAAAGCAACACAACGACCACGCCGGCCCAGGCCAGTTGGCTGGGCCGTTCGGCAAGGACGAGCGCGCCGAGCAGAGTTGCCACAACCGGTTCAATGAGCGTGAGCGTCGTTGCCTGGTTTGCATGTAGCGAGCGCAATCCAATTGAGTAGGCAATATAGGCGATCGCAATCGTGACAACGCCCAACCACAACGCGGTGGCGACTCCACGTGGAGTGAATAACCATGAGTTGTCAATGAACAACAGCACTGGTGAAAGTAGTAGTGCACTGATCAGAAACACACGGGCCATAGCCAATTCGGCACGCACTCCGCTGGACATGATTTCCTTGCTGGCGAGAGCGAAGATTGCATAACCAAGTCCGGCTCCAAGTGCAAGACTGACCCCAACTAAGTTGATCTCTGATGATGTGCCGGTGGCGACGATAAGGGTGATCCCGACAATGCACCCGGCCGTGGAAAATATCCATTTACGTGTTGGTGTGACGTTGCGGAATGCATACCCAAGAACACCGGTGAAAATTGGTGCGGAACCCAGTGCCGCAACTGTGCCCACTGCAACACCAGTTGACCGCACAGCGGCAAAGAATGTGGCTCCATAGAGAGTCATCGCGCCGCCGGCGATCCACCACTGCGCCTGCGGTACCGGACGAGGAGTCGATTTGTCGACACTGTGTCTCGTGGCCACACTAAATACGACAAGCGTGATTGCCCCGACGATGAGTCGCACGGCGGCAACACCCAGTGACGGTGCCGAGTCTGGACCGAGTGCTTGTGCAGTACCGGTGGTCGCAAAGCACACACCTGAAAACAAGACCAGGGCTCGGGCGCGCATCCATCAAAACTAAGTCATCACAGTGCACAGTCTTGTTTTGCAACTGTGTTTCGCAACCCCGGCAAGGCAAGGGCGGTAGATCTGGGGGATGCTCTTGACCCTCGTGGTTATTGGTGCTTTTGCGGGCGCATAGAAAGTAGACGTATAGTGAAGTAAAGCGGTCACAACTTGACGAATGCCATTTTGTTAGCCACGTCAGATGTACGAAGGTCGGAGAATTACATTTAACTGAAACGGAATCGATATGACAAAGAAAATTTATTTGATTCTGACGGTTTCAGCCTTGTTTTTGGGCGTTGGTGTGGTTTTGCCCTTTCGAGCTGCAGCCGCTCCGGTATGCGCCACCATTCAAACGGGCACTATCAGGGATAGTGCTGGAAATCCAATTCAAACTGGTTACGACCGGTTTGGCTACAACTACCAGGCTCGCATGTTCAACGGCACGTACGACAGTTCTGACCGGGTGCTTGACGGCAAGTACTGGGGCATTCCGGCGTCGGTCGATTACGCCGACGACAGTCTGATCATGAAGTGGAGTGATGCTTGGCTGGCTAACGTCGACTGCAACGGCGATGGCAAACTTGACCGCGGTCTCGTGAAGGGTGTCGTCGGTGGCACCAGTCTGGGCTGGCTCACGAACCAGAACGAAGGCGATTACGACTCGGATGGAAACGGAACGCAGGATGCACACTACACATACTTTTCGAAAATAGTTTGGGTTGGTTCGGGCGGCTCCCTCTGGGGGCAGTACGAGATCATCCAAGAGATTTACAACGACCCGGCCGGCGGCTTTAGGTTCAAGGTCGGAGCGCCGGGCTTCGGTCTGAACGGTCAGTGGACTACCAATTAGACTGGTAACACTCCAGTAAATAAAAATCTGCCTCACTTGGCAGATTTCTTACTAACTACAAACAAGAAAAATTCCGCGGCGGTCGATTTTGGTGAGTTTCGGACTCACATTTGGAACGCCCCCATGCCCTTGTAGCTCAGTTGGATAGAGCAACGGACTTCTAATCCGTAGGTCGTAGGTTCGATTCCTACCGAGGGCGCCACGATGATGTGAAGGTTCGGGTGATGCTTTACATAGTGGGTTCGGGTGATGCTTTACATCGTTTCGCCTGATCCTTGTCGCAGGGTTCGGTTGATGCTTGACACTTAGTTCATGCTTATGGGGCTCGGGTATGTGGCTTTGAACTGGAAATTACTTTTAGGGCCATTTCCAGTTCACCTTCCATATATCGTTCCTGATTTTATGGGTAAAGAATCAGCGACTTCATAACCGTGAAAAAGTAAGGAAAAACCGAGATCTTCACGATTACAGTCGACAAAGTCGTGAAAAAGGCCATACTGAACCAATATGGCAAGAACAGCCAGAGCATTCAATAAAATCAATCTGCTTAGAGAAAGATATTACAAAGCGGCCATCGGTAAGGACGCGCTTATCAAGCTTGTGAGCGAAGCGGAGATCGCGGATCAGGTATATAACTCGAATGCAATCGAGAACAGCACCCTCTCTCTTGAGGAGACGGAGAAGATACTTTTCCAGATCGATCTGGACCGTTATATTTCTGAACTGGAAATATTTGAAGCAAAAAATCTCGCCCGAGTCGTGTCGTATATCGACAGGCAAGCCAAAGAGCAAGAGCTCGGCTTTGAAGTTATCTTGTCGCTCCACAAGATGCTCGTGTCGAACATTCGCGATGAAATTGCTGGACGATTCCGCAAGGACGACGAGTATGTCCGCGTCGGCAGTCATATTGCTCCTGCTCCGAAAGAAATCAATGGGAGTCTTGAAAAGATGTTGGCGGAATATAACGCGACAAGTCATGAAAATATCATCAAGCGCATCGCGCGATTACATCTCGCTTTTGAATATCTCCACCCGTTCATGGACGGCAACGGACGCATCGGGCGCGTCATAAACAACTTTCTCCTCATACGAGAAGGTTTTGTGCCGATCAATATCAAGTTCATCGATCGAAAGAAATATTACGACGCCTTCAAAGAGTTTGATGAAAAAGGCTCAACCGAAATAATGGAAGGGATCGTCGGCAAAGCTCTCACCAACAGTTACCACAAGCGATTGGCATATCTTGAGGGTAAGAAGATTGTCCTGCTCTCCGATTATTCAAAGAGCCACAAAATCTCTCATTCCAATCTTATTAATAAGGCCACCCGCCAGACCATTGAGGCTTTCTTGGAAAAGGGCGTGTGGAAGATTGGAGAAGAGACTTCGGATGACCCCTCCGAAAAAAAATAGATTTATGAATCAAAGGGGCAGACCCGACTCTTTACGTTTGTAAAGGTTCGGGTGATGCTTTACACCGCGTTCATGCTTATGGGGCCTGAGTCTGGCCAGATTCTTCTGTTGCAAATGTAATGTTCGGTGAGCCTCACAAGACCTAAAAGCAAACGATAGGGGCGGTTCGTGAATTCCCCTCGCTGCATGCAAGGTATATAGTGGCATTGGTGAGGTAGATCCCGAATCCAAGGAGACCAATCATGCGCCGACTCACCATTCTTGGGACACTATGCGTGACGCTATTCGTAGTGTCGCCTTCGACATCGGCTTCGGCCGCTGCAGAACCTTGGGTCGGTTTTAGCTGGAACATGGGTGGCTCATATCGCGATGTCGCCTTAACCGTATCGATGACGGCAACGAAGATGACGATCTCCGCAGGTGAGAGTCTTCCGTGGGCTAAAGCATATGGCTGCACGATTCCCACGGACACCGTTGTTTACGACTTCACACTGGTCGGGAAGAACTCCGCCGGTTACAATCTATATAACGGCTTAGGCCTCGGGTGGACTGCGAGTGGAGGAGTTTGTTCGACGACGGGGCTGAGCGGCCAATGGTCTGCAGTATTGGAGCCGGGTCGGAATGGGTTCCTAACGCCGCCGCTTGCGTACGGTGTTGACAACGTGATCTCAGTCTACCTCGGCACATACAACGCGGGCGACGGAATGCCGACGGGTGCCGACAACGTCTTCTACCGCAAGGGCGGCACGATGGCCACAACGACGACGACAACCGTTGTGGGCGATCTAGGCGAGGCCGACGATGAGAAGCCGGAGGTTGAGGCTCTTGCTTCGAAGGGCAAGCGCGGTACCGCGGTGGGGCTTCGGTTTACCTCGAGCGACGATAGCGGCGAGGCGAGAGAGCAGCTCGCGGTGTACAAGGGTAAGAAGGTCGTCGGTCGCGTCTCAACCTCGCTTGGTGAACGCGATCCTGACGAGACCTACACCGTGGCGTGGACGGGCAAGAAGACGATCTATGGCAAGCTCCGATTTTGCGTCGTGGGAATCGACGAGGCTGGGAACAAGAGCAAGGAGAGTTGTGCTGCGCTGACGCTATTGAAGTAGCGCTGCGCCCGGACTGAGGTTGCATGCGCCTTCAAACTTGTCTGCACCAAGGTTGGCAAGAAACTCGTGTGGGTGTCAACCGGAAGCAGCGCGTTTGCGGTCCTTTGGCTGACACTACCCACAGCGGGCACAAAGAAGATTTGACCAGAGATATAGGCTCGTCGGCGCGCTTCGTAAAAAACGGGTCCCCCCGGTGGCACCGGTTACTGATAGATCCATTCTCGACCAGTACATCTCTGAGGCCCCCTCAGCCCAGAACGCACTTGACATTTTTGCCGGCGAGTGGAGTTCGAAGTTCCCCGAGTACCTCAATTTAAAAACCCTGCCGGGGTTTACCCCGCTGTTCGAGGATTTTCGGATAACATGGGCACACACGTTGTTCGGTGGGTTTTCTGGACAGAAGGTGCTCGAACTTGGTCCACTCGAACTTGGACATTCGTACATGCTTCATCAATTAGGTGCCGAACGTATTGATGCCGTTGAGGCAAATACTCGTGCCCTTCTCAAGTGCCTGATCGTCAAAGAGATTCTCTCTGCCGATCGCGTCCATTTGATGTTGGGCGACTTCGCCGAGTATTTGCGGCAAACATCCGAGTCGTATGACTGGGTTGTGGCGAGCGGAGTTCTCTATCACATGAAGGATCCACTGGAGGTTCTTGATCTGATCAGCCAAAGGGCGTCCCGACTGTTGCTGTGGACGCATTATTACGATCTGGATGCCATCGACTCATCGAAAAGACTTGCCGGAAAATTTGGCTCGCCTGAAGTGATGCTTCGAAATGGCGTGGAGGTTCAAATTGCACGGTACGAGTACCAAGAAGCCTTGAATTGGTCGGGGTTCTGTGGTGGTTCCGCCGAATACAGCAGGTGGATCGCTAAGGATTCACTCATCGGATACCTTGGCGCACTTGGCTGCAACGAGATTGAGATCGGGGAGGACAACAAGGATCATCCAAACGGCCCGGCGATCCTTCTCTGTGCCCACAAATCCTGATTGCCGATCCGGTAGCAACCGGAACTAACCTTGGAGTCGTGGCTCTTGTGTCATACTTGACCGCTTTTTTCACCGTTTAATTCGCTGAATTTTGACAGGCCTGACCGAATTAGGAGTACGTTCGTATTAGAAGTTGAATTGGAGGTTATATGCGTATCGCAGGATCCCGACGAGTGCTCGTGCTTCTACTTCCGATGTTGTTCATGCTTCCTGCTGCGGCGGTGAGTGCGGCAAGCATTGGACAATCCTGTAAAAAAGTGGGTGCACTGTCCGCGACCAAGAGTGGTGGGAAGTCGGTCAAGATTGTCTGCACCAAGGTCGGCAAGAAACTTCGGTGGGTCGCCAAAGTAGACAAGTCGGTCGATGCGTGTGCGACGGGCGGTGTTTGTGTGCTTGGCAACATCGGCCCTGGTGGGGGAATTGTCTTTTACGACGCGGGTTCACAGCAGCCTTGGGGCCGCTATTTGGAAGCGGCACCAAGCGGCTGGAATGGTGGTACTTCTGATCCGGAGGCAGAGTGGGGATGTCAAAATAATTCCTATTCCGAAGCAAGAAATAGCGCAATTGGAACAGGTCGAATAAACACGGCCGTAATCGTTCGCAATTGCGCTACGGCGGGTATCGCCGCTCGATTGGCCGATGATCTGACGTTTGGCGGCCAGTCGGATTGGTTTTTGCCGTCGAAAACTGAATTGGGGTACATGTACACCAATCGCGCGCTGATTGGTGTTTTTGCTGCGAACTACTACTGGAGTTCTACGGAGGGCGATGGAAGCGTCGCCTATAGCCAGTATTTCGCCAATGGAGTCGTGTACGACAGCGGGAAAAGTCTGAGAAACGTCATGCGTCCAGTGCGGGCGTTTGGCTAATTCGTCATAAGGTTGTGTGCCCAACTTTAGTGTGCTGAGTTTCTAGTGTGTCAAACTTCTGTGTGATTCTGGGTCAATGTTGACGATGTGATAACCAGCGTTGTCGTTGCCCGGTACGTTGACGTATATCACCTGCACACATCCTTCCGCACCACGACCAATTTCCGGGAGCGAAATCGCAATGAATAATGATTTAGAGAAATTACGTAATGACATCAATGCAGAACTCTCTGCGCTGCGGCGTGAATCGGAAAATGTTGTCAACAGCATTCGCGTGCAAATCTCGAAGAGTTCACAGGACCTATTTTTTCAGATTGCCGCATTCAACATTTTCACCGCCGGAATCTTCGCCGCCGCACTGCACTATTTGCTGTAATCGTCACCCCGAGCCGCCCACGGGTTGCATCGCTGCTAGTGGGTATTGGTCCCCCAAAGCCGTATCCTGTCGGGGTTGGGTCCGAGAGAGGTGAATACGTGAAATTTAAAAAGGGTGACACCGTTATTTACCCCCAGCATGGGGCTTGCATCGTGCATGGGATCAAGCGGATGAAGGCATTTGGGGCCACGCAGGAATACCTGATATTGAAGACCGTCATCAATGAGATGACCTTGTCCGTGCCCACGGCCAAGGCCAACCAGGTGGGTGTGCGGCCGCCGGTGTCAAAGAGTGAACTTGAAGACCTTCGCTCGGTGTTATCAAAAGCCGACCCCCGCGTGCCTGCCAACTGGTCGCGACGGTTCAAGAACCACCAGGAAAAACTCAAGAGTGGTGACGTGTATCAAGTGGCCGAGGTGGTGCGCAATTTGGCGGCTCGCGATCGTGATTCGGCATTGTCCGCGGCCGAGAAAACGATGTATGACCGCGCCCGTATTAATCTCATTTCCGAAATTTCTCCGGCCTTGAAGGTGTCGTCTGAAAAGGCCGAAGAGTGGCTGGATCATGCCCTCGAAGAAGGAGTGCTGAAGCCAGCCAAGGCAGTCAAGAAACCCGCTACAAAACTAGTTGTAAAACCCACTGATAAGGCGATCGCCCAAGTCCCAGTAAAACCGGCGGTGCCAGTTCCGACTAAAGCGGTGGCGAAGAAGAAGTAGCAGTAACGATGGTCAATGTGGGTTTCGTTGGGCTGGGGGCCATGGGCGGACCGATGGCTCGGCACCTGTCAACAGCCGGTCACCACGTCACCGTGTACAACCGCAGCGGCGAAAAAGCCGACGCCTGGGTGACGGCCAATGGTGGGTCTCGCGCGCTCACTCCGAAGGCGGTCGCCGCAGCCAGCGATGTTGTCTTCATCTGTGTCGGTAACGACAACGATGTGCGCTCTGTTGCCCTCGGCGACGATGGCGTCCTGGCCGGGATGCGCGCAGGTACCGTACTCGTGGATCACACCACTGCGTCGGCAACGCTGGCCCGTGAACTTTCGTCTTCCTGCGCAGGTATTGGAGTTGGTTTCGTTGACGCTCCAGTATCGGGCGGTCAGGCGGGTGCCGAAAATGGGCTGTTAACAGTGATGTGTGGTTGTGACGATGCTGCGGTGTACGAACGAGTGGAACCAGTAATCGCCGCGTATGCCCGGATGTGCAAGCGATTGGGTGATGCGGGTGCCGGTCAACTGGCAAAAATGGTGAATCAGATTTGCATCGCCGGTGTGGTTCAAGGATTGTCCGAGGCGCTCAACTTTGCGATGCGGGCTGGGTTGAATCCGGATGAAGTTGTGGGTGTGATTTCCAAAGGCGCGGCTCAATCCTGGCAAATGGAGAACCGTGCCAAGACCATGGTTCGCGGCGAATTCGATTTTGGTTTCGCCGTTGAGTGGATGCGCAAAGACCTCGCAATCTGCATCGATGAAGCCCAGCGCAACGGAGCGCGACTACCGCTGACCAAACTTGTGGATTCGTTCTACGAACAGGTAGTGGCCATGGGTGGCCGTCGTTGGGATACCAGCAGTCTGATCAAATCGCTTACGAGCAATTGAGTGCCAGGCGACTGACGCCCCTGATCGTCAGGCGATCACGCCACTCCGGTTCGCCATTAATTTCAATTGATGAAAAGCGGGTAACGAGTGACCCGATTGCCACTTCGGTTTCCAATCGTGCCAGTGAAGCGCCCAAGCAGTAGTGGATGCCAGCCGAAAATGCAAGATGGCGATTGGCGTTTGGCCGATCGAGCCGTAGTTCATGCGGTGAATCAAACATCGTCGGGTCATGGTTAGCCGCGCCGAGTGAGCCGAGGACGAGGGTTCCAAGTTCCACATGAATTTGCTCGTCGGCAACGTCAAAATGAACGGGAACAAGCGGTACTCGAACCGTGTGTTGCACGGGGCCGTCAAAGCGAAGTAGTTCATCAACTGTGCCTGCGGTGAGCCCGTGACTCCGGGCAATTGAAAGTTGATCAGGATTTCACAGAAGTGCGAGCGTGCCGTTGCCGATGAGGTTGACGGTGGTTTCATGCCCGGCGATGTATAGCAGGACGACAAACGCCATGAGTTCATGAGTGGTCATTCGTTCGCCGGATTCTTCAACGGTGATGAGTGAACTCAACATGTCGTCGGCCAAATGTTCGCGGCGATTCTCAATGATTTCGGTGAGATAGGGGATTAGTGCCTCCAAGGCATCTTCAGTGGCAACGAGCTCCTCATCAGTCGTCGTTGGCTCCAACGAATTCGTGATGATTTGTGACCATGAACGAAGTTCGTCCACTCGCTCGGTAGGCAAGTTCAGTAAATCGGAAATCACTTGTAAAGGCACGGGAAACGCGAGATCGTCCACGAGTTCCAGCGCCCCGCGTTCTTGAGCAGTATCGAGAACTTCATCCACCAATTGTTGGATGCGTGGACGAAGTCGCTCGATTGCCGTTGGAATGAATGATTTGGAGACGAGTCGACGCAGTCGAGTGTGATCCGGCGGATCAAGATTGAGAATTGATTTTGTGCGACCTTCGTTTCGTTGGCAGCGGCGCTGCCGTGCCGGCGATGATGACTGCTCCGAATATTTTTCTACGTCACGGCTGAAATCGTTGCTCTTCAATGGGGCCGAGACATCCTCGTAGCGAGTAAGGACGACTAGTCCAAGTGCCGTTCGGTGAACGGGTTCACGCTGGCGAAGCGTGTCGCAAAACGGGTATGGGTTGGCCCGAAACTTTGGGTCAAACGGATTAAAGAGAGGCTCGCTCACTCACCTCATTGTGTCGCAAATGGTGGGGTGGGAACGTACTGGGTGATTGGCTGGCCGGCTATTACCGTCCACTGGGATCCGTTGATTCGCCCGGTGAGTGCGCGCATGGCGAGATCAGCAGCAACTTCCACTGGCATAATTCCCATACCAAACGATTTGATTACCTCTTGTGAGATCGGTGAAACCAGCGGCGTATCGACAAACCCTGGACACAATGCACTAATGCAAACCCCATGGGGTCCGGACCGATGGCGACAATTCCGGCCAGTGACGCAGTGGCCAAAATATGTCCGCTGCGGCGAGAAACCATTCCCGGAATCACCGCACGCGCGCCAAATACCACTCCATCCAAATTGATGCGCATGATTCGTTGATAGGCGTCGTTGTCGACGCCTTCCAGCGGGTACGCATAGGTCTCACCAATGACGTGTGGCAAAGTCGCTACTCCCGCATTCAGAACGACGATGTCAAAGTCGGCTTGGGCACCAATCAGTTTGTCCCACGCCATCGAGTCGCTCACATCTAAATGCACATACTCGCCAGCAATGTCGGCAGCAACCGCCCGGCCATCGGTGTCATTGATGTCGGCGACGACTACATAGACACCCTCGGCACTGAATCTGCGGGCCATTGCTGCGCCAATCCCGCTCGCAGCGCCGGTGATCAGGGCGCGTTGATTTGTTAGTTGACCCGTGATCGGAACCGCTGTCTACTTTCCCGACGCTGCCGTGGCAAAGGCGTCAAGTAATCGATCCAGTTCGCCATCAGTGATGACAAGTGGCGGACAGAAGGTGTTGGTATCTGTATTAATGGTACGAGTAATTACACCCAGTTGCAGCATTCGATCGCGAATCTTGACCGAGTTTTGATCTGCCCGCAAGCCTGCTGCCCAAACCGCTCCATCTCCGCGGGCGTGGTCAATGGTGCCATCTAGAGCAAGGGCCTTGAGTCCTGACGAAAGTCGGGTACCGACATGCTGAGCGCGTTCCAAAAGGCCTTCGCGTTGAATGATTTCAATATTTTTCAATGCCGCAGCGCACACAGCCGGGTGACCAGAATACGTATAACCGTGGCGCAGAAAAAATTCAGTATCCGCTTCCAGCGCGGCCCGTACGTTTGTGCCGATCAGAACTCCACCGAGGGGCTGATAGCCCGATGTCACCGCTTTGGCAAAGCAAAGTAGATCTGGTTTCACACCAAATCGTTGGGCACCGAACCAAGTTCCGAGTCGACCGAAACCCGTGATCACCTCGTCGAAGATCAAGAACGCTCCATGTTGATCGCACAACTTGCGCAAGCCTTCCAAATAGCCAGGCTGAGGCGGGTGGACGCCACCGGCGCCTTGTAGTGGTTCGGCAAGTACGGCTGCAACCTCATGACCGCGTTGCGACATGAGTACCGACACTGCCTCCAGATCATCGCTGTCGACTTGCACAACATCTCCAACAAGCGGGCCGTAACCAACTTTGTTAAGTGGCAATCCTTGGGCACTGGTACCGCCATAGTTGGTGCCGTGGTAGCCACGCATTCGCGAGATGATGAGCGTGCGTTCCGGGTGTCCGGCTTGGACCTGGGCGAGTCGCGACATTTTCATTGCCGTATCAATCGCTTCCGAACCGCTGCCGCAGAGAAACACACGAGCATCGGTCATCGGGGAGAGTGCGCGAAGTGTTTCGCTCAGTTGCTCGGCTGGCTCGTTAGTAAATGGGTCAAAGGTGGAGTACGCTTCGAGAGTAGAAATCTGCTGGGCGATCGCGTCTCCGATTTCGCGCCGTCCATGACCCACTGCGCAATACCACAGGCTGGCCATCCCATCGATAAGTTCGTTACCGTTCGAATCCCATACCCGGGCACCAACCCCACGGACGATGCGAATGAATTCTTCCCGAGTCGGTTTGGCAAAGGGATGCAAGAAAGCAGAAGGCATGGGAAAGACACTAGTTGGTGCCTTCACCTAGAGTGGTGTGCGATATGAAGGGTCTCATTTTGTCGGGTGGTGCCGGTACGCGTCTGCGACCCATTACCCATACAAATGCCAAACAACTCGTGCCAATCGCCAATAAACCGATTCTGTTTTACGGCATTGAGGCGATGGCGGCCGCAGGTATTCGTGAAATTGGCATCGTTGTTGGCGAAACTCGCAACGAAATTGTTTCTGCCGTCGGTGACGGCTCGCAATTCGGGGTAAAAGTCACCTATATCCCCCAGGATGCTCCATTGGGCTTGGCCCATTGTGTACTCATCGCCCGCGAGTTCTTGGGCGATGACGACTTCGTCATGTACTTGGGTGACAACATGCTCGAGCAGGGTTTGCAGGAGTTCGTAAGCGAGTTTGAACTAGCCCACACCAATGGGGGAGTCGATGCTCCGGCGGCACAAATTTTACTTTGTCACGTCGATGACCCGCGACAGTTTGGCGTTGCCGAAGTCGCCTCCGATGGGCGAGTGGTCCGCCTGGTTGAGAAACCAGCCAACCCGCCATCGGATCTCGCTCTCGTGGGTGTGTACCTGTTTGATCGCACAATTCACGAAGCGGTAAGAGCAATTGCGCCATCGCCGCGTGGCGAACTAGAAATCACCGACGCTATTCAGTGGCTTGTGGACCAGCACTACCCAGTGCATCACAAAGTGTTGAAGGGTTGGTGGATTGATACCGGTAAGAAAGATCCCCTTTTGGAGTGTAACCGGTTGGTTCTTGAAGTGCTGGCGCCACGTAACGATGGTGACGTAGATGCGGCATCGAAAATTGAAGGGCGAGTGGTTATCGAACAAGGTGCGGTGATTCGCAATTCACGTATCCGGGGACCAGTCGTCATTGGTGCCGACTCCAAGGTGGATCACAGTTATATCGGTCCCTATACATCGCTTGGTCGTCGCTGTACTGTCGAACATTCCGAGATGGAACATTCCGTCATTCTTGATGGCAGCGTTATTATTGGTATCAATCGTCTCACCGATTCGTTGATCGGTCGCGATGTGCAGGTCTTGAGATCTGAACTGAAACCCCGTGCCCTGCGACTAATGCTCGGCGATGACTCGAAAGTTGAGCTCGAATAGATGGCCAAAGTTACAGAGTCCACTGTTATCAAAGGCGTGCAGATTGTCGAACCACAAATGCATGGTGATGAACGAGGATATTTCATTGAAACATATCGGCGCGAATGGTTTCCCCTAGGTCGGGAGATGATTCAGGGCAACCGTGGCAATCGTCAGCAGGGCTGCATTGTCGGCTTGCACTATCACCTCCATCAATCCGACTATTGGTATGTACCGATTGGTCGGTGTCGCGTGGTTTTACACGATCTGCGTACCGGGTCTCCCACCGATGGTGCAACTCAGGTGATTGATCTTGGCGAGCGCCTCGACGGCACCCATGACCACCGCGGTGTATTCATTCCACCGGGCGTTGCCCACGGTTTTGCATCGCTTACCGACATGGCAATCACATATCTCGTTGACAATTATTACAACCCGGCCGATGAACTCGGGCTGGCATGGAATGATCCGGCAGTACTCGCCGATTGGGGTTTCGTCACTCCGATTCTCTCCAAACGCGACCAGGCCAACCCCACACGGAATGCCATCTCGCCGCAGTTTCAACCTCACTTCGCCTTGCGCACTTGAGGGGTCACAGATGAAGATTTTTGTCACCGGTGGAGCCGGCTTCATCGGCTCGAACTACGCGCGGTGGGTGCTGGCCAACACCGATCACTCGGTGACGGTATACGACGCGCTGACCTATGCCGGAAATCTATCGACACTCAAAGATGTCGACGACAGTCCGCGTTTCTCCTTTGTTAAGGGCAACATATGTCAGCCCGACGATGTTGAAGAGGCAATGCGGGGTCACGATGCCGTGGTCCATTTTGCGGCCGAGAGCCATGTGGATCGTTCGATTCTTGGCAGTGATGATTTCATTCTCACCAACTGTTTTGGAACCAATGTGATCATGGACATTGCCAGAAGATTGGAGATCGGTCGGGTCGTGCACATCGGCACCGACGAAGTGTATGGGTCCATTGAGAAAGGCTCCTCCAAGGAAGACGATCCGCTTGAACCGCGCTCGCCGTATTCGGCGTCGAAGGCAGGATCAGATCTCATCGCTCTGAGTTATTTCAGCACGCATGGTGTGCCCGTGTCGGTGACACGTTGCACCAATAATTTTGGTCCGTATCAATATCCAGAGAAGGCAATTCCGTTATTCACCACCAATTTGTTGGATGGCAAGAAGATCCCGTTGTACGGAGATGGTTTGAACGAACGTGATTGGTTGTATGTAGATGATCATTGCTTGGGTGTAAACTTGGTACTTGAACACGGCATGAGCGGTGAGATATATAACATTGGTGCCGGCAACGAAACTTCAAATCGCGTGTTGGTGAACAAGTTGCTTGCCTTGCTTGGCAAGGACGAAACAAGTGTGAAGTACGTAACCGATCGACTCGGACATGATCGTCGGTACTCGGTCGACATCTCCAAAATCACAGCCCTTGGTTGGAAGCGTCGTCGATCATTGGATGAGGCTCTTGAACAAACGGTGAGGTGGTACCGCGATAACCGCTGGTGGTGGGAGCCACTGAGATCGGGCGGTTGATGAAGATTTTTGTTACGGGTGCCGGTGGTCAGCTCGGTCATGAACTCGTGCGCGTCGCCGAGGAATCCGGGCACCGCGTCACGGCCAGCACGCACACGGATCTGGACATCACAAATCCGGCTGACATTCAAGATGCATTTGCCGCCACGCGTCCTGATGCCGTGATTCATGCCGCCTCATGGACTGCGGTGGATGCCTGCGAGGGCGATGCCGACCGGGCATTTGCGGTAAATGGAACCGCAACTGGATTCGTTGCCCAGGCAGCGCGAGATGTTGGCGCGCGCGTGGTCTTCATCTCAACTGACTATGTGTTTGATGGCGACAAGCCAACGGCCTACGTTGAAACGGATCAGCCAAACCCACAATCGATATATGGCGCATCAAAGTTGGCGGGCGAACATGCGATGTCGGATCGCGATGCCATCGTCCGTATTTCGTGGGTATGTGGGTTTCATGGTTCAAACATGGTCAAGACAATTTTGCGTCTAGCCGACAGCCAACCTGAATTGAAGTTTGTCAACGACCAAATCGGTTGTCCAACACTGGCCGATGACGCAGCCACGATGATTGTTCGTCTCGCCGAGGAGCAACGGCGCGGAATATGGCACGTCACAAACCAGGGTGTGGCGAGTTGGTTCGAATTTGCTCAGGAGGTATTGAGCGCGGCCGGTATGGATCCGCAACGCGTGAAAGCGGTTTCGACCGACGAACTCACGCCCCCGCGACCTGCCAAGAGACCGGCCAACTCGGTGCTCGACAACTTAGCGATGCGCTCGGCCGGTTTGCCAGAGCTGGATGATTTTCGCCAGCCGCTGCAACGATTGGTTAATCGTTTGCGGGCGTGATCCATTTGTGCGGGAACCCTCATATCGGTCTCGTGAGTAGGGTATGGATGTGGATGAGAAGGCACTGCTCAAGGAAATTGCTCCTGCCGCCGAGAAACTTCTTGCGCGCCATATGGGAGTTGCCAAGGAATGGTTTCCCCACGAACTGATTCCGTACAGTCGCGGTCGCGATTTCGTACCAGGCGAACAGTGGTCGCCCGAAGACGCCGATTTTGGTGAGGTCGGTCATGAGATGGATGAAGCAGTTCGCACATCTCTATTCGTGAATTTGCTCACCGAGGACAATTTGCCGTATTACACCCGGGACATCAATTCGTTGTTTGGTAGCGACTCGGCCTTTGGTGAGTGGGGCCGTAACTGGACGGCCGAAGAAGGTCGGCACTCCATTGTCATTCGCGACTATCTCACCGTCACCCGCGCCATGGATCCTGTGGCTCTTGAGCGAGCACGGATGCAACAGGTGCGGGGTGGGCAGGTGCCGACTCCTTCAAGTTTGTTTGAAGCACTTGCCTATCTCAGCATGCAGGAGTTGGCAACGCGGATTGCACATCGGAACACGGGCAAATTGATGAAAGATGAAGTCGGTACGGCGATCATGTCGCGTGTGGGTAACGACGAAAACCTCCACTATCTCTTCTATCGCGATCTCGCCTCAGCGGCGCTTGAAGTCGATCCCTCATCGATGGTCATTGGCATCGAACGGGCGGTGCGCACATTCTCGATGCCCGGAATTGGAATCACCGATTTCGATCGCATGGCTCACGAGATTGCCCGTGCTGGCATTTACGACTTGGCAATTCATCACGATCAGATTCTTGAGCCGGTGATCATGCGCCATTGGAAGATCACTGAAATTGAAGGGCTTTCGCCCGAAGCAGAACAGGCTCGCGTGGCACTCGTCAAGCGCATTGAGCGCACCGGCAAGGTGGGCAAGCGTCTTGCTAGCGAGCGCGTGAATGCTTAGTTGGCGCGAAGCGCACGACTGAGGGTCGTGCCGATCAGAGCCCTCGCGCTGTGGGCATCATCAAGAAATAACGGCATACGGATAAAGTCATGAATTTGCCCCGCGTAACGGACGCACGATGTCGGCACTCCGAGTGATGAGAGCCGAGCGGCAAACGCTTCGCCTTCATCGCGTAGCGGATCAAACTCAGCGGTAATAACGAGCGTCGGTGGCAACTTGGCGAGTGCCGCAGCGGACGCGAAGTGGGGTGAGACTCGCGGGTCCGTTTTACTGCTGCCGTTCGCCAGATAGTGACCGAAGAACCACGTCACAGTCGCCTTGGTCAAGATTGGACCTTCGGAATTCTCAATGTGCGACCGATGCTGCTGCGTCGCATCTGTCCCCGGGTAGATGAGCACGAGACTGCGCAATGGAACATCGGTTTCCATTGCCACCACGATGGCTAAGTTTCCTCCCGCCGAATCGCCGTCCACGGCGATCCGATTGGGATCACAGCCCAGTTCATTCGCGTGATCGAAAGCCCAACGGGTGGCGGCTAGGCAATCGTTGGGTGGCGTTGGGAACGGAAATTCTGGTGCCAGTCGATAGTCAACCGAGAGCACCGCATGGCCGGAGCGGTTGGCAATCGCGCGGCAGACATCATCGTGTGTTTCTAGGTCGCCGATCACCCAACCGCCACCGTGAAAGTACACGAACAGTCCCAGTTCGACATCTGTTCGTGGCCGATATAGGCGAGCAGGAACGCCTCCGGCATCGACGTTTCGAATTTCGGCGACTTGCTCCTCGGATGGAAGCGCGGTACTCGAAAAGAGGGCGCGAACCTCATCCGGCGATTGGGTTTCAATTGGTGCCCCGCCAAGTGATTTGTACAGTTCGACGATTTGGATCGCTTGAACGTGCAGTGGCATCAGCCAGTTCTAGTGCATGGTGCACGAGACCGTGCAACCGGAAGTCTAAGCGTCTTGGTAAATCGACAAACTTCCCGAATAGTTGGCGACCCACACGCGACGCTCAACGGGGTCGTAGGCAACACCAACGGGTCGCACTCCGGTAGGCACGGTTTGGAGAATGACGAAATCGGACGTGCGGATCTTACACAGTGTCGAGTCGGCGTAGTTGACGACGTACAAACTGGCACCATCATCGGCCAAAACCATTGATCGTGGCCGGTCGCCCGTGTACACCTGAGCGATCATCTCGCTGGTCAATGTGCTTACTGCTCCGACAGTGCCGGCATGATTATTCGAAACATACAATGTTGAGTCATCCGCCGAAAGCACGAGGTGTCGCGGGGTTGGTCCGGCGGTAGCAATTTCAGTGGTCGTCATTGTTTCCAGATCCAGTATCACCACTCGACTCGTGCCCATCACGGCAATAAAGGCGCGGGTGCTGTCTGATGCCACCGCAATGCCACGTGGATGAAGACCAACAGCGATGCGCTGAGTTTCTTTGCCCGTGGCGGTATCCACCACCGAAACGTCTTGCGAACAAAAGTTGGACACCAATAGTGTCTTTCCATCGGGGGATACGGCCAAGAACTTGGGAACTGCGCCGACTGCAATGATTTGATCGATTTTGAACGTAGAGGTATTTATGCGATAGACGTAACTCGAGTCCCAGTTGCGACCTTGGCAATCGTCATCGGCAATTGGATTCCAGCCCTTGCCGTACATCTTGTAGTTCGACACGTAGGCATACGTTCCGTCCGGGGTAAACGCTGCTTCCACGGGAGAGCCCTTGGCGATTCCGCCAGCAATTCCGAAGTCGGCAAGATTTACGGTGTCGGAAATGGTCACAATTTCGACTCCATCCCGATTAAACACCGACACGTTGTGTCGATACATCATGTTTTGGGCGAAGAACAGTCCGGTGCCCGAATAGACGATGCTTTTAGGCTGCAAGTTGTCGCTGTAAATGGTATCCAACAACGTGAGAGTTCGTTGATCGGAACGTTTACCGTCTAGCGATGCGAATTTTTTTGGAACTCCAATCGTTGTCGAGGTACTTGTTGAAGTTGGCTCGATCGTGGTCGTCGGTGCGATGGTGAATGATGCCTTGTCTGCCTGGTGTGCGCAGCCTGAGAACGTAGCCAGGAAAATTGCACACGTGAAAAGCCGAATCATCTCAATGCTGAGGGTACTTCTCAATGAACCGCGACGACCGACTACGGTATTACAGGTATGGTCACGTCATTGAGCGCGTCTGCCGTCACTCTTCGAGGGGTAACCAAGCGATTTGGATCGGTCGTGGCAGTTGATCATGTCGACTTACAGGTCAATGAGGGAGAGTTCTTTTCGGTACTCGGGCCATCGGGAAGTGGGAAAACGACGGTATTGCGGTTGATCGCCGGATTCGATCAACCGGACGAGGGGAGTGTGCTTCTCGGGGGCGAGGAAGTGGCTGGGCGAGCGCCATTTGATCGCGATGTGAATACGGTTTTTCAGGATTATGCACTGTTTCCGCACATGAGCGTGCAGAAAAATGTCGAATACGGTCTGATGGTCAAGGGTGTCGAACGAGCCGAACGCGTGCGGCGGGCCCGCGCGATGCTGGACACGGTTCGGCTCAGTGGCATGGAGGATCGTCGACCATCGCAACTCTCAGGTGGACAACGTCAACGCGTGGCGCTGGCACGGGCCTTGGTCAATCAACCCAAGGTCCTACTGCTTGATGAACCACTCGGTGCGTTAGATCTGAAGTTGCGCGAAGAAATGCAGGTGGAGCTCAAGTCGATCCAACAAATCGTCGGTATCACGTTCGTCTATGTCACCCACGATCAGGGTGAGGCGCTCTCGATGAGTGATCGCATCGCCGTGTTCAATGGCGGTCATATTGAACAAGTCGGTACCGCCCGTGAATTGTATGAAAAACCAGTGAGCGCATTCGTCGCCGGTTTTGTCGGTACGACCAATCTCTTTTCCGATGATTTAGCCGAGCGCTTAATTGGAAAGCGCGGAGTCTTCACACTTCGGCCAGAGCATGTACGGATTCACCGCGCGGGTACCGGCACTGGGGTCGATGCCACAGTGATCGCGGTCCAATACCTGGGGGCCGATTCGCGGATTCATTGTGCTCTCAGCGACGGTAGTAAGGTAGTTTCTCGTATGGCGAGTGACCCGCTTACAGCGGTTGCACCAGGGGAGAGAGTCGTTCTTTCGTGGTCACCCGAATCGGTGTTTACCGTCACGTCGTAACGTCAGCAACCGCTGTCGTTGTCATCACAGGGGAGTATGGCATGAAGAAAATCCATAAGGTTCTCGCTTTTGGCACGGTCGGAGTATTTTTACTCGCCTCGTGCGGAGGAAGCGATAGTTCAGATGGGGATGCGCTCAAGAAACTGGGCGATGGTGAGGGACAAGTGAACCTCATTGCGTGGGCCGGATACGTCGAAGACGGATCAACGAGTCCAGATGTCGACTGGGTCACCGATTTCGAAACGGAAACCGGTTGCCAGGTCAATGTCAAAATTGGAAATACGTCCGATGAAATGGTCGAGTTGATGCAGAGCGGCGAGTACGACGGCGTTTCCGCTTCCGGTGATGCCACATTGCGACTCATTGCCGGTGGCGACGTGGCGCCAGTGAACACGGACCTCATTCCGAATTATGCGAATGTGTTTGATGACCTGAAGAATAAGCAGTGGAACTCCAAAGATGGTGTTGCCTACGGCGTACCGCACGGTCGTGGTGCCAACGTATTGGTGTACAACACCGAGGCTGGTCCTGCCCCGGATTCATTGTCAGCAATGTTTGCTGCCGACAGTCCATACGCCGGAAAAATCTCGGTGTATGACAGCCCGATCTATATCGCCGATGCGGCGCTATATCTCATGGCGACACAGCCCGATCTCGGCATCACCAACCCGTATTCTCTTGATCAGACTCAGTTTGATGCGGCAATTGCGTTGCTGAAGGATCAAAAGTCACGGGTCACTCAATACTGGTCGCTGTACACGGATCAGCAGGCTTCACTCGAGTCGGGTGCAGTCACCGCCGGTACTTCGTGGCAGGTCATCGTCAACTTGGCGACTGACAATGGAGCCAAAATTGGTGCGGTGAAGACCAAAGAGGGTGCAACTGGTTGGTCGGATACATGGATGATTTCCAGCAAGGCCAAGCATCCAAACTGCATGTACCTATGGATGGATCACATCATTTCGCCACAGGCCAACGCGGCAGTTGCCGAATGGTTCGGTGAAGCACCGTCGAATGCCGACTCGTGCGCACTTACTTCGGTCCCAGAGCACTGCGCCACCTATCACGCCGGTGAGACGGCGTATTGGGCCGACGTCTGGTACTGGACAACTCCAACCAGCGAATGCCTGGATGGTCGCAGCGAAGCCTGTGTGCCGTACACGGAGTGGGTGAACGCCTGGAACGAACTGCGCGCATAGCGCAACACGAATCGTCAACACCATCGTTGCCTCACAAGGCAACGATGGTGTTGCGCAATCGTCCGCGACTGGCATTGGCCTCGGTGCTCACTGCGCCATTGGCCTGGTTGCTCGTCGTCTACATCGGCTCGTTGTTGTTGCTCGTGGTGAGCGCATTTTTTCGACTGGATGGATTCACCGGAAAGACAACTTCGGAATGGACCCTGGGCAACGTCACCGAAGTGATCTCCAAGAGTGCGTACCTCAACTTGATAGCAAAAAGTGTTGGAGTCGCCGCGGCAGCAACACTTGTCTGTCTGGTGGCCGCAATACCAACCGCTTTCTACGTCTCGAAGTGTGCGGCGCCATGGGCCAAGCGAGGCCTGATCGTGGCCATGCTGCTGCCACTGTGGGCTGGTTACTTGGTCAAGGCGTATGCGCTGCGAGCGGTGTTTGACCCTGGTTCCGAATTCGGCTCGGGCGGGTTTCTTGCCAGCACCATTAATTGGTCACCCGGATTCGGATATACGGCGGTGATCCTCACTCTCGCATATCTCTGGTTTCCCTACATGTTGTTGCCGATTTATGCCGGCTTTGAACGCTTGTCCGAATCATTGCTCGATGCCTCGAGCGATCTCGGCGCCGGAGCATGGCGCACGTTTGGTTCGGTGGTTATGCCGTTGTTGGTTCCGTCGATTGCGGCCGGAAGTATCTTCACGTTCTCTTTGTCGCTTGGTGATTACATCTCGGTAAAGGTCGTCGGCGGTACGGCGCAAATGATTGGCAACATTATTGAACGGGCATTGTTGGCACCCAACCAGCCCCTTGCCGCGGCCTTCACGTTGTGGCCGATTTCGATCATGATTGTGTATCTCGTGGTGATGGGGCGTCTCGGCGCGTTTAAGAACCTCTGATGCAACTATCTCGCACCTCCCATGGTTCAATGCGGGCCATCACCTACGGCGTACTAGTGGTTCTATATGTACCGCTGATTCTGGTGGTTGTGCTGTCGTTCAATACCGCCAAGTCTTTGGCCTGGCCACCGCGCGGGTTTACCACTGCATGGTGGACTGGCATCTGGGAGGTTGAAAGTGCGCGCGAGGCCCTCTTTTCCTCGGCACGCCTCGCCTTCATTGCCATGCTCATCGCCATCGTGCTCGGGACAATGCTTTCCTTCGCCCTGCAACGCTATGAATTTTTCGGCAAAAACGCAGTGAGTTTTCTCGTTGTTTTGCCGATTGCATTGCCAGGGATCGTCACCGGTGTCGCCTTACGTAATTCATTTTTGCGCTTTGGCTGGGATCTCGGCTTGTTGTCGGTCGTGGTAGGTCACTCAACGTTTTGCATCGTCATTGCGTACAACAATGTTGTGTCACGATTGCGACGGTTGTCGCCCAATCTCCGAGAGGCATCTTCCGATCTCGGAGCCGATGGTTGGCAGACCTTCCGACTCGTCACTTGGCCGCTCATTCGATCTTCGGTGTTTGCCGGTGGAATTCTGGCCTTTGCCCTCAGTTTTGACGAGGTCGTGGTCACCACATTTACGGCGGGTGCCGGTGTTGAAACCCTGCCCCAGTGGATTCTCAATAATTTTTCGCGACCAAACGTGCTTCCGTATGTCACCGTTGTAGCCACGGTCGTAATGTTCATTTCGTTGCCGATTGCCTGGCTAGCCCAACGCCTCTCCGACGGTCCGAGTTCGGTGGTTTAGAGTGTCAACATGGCTAACGCGACGTTTACCAGCATGGATGTGTCGACAAAAGATGAATGGCTCGCCATCGGGGCGGAAACAGCCAAGAATCAGCCTCGGGTTGCCGATGGAATTCTCGCCGTGCTGCGTTCACCCGGGAACATTGTCGACGGGTTTGTAACCGACCAGCACACACATGTCTTGAAAACTGCAACCATGGCCGAGCGGGCCGGCGCCGACGTCGAAGTGGTGATAGCGGCACTATGTCACGACATTGGCAAGGCAATCAGCGTGCCGAATCATCCGGCGATAGCCGCGGCGATCCTAAAGTCCTATGTGCGACCAGAAGTGCACATCATGATCGAAGCACATCAAGATTTTCAGGGTAAACACTATTACAGACATTTTGGAATGAATCCCGACGCTCGTAACAAGTACGAAGGGAATCCCGCCTACGACCTGGCGGCGAAGTTTGCTGATGAATGGGATCAAGAGGCATTCGATCCGTCCTACGACACATTGCCACTGGAACACTTTGAATCCCGTGTTCGGGCGGTGTTTAGCAAACCGAAATTTGTTGTCACTGAGTAACTCTGGCCCGCGTCCGGTACGTGCCCCGCGGGGCACGCAGTTGCACTGCGCAAACTGGCAGATTGAAGCCCCATATCGGATGTTGCAAAACAATCTTGATCCTGAAGTGGCGGAGCGACCCGATGATCTCGTGGTGTATGGCGGCACCGGTCGGGCGGCACGAAGTTGGAGTGCCTTCGATGCAATGATCCGCACGATGGAGAGCTTGAAGCCAGACGAGACAATGCTCGTCCAGTCGGGTAAGCCTGTAGGTGTATTTCGGACCCATGAATGGGCTCCGCGAGTGTTGTTGGCGAACTCAAATCTGGTCGGCGAATGGGCGACATGGGATGAATTTCGACGGCTTGAGGCTGCTGGTCTGACCATGTACGGCCAGATGACCGCCGGGTCGTGGATCTACATCGGCACTCAGGGAATTTTGCAAGGCACGTATGAATGTTTTGCCGAAATCGCTCGTCGCCGATTTAATGGCACCTTGGCCGGCACGATCACGCTGACCGCGGGACTCGGGGGCATGGGTGGTGCCCAGCCGCTGGCAATCACGATGAACGATGGTGTTGCACTGTGTATCGATGTGAATCCAACGCGAGTGAACCGACGAATTGAGACCCGATTCCTGGACGTAGTTGCCAACTCTCTTGGTGATGCAATTGAGCGGTGCGAACGCGCCAAGCGTGAACGCCGCGCCCTATCGGTTGGCCTGGTTGGCAATGCCGCCGATGTATTTCCGAAGTTGTTATCGATGGGGTTTCCTGCCGACATCGTGACTGACCAAACGAGTGCCCATGACCCGTTGAGTTACGTGCCCAACGATTTGAGTGAGGAAGCGGCCCAAAATTTGCTGTCGACGAATCCACACGAATACATTCGTAGGTCTCGCGCCGCGATGGCCACGCATTGTGCGGCGATGGTTGGGTTTCAAGATGCCGGATCAGAGGTGTTTGATTACGGCAACTCGTTGCGGCGCGAAGCGCAATTGGGCGGTTACGATCGCGCATTCGATTATCCAGGCTTTTTGCCCGCCTATATTCGACCGCTGTTCTGTGAGGGCAAGGGACCGTTTCGTTGGGTGGCACTTTCCGGTGACCCGAGTGATATTGCCGCCACCGATCGCGCCGTACTTGAAGAATTTCCCGATGACGAAGGCCTTGCCCGTTGGATGCGCCTGGCCGGAGAGCGTGTTGCATTTCAAGGTTTGCCTGCTCGAATCTGCTGGCTCGGATATGGAGAGCGTCACCGCCTGGGTTTGCGTTTCAATGAGATGGTTAAGCGCGGTGAACTCAAAGCGCCGATTGTGATCGGACGCGACCATTTGGATTCTGGGTCGGTGGCTTCGCCGTATCGAGAAACGGAAGCAATGTTGGATGGCTCCGATGCCATCGCCGACTGGCCGTTACTCAATGCACTCGTGAATACGGCCAGTGGCGCCACGTGGGTGAGCATCCACGACGGAGGTGGAGTGGGCATCGGGCGCAGCATTCATGCCGGCATGGTCTGTGTCGCCGACGGCACCGAATTGGCCGCCGAGAAACTCGCCCGCGTGTTGGTGAATGATCCCGGCATGGGAGTGATTCGTCATGCCGATGCTGGCTATGCACGGGCAATCACGGTTGCCGACGAGCGCGGGGTTCGATTACCAATGAGTGATGGAAACCGTCAGTGACCTCGACATATCACGCTGATTTTGCATGGCGGGGTGGTGAAGCGGTCATCGCCAACGTGCGCATTGAAGTGACAGACGGAGTCATTGTCGCGGTAACCGAAGGAGTTGCGCCACAACCCATTGATGAACGAATCGCTGGTGTGGTGATGCCAGGGTTGGTGAATGCGCATAGTCATGCATTTCATCGAGCGTTGCGCGGACGCACCCAAAGCGCCGACAGTGATTTTTGGTCATGGCGAGAACCGATGTATGACGTTGCCAATGCCCTGACTCCGGAAAATTATGCCGAATTGTCGGCGATGGTGTATGCCGAGATGGCTTTGGCCGGAATTACCGGCGTTGGCGAATTTCATTATGTCCACCACAATCGTGATGGCACCGCGTATGACGATCCGAACGAAATGGGCTTAGCCGTAGTTCAGGCGGCCCACCGGGTCGGCATCCGGCTTGCACTTCTCGATGTGGCCTACCTCCACGCCGGTCTTGATCAACCAGAGCCTCTGCCAGAACAACAACGATTCGCCGACAAGAACATCAATGCCTGGCTGGATCGCGTCGATCGACTCGGAGTAGGTGGCGACGGTTGGACCGTTGGACTGGCGCCACACAGCGTGCGCGCCGTTCATCCAGATGAACTCGACGCCATTGTGGCGGCACGCTACGGACGCGTGGTGCACCTGCATGTGTCCGAACAACCTGCGGAAAATCTTGCCTGTCTTGCCGTCACCGGCAAAACGCCTACCTCCGTGCTTGCAGATGTTGGGCTACTTGGGTCATACACGACGGCCGTACATGCCACCCATCTCACGCGCCACGACATTGAACTGTTGGGCATGAGCAAGACAAATGTTTGTGTTTGTCCCACCACGGAACGCGACCTCGCCGACGGGATTGGGCCAGCATCCGCCCTAGTGCGTGCTGGCGCGATGCTTGCACTTGGGTCGGATTCGCATGCAGTCATCGACTTATTTGAAGAAGCACGAACCGTTGAACTCGACGAACGACTCATCACCACTCGGCGTGGTCTACATCGTCCCGTTGATCTGCTCGCCGCGGCCACGAGTGGTGGCTCGCACTCACTTGGCTGGACTGAACCTAACGTTGGATTCGGCATTCAACCTGGAATGCGAGCAGATTTCATTGCACTTTCGCTCGATTCAGTACGCCTTGCTTCATTTAGTGCCGAGTGTGCTGCCGCTCACATTGTGTTCAGCGCAGCACCGGCCGATGTACGGGATGTGTGGGTGAGTGGGCATCGCATCGTTGAACACGGGCGGCACACACGTGTCGTAGATGTGGTCGGTGGACTCCGAAACGCGATCGCCAAAGTCGTTAGTATTTGAGGGCTATGACCGTTCTTCACATCGCCACCGTTGGACATCCGGAACTGCGCATCGTGGCTAAGGAAGTCTCTCGCCACGAACTCGCGCTCACCGAGACTCAAGTATTCATCGATGATCTCGTGGCGACGATGCGCGCCGCAAATGGGGCCGGACTCGCCGCAACGCAAGTGCTGCGCCATCAGCGCATTTGTGCCGTGGAAGTGGACAACAACGCGCGATATCCCTATAAACCGCGGGTACCACTCACCATCTTGGTGAATCCGGTGCTCACGGCGCTGGACGACGATCTGTTCCTCAACATGGAGGGCTGTCTCTCGGTGCCAGGAATTCGTGGTGGGGTACCACGACACACTCGCATCCACGTCACCGCGTTGGATCGATATGGTGATGACATCGATACCGAGATTCGCGGGATTACCGCGGCGACCTATCAGCATGAAGTCGATCATCTGGATGGATTGCTCTTCCTCGACCGTGTCGTAGATTCACGGACCCTCACCACATGGGATTCCTTCGAGCGCTTTCATCACGACGCATTCGTTGAGCGAGTAAAGGACCTCGTGGCCAAACACGGAATGTAATGCTTGCACTTTCGGGAATTGGTCAACTTGTTACCAATGATTCAACGGTTCGGGGAAATCGTTTAGGGGTGCTCCACGACGCGGCGATCGTCTTTGACGAGGGTCTCGTTTCGTGGGTCGGTGAGAGCCGACATGTTCCCGATCACTGCGACATTGCACCGATCAATGTCGCCGGACGAGCGGTGATTCCCGGCTTCGTCGACAGCCACACGCATTTGGTATTTGCAGGCGACCGATCACTGGAGTTTGAAGCGCGCATGGCCGGGCACCCGTATGCTGCCGGCGGAATTCGCACCACAATGACTGCAACCCGTGCGGCGAGCGATGAGCAATTGGCTCATAACGTTGAACATCTCGCCAACGAAGCACTGTGCTCGGGTACCACCACCCTGGAAGTGAAATCTGGCTACGGACTTTCGGTGCGTGACGAGGCACGATCACTGGTGGCAGCGCGCAGGGTAACGAACGAAACAACATTTCTGGGTGCTCATGTGGTTCCGCCCGACACCAAGGCCGATGACTATGTGGCACATGTGTGTGGCGAGATGTTGCGAGCATGTGTTCCATATGCCAAGTGGATTGATGTGTTTTGCGATCGTGGTGCATTTGATGTAGATCAATCACGTCAGATTCTGAGTGCCGGCAAAGAAGCTGGGCTGGGTTTGCGCATTCACGCTAACCAGTTGGATCAAGGTGGTGGAGTGCGTCTCGGAGTGGAGTTGGGTGCCGCGTCGTGCGATCACTGCACTCACCTGGACGAGGCGGATATTGATGCCCTGGCGGGAGCACGCGAACAGACGGTTGCAACTTTGCTTCCCGTGGCTGAGTTGTGCACGCGAACGCCGTTCCCCGATGCGCGGCGACTCATCGATGCCGGAGCCACGGTGGCACTGGCATCTGACTGCAACCCAGGGTCGTCGTACACCACGTCGATGCCGTTCGTCATTGCGCTCGCCGTCATCAAAATGGGAATGACCCCAGATGAAGCACTGTGGTCGGCCACCGCAGGCGGGGCGGCAGCTCTGCATCGAAGTGATATCGGTCATCTTGGCGTTGGCGCAAGAGCGAACGCAGCGGTGCTTGATGCGCCGACCCATATGTTCCTTGCCTATCGGCCCGGAGTTCAACTTGTGCGTGCCGTTGTGCGCAATGGTGAACTGGTGGCCGGATCGTGGCCTGCGACCACATAGTGCGATCCGGTTGGTACATTTGCAAGCACGGACCGGCGGGGTGAACGACGGGCTGGTAGTCGATTCAAAGGAGCACAGGTTGAAACGATTCCGCTTACTCACATCGACGGCACTCGCTGTCGCCGCAATATTCACATCAGCAATGCCTGCTACGGCCGCCACAGATCTGATCCTCGTCAATGAGAGCTCGATCGCTGGGTCCGGTGTGCCGACTAGCCCCGTACCTGGCAAGTGGTATCGGCGTTACGTCGCCGGCGTGCCGTGGAACAGTACTCAGAATCTCACCGATGGGGCCGTGTCCATCGTGAGCGGTCCCGGCAGTGCACCTCTGGGAACGGGAAGTCTTGCCCTAGCCACAACCGAGCCCGGCCCGACCTTGACGGCGCTCGGTGGGAAAGCGACGTTCTTTAACTACGACTGGATCGGCGTCCCCCTTTCCACGGTCCAATCCGTTTCGTTCTCCTCATATACAACGATTTCCCCGGTCGCGGCGTCGTTCCAGATGGAGATTTTCCGTGAGGGGACCACGAAGTTTTCGACGTTGAACGTCGAACCGTACCTGAACGCATCGGTGTCGCCGACGAACAACATTTGGCAGCAGTACTCGGCGGGTATCGGACAAGCCGGCAAGGTTTGGCTGACGGGCCTACCCAGCGGTGAAGGATCACAAAGTTTGCCAATCACGTGGGATCGAATGCTGCAATTGTTTCCGAATGCCACTGTGATTGGTGGTATCGGATTCAATTTGGGCCGCGCGATGACAGTTGGAGTGGTGAACGCCGACGCATTGTCGATTTCCAGCGGTGGAAATACGGTCACGTACAACTTCGATAACGAGATCATCCTTGCAGATAAGAACGCTTGCAAAGACGGCGGGTGGAAGTTGTCGACTGGTCCGGTGTTCAAAAATCAGGGTGACTGTGTTTCCCACTTTGCCTCGGATGGCAAGTCTGATCACGAGTCTGATCACGAATCGGATCACGAGTCGGATCACGAGTCGGATCACGAGTCGGATCACAAATCGGATCATGAGTCGAATCATGAGTCGAATCGCGGGTCAGACCATGAGTCGAATGACAAACCGAATCACAAGTCCAAGAACTAACTGCTTCGGGCGACCACCGGAAAGCGCGGATCATTAAGCACATCACCAGGTTGTAGGCCATTGGCTTCAAGTGGTGGTGATGTCCGCCACGGACGTGTGGCAAAGCGAGCATCATCACCGACATAGCGGAAACTAACGGCCCGACGACGCTTGACATTGTGTCCGGCTGTTCCCGGGGCGCAATGGAGCGTGCGAAAATGAAATGCAATCGCCTCGCCTGGTTGAACTGGACAGGTGATGGTTGGTTCGCCGTCTAATTCATCCGCACTTGGAAGGTGCACAAAGTCGCGGGCGGCATCCACATACTCTGACTGATCGGCAAAACGCCGGGGGATAAAGCGCTTGTTCCAGCGATGACTTCCGACAATGAACGAGAGAGCAATTTCATTCGGAATCGGATCAATCGGGATCCAAATACTGACGTTGTCGATTCCATCAATTCCGTAGTATGGATCGTCGTGATGCCACGGAGTGATCTCACTTGTATCTGCTTCTTTGACGAGGACATGTTCATGAAACAAGCGCACCTCACGGGTGCCCATGAGATGAAGTGCAGCCTCGGGGACCGGTCCAATTGTACCAACATCGGCGAATTGCTTGATGCGTTGCCAATTTACGTAGTCATCAAAGAAACGACCGGCCGAACCGGCGGGGGTGTATTCGTTGGACGATGGCCCTGGTGACGACATGTTGATCTCTACACCTTGGGCAAGTTCCCGCAGGGCATCAGGACTAACCAAATTTGGCAATACCACCACACCATCGCGCTGATAGTTGTGGACGAGGGCTGGACTGATATGCACTCAGTCAACCGACTTTTCGAAGAACGAGTGTTCAACGCCAAGTCGATGTTCGCGGCGCCACGCCGCCACGGTTAGAACGGCTACGACGCACGCCACCGCAACGATGACACCGGCAATCGCAGTAGACGACATGTTGTAGGTAGTCATGATGGTCCGTGAATTCGTAATTACGACCACGCCGCCGATCAGCGTGCCAAAGGGTGCATGTGGCAGTCGTCCAGCAAGCAACGCTGCGAAGGGTGCCATCAACACTCCACCGAGAAGCAATCCGGCAACCACCTGCCAATCGAGATCCGATGTGGCTGATCCACCAATGAAACCGCCACTTGCGGCAAGAGCAACAAGGAATTCCGATGCGCTCACTGTGCCAATGACTCGACGTGGTTCGACCGTGGTAACGGACAGCAACGTCGGTGTTGTGATTGGCCCCCAACCGCCACCGCCAGAAGCATCGATGAAACCGGCAAACGCGCCAAGTGGCACGAGCAGTCCTGAAGTTGGTTCACCGGCGATCGTCGGAACCAGGCGTTTGCCCAATCCGAAACGGGCGATGAGCACGAGACCTAAAACGAGTAGCAGCCATGACATCCATACCTTGGCGTCGGTAAATGAGAGGCGGGTGAGGACAGTTGCACCTAGCGCGGCGCCAATGGCGCCCGGAATACCAAGTCGTACCACGATGCGCCAGTCGACATTGCGTGCACGCCAATGCGATGCGCCTGACGCGAATGTGGTGCCGAGTTCGGCAAAATGAACAGCAACACTTGCCGCCAATGGTGTCGCACTCAGTGCAACAAGAAGACTGCTGGAGGTGATCCCGAATGCCATCCCAAGGGTTCCGTCAATCAGTTGAGCGAGCGCTCCGACCAAGGCAAAGACGAGTACTGACATGTTGGATAAAAATTAGGCTCGAACGACGGTCACGACGTCAGAGACCCGATTTCTTTGCGTGTTTGCGAATGAACTCCAGGATCATGATGTGTTTTTCGGTGTCATGCTGGATGAGTTCGATCAGGAGTCCCCACAGGGTGGTCTCTTTTAGATCCTCCAACTTCTCGGCGAGGGTTTTGAGGTTCTTCGCATCATCTCGTTCTGCCTTGAGCAGTCGCTCGGTGGTGTCAATGATCCGATCACGGTCACCCCTCAACCCGTGCAGTGATGGAATCGGCGCGTCCTCAAGCCGAAGTTCGCCCATCTGTTTGATGGCCTCGGCCAGATCGTTGAACGTCGCATGATGCCGGCGCTCGTCCGCCAGGCGCTGATACTCACCGAGGATGGCTCCCTCCTCGACGACATGTCCACAAACGTGGTCGTAAAGTTCTTGCTCCCAAACACTCGCTCCAACAATTCGAGTCATCTCGTTCCCTCTTTTCCGTGTACCGACGGCGCAAACCTTGCAAATTTGAACGACCGGTGTCTCGAATTGATTGTAGACGTGTTGGGTGCGGTCCTAGTAGTGGATGCGGCATATCAGGGGCGCTCGTCATTATCAGATCGGCAAGGCCAGTCAAATCAAGAATCGACCGCAACCTACACTGGGAACCACACCCTGCCTGTCGTGTTTTAATCATCAACCATTTAAGGAGAACCACATGGATTTCACCCGCCGCATCGATCTCGACGCCAGTTACGAGGATGTCATCCCACGAGTAAAGGATGCCCTAAAGGAACAGGGCTTTGGTGTTCTCTCCGAAATCGATGTGCGCAAGACACTCAAGGAGAAACTCGATATTGACGTCGAGGCGCAAATCATTCTCGGAGCCTGCAATCCGAAACTCGCTCACCGTGCACTTGGGATTGATCCACGCATTGCCACATTGTTGCCGTGCAATGTTGTAGTTCGTAGAGAGAAAGGTCGCACGGTCGTGGAGGCACTCGATCCCAAACTGATGGCGGACATTCCCGGAAATCCCGCATTAGCCCCGATTGCTCAGGAAGCGGGTGAACGGATCCAGGCTGCCCTCGATGCTCTAGCGCGGCCACAAGGATGATTTTCCGGAAAGACGGCTGAGATTGAGCGTTACAGTGACCGAATGGAACCGTACACTGCTGAAATTATCTGGTCTCGCGGCGACCAAAACTTCCTGGACAACAAGTACAGCCGTAGGCACGTCTTGCGCTTTGACGCGGGAATCGACGTGCCAGGTTCGTCCTCGCCGCATGTTGTTCCCGCGCCTTACTCCGACACGTCAGCAATAGATCCTGAAGAATCCTTTGTTGCGTCGCTATCAAGTTGCCATATGTTGTGGTTCTTATCCATCGCAGTAAAGCGTAAATTCGTGGTTGACCATTACTCCGACTCAGCGATCGGCGTCATGGGAAAAAACTCCCAGGGCAAGCTGGCCATCTCGGTTGTCACACTTCGACCTAGTACGCGTTTCTCCGGTGACAAGTTGCCTACACGTCTCGACATTGACCAGATGCACCATCAAGCACACGAGCAGTGTTTCATCGCCAACTCCGTCAAATCAGAGGTTCGCTGTGAACCAACGTACGATCCCGTCTAACTGTTCGCTCAAGAGGAACTGGCCGCGTTGTAGGTGGCAGCTCCCGCTCTGGATCGCAGTCAGCGACTGCGGGTAATTAGTGTGATTCGAGACGCAAGATTCCAAGGTCGGATTCGTGGGAGAAGTTCATGTCGGTGCAGCATTTTGATGTTGTAGTTGTCGGCGCAGGAATCTCGGGTATTGGTGCTGGGTATCATTTGCAAACCAAGTGCCCGAAACGGTCGTATGTGATCCTGGAGGGCCGCGACGACATCGGCGGCACGTGGGATCTGTTCCGCTACCCGGGAGTGCGCTCCGACAGCGACATGCACACACTTGGGTACTCGTTCAAGCCATGGACGGCAACGAAATCGATCGCCGCGGGACCGGCAATCCTCGAATACCTTCGCCAGACGGTGTCGGAAAACGGTATCGGTAAACACATCCGATTTGGGCATCTTGTGACCAAGGCCGAGTGGTCGAGTGCCGACAATCGCTGGACCGTGGAATCCCATCGGTGCGACACGGGGGCGGGTGTCACGATTACGTGCGGATACCTATTTATGTGCTCTGGATATTACAGCTATAAAGGTGGTTACGAGCCAGAGTTCCCGGGCAAAGAGCGGTTCACGGGTCGCATTGTGCACCCTCAAAAGTGGCCAGAGGATCTTGATTATTCCGGCAAACGCGTCGTGGTGATTGGTTCGGGAGCCACGGCGATGACGTTGGTTCCCGCGATGGCTGCCGATGTGAGCCACATCACGATCCTTCAACGCTCACCGACGTACGTAGTGTCGCGTCCAGACGAAGACCGAGTTGGAAACACGCTGCGGCGGTATTTACCCGACGCCCTTGCGTATCGGTTAACCCGATGGAAGAACACCTCGATGCAGCAGATGGTGTATAAAAAAACGCGCACCGAACCGGAAAAGGTGCGACAGCACCTGATTGGTATGGTTCGCCAAGAACTTGGTCCGGACTATGACGTCGACAAGCATTTCACTCCGACCTACAACCCGTGGGATCAGCGGCTTTGTCTGGTGCCAAACAGTGATCTATTCAAGGCGATTACATCCGGCAAAGCATCGGTCGTCACCGATCAGATATCCACGTTCACGGAGAACGGAATCGACTTGGTGTCAGGGGAGCACCTTGATGCCGATCTCATCGTCATGGCCACCGGCTTGCAACTTGTCACTCTCGGAGAGATGGATTTCGTTGTCGACGGCAAACCGGTGGATTTCTCGCGGACGTGGACATACAAGGGATTTGCCTACTCCGACATCCCGAATCTGACCTCTTCATTCGGGTACATCAATGCTTCGTGGACGCTGCGCGCCGATTTGATCTGTGAGTACGTGTGTCGTTTGTTGAACCACATGGCCAAGACGAAAACCGTCCAGTGCACTCCACGCTTGCGCGAATCTGACTCGTCGATGCCCGAGCGACCGTGGATCGATCAGTTCTCACCGAACTACATGAAGCGGGTCATGCACCTGTTCCCACGGCAGGGTGACCGAGAGCCGTGGATCAATCCGCAGAACTACAGACGTGACAAGAAGAGGTTTCACCATGGCCGAGTCGACGACGGTGTTATGACCTTCACCCGGCAGGGGTCAGAGTCAGGGCCCTCTTAAGGGTAAGTGAGAAATATTACCAGTAGTGTCTGCGACTGCCGATTGGGCGTCCCGACTGGCCGAGCAGCATCAGTACTAGTCCGACGACGAGCAGGACAATTCCCACTGTCGAGAGGATGCCGATCTTGAGAAGGAGACCGAGGAGCATGAGAATAAGTCCAGTAACAATCATGTTGGTCAAATACCCCGCATAGCGGTGAACTAAACATCGTTATTCGGGACGAGCCGTCACTTCGCTGATGCCTTTTACGCACTTGAGGCTATGAAGCTGATTGTTGAGAGGGTCAGGCCATACGGCAGTGGTAGTGAGCAAAGTGACAACACCGTTATGCACCGTGAGATCCTTTAGCGCAGGGTCGCGACGCAACATCGGGTTTGCCGAAACCGCTGCTCGTACCCGGAACTCGGTGACCAGATCACTCATGGTTCGGGTTTGGCGTTGGTCGACGGCGCGACGCAAGAATTTGAGCCAGCGACTAAGATCGTCGCGGTTTGCCCATGCAACCGAGGCAAGTGCTGCGACCCAGATCGGTCGCAAACGCCGAGAGATGACTCGCGGGATCATGAACATCCTTTCGGTGGCCTCGTCGTCGAGGCCGAGTAGTCGAACACTACGTCTGTACCCAGGCTGATGGCAGTTCAGACCCTCGCCGAAGATTGGCACCCCTCAAGCAGATGTTGATGAATCATCGGGGAGATGGCGACGCAATTCGGCCAGGCTCGATGCGATCAACCGGCCGACGTGCACTTGGCTCGTGCCGATTCGTTCGGCGATCTGTTCCTGACTCAACTCTTCGAAATATCGAAGGTAGAGGATCTTACGTTCGCGTGGAGGGAGTTGATCTAACAGAGCGGAGATCACCTCGCGATTCAAGACGTCATCAAAGTTCGACTCCGATGCCAGTACGTGACCTGAACCGGATGGGTCGAGAGTGTATGCGCGGTAAGCGTTGTTCGCTTCTAAGGCTCCGATTACCGAATCTACCGACACGTCTAGACGTGTTGCGATCTCAGAAACACGTGGGGAGCGCCCCAGTTCCTTGGTTAGGTTGTCCTTCGCCCCGTTGACTGCCCCACGCATATCCTTTGCTCGGCGTGGAACATGCACGCTCCACGTGTAGTCCCGAAAATGCCGCCGAAGCTCGCCCACGATAGTTGGCGTCGCGAACGCGCCAAAATGCACGCCCTGGGATGGATCGAATCGGTCGATGGCTTTCAGCAGACCAAGATGTGCCACCTGGACGAGATCGTCGAATGGTTCGCCACGGTCCCAGAAACGACGGGCTCCGCGCGTCGCGATCCAGGAAGTACGTAATGCGATTTCATTCCGCAAGTTCATGTCTCGAGTCACTGCATAGAGTTTGAGAGATTCCTGGAGCCATACCTCGTCGGCTTCGGACGGGGCAGCGTCGGGATTCATTCGATCGTTGCGTGAGCGACTGCCGCCCAAATGTGCGCATGATTGTCGATCAGATCGATTCCATGGCTGCCACTTACTTCGGCTAGCACTGTGCGACATAGGACAAGATCCGGATGTTCGGTTTCGAAGTGGTCTACCGCTGTTCGGCCGCTGACATTGAACGATTGATCGTTGACTGCAAACTGCACCTCGACCGACTTGCCACCGCCATGCTCGATAAGAGCGAGGAGCACCTCGCTAACGGCGATCTTGATGTCCTCAATCTCGTCCACGGTGAACCCGGCCAGTGATGCCATTCCGCTGGCGGCTAACCGCAAGACGCGCGAGAGGGAAGGTTCTGGCGGAACCCGAATATCGACGGGACCAATCAGTTCCGACTTAGTCACGACTGCTCTCAATAGTGAACTGATTGGTCGTGTCGGTGATTTGGAGAAGTCGCGCCACCTCTGGTCCAACCTTCCGCAGAACGACCATCGTGTTGCGAGCCTGCGCTCTCCGACTTGCGCCGAGCAGGCGGCGTAAGCCGGATGAATCGATGAAGAACACGTCACCGAGATCGATCACGACCGGCTCGGTGCTCTCCCGCGCCAAAATCACCGTTTCAAGGATTGGACCCCCCGCGATGTCAATGTCGCCATGAACAACGATGACCCCTTGGGGGTCAATCTCTACGGTCAGGGATTCGTTGTTTCCGGTGTCTTTCACTAGTGCGCCTCCTGCGTGTAGAAAGTGTTCGACAAAGTCTGCCCGATTTTCCATGTCGGCGTCTAGTCAGTCACCATCCGGGGTACTGATAGTCATGGCTGCCAACGCGACGTACGCGACAAGTCATGACCGAAAATAATGGACCGAACCTAAATTATCAAGGAGGTAGCCACGTGGGTGGGAAAATAGACAAAGCCAAGGGCAAGGTGAAGCAGGCGGCCGGAGACTTGACCGGAAATGAGAAACTTCGTCGTGAAGGCAAGGCCGACGAACTAGCCGGCAAGGCAAAGGACGCAGTCGACAAGGTCAGGGACAAACTAAAGCCCCGCCGTTAATTTGGCAGGTGCCCAATCCGATACATACTCGGGTTGGGCACTTCTATTTCAAGCTTCTATTTCAAGATGATTCTCGCGAGATCATTCAGACTTCGGCTCTTCGCCGTCGGCACCGGACCCTGTGACGGTCGTCGCTCGTATCAGTGACGATGTCGTCCATCAGTTGGCGAACAATGCCGAGTCCGCGTCCCGACACATGCCCGTTTCCGGCCACAGTCCATACTTCTGGCTGCTTGATCGGATTTTCGTCTACGACTTCTCCGCCGATGACTCCAATATCCCACCATTCAGGATCCGAGAAGTCGCTAGAGACCGTCAGTCCAGATCCGTCTCCATGTTCGATGACGTTGGCCACAAGTTCACTAACGACCAGCTGGTAGTCGCGAACCGTAGTTTCCGAAGCGCCTCGTTGGCGCAGGATTTGGCCGATGAATTGTCGCGCCGCACGCGCGCTCTCAGGGACGACCTCGAATGTCCGCTGCTCACTATCGGCTGCGCGAATGTTCATGGCAATGAACAGCATTCCACATTCATAGGTAACTTTGTGTTCCCCGACGGAGCGGGTCTCAAACCTCGTGGAGGTGCCATTGCCAGACGACGGAGCAGGAACTATTATTGGTGCGATGTCTGGCCGATTTGCCAAGCTTTGGTGGAACGAGCCCGAATACCTCGTGCCGGGGCTGTTGAGCGTCATCGCCGGGACACTCGGCGGGGATCTCGTTCTGTGGGTCCGCGTGGATACCATTACCGGCCAGAGGGTGATCCTCGACATCGTCGATCCAGAACCAGCAGCACAGGGAATCGTTGATCGTCTCCGTTGCAGTGATTTGCCTCCGCCGGATTCATTGGGAATGTCGGTTGTTCGCTCCGGTCAATCGCTCCTCGTTCCTCGACTCGATCTTTCTGCCTCAGCGGTGGCTACCTTTCCAGAGCCGTGGCGGGAATACCTCGCTCACCATCCGATCATCGGGATCATTGCCGTTCCGGTAAAAATAGACGACCGTTCCATCGGTGTATTTATTGCCGCCCGCAGGACCGCCACAATGCCGTACACGCCAGTTGATCTCCGGTTCGTGGAGTCAGGTGCAAAACGTCTGGCGGGTAAACGAGTGGATGTATCACTCGTCGACGAGAGCGATACACGCGGCCAATTAATGAAGCGAATTCTTGCCAGCCCGCGTCGATGGTTCCGATTACGGGAACTCCTTGTGGGGGCCGGACCCCCCGTTGTGATCACCGCAGTTGTGGCTTCGTTCAGTGATTCGGCCAAGTTCCATCCGGGCGCATTGCTACTTCTGGGGTGCGTCGCCGCTGCCGTCGTGGCTGGTCTCCGAGCGTCAATCTTGTCGGCCGTGGCGAGCACGGCCTCGCTGTGGTGGGTATTCACCCCCCAAGAGATGTCATGGAGATTCGCCACCGAGAGTGACGCGATTGGGGTCGCCTTCTTTATTGCCGCGCTCATCGGCGTGATCGTGCTTGTGTTCCGACTTGATGAGGCTCGTACTCAAAAGCGTCTGGAACGTCTGTTCAGTGATTCACTGCTCGAACAGTCGCCAATACCGATGGCAGTCTTTGATCGCGAATTAAGATTCCGGCGCGTTAATCAGCCGATGGCGGAGATGAATGGTCGTACGGCGGCTGACCATGTCGGGCTCCGGCCCGGAGATCTCAGTCCGCTGGCGGGTCAGATGTACGAGCACCTGTTGGTACGTGTCAGAGAAAATGGAGAACCGATCGCTAACCACGTGTTGACCATTTCGAGGCCCAAGGAGGGGTTTGAGCGGGTTTGGAAGTTGAGTCTTCGGCCGTTTCATAATCAGGAGTCCGAGGTCATTGGGATTGGCGTAACGATCATGGATGTCACCCAGGAGGTCGTGGCGCGTCGCCAGGCCGAACAGCTATTTCATCTTGCGGAGTCACTTTCCACCGCCTTCGACGAACAGCGGATAGCCGAAAGTATTTGTTCGTTTCTCGTCGACACACTTCACGGAAGATCCGCTGTTGCTTTTCGGCATGATGGAGCCCTAGCGATTACTGCGTTGTTGGGGTTCGGGGAAGACGAAGCAAGCCGCTGGCGAAGTGCGGCCGTCGGACTTCATGAGAACACTCCAATAAATGAGGCGCTCCTGATCAATCGGCCCATCATCCTGCCCGACCGGGCAGATTTCGACGAGCGCTATCCCCACCTCGCGGCCCGTCGTGGTGCAGATTGGGACCAAACGAGCATGTCGATGCCGCTGCGCGGTGATGGTTCCGGATTGGCACTCGGCGTGATGTACATCGGATGGGCGACACATCGTGAGATCACCGAAGAGATGACCATTGTTCTTGGAACGGTGTCCTCGCTCGCGACTCTGGCATTGGCACGAATCGCAGTCACGAAGCTGGCGCACCGAGATGAATTCCGACACTCGCTCGAAGCCATGCTTGACGACGTTGCCATTGGTCGTGCCGTGCGATCCGATGACGGTGAGATCATCGACTTTCGCATTGAGTTCGCCAACAGTAGTGGTGTCGACGGGATTCGACGCGATGCCGAATTGATTGTCGGCCGACTCGTGTGCGACGTCTATCCGAACTGGCGTGCTTCGGGGATGTTCAGTCGGCTCCGCAATGTTGTCGAGACCGGGGTTCCTTACCAGGTGGATCGGATGCCATTCTCCGACATCCTCGAAGTTAGCGATTCGGGCGAACGATACATGAGTCTGCAGGTGGCGAAACTCGGAGATGGCTACATTGCCGCGTCTCGTGACGTTAGCAATTTGGTCGCGGCCGACTTGGCGGCGCTGGCCCTGGCATTGCAGGTCGAGACCGAACGTACAGCCATTCAACTTCTGCAATCGGCTGCGTTGCCCAATTCGCTGCCCGAGTCGCCGCGCCTGCGCATCTCCGCTGTGTACGAACCATCAGATCCGTACCAGCCAGTCGGCGGCGACTGGTACGACGCATTTGCCCTTGATGAAGATCGAGTGGCCCTCGTGATTGCCGATGTCGCTGGTCATGGCCGAAACGCTGCTGTCTTTATGGTGCAAGTTCGCAATGTGTTTCGAGCGTTGGCCGTTGAGCGTGCCGAGCCCGGCGAAGTAATGATCCGCGCCAACAATGTCACTAGCCAATTGAATGTGACCGACGGTCCGTTCGTAACCTGCTGCTATGCAGTGCTTGATGTGCGAGCACACACACTGCAATGGGCGCAGGCTGGCCACTTTTCACCACTCATTGTTCATGCCGATGGTACGTCGACATATCTCACCGAGCGCACTGGACCACCGCTCGCCCTGTCCGCGGCACGACATTACGAATCATCATCAACCACACTTCATCTTGGTGATCGGGTGCTGATGTTTACCGATGGTCTGGTGGAACGGAGACGTGAGCACATTGATGTCGGTCTAGCGCGACTCGCCAAGATTGCCAAAGAATATTCAGCACTTCAACCAAAGGAGTTCGTCAAGGCTTTGGCTGAATCGGTCACCGACCGATTCGATGACCTAGCGCTGTTGTGCGTCGAGCTTGTGGCAGGAGATTGAGATGGTTTAGAACAGCTCAGCTGTGGGCATCATAAAGTCACCAACCTCAAAAGGAGACCAGTTATGACCCAGGCTGAAAATTATACGACTTCCGCGTCACGGTTCGAGCCAGACGCGGTGATCACCGCACTTGTCGGTCTCGTCTTGCTCGTCGTGGGGCTGATCGTTATCATTCGCGGTGGCTTCGCCGGCCCGATGTCGGAACCAGTTGTCAAAGTACTCGGCTTCACCTACACGACAACCCTTGGCTTGATCGAAATCGCCATCGGTGTATGTCTACTTATTAGCGGCGCCACTCGCTCTCGCAGCGGTGGGATGTTCTTTGGAGCGGTGCTTGGCGTCGCTGGATTCATCGGTGCCGTGCAGACCGAATCGTTTCGCGAATCCCTCGCCCTCGAGTCAGGGATGGCGTGGCTCGCGCTAGCCGCCGGTGTCGTCGTTGTCGCGGTTGCTCTACTACTCCCGCGCTTCTCCAAGAATTCAACCACAATTACTCGGAACTAAGAACACGGGTGCAGACCCACTGACAACAGAAAGGAGCCAACCATGTATATCGGCGGAGGATTTGTTTTGATTCTGATCGTTGTCGTTGTCATCTTGTTACTGCGTTGATTATCTCGCGGTTCAAGACCGAGGCCATAATTCACGACCCCCGTGGATGCCCGGCCGATCGAACCACACCTTCGCAGTGCGATCCCCCCATCGCACTGCGATGTTGTGTGTCTGGGACTCTCTCGTCGCGGGTACAGAGTTAACATGACCGATCGATACCACCTTCCCGACCTGCCCTACGATTACGACGCTCTTGAGCCATGGTGTCCCGCCGAGACTTTGCACTTGCATCACGCCAAGCATCACGCCGCGTACGTCAGCGGCGCAAACGAAGCCACAGCGGCGCTTGACGTGATTGATCCAGCCGATCACCATCGACTTGCCGGCGTCCAAGCCGCGCTGACCTTCAATCTGGGTGGTCACGTTCTGCACTCGCTATTTTGGCCGATTCTGTCACCACACAAGACATCACTAAATGGTGTGTTCGCCGCTCGAATCAAAACTGATTTCGGATCGACAGCACGGCTTCACGACTTGCTCACCGCAGCCAGCATGGGCATGCAAGGCTCGGGATGGGGTGCGTTGATGTACGACTCTGTCAGCGGAACGCTACGAGCGGCAGCATTGCACGATCATCAACACGAACTTGTCGCTGGCACCACGGTACTTGCGGTTGTCGACGTATGGGAACATGCCTACTACCTGACGAACCAAAATGATCGTGCGGCTTGGGTTAAGTCGGTGATTGACCACTTCAACTGGCCGGACATCGCCGAGCGATTTACGGTCGCAAGCTCTACATTCAGCCCCGCTGCATGAGCAATAGGATTCAGTAATCACCGCAACAATTTGAAGGAGACAGACATGTCCAGTGAAGCACTACACGCCCCACGAGAACGACTCACTCCGCAAACGATCTCGACTCATCAGGCGATCGTTTCACTGATGGAGGAACTTGAGGCAATGGACTGGTACCGCCAGCGCGCCGACGACTGTGATGACACCAAGTTGAAGGCTGTACTCATCCACAACATGAACGATGAGATGGAGCATGCGGCAATGCTGATTGAATGGTTGCGCACCAATATCGCCGAGTTCGCGATTCAGTTGGAGAAATTCAGTGGTGCCAGGGGCGCAATCCGCTGAACCGAGCGGGCCCAAAGGCACTCAGACTCCTAGCCGAGAACGACCCGGACTCGATGCGTGACGCCGTCGTTGGCGAGCGAGATCATGGCACCGCCGCCGGGCACCGTCTGTCCGTCGAGTTCAACTAATGCAACCCCGCGACTGACTCCGTGCGGGTTCTCCACCACAATTTCGTATCTGGCTGTGTGATAGCGAAAGTCGATTTCGTAGCCCAGCCAGGCGCGAGGGATACACGGATCAATCAGAAGCGCCGTTCCTCGTAGACGGAATCCCAGGATCCACTCGACACCGGCTTGGTACATCCAGCCCGCCGATCCGGTGTACCAAGTCCAACCACCCCGACCGACATGCGGTGATTCGGTATAGACGTCGGCCGCCATCACGTACGGCTCCACCCTGTAGCGATGAACTCCGGCGCGTGTGCTGGCATGGTTGATCGGGTTGAGGATGGAAAATAGCTCTCCGGCCTTATCGCCATCGCCGAGCGCGGCGAAGGCAAGGACCGACCAGATGGCCCCGTGGGTATATTGGCCGCCGTTCTCCCGGATTCCCGGGAGATATCCCTTGACATAACCCGGATCAACGTCGGAATGGTTGAACGGCGGGGTGAACAGCGGGACGAGACCATCACCACGGCGGATGAGGTACTCTTCGACGGCGGCCATCGCCCGTTCGGCGTGGGCTGGATTGGCGGCTCCAGATAGGACGCTCCAGGATTGGGCGATCGAGTCGATTCGACACTCGGCGTTGATGGCGGAGCCGAGCGGAGTCCCATCGTCGAAGAAAGCTCGGCGGTACCAGTCGCCGTCCCAGCCATCTTTCTCGAGCGCTCGCCGGAGCAACTTCATATGGGCTCGCCAGCGCTCCGCGCGAGGATTTTCTCCGCGGGACTCCGCGATCGGTGCCAAGGCGGCCAAAGTGGTGTGCAAGAACCAGCCCAACCAGACGCTCTCGCCCCGGCCCAGATGACCGACTCTGTTCATGCCGTCGTTCCAGTCGCCTGTTCCGATTAGCGGCAGTCCGTGCGCGCCGACTGCGAGGCTCCGGTCGAGAGTCGCCGCACAGTGTTCAAAGAGCGTGGCTGACTCCGCTGAGCGTTCCGGTTGGAAGTACTCGTCGGTCTGATCCGGTTGCAGGGTCGGTCCATCGAGGTACGGGACAATCTCATCGAGAATCGCCGCGTCGCCGGTGACGGTGAGATAGCGATCCAGCGCATATGGCAGCCACAGGAGATCATCCGAGATTCGGGTTCGAACCCCCCGACCCGACGGCGGATGCCACCAATGTTGGACGTCTCCTTCAAGGAATTGCCGTGCTGCTGCCCTGAGGAGATGTTCTCTGGCGATCTCGCGCTTCGAGGTCACTAGGGCAATGATGTCCTGAAGCTGGTCACGAAAACCGTACGCGCCGCCAGCCTGATAGAACGCCGACCTCGCCCACATCCGGCATGCCAACGTTTGGTAGATGAGCCAGCCATTGAGCATGATATCCATCGAGCGATCGGGTGTCCGCACCTGGATCGTCCCCTCCGTATCGTCCCAGTAGTCCGCCACCTCTCGCCGCATTGCTTCGTGGTCAGCCGTTCGCCCGCGCAAGATCAGGTCGATCGCCGCCTTGGCGTCGTCGGCCTCGCCGAGCAGTACGAGGACCTCAGTCCATTCTCCGTTGGCCAAATCGAAACTGGCCTGCAGGGCGGCGCACGGATCCATCCCTGCTCCGGCGACTCCCAGGAGCCTGTGTCCACGGTCCAGACCGGCGGGCTGGTCCGGAGCACCATTGCGGCCGAGGAACTCGGTCCGATCAGCCGTCCAGGCCGTCTGCAAGCCACCGAGGTCAAGGAAGGCGACACGGCCGCCGAACTCGGTATTCCACGGATTGCGCACCAGGAGCGCTTCGGTTTCCGGTTCCAGTGCCGTAACGATCCGCGATGCGTTTGCCCCACGCGAAGTACCCAGCGCCCACTCGGCATAGGCGGTCACGGACAGACGCCTAGGGCGCCCGGATCTGTTGGCGATGGTCAGTACCGAGATCTTCAGCGAGTCGTCTAACGGGACGAACTGGACCAAGTTGAGTTGGATGCCGTCGTGGAGGTGCTCGAACCGGCTGTATCCGGCACCGTGACGAGCGACGTACGTGGATTCCTCGCAGCGAATCGGCTGAGCGGTCGGACCCCACAGTTCACCGCTGTCGTCATCGCGGATGTAAATCGCTTCGCTCACTGGATCGCTGACGGGGTCGTTGGACCAAGGAGTGAGTTGGTTCTCGCGACTGTTCCCAGACCACGTATAGCCAGACCCTGACTCGGAGACCTGAAATCCAAACGACGCGTTAGCTATCACGTTCAACCACGGTGCCGGGGTGGATTGTCCCGGGCCGAGGATTGTGACGTACTCACGTCCACCATCGGCAAACCCACCGAGTCCGTTGAAGAATTCCAGTTCGGGACGCGGTACGGAAGCAACGCTCGTGGCTTTCGCTGATCGGTGCGGCGCAAGGCGCCGAGCAACTCTTTCGGGTCGCTCCAGGCGGATGACCTGATCGGCCAGACTTCCACGACGGCTCAGCAGGACGGCTCGGGCTGCGGTCTGGAGGAGCGTTCGATCTTCGTCAGAGAACTGGTCCCCGCGCAGGATGTACACCCCACCGTGGTTCGGATGACTCTCGTGAGCCAACATCGACTGGCTCGTTCGGACCAGAGTCTCCAGTGCATTTTGGAGGTCTTGGGCATAGGTGGCTCCATGCTCGTTGAGGATTACAAGGTCAACGTCCAGGAGTTTCAGTCGCCAATACTCGTGCGCGCGGAGCAGTTGCCGAACGATGTCGAGGTCCTCGGCTTTGTCGATTCGCACCAAGACGATTGGCAGGTCGCCGGAGATGCCATGAGCCCACAAGTCGGGTGCCCCCCGTTCGCTGCGGGCGAGCAGGTCCGCAGACGGTCGCAGCGACGGGTCCGAGTAGAGGATCCGGTTGGCCAAGCGCTGAAAAAGGTGAGCCTCATCTGGATCGATTCCGAGGTGATGGAGCTGGACCTGAGCCTGCGTCCAGGCCAGGATTGTCGCCCGTTCGAAGGTCGCCGGCTCACGGTATTTGTCAGCCAGATCTAGGACCTGCTCGCGTGACTCGGCGACGACCGTGGAAAAAATCACGTGGGCAGTGGCGCCCGGAGCGAGGCTGACCCGGCATCGGAGACTAAAGATCGGATCGAGTACTGCGCCGACCGTGTTCGAAAGTGGACGCCCGTCGATCACCGAAACCGGAGAGCGGACCGACCGGCCCCGACCAAGAAAGCGGGCCCGATCCGTTTCGTACTGGATCACCCCGCCGGATTCCCCTTCGACGGCCACAACATGAGCGGCCCAGATTGGCGCTTCATTATTGGATCGTGGACGGCGGGTGGCCAGGAGGGCGCTGATTTCGGGAGCGAACTCAGTTTGGACAAACAGATTTTGGAACGCCGGGTGAGCAGCATCGGCTGCCTGCGGCGCGAGTGCGATCTCGGCGTATGACGTCAGCTCGATCTGGCGATCTTGGACGCCGAGATTGGTCAGCGATACGCGGCGAATCTCCGCGTCGTGCTCGGCCGACACGACGATGGTCAAGTTCGTGGCGATCGAGCCGTCGCGACGGGAGAACTCGGCGTGGTCCTCCGAGTAGGTGACCTCGTAACTGTCTGCGTCCACGCCGCTGGGTTGGTGACCCGCCGACCACACCACACCGGTGCGCATATCCCGCAGGAAGAGATAACTGCCCCACGAGTCACGAGTTACGTCCTCGCGCCAGCGGGTCACCGCCACATCTCGCCAGCGGCTGTAGCCGGATCCCGCCGCGGTGACCATCACCGCGTACCGACCATTTGACAACAAGTGTGTTCGCGGAATTGCATCGTGGGGCGAGGTGAAACGACGGGGAATAGGTGGCACGAGATCCCGTACGTCGGCGGCGCTTTTTACCTCTTCGGCACGCGGTCTGGCCACAAGCACATTGCGCGGCATCCGCTCTTGGAGTAGCAGTTCCGTCGCTTCGACGATCGGGTCGGCATGGAAGCGCTCTACCATCGCGCGGTCATGAAGGACGTTGCCGAGGGCCACCAACACCATCCCCTGATGATGGGCCATGTAACTGTTCACGATCACCACCGATGCCCCTTCGGGCAGCCGGCGAACCGTGTAATCAAGCGCTTCCCGAAAGCCATACCGCCCGCTAGCTCCAGCCTCGCTCATCCTGGCGAAATTCCGGACCGCGGCTTCTGGTTGGATCATCGCCGCGAGAGCAGTGGCGTACGGGGCGATGACAATATCTTCGCTGAGGCCCCGCTTGAGTCCGAGGCCTGGCACACCGAAGCCTGAATACTGGTATCTTTGCGCAAGGTCACGGGCGTTGTACCCTGATTCGGAGATTCCCCATGGCACGCCGAGGTCCATCGCGTAGCGCATTTGGCGAGCCACGACCAGCTGATACGTATAATCCAGCAGGCTTTGGGCGGGAGCGCGCATGACGAGGGCGGGCATCAAGTACTCAAACATGGACCCTGACCACGAGATCAAGGCGGAGCCACGACCGACGGGCGTCAGCGCACGGCCGAGCTGGAACCAATGGTCAGGGGTGACATCTCCCTTGGCGATCGCTAGAAAACTGGCGAGGCGGGCCTCGGAGGCGAGGAGGTCGTAGTAGCTCGGATCCAACACACCGTCCCGGACTCTGAATCCGATCGAGAAAAGTTTTCGGATCGGGTCGAACAGGAAGCTGAAGTCCATTTCTTGGAAGAGTTGCTGAGCCTGGTCGGCGATCGCCTGGAGTCGTCGCGTGAGCAGCGCCGCCTCCGGTGTTCCGTCGCCAGTTACGCGGACCGGTGGATCGGAGAGCTCGGCAATCGTCGGCAAGCCAGTAGTCGGCAAGCCAGCCATATCCGGCGGAGGTTGAAGCAGGGCCAGGTCTCGAACATGGCTGCTCACAGCCAGCCGAGTCGCCTCGGACCACGTCACGAGTTCGCTTTCCGGACCCTCACCATGCTCTGCGGTGAGCGCTGCGGCAACGTCCGACAGTGTTTTGGCGTACGCAGAAAATTCGCCGAGGCGGGCCGACCAGGCCTCCGGCGTGGCCGGGACGATGGCGCTGGATCCAGTTGGCAACTCGAGGGCCTCGTCGAGTTCTCGGCGGGTGAGCGTCTGACTCCTCCGGTCGTCACCTATTGCGTCGGCAGCGTTGCGGGTTAAGGCAATCCCGTCACCGATTCCAGCCAGCGCGGCCGCGACCGGAAGCGGCTGGTCGATCATCTGACGGCAGGCGTTGGACAGCGCGATCAGGTGGCCAGCGAAATTGCCACTGTCAACCGACGACACGTACGCCGGTTCAAGCCGGTGCAGGTCACCCGTGTCATACCAGTTGTACAGATGCCCGTGGAAAAGTTCAAGCTTGCCGATCGTCGCCAGGGTCAATTCCAAACGCTCCACCATCTCTAGCGTTCCGATCCAACCGAAGTCGCGAGCCGTCACTATCGCCAGCAGGTACATCCCAATATTTGTCGGCGAGGTCCGATGCTCGACCACCGGTATCGGCTCATCCTGGAAGTTGTCGGGTGGCAGCCAGTTGTCTTCTTGACCGACGAATGTTTCAAAGAACAGCCAAGTTCGGCGTGCGGTGAGGCGGAGTGTCTCAACATCGGCAGTTGAAAGTTGCTCTGCGGCTGTTTTTGGGGGAGGCAGGCTGACCAAGTAGGCGACGAGGGGCGAGAGTAGCCACAGGACAATAATCGGCGCGGCCATCCACAATGCCTCCGGCTTGAAAGCCATGATGAGCACCACGGAGGCGGCCGCGATCACCACGCCACCCGCCATCTGCCGGTAAAACCCGGTCAGGCGAATTTCGCGGCTGGCCTTGGCCTGTGCGGCGGTCGTCCATTCGAGGAGGTTCCGCCGAGTGGCACACAGCCGCACAAGGGTTCGCAAGATTGCGTCGACCATCAGCCACGCCTGGTGGGCGAGGAACGTCAAGCCAGCACCGACGTGGGCCACGGCAATGGAAATATCTGCGCCGGCGGCTCGCCAGTGGCTCCGCTTGGAGATGCCCTTCCGTTGCGGCAGCAGCCCCGCCAAAACGGGCAGCGTCGCCGGAACGATCAGTGACGCCAAGACGAGCGCGGTCCACAGACCAGTCGAGACCGAAGGTAGCGTCCACGCCGCGACGAGCGTGGCCAGCGTGAACGGGGCGGAAATCGTCCGACGAAGGTTGTCGATCATTTTCCAGCGAGCGATGGCGGGGATTGCACTCCGGTTCCGCTGACCCGTGGCATCATGGGCCCGACCAAGGATCCATGGCAGGAGTTGCCAGTCGCCCCGCGCCCAACGGTGTTGGCGGGCTGCCGAGACCAGATAATTCGAAGGGAATTCATCGAACAGCTCGACATCGGTCACCAGCCCGGCCCGGGCGAAAACGCCCTCGAACAGGTCGTGGCTAAGCAGCCTGTTCTCCGGTACTCGGTTCGCCATCGCCGCGTCAAAGGCGTCGACGTCGTAGATCCCCTTGCCGGTGAAACTTCCCTCCTGGAACAGGTCCTGGTAGACGTCGGAGACGGCGGCTGAGTACGGATCGATCCCGGCCGATCCGGAGTAAATTCGCTGGAAGATCGACCCCCCATGTTCGGCCGGGAGCGTCGGGGTGATTCGTGGCTGGAGCACCCCATAGCCTTGAGTTACCCGGCCGAGCCCCGAATCGAAGATCGGCTGATTGAGCGGATGGGCGATCGTCCCGACGAGGCGCCCTATCGCACCCCTTGGTAGCCGTGTGTCGGCGTCGAGCGTGACCACATAGCGCACATCTGTGGGCGGGGTTGTGGCACTCCGACCGGTGGTCAAGATGCCGGTAGTTGCGGAGCCGCGCAGGAGGGCATTCAACTCGTGGAGTTTGCCACGCTTGCGTTCCCAGCCCATCCAGCAGCACTCTGACTCGTTCCACCTTCGCTTCCGGTGGAAGAGCAGAAACCGGGCACCTTCTCCGGGGGCCTCGCCGTGGCGTTCATTGAGCCGGTCGATGGCCGCGGCCGCCGCCGAGAGGAGCTCGTCGTCGCCGAGGACATGTTCGGTCGAAGCATCGAGCCAGTCCGACAGGAGGGCGAAGCGAAGATCACCCTCTCGATTCCCAAGGTAGTGGATCTCCAGGCCACTGACCAGAGCCTCGACGTCTGTTTCGCTGGTGAGGAGCATCGGCACGACAACGAGCGTTCGCAGCCGAGATGGCACGCCGTCTTCCAGATCCAGCCGGGGCAGCGGCTTGGGTACCAATGCGTCGGCGACCAACCGATTGACGAGGGCCATCGCCAGGTCGGAGGCTGGGGCGAGCGCGAGAATTGCCACCAGGATCAGGCCGCCGCCTACGGCACCTCGATTCTCGGACAACAGGAGTGGTACAGCAAGAACGAATGCCGTGACTAACGCCAGCGTGCCGAGGTATTCACTCGTCGGAAGCCGGATATAGGCGCGCCGCATCCGCTCGCGCCAGGGCACCCGAACGTGAAGGGTCTGCTCAAAAGCGGAACGGCCGTCGGAGATCAGGTAGTAACCCGGGTCCGTGTGTCGTACTAACAGTGACGGATCGATGTCGTCAGCCAATGCGGCAGCCTCTGCCATCTCCGCGGCCTTCTGGGCGACAACCATCTCAGTCAGGCCGGAACCCCTTGCCATATCTTCGACGGCGTGACGGTAACGATCTCTCGTCGCAAAGTCCATTTCCCCGAATGCACTTCGTGCGCAAAGGACATCGTCGACCAGGCTGACGCTTTCGACGAACTCAGCCCAGTCAAACCACGAGATGAGGTGCATACTCGTGATCACGTTTCGGACCGTTACGTTCATCGTCGCCTGGCGTTGATGGTCAAGGCGAACCATCTCCTCGGCGGTGGTCCCCTGGGCAGTAAGAAACTCTTCCAACCAGCGAAGTGCGGGAGTAACCGCAGGGTCTTGATCCCGCAGGCGCTGAAAGAGTTGAACGCGGGCCGCCGCCGGGAGCGTCGCCGGCGAGAGCCGGCGTGGAAATGGCAAAGCGATTTCCGGTCCATCCTTGCCGAGACCGAGCAGGTTGTCGGCGAACTCGTCAGCCATCTGTCGCGCTGCCCGTCCGTGCACGATCTGCTCGGCCAAGCGGCGGAGGTTTTCCACGAGGAGGATGCGGAGGCTGATCGGAATCGCCCAAAGTTCGCCAATAGTCAATGGCTCAACTTCCTGGTACGAACGGACCATTCGCCGCAGACTCTCCGGCTCGAAGCGACTATCCGTGTGCGCGATGTAGGCCCAAGCGAGACCCATGATCCGCGGGTAGCCCGCGAGATGGCCATCGGCCAATTTGGGGAGCTCACGGTAATAATCACGGGGTAGGTCGTCGCGGATCTCGCGGAGTTGCTCGTCGACGATGGGGAAGTTATCGACGAGCCATTCGGCTGCCGGAGTGATGGAACGTTCGTCCTTTATCGCTCGAACCAAGATGTGGTAAGACCCGACCAGAACACGGCCATTCTCGGCGATACGGGACTGAACTGCGCGTCCCCGATGAGGCGCGTCAGTGATCGTCTGGGCGGCGGCAAGGGTTTGCGCATGCTGTTCCAGCCGCTCCACGCTAAAGAGCTCCGCGAGGATCGGCTCTTCGAGTTCGGTCTGTGCGCGAGCCCGCCGGCGATCGCCACCGGGCAGGTCTCGGAACGGTCGGTTCGAAATCATCGTCCCCTCGTAGCCGCTATGTGCGTGCCTATCCGCATGACCGCATCCAGATGGGTCCAGAGCACGTCAAGCGCACACAGTAACTCGTCCTGTGAGGAATATCAATCTGACTGCAGCGAAGTAGTACCTACTACGGAACTGATCATCGCAGGCTCCATGTCATCGGTGGCGGCGAATCGACGTTCCGTTAGGATCCACGTTGCGACGCGTCGCACACTCGTATCGACGAGCATTGCCACACCGACCAGCATGATCGCGACGATGCCGAACGACACGACCTCCGCCCATGCCACCTGAATTGATGGCATGGCGGCGAATTGGTCGGACACGCCAGTGCCGACCGGTCCGTAGAGTGACATTCCGTAACGCGCGGCGAGATCTATATACCCGAGGTCTGGCAAGAATCGTGGCGGCGCAACACGGATGAACCGGATGATTAGGCAAAAGGCAGTAAGGATCGCTAACCCGTTCGCCAACGCGGGTAGGCATCGCGGTGACGGACGAACAGCCACACCAGGAATAATACCAATGCTGGTACATGTGCAATGGCGTAGTAATAGTTCGTTAATCGCGCCAGCCAGTCATGATCCGGGAAGAAGTGTTGTAGCGAGAGCTCGTTCGGGAAGAAAAGGGTTTGCTGTAGCTGGTTAATTTGGCGAGCTCGCTCGATGGCTCCGCCGGGTCGGTCGAGTGGCAGCTCTCGTGCCAGGCGCCAGATCGAATACAACGAGGCCATCAAGGTGAGTTCCAGGGCTGCGGGCAACGCAATCGCGCAAATTCGAGTCGGTCGCAACCGTCGCATCAGCAACACAGCGACACCGCTCATGAGTGCAATCAGTGCCGCCTGATCCCAGGTCAGCCACTTCATTGGTCGTCAGGCAATTGTGTCATCGAGATCTGTCGACGATCTCGCGTAGCGCCGGTTCAATAATGAACCATGGGTGTTTTTGACGGACAGCAGTAATGTCGTTGGCTCGCCAATACGCCAGGTCGAACAGGATCCGAAATGCCTGAAGTGATCGGTACCAATCGAGCACGTCGCGGTTGATCCGATGTGTGCTGTGCTCTTCGTATGCAGTAAGAAATCGGTTGGCGATCCGTCGACCAGCCCAATTGATGACCGGTCGCATGACTCTCGGTGCCGCGAGAGGAGGGTTGGCAAGCAGGAGATAAGTGAAAGCGAGGTCAAACTCAGGATCGGCGATTCGGGCGGAAGTCCAGTCGAGCACGATGTATCCCGTACCGCTAACGAGGACATTGAAAGGATGCAAATCACCGTGACAGATCACCCGAGTTCGCGACACGGGTCGATTCGCCGCGAGTGCTTCGAGAGCGAGCCGAAGTGAACGGTCTGGTAGTTCGAGAATTCGGGTGAGGTAGTGGTCGATGAGACCATCTGCGCCAACCGGTGGATCGCTGAGTTTGGCCAATTCGGATTCGATGGGTGCTGGATCGAGTCGGTGAAGATTGGCCGCCGCACGGGCAAGAATGTCGGACAGCGAGTTGGCGAGGCGCGGAAGTGTGGCGAATGCACGCATCCCGTTGAAACCTGAGAGCAACGGAAGTCCATCGGCAAAATCCATCACGCACCACGCTCGGAGTCCGTCGTGGGCCGTATCCGAGGAGTAAATTTGCGGCGTTGGGTATCCCTGTTTGCCGACACCAGTCTGAATTGTATTTTCCCACGCTGCCCTATGGGAGTCCGGTGCGAGTCGCAACACCAGCCGTGACGGAAGTGTCGTCGCCGTACACGGTGCAAACGTGAGCGACCAACTCTCTGCCCAGAACCCACCAGCGAGCCGACGCGGCGGGCCGTTAAGGTTCAAATTCGGAACCCGAAATTGTTCGCGGAGCCAGTTGAGGACAGTGTCAAGTTCGGCGGGCGGACTGTCGTCGGACTCCACGTCGGTACTGCTCACAAAAATTACCGTAATGGTAAATTTTGGGTATGTCTACGATCAGTCGATGTCGTCATCGCTGGATGCGGTACCTATTCACAGTGGTCGCCGCGTCGCTGATTGCAGGTTGCGGCAGTGACAGCCCTCGAATTGGCTCGAACGGTCGAGTTCATGGTCACGTCCTTGCCGGTCCCACCTGTCCGGTCGAGCAACCCGGCGACATAAATTGCGAGCCAAAGCCAGTGCAGGGCAGCGTGCAATTCGAACAAGACGGCGATGTCGTTCGCGCCGTTGAGATCAATGTCGGCGGAGACTTTGCGACTGAGATTCCCGCAGGTATTTACACCGTCACGGTCGACGTTGGCGACAACATCTTCCCAGTGTGTTCGCCAGTCGAAGTCGAGGTACAAGCCAATGCCGATGCTGTTGTTGAGATTAGTTGTGACACCGGTATCCGCTGAAGTGTCGTAGATTTCATTTCATGACCGCAATCATCGAAATCGAAGGCCTGCGCAAGGAATATCGACTGCGGCACGGCAGGCGCGTGAACGCGGTCGACGGTCTGGACCTCACAGTTCCGGAGGGCGGCGTGTTCGGATTCCTCGGGCCGAACGGTTCGGGCAAAACAACAACGATCCGATGCATACTCGGATTAGTATCTGCCACTTCCGGTACGACTACCGTGCTCGGTCGTCCGACACCTGCGGAGTTGTCGAACGTCATTTCCCGAATTGGTTCAATTGTCGAAACCCCGGCGATGTTCCCAACGATGACCGCTCGAGAAAACCTTCAGCTGCTCGGTGCCGTCGATGGAATCGGCAAGCGACGCGTCGCACAGAATCTTGACAAAGTCGGGCTAGGTGAGCGCGCCGACCACAAGGTCCGAACATACTCGCTCGGCATGCGCCAGCGTCTCGGTCTCGCGGCTGCATTGCTGAAAGATCCCGCTCTACTCATTCTCGATGAGCCAGCCAATGGATTGGATCCGGCGGGAATGCGCGAGATCCGAGAGCTCCTCCGCTTGTTGGGAAGCGAGGGTCGAACGGTTTTCGTATCGAGCCATATCCTGACCGAGGTTGAACAGATCTGTGACAGGGTGGCGATCATCGACCGCGGCAAGTTGATGCTTACTGGTCGTGTCGAGGATGTTTTGGCTAAGGCCGCTCGTCCCTCATTGCTGGTCGGGATCGACAATTTGATTGCCGGTGCTGAAACACTTCGAAACGCTGGGCTAGCCGTCGAAGTCGACGGTGCGTATCTCCGCGTGGCACTTCCCGCGTCCGACGCAGCGCGCGTCACAAAACTTTTGGCGAATGCGGGACTGTACCTCAGCGAACTCAGATCGGATTCGGTCAGCCTCGAAGATTTGTTCTTGAGCGTTACAGCACACGAAGAGGATCAGTTGTGAAGTTCCTACGATTAACAGTGGTGGAGATGCGACGAGCCCTTCATCGCCGACTCGTGCGGTGGATGATTCTCATCGCGCTTGTCGGCTGTGCTGGTGTCGGTCTGATGCTGTTCCTCACCAGCAGAAACCCAGTGAAGTTCGCCCATGATGTCGGACATCCGGCACGAATGGTGAACTGGTGGGCGTCCGGGGGTGGCGATAATTACCTCACTAATTCCGCGATCTTCCTCGTCGTCGGCGCCGTGATTTGTGGCGCCTCCGTTGTAGGCGCTGAGTGGAAAACCGGCACCATCACAACCATGCTGACGTGGGTTCCATCTCGTTTGCGTTTACATGGTGCTCGCACATTGTCCGCCGCAGTCCTGTCGTTCGTCATCAGTTTTTTGCTTCAGATGCTGTTCCTCGCCGTTGCGATACCCGCAGTCGTCGTAAATGGAACGACCTCAGGAACAGATTCTTCGTGGTGGTCGGCGTTGCTGCTGGCGATGATTCGGATTTCTCTCATCACCATGCTTGTGGCGGTCCTTGCCGTCAGCATCGCCACAATCGGACGGAATACAAGCGCCGCATTAATTGCCCTCGCCACATGGGCGCTGGTAATCGAACGTTTGCTGGCGGGTTTTTGGCCGAAATTTGCCCGCTTCATGATCTCGGAGAATGTCGGTACTGTGGTTTCTTGGAAACAGCTAACTGGTGTTAACTTCGAACGCCCTCCGATCGTCGCTTTGATTACACTCATCGGGTATCTTGCAATTGTGGTCGCAGCAGCTACCGTTTTGTTCGCCCGGCGTGATGTCGCTACGACCTAAAACGCACCGAAGGAGTGGCTCGTGCTGGACTTGCGCTTCTTGGAGTCCCTCTTGAACGAGGCTCGTACTTATTTCAGCAGAAAATCTTGATTTTGCATAGAGCTTTACCCCTTCAATCACCCCTTCAATCCGGCATGTCTTGTTTGCAGGGGTGCGTCGCTCTGTTTCTGGCTTCAATACTGGCTCTTCTCGCTTCATCTCCTCGCCAATGAGAAGTCCTACTTCACTCCGCTCCTCCTTGTTAGTCGTCGCTTCGTGATATGTCGCGGGTCGAGTCTGTGCCTCGGCCCTCTTCCTTCCGTCCTGCTGTTTATTTTTGCTCGTCGATGGGGGGGGG
>CAYHCC010000007.1:0-127273 GCA_964355165.1 uncultured Acidimicrobium sp.
CGTTCCGCCCACCCAACGGCGAAACTTTGGACGAACTTGACGGCCGTGTCCGCTCGGCACTATCCGATATTTTCGAATCGGCAAAAACCGAGAACATCGCCATAGTAAGCCACGTGTCACCGATAAGGGCTGCCATTGCCTGGTCGATTGGAGTGACGGTCGGATCCTCATGGAACTGTTTGTTGCACCGTGCATCAATTTCGACAATTATGATTCGTGATCAGGGCCCGGCGATGGTGACATTCAACAACACATCGCATCTCTCAGAGGTCTAATACGCCTGGCGGAAGGGTGACGGTGAGTCAACCTATAAGCGGAGTTCTGTAGCGTTGGCGGTTTCCCGCGTTTGCCGATGACCATCCCTCTATGCGATCTACCCGAAGGTTGCTCGTTACAAGTAACGAGCAAGCGGACCGCTTATGCCTTCTGCGTGATCTTGCTTCGAACCGCGATACCGAGCCGCACAAATCGCTCCATGCGCTGGTGCGCTCTTACCGCACCGTTTCATCCTTGCCTGTGGCGGCGGTCTTGCGACCGACGCCCATCGGCGGTTTGCTTTCTGTTGCATCCTGCGTCAGGTCGCCCCGACCTGGCTTTCGCCAGCATTCTGTCCTGCGAAGCCCCGACTTTCCTCAGAGCAACAGGAAAAACCTGCTGCCCCGCGATCATCCAGTCGACTCACCGTCGCTATCAGTGTATGGCTGGTGGCGCCGTGCTTAGCAACTGACGAATTCGTATGTCAGGGCGTTGAGGCTTGGAGTTTCCATCGCAATTGTTGCCTTTACGCCTTCCGCATTGGGCGGACCAAACGAGGCGCGAAAACTTGCCAGAGTCCCAAAGGCTGATGGAATCGCTACCACATTCGACGCGCCAGTGACGGGTACAGCCGAAGGGCTTACACCACTCAAACCTGGATTAAGCAGTTGGGAAAGAAGCGCCGCACGGCGTGCACCGCATTGACCTATGTGTATTGCATCACCCCGAAGTTTTGGCTCGGCAAGCATCCCGACGAATCCTTGATACGTCTGGGCCGCCAAGTTTTCCAGCGCGTGGACAAGTGTGACGGTGTCCAGTGCGACATCGGGGTTGCCTTCTGCCATAATCAATTCAAACGCCGGTTGGATATACAGCGAATTGATTCGAGTGTTTGCACATCTGTGCGCGTTGCCATCAAGTGCCGAAACAAGCGAATTGATTGCAGTGGCATGTGTTTCGTGATCATCCCGGAAACGTTCGGCAATCTGAATTGCCGCGGCGTAGTCGCCAGAAAATAGACCAGCGTCAAGGGTCGTGGTGTAGGTATCGATGGCGTTGTATTCAAGCGAAGCGGCGGTTCGAAGCAACACTACATCGGTTACCTCAACTTCGGAAAGTGGCGCAATAGGTGGAACGTTTCCAATACTTGCAATCGCATTTTCCGCCGTAACTCCTTTTTCTGTACCGCATGCTGTTAGCCACGAGGCCGAGATCAATCCAATGCCACCTAGTCGTAAAAGATCACGTCGGCTGAGTTGGGAATACTGCGCTTGGGTCCTATCTGGAGTGGTCATGTTGGTCAACCGCCGGCCGTATCGGAAGTAAGGAGTGATTCCGCGCTATCGCTGAGCGCGGCGTCAAGGTTCATGTCAGGTGTGCTACCAAAGATCGCCGCATGGCGCGCTTCGATCACCAAAATTGAAGCCATCAGGTTGGCCCCATCCAGACCTATCAGCGAACCGACAACGTCGGTATGGGTGGCAACAAGAATATTTTCAAGCGACTGAAGTGCCGAAAGTGCCGTAGCAGTGCTTCGCACCTGATCGGCAAAACTGGCAAACAGAGACTCATTGCGCTTGCTCGTGGCTGACTTGCCTAGGAAACCGTTGAGTGCCTGCACATACGCCGTGTGGTGATCACGAAATAGTTGAAGGACACTTTGTTGTTCATCGGAAAATCTTCCGAAAATCAACGCGGCACTATATAGATCGCGCACCGCCAGTTCGGCGCTTTGAGCGACACCTAGTAACTCGATGTCGGCCTCGGTGGGTTGCTTCGGCGGAATTGCATTGGGCTTTCCAGTTTTCACTGCGGGCACGTGGGAGGTCCTTTCCGGTCAGGGCCCCGTCGGCAAACGGGGCGATATAAATCTAGAAGTCGAGTGAGGATAACGCAGGTATCCACCCACGTGATCTGCCCACGGCCTCGTGCCATTGCGTTCGGTCCAGGCCCGTCGTGGGGGTAACGACGCAAGCAGGTTTCCACGTACTTACCGCCTCGGTGAGTGAACCCCATGTGCCAACTGCGATGCCGGCAAGGAACGCCGCTCCGAGGGTTGTCGCCTCGGTGACGGGTGACACCTCGACAGGACGCATTGATGCATTGGCCAAAGCCTGAACGAAGGTGTTGTTGCGACTCATGCCACCGTCAATTCGAATCGTTTCGATGGAAAGTCCGGTGTCATCGACTGCCGCCTCGACGAGATCGGCACCTCGATGGGCGATGCCTTCCAAAACGGCACGCACGACGTGGGCACGTGTGGTCCCGCGCGTAATTCCAAATAGTGATCCTCGTGCGCCGTAGTCCCAGTGCGGCGTACCCAGGCCAAGCAGCGCCGGTACGTACACGACTCCATCGGTAGCGTCAATCTGTGCGGCAATTTCATCACTCTGCGCGGCGCTGTCAATGATTTGTAAGTCATCGCGCAGCCATTCAACATTGGTGCCAGCCGAGAGCATGATCGCTTCGGCCCCCCACGACACGCCATGCATGTCGCTATAGACAACTATTGGAAATGTTCCATGCGGTCCGCGCTGAGGTGTAGCTGGTGGTTGGTCCCCGGTGAAAACATCCAGCATTCCGCCGGTGCCAAATGTGATCTTGGCGCGACCGGGAGTGATGCAACCTTGACCGATGAGAGACGCTTGTTGATCGCCGATCAGGCTTGCGATTGGGGGAGAACCGTCAAGTGCGTGGGCGCGGCCAACGATGCCAGAACTGTGAACAACCGTAGGCATCATCGACATATCCAAACCCATGAGTTCCATTGCATGCGTTGACCACGACGACGTCGCTGAATTTAGTAAGCCCGTCACCGCTGCATTCGAGAAATCTGTCACATGCAGTTCACCTTTGGACAAGACGTAGGCGATCCAGCTATCCACCGTTCCGATGCGTATTCGCGTGCGATCAGGAACCGGATAGTTCTTGAGCATCCATGATGCCTTTGTGGCGGTTTGGTTTGGAGCGAGAACGAGTCCGTGTTCGGCGCGAGCCGTGATGCATTCCATCACCGTACGCAAGTCCTGCCAACCGAGCGCCGGTCCGATCGGCACGCCGGTGTCATGATCCCACACGATTGTGGACGCCCTCTGATTTGTGATCCCAATACCATCCACGCCACCACTGGCCGCGAGTGATTTTTGAGCCACTCGTAGTACGGCATCGCGCATCGCTATGGCGTCAAATTCAACCAGTCCAGGAAATGGTGAGATGGGTGCAAACGCCTCATACATATGGTGTTCAATTTCTCCATTGGCGCGCACGATTGATGCTCGGAGGCCACTCGTACCCACATCGATAACGAGCACACTCACGGCCAGACCACGATTCCACGACGCGATGGCAGTCCAAGTTTTCCAGGGTTCAAGATGTCACCAGGATCTAATGCTGACTTCAGTGTGATCAGGACATCGAATGCACTCCCGAGTGACTCGGACATAAACCGGCCGCGGTTGATTCCAATGCCGTGATGATGGGAAATGTTCGAACCCGCGGCGATTGCTGCACATTGTGCGGCGTCCCACAATGCGACATATCGCGCCTCAAGCTGGTCATGTTCGACTTCGGCCGCAAACGTGAAGTACAAACACGCACCATCTAGATAACTATGGGAGAGATGACAAGTTGCAGCCCGCGTTCCAGGTATCTCAAGTAATGCGGAGCGAACCTTGTCCACAATCGTGGACAGCTTCGACCACGGCGCCGCCACTTCCATGGTGTCCACGATGTAGCCCTTGCGAGTGAACACTTGCAGTCCAGAGGTGTCGTTGCGATGATGCATCCAATTCTCCACTAATTCAACATCGCTGTCGATGGCACCATGGCTGCGAGCCGCTGCATCCACGATATGCATGGTGGCATCAATGAGTACTTCGTCGCCGGCATCTAGCACCAGCAGCGTGCACATGTTTCCGTCGGTGCCGTGTGATCTGGCACTTTCGTATCTGTCGTATAAACGCAAAACGGCAGGTGTGGCGCCGGCACGAATAATGTCTCGGCAAGCGCTGATGCCATCGTTGAACGAGGAAAAGGAATATGTCGCTCGTCGCTCGTGATGTGGTAGCGGATGTGCTCGTAACCAGATACGAGTGATAATCCCCAGGGTTCCTTCACTGCCAACAAAAATTGATGTCAGATCAGGACCCGTTGCTGAGGCTGGTGCTCCACCCGTAATGATGATCGACCCATTGGCGAGCACGACTTCAAGTGCCACCACCATGTCTTCGATTTTGCCGTAACGAGTTGAAAACTGACCTGCGCCGCGACACGCCACCCAGCCGCCGATTGTCGAAATGTCGAAGGATTGTGGAAAGTGTCCGACGGTCAGTTGATGCTGGTCGCGAAGTTCGTCTTCGAATTCTGGGCCGAAAGTGCCAGGAAGAACCTCGACGATTCCGGATTCGCGATCAACACTGCAGATTCCCGTCATTGAAGTGGTGTCAATTACGACGCCGCCAAATTGGGGGATGGCGGCACCGCACACGCCACTGCGTCCGCCGGACACCGTGAGTGGAACATCGTGCTCCGCGCATATGCGGATGATTTCAACGACCTGTTGTGTCGAACGAGGCCGACACACCGCTGCTGGTCGTCGCGGAATTACGCCAGCCAGGGACCAGTGCATCGCAAGTGGCCACCAGTCTCGGCTGTGTTGAGCGGTATCGAAGGAACTCACCGATGTCTCGCACACCAAAGTCAAGGCTTCAATGACACTTGCGATAATTGAAACTGCTGCCGTATCCGGCCCGCTAAATCTCTCGGAGAGACTGGCTGGATCGGTCCCAAATTCAATCGGTTCTGTTGGCTGTCCCATTGGCCATCAGAATAGGCGCTTGACGATAATTACTACGAGTGGCTAGCCAGGAACTCGGCTTCCGTAACATGTCCGGCGGCTTCTTCGCGGGCACATAATTCCACGAACTTGGCAACTTGAACAGTGACCTCGTCAGGTGTCCACCGCAATTCAGGTGCGATAAGTTCAGCAACTTGTCGAGCGTGGGTCAGTGTCGCCCGTCGATTGATGAGGTGTGCTCTGGTACGACGTGTCAACACGTCATCTAATGTCAATGCCATTTCGTGTCGAACCGCGAAGATTGCCTCGGCGCGCAAATAGGGGAGACCAGGTATCAACGACTCGGCAAGTTGAGGCTGTTGATGGATGAGCTCCTGGATGGCGGATAATTCAGTGCCATATCGGCGCGCAAGATGCATGTCGGAGTCGTCACTGGAGGTAGTCGAAAAACCATCGGCACCGATCAGCAGCATGCGTTTGGTACGGCACTTGGCGTCACGACCGAGTTGTTGCAGTAGTGCATCAACAGTATCTTGAGCCATCCTGCGGTAGGTAGTGAGCTTTCCGCCGGTAATCGAGATCATTCCAGATCGTGAGTGTTGAATCTTATGCTTACGCGAAAGATCGGCCGTCCTTCCGGTTCCGGCAGTGCCATCGGGATTGCGAACCAAGGGACGTAAACCTGACCAGACTCCGGTCACATCCGCGGGTGTGATGCTGGTAGTGATGGCTGCATTGAGTGCGTCGAGAACATAGGAGATGTCCTCGACACTGCATTGAGACTCATCGACACCTCCCGAGTAGTCGGTATCGGTTGTGCCGACGTAGGTGTATTGAAATGTTCCGTCACCGTTTGGGATCCACGGCACCAAAAACAAACTGCGTTTGTCTTTACGAACGGGGATCACCACGGCAACATCGTTGCGAATCAACTTCCATGGCAACGTGATGTGGATGCCCTTTGCTGGTCGGATGCTCTGTGGATCAAGTCCTGCGTCGGCTTGTCGGACTTCATCGGCCCATACTCCCGCCGCGTTGACCACAGTGCGCGCGGAAATGTCAAATGTTGAGCCCGAGTGTGGCTTGACCCGTACGCCGCGGACCTTCCCGTTTGGATCGTGCAACACCTGTTCGACGCCGCATTGATTGGCGACCACTGCGCCGTGCTGAGCGGCTGTTCGTACCACCGCGAGACAGAGCCGCGCATCGTCGGCGGTCGCATCGTAATAAAGGTACGCCGAAGCGACCCGTTCATGAGGCAAAGTGGGTAAGTGTCGGCAGGCATCATCGGCCTTGAGTCGACGATGGAAGCGACCGATGCGCCAACCTCCCGTGAGGTCGTACATCCACAATGCGGAACCAAGCGCTCGAGCGATTTTACGCGAGACAAGCCCGTCTCGTGTCAGGATCGGGATCATGAACGGAAGAATTTGCACCAAATGAGGCGCATTTCGACGTAAGCGCTGCCGCTCATGGAGTGCTTCGTACACCAGTTTCACTTCGCCCTGCTGCAAATAACGGAGTCCGCCATGGATGAGTTTGCTGCTCTTTGACGAGGTACCGGAGGCAAAGTCGTCCCGCTCCACAAGCGCAGTACGCAAACCTCTGGTCACGGCATCGAGAGCGACTCCAACCCCTGTAATCCCACCACCGATGACGACAACGTCGAAATCTTCAGTCGCCAGACGGTGCAGTTGTTGCTGACGATCAAAAAACGACACGCTCCAATCCTAAAGCCCGTCACTGACAGCCGGCCTTGATGGCGAGCCACTGCGTATGGAATAAGTCACATGGCTTGCTAATTCGCATGACTTGCGAATTGAGTTGATAGTCGGATAGAATTCTCAACATGCGAACTCCACTGGAACTAGTTTCGGCTTTTCGCGCCCAGGGACGCAAGATCACCCCACAACGGCAGTTGCTATTTCAGCTACTCCACGACAACGATTCGCACCCAACGGCCGAAGCGCTGTACACAATTGCAAGCACAAAGATGCCCGGTATTTCACTTCGAACCGTGTATCAAACACTCAAGGAACTTGCCGAGATGGGTGAATTGCAGTTCATCGACGTCGGTATTGGGGCGACACGGTTTGATCCAAATGTTGAAGACCATCATCACGTGGTATGTGATGAGTGTGGAGAAACCCGCGATGTGCACGTCAAGGGTATTGCTCAATTGAAACCAACCGGTGCTGAGGAGTTCACCGTCACCGATGTAGGCGTCCTGTTTCATGGCACCTGTAAAAAGTGTTCGAATCATTCAAGTCGATCGGGGAATCCTCGATCGCGCAAGTCTCCTGCTCTGCAGGCGATACCAAGCAAGTAAAGAATATAGACCCACAAACACACCGATAGACAAAGGAGAAACATCATGCCCGCGCTTCACAGCACTAAGACTCATGAGAATCTCAAGGAAGCGTTTGCTGGCGAAAGCCAGGCCAATCGTCGCTACTTGTGGTTCGCCCAAAAGGCAGACGTCGAGGGTCTCCCCGACATCGCCTCGCTGTTCAAAAATGTCGCTGATGGCGAAACTGGTCATGCCCATGGACATCTCGAGTATCTTGCCGAAGTTGGCGACCCGGCCACAGGTGAGCCGATTGGGGACAGTGAGCAGAACCTCAAGGCTTCCGTCGCTGGTGAGACATACGAGTACACCCAGATGTACCCAGGTTTTGCCAAAACGGCGCGAGACGAAGGTTTTGCCGAAATTGCCGACTGGTTCGAGACACTTGCCAAGGCCGAGAAGAGCCATGCGGGTCGATTTGCACAGGGACTAAAGAGTCTCAGCTGATCATCTAATTGCCTGGCACTGCCCGATTGGTTTCGTGTAGTGCTAGGCGTGAGGTGTTATGACCATTACATATGATCCGCATCATTCCTTGTATCTTGACGAGGCTGATACCCGCAAGGAACTTGAGCGGGTCTTCGACTTGTGCCATGGATGTCGACTTTGTTTCAAATTCTGTCCGTCGTTTCCGACGTTGTTTGATTACATCGATCAACACGACGACCAAGACGCCGGAAGGATGACCCCAGCGCAACAGGATCACGTCGTTGATGAATGTTTCCAATGCAAGTTGTGTTACATCAACTGTCCATACACGCCTGAACTTCACGACTGGGCGATTGATTTCCCGCGTTTGATGTTGCGCACCGACGTGATGCGCCGCGCAAATGGTCAAGTGTCAATTCGTAACAAGATCACTACCGCGATACTTGGCCGAACCGATGCGCTTGGCAAGGTCGCTACCAGCACTGGTGCGATTACCAATATGGTCTTGGGAGCCAAGCCCGGCTCGGTGATACGTAAGATGGTGGAACTCACATCCGGTGTGTCCAGTAAGCGGTTGTTGCCGCCATTTGCCCGAACTCGATTTACGACTTGGTTCAACCGTCGACCGAGGATTCGCATAAATAAGCGACAAGGTCGAGTTGCAGTTTTTCCCACATGTCTCGTTGAATACCAGGCACCAGAAATTGGTCACGATCTCGTCAAGGTGTACGAACACAATGGCATCGAATGCACTCTTGCCAAGGGCGCATCTTGCTGTGGTGCACCGTTCTTGCATAGTGGCGACATGGATCAGTTCACGAAGATAGCCGCAAAGAACGTTCGTGCATTGGCCGATCAAGTTCGGCAGGGTAACGACATCGTCGTGCCGCAGCCCACGTGTAGTTATGTGTTGAAAAAGGACTATTTGGATTACGTCGGCGATCCGGATGCCCAATTGGTGGCCGAGCACACATACGATGCCGTCGAATACCTGATGAAATTGCATAAGACTGAGGGGTCGACACTCGATCTTGAGTTCAATGGGGAGATTCCCGACACCATCACGTACCACACGCCGTGCCATTTGCGAGCTCAGAATATTGGGCTTAAGAGTCGTGACTTGATGAAATTGACTGGGGCAAAGATCGCACTTGTTCAACAGTGCTCCGGAATTGACGGAATGTGGGGGTTGCGCGCGGAAAACGCGGAACTCTCAATGCCGATTGCGGCAAAACTCGGAAAAATGATCACAGATGCCAATAGTGACGTGATTACTGGCGATTGTCACCTGGCCAATACGGCAATTGCCGAGCAAACCGGACTGAAGCCACTTCACCCGTTGCAAATTCTTGCGCGGGCATACGGAATACCGCAAGAGAGAACGAGATAACTATGTCGTCAAGAAAACTTCAACTCAGCGACATTCTCGACTTGCGAGCCTATGAGCGGGAACGCGATTCATTGCGAAACTCGGTCATTGAGGTCAAGCGGCGGCGTCGAGTTGGTTTAGGACCCGTGGTGACGTTGATGTTTGAAAACCGGGAGACAGTAAAGTCGCAAATTCAAGAAATGTTGCGTGCCGAAAAGGTGACCACCGGTGCCGGTGTCATTGAGGAACTCAATGCCTATAACCCACTGATCCCAGAATCAGGACAACTTTGCGCCACACTATTTGTCGAACTGACGACTGATGAACAAATGCGCGAGTGGCTACCTAAGTTGGTCGGAATCGAAGGTTCCATCGTGATCAAACTCAGCGATGGCTCCGAGGTGCGTTCAATTACTGAAGAGGGACATGCCGAAACCCTGACCCGTGTCGATATTACGGCTGCCGTGCACTATGTGCGTTTTGAGTTCAACGCCACCCAGATAAAATCCTTCCCCTCCGGCGTCGTCAAGGTCGTCTGCGATCACCCGGCGTACCGACAGGCTGTTGAAATGCCTTCATTTGTCGTAACGGAACTGCTCTCCGACCTACGGCCCAGTTAGCCGCAGGGTCGCCAGACCCCTCAATTGGCGCTGGTGCGTGTCATGGTCCTACCATCTGCGGTGGGGAAAAACATAGCGGCCAATGGGGGTTCGTGAATGGCAATCGTCGACATTTCGTGGCGTAGCAAGGGCGCATGCCAGGGGCTGGATGCCGAAATTTTCTACCCAGACAATGATGATTACGCCGATGTTGCAAAATCCGTGTGCGCTGACTGCGTCGTTCGCATAGCGTGTTTGCACTATGCCCTCGACAATCGTGAACATCAGGGCGTATGGGGCGGTGCGACCGCCAGTGAGCGCCGTCGTATTCTGCGTCAGCGTCGTCGAACCGCATAATTGGAGTTGTCATTGAACGCCGCTAACGGCGTTCATCAATGGTCAGATGTCATTGGTCGCCTGGTTGCTGGCGACGACATTTCTGCGCAGGAAGCGCAAGAGGTGATGGATACCATCTTGCATGGTGAGGCATCACCCTCGCAAATCTCCGCATTTGTGGTTGCATTGCGGGCTAAGGGTGAAACTGCTGATGAGTTGCAGGGCATGTTGTCATCTGTGCTCGAGGCGTCGGCGAAGGTCGAACTTCCAACTGATGTCTCATCGAGATGTATTGACATTGTCGGAACGGGTGGCGATCGAAGTCACTCGGTGAATGTCTCCACGATGGCATCGCTTGTCGTGGCTGGTGCCGGAGTACCGGTGTGCAAACATGGGAATCGGGCGGCTTCTTCACAGTGCGGAACCGCTGATGTGTTGGAAGCCCTTGGCGTGGCCATTGAACTGGATGGGGCCGGTGTCGCTCGCTGCGTGGTCGAAGCAGGTATGGGTTTTTGTTTTGCGCCAACGTTTCATCCAGCATTTCGCCATGCTGGACCGTCGCGTCGTGAAATTGGTATTCCGACTGCATTCAATCTGCTGGGTCCAATGGCCAATCCTGCCGCGGTGTCATACATGGTGGTCGGGGTGGGGGATCCGAGCGTGGCGCCGACGATGGCTCGAGTGTTGGCAACTCGCGGCGTGCGATGTGCCTGGGTAGTTCATGGGAATGGTGGCATGGATGAACTTTCCCTCAGCGGTTTGTGTTTGGTGACCCAATTGCGCGATGGAATTGTGACCAATTTTGAGATTGATGCCAAATCTTTTGGTTTTCCTCGTGCCGATGTTGCCACGGTTAGGGGCGGAACACCTCAACACAATGCCCAAGTCGTGAGAGAGGTGCTGGCCGGCACGCGCGGACCGATTCGAGACATCGTTGTGTTCAACGCCGCAGCCGGGCTTGTCGTGGCGGGTAGTGCTGAGACGATGTCCGTGGCAATTGAACAGGCATCCGCAAGCATCGATACAGGAGCAGCCCAAGATGTGCTGGATGCATTGATCAGGATTAGCCGTGCTGTGGCACGATAAGACCCGATGAATACATTATGAATAGACCATCTACCTCGTTCTCGGTACGCGTACCGGCAAGTTCGGCGAATCTTGGTCCCGGGTTCGACTCCGTCGGTATGGCGCTGTCGCTGTATTTCGAAATTGGAATTATTGGCGATGCTGATATTCCCGAAGGGGCTCACCGAATTGGTCAGCGACATCCCGCTCATGGAGCGTTTTTGCTCAACGGGGGTCACGGTGAATTGTGGGCCAAATCTGTTATCCCGATGGGTCGGGGTCTCGGCTTTAGTGGAGCGGCTCGGGTCGGAGGTGCCGTGGTTGCTCATGTCCAGCAAAACGGAACATCTTCAGAGGCGCTCGTTCTCGCTCGTGAGCACATTCTTGCTCTCACCACCCAGCTAGAGGGACATCCGGACAATGTTGCGGCCTCGCTCGTGGGTGGTGTTGTGGCCAGTGCGTCGGGACGAGTGGTGCAATTGCCGCTCGGTCTAGACCCCACCGTGGTGGTGTGGATTCCAGAATCTCAAACATCTACTCATGAGTCGCGAACGACACTTGATGCCACCGTGCCACTCGTGGACGCCGTATTCAATATTGGTCACGTGAGTCTGCTTCTGGCCGCACTGGCCAGAGGTGATATTCCAGCGTTGCGTGTGGCAATGCAAGATCGCTTGCATCAGGATATTCGTTTGATCGCCGCGCCAGATTCGCGCCTGGCCATGAATCGTGCCTTGGCCGGTCCGTCGTGGTGTGCCTGGCTTTCCGGTTCCGGACCATCCGTGGCGGCGATGTGCGCCGATGAAGATGCACCAGAACTCGCGGCGCTGTTGCCGCGCAACGGGGTTGTCAAGATTCTCACCATTGATATGCACGGTGCCGTTGTCGTTTAACACCTAGTAACCCTGTAACACCCATGGGTCAGGATTTCGGCATGGATCCACTTGTGGTCAGTTGCGATACGTGCGCCATGCGTCAAAGCCCTGCATGCGGCGATTGTCTGGTTTCATTCCTCTGTGGCGGCGCCACGGAAACCGCCGTAATCTTTGACATTCATGAGCAACGGGCGGTTAAGTTGCTCGCAAAAGCCGGATTGGTGCCTACGCTTCGGCACCGTGCGGCTAGTTAAAAACCCAGAACTGTCAACCGGCGAGGCCGAGCAATATTCGCAGGCAGTGCTTGCCGTCGGCCGGCAAGCCGGATTGCATCGGATCGGGATTGCACCGGCGGCGAAGATGACTCGCGCACATGTGGCCCTGATGAATCGCAAATTCACGGGGCTGAGCGACACGATGCAGTTTACGTTTCGCAATCCCGCACGGTCTACCGATCCATCGATGAGTATGAAAAATGCGCGCACACTTGTTGTCGGAGCGTTGTCATATGCTCTTCCGCCTCCGCCAGCCCCTGACCAACTCAGTGCCAGAGTGGCGCGCTACGCATGGAGTGATTATTACGAGCATTTGCGAGATGGTCTTGGGGCGGTAGCCAAGTACTTACGCGATGACGGATGGCGCGCCGTCGTCTTTGCCGATGACAATTCAGTGGTTGATCGTGAGTCAGCGTATCTCGCCGGACTCGGATGGTTTGGTAAAAACGCCAATGTGATGATTCCCGGCGCCGGCAGTTTTTTTGTTTTAGGAAGTGTCATCACCAATGCGCCACTTGCGTCCAATGAACTACCCGCTGAGGATGGATGTGGAGTGTGTCGGCGATGCCTGGATGCATGTCCGACCGGTGCAATTGTCGAACCCGGCGTTGTTGATGCCCGCAAATGTTTGTCATGGCTTTTGCAAAAGCCCGGAGTTTTTGATCGGCGTTACCGCCAGGCACTTGGTGATCGCATCTATGGCTGTGACGATTGTCAAGAGGCGTGCCCACCGACCATTCGCTTCAGTTCACGTCAGGCAGTTTCCCACGACACGCAGCCTTGGATCTCAATCTTATTTCTCCTCACTAGCAACGACGATACTTTGCTCAACGCAGTTGACTCGTGGTACATCGCCGACCGTAATCCCGATTGGGTGCGCCGAAACGCACTCATCGTGCTGGGCAATATCGGTGATCCATGTAGCGTCGAGGTGCGTGATGTTCTTGAGATCTACCTCCAACATCCCGATCCGATGTTGCGGGCCCACGCCGTGTGGGCTGCGGCTCGATTAAACCTTGAGCACATGATCCCATTCCACGATACCGCTCCGCTCGTGATAGATGAATTGGCACAATTGCCCCAACCTCGCATTCGAACATGACCGGACGATGAAACATCTTCTCGTCACCAATGACTTTCCTCCCAAGATTGGCGGAATTCAAAACCTGTTATGGGAGTGGTGGCGTCGACTACCGCCCGAGTCCTTTGCGGTACTGACGAGTCCGCACAAGGGTTCAGAAACCTTTGATGCCGAGCAACATTTTCAGATCCAGCGCGTTCCCGAGCCAGTGCTATTGCCGCATCCGCTGATGGTGAAACGCGTCAATCGTGTTGCGGAATCGTTCGGTGCAGATTTTGTCGTGTTGGATCCGGCTCTACCTCTTGGCCTCATTGGTCCGTCACTTCACTTGCCGTACATGGTGGTAGTACACGGTGCGGAGATAACGGTTCCGAGTCGAATACCAGTTTCACGCCAAGCCCTGTCATACGTGTTGCGGCGCGCCGAACACGTTATCGCCGCAGGCGGGTATCCCGCATCTGAGGCTCGTCAACTGGCTGGTAATCAACTTAACCTGACGGTAATTCCGCCTGGCGTTGATACACAGCGATTCCTGCCACTCAATGATGTCGATCGCGCTAGTGCTCGCGATGAACTTGGCATTGGACACGATGCTCAGTTCGTGGTGGGCATCAGTCGACTCGTTCCCCGCAAGGGATTTGACACGCTGATTCGAGCATCCGCGCGATTACGTATATCGCATCCTCGACTAGTGGTGGCAATCGCCGGATCTGGTCGGGACCGGGACCGACTCGCGCGTCTGGCGCGTGAACTCGACGCCCCTGTTCGGTTCTTAGGTCGAGTTTCGAATGAAATGTTGCCAAAATTGTACGGATGCGCCGATATCGCGGCAATGCTATGTCGGAGTCGATGGGGTGGGCTCGAACAGGAGGGATTCGGCATCGTGTTCGCCGAAGCTGCGGCCTGTGGTACTCCACAGATTGCCGGGGATTCGGGCGGGGCGGCGGAGGCAGTTTCTGATCGTGTAACCGGTCGTGTTGTTGGCGACCCCACCGACGTGCAAGCGGTTGCGGAAGCAATTCATGAAATTCTTGCCAACGACGAAATGCGCAATTCAATGAGGCTCGCTTCGCGACAACGGGCTCTCGATATGTTCGATTACGACGTGCTTGCCGGTCGACTTGCCAGCGTATTGCGGGTGGAGACGTGAGCATGTTGGTGCGGATAAATATCCTTGGCACTGGGCTATTCGTCGTTTCCGCAAGTATGGCGGCATTGGTATTCACCCCGGTTTTTCGCGCGCTCGGTGTCGTTGTCGCGGTTGGACTTTTTGCGCTCGGTGTTGCCGCGTTCATTTGGGGATATTTCACTGCCGTACAGCGAAGTCGTTACGCCAGCATTTCGGTCGTATCGCTGTTTTTCCTGCTGGGCGACGTCGCCAGCGGCAAAGTACGGTGGCTGATGAACGGTTGTCTCGCTGTGCAAGGGTTGTGTGGACTAATTACCGCACTCGCCCGCACATCCACCGATGGCCGTTCGGGGAGTACCTTGGCCTTCGGAGTCCTCGTACCTCTATTTGGAATTGGTCTAAATGGCCTGTGGGCCAGTCGACACGGCTCCTTTTCTCCACTAGATAACACGTAAACCTTCACTTGGTACCCCGCGATCGGCAAAGATGGTGCTCATGGTTGATTCCGGATCCGACACCACAATCATTTCCGCAGCACCTGAGCGGTGTTTCTTAATTGCGAGTGACTTCGAGAAATATCCCGAATGGGCGCATGATGTCAAGGAAGCCAAGGTTCTTGAGCGTGATGCGCAGGGTCGCGCCATCAGCGTGGAGTACCGTGCATCGGCATTCGGGCGTAGTACGCATTACACCCTCGCCTACGACTACACCGATGCCCCCAAGCGATTGTCATGGACACTGGTGGCAGGTGACATTATGCGATCGATTCGGGGTGCCTACACGTTTGAAGCCGTTCCCAACGGAACCCGAGTCACCTACGATCTGGCAATTGAGTTAGTGGTTCCACTTCCTGGATTCGTCAAGCGTCGCGCCGAGGTTCGTATTTTGGACACGCTCAAGGAACTGAAGACCCGCAGCGAATCGTGACGCTCCTGGCGGGCATCGATGTCGGTGGTACCAAGTGTCTGGGCGTTGTCATCAACGAACACGGCGACGTTACGAGTTCGGTGCGCAAATCAACTCCGATGGCCAAAGATCTGGTGGATCTACTTCTTGAGATTGCCGATGAACTAGGTGCTCATGACTCTCTCGGTATCGGTGTGCCAGGTCTGATTACGCCTCAAGGCGTAGTTCGCGCCTCCCCCAATCTGAAAGGTGCAACAGAACTTCCATTACGCGCCGACCTTGAGTCCAGAATGGGTGCGCGTGTGTGGGTTGACAACGATGCAACATCTGCGTGTCTGGCCGAGTGGCAGTACGGTGCGGCTCGCGGATGCAGCGATGTGTGGATGGTCACGCTCGGAACTGGTATCGGCGGCGGCCTGGTATCGGGTGGAGTACTACAACATGGGGCCCACGGTTATGCCGGCGAAATTGGCCACATGGTTGTTGACCCGAAGGGACCGCAGTGTCCATGTGGTCGACGGGGTTGCTGGGAACGGTACGCATCGGGCACTGGTCTGGCGTATCTGGCAGGCGGGGAGGCTGGTGAGTCTCTGATCGCTCGAGCAATGAATCGTGAGTCCGATGCACTAGCTGTGCTGGACGAATATGCACGGTGGATTGCGCTTGGGTTGGTAAATCTGACCAACATCACCGATCCGTCATGCATTGTGCTGGGTGGCGGACTGGTGACGTCCTCGGAGATATTGATGCCGGCGGTTCGACGGTGGTTCGCTGAAATGTTGTATTCGGCTGCTCACCGCGCTCATCCAGAACTTCGGCCAGCGGAACTCGGTGAGCAGGCAGGGGCCATCGGGGCGGCACTGCTTCCGAGTCACCAATGATGGCAGGGTGTATTGACACGGTTTATCGACGCCGTTTCTCCTCAACTCCCGACTAGTTTGAGGCGGTGGAATTTCGTCGTATCACCAATCTGCCTCCATATGTCTTCACGATAATCAATAACCTGAAGATTCAGGCTCGTCACGATGGCGCCGATGTCGTGGATCTTGGTTTTGGAAATCCTGATATCCCGTCTCCACAAATTGCCGTCGACAAGCTCATTGAGGCGGCCCAGAATCCGAAGAACCATCGATATTCACTATCCCGTGGATTGCCAAAACTCCGTGAAGCAGTTGCCGACATGTACAAGCGCAATTGGAACGTGGATCTTGACCCAGAATTGCAAATCACCAACACAATCGGTTCAAAAGAGGGCTTTAGCCACCTGATGTGGGTGCTGCTCGACCGCGGTGATGCTGCGATTGTTCCAAGCCCGAGCTATCCGATTCACATTTTCGGGCCACTGTTTGCCGGAGCCGATGTTCGTCAGGTGCCGATGCGCAGTCAACAGGTCATCGACGACAAGAAATACGCCGAGGAGTTCTTTCACAATCTGACCGAAGCGTGGAACGTCGGCTGGCCCCGACCACGTGTGCTGGTTGTCTCGTTTCCGCATAATCCAACTGGGGCCACGGTTGATTTGGCCTTCATGCAGCAGGTTGTCGATTTTTGTCGGCAGCGCGACATGATTGTCGTGCACGATTTTGCCTACGCCGATATCGGATTTGACGGCTATATGCCGCCGTCGATCCTTCAGGCCGACGGTGCCGATGAGTGTGCCGTAGAACTGTATTCAATGACGAAGAGTTTCTCGATGGCGGGTTGGCGCTGTGGATTTTTGGTTGGTAACGCGAGTGTTGTGCAAGCCTTGGTCAAATTGAAGAGCTATCTCGATTACGGAAATTTTCAGCCGATTCAAATCGCGGCCACGGTGGCTCTAAATGAAGCGCCAGACTTTCCCAAGGAGGTGTGCGCCACGTATCAGAGTCGTCGAGATGCACTCATTGATGGTCTGGGGCGAATTGGTTGGCAGATTCCCAAATCGCGAGGATCGATGTTCGTGTGGGCTCCGATTCCTGAGCCATATGCTGACATGGATTCGGTCGAATTTTGCTCCCATCTCGTTCGTGACTGCAATGTCGCGTTGTCGCCCGGTTCCGGATTTGGTCCTGGTGGCGAAGGGTTCGCGCGTTTTGCTCTAATTGAAAATGAACAACGCATTGGACAGGCAATTCGCAATCTCAAGCACGGACTGACCAAGTTGTAGCCGAGCATGCCAACTAAGACATCGAATTACAGCTTGGGTCTGCACGAGATCGGCAATAACTGTTTTGCGTACCTGCAGCCAGATGGTGGCTGGGGTTATAGCAATGCCGGTTTGGTCGTGGGTGAAGGCTCATCACTGCTTATCGACACTTTGTTTGACCTCAAGCTCACGACGGCAATGCTCGCATCGATGGCGCACGCCGTTCGTGTGGCGCCCATTGCCACGGTTGTGAACACACATGCCAACGGCGATCACTGCTACGGAAATCAACTCGTTCCGGGTGCGGAAATTATTGCCTCCAATGCAACCGCCCGAGAAATGGTGGAGGTTCCACCGGCGATGCTGGCGGCATTGAACAAGGCACCCGGCGAAGTTGGTGAACTCTTTCGACGTTTTTTTGGCGACTTTGCGTTTGACGACATCGAATTGGTTCCACCAACTCGAACCTTTGACGGGCGCTTGGATGTTGAAGTCGGCGGCCGATCCATTGAACTTATCGAAGTAGGTCCAGCCCATACCGCCGGTGACACAATCGCTTACTTGGCCGATGCCAAAACCGTCTTTACAGGTGACATTTTGTTTATCGGCGGAGCCCCCATCGTGTGGGCCGGACCACTTGAGAATTGGATTACGGCCTGCGATCTCATTTCTGCATTAGATATCGAAACTGTGGTGCCGGGACACGGTCCACTCACCAATATGGCCGGAGTGGCCCAAGTTCGCGAGTATCTATTGTATGTGTTGCAGCAGGCACGAACAAGGTACGAATCAGGAGTGGATGCTTTCGATGCGGCCCGCGATATCGCCCGCGACATGCTTGGTAACCCACGCGGCCAATTTGCAAATTTGAATGATTACGGTCGCATCTGTGTCAACGTGGATACCGCATATCGAAGTTTTGACCCATCACACAAAAGTCCCGATGTGGTCGAGCAATTTCGCCGGATGGCCGACATTGAGGCTCATTTGACGCGTTGACGTTTGACCTCACGTCGTATCGCAATCATCCATCCGGCAATGGCACATCCGGAAAATAGGAACCATTGCACGGCGTAACTGAGATGTGGTCCATTAGTGAACACGGGGTCGGAGATGCGGGAGAGCAAGTCACTATCTGCCGGTTGGGAATCCAGCAATTCAACGTACATGGCAACAGGATCGTTTGGTAGTTGTGGAGCAAGTCGGTCGATGTCGATTCGCTGTGTTTCCTGAAGTTCGCCAGTTGATGGATCCGATACCGCACCAGTTCGTCGGACCGCCGACATGCGCAATCGCCCTTCTATCGTGATCCGACCGGTGGGTGCCTGCGGAATATCCATGCTCAAAGGAAGAAAGCCACGATTGACGAGCAGCACCTGGCCATTGTCCAGGAGCAGGGGAGTCACGGCATCGTGGCCAGCCTGACCGTCTTGTGTCACATTGATTACGGTGATGTCCTCACCGCGAAGGTAAGTTCCAACCGCAACCACTCGGTACCACTCGGCATCAGTGGGGTTTGGGTGCTTGGCGAGTACATCGGCGAGCGGTGCCGATGCGGCGGGAACGCGGGCTGCGAGTATCTGATTGAAATTTTGTCGTTGGTGAAGACGATCAATCTGCCAAAATGCCAGATTCACCATCACGACCACCAAAATTGCCACCACTAGGTGCAGGACGATCCATCGTGGCGAATACAAAAACCGATACATAGCGACCGTCAACCTACTACCGCACGTATCTGGCGCCGCGCGTTTCGTTGAGTTCGCCCACGATCTCATCAAGTGCGGTGGTATCGAAATTAAGAAGGCCTGGCTGTCGAGCATCAAAATTGCAATACATGGCAACCGCCGTTTCCCACGATGCATCCGGCAGACCTACGACTACACGAAGTGCGCGAAGAACCGCCATCCCTGGTGAATCACTAACTTCGACCATCAGTTGTTCAACATCGCGCTTGGTGAGAAGTCGGGAGCGTTGGGACGAGTGAATGAGTCGTCGAACATAAGGCGAGAAGAATCCGGCATAACGTTGACGCAAATCATCCCTTCGCCAATCATTGCCACTCACGAAACCTCGACATTCCTTTGTCGAACATGAGCACATAAATTCGTCGTAACTGCTTGTGTCGCTCATTGCATAATCAAAGGTCAGTTCGGCACCTTCCATGATCTCGTGCATCGCCACTACCTGGGTGGCGTTGCGCATGCCACAGTTGGGAGCACAGGAGTGATTGATTGAATCGCCAGGTTCTCGCTGCACAGGCCCGATGAGAAATAGATCAATGTCAATTTGAATGGAACGACGTTGACGCTCTTCGGGGAAGTCGGCGAGATCCCTTCGATTTGCGGCAGTGCCACCGAAAGTGGCCACGATGGTTCCGCGAGTCATGCCTTGACAGGCAAAACTGCCGTACCCTTTAACGCCGACGAGCCGCGTCTCGGCAAGTGGGGTAAGAAAGTTGTGCATTGAAGGCCTCGTTGATACCCAAAGGTCGCCAGCAACTGGCAGATCACAGCGCCAACTCCGCCCGCTGTAGTGAAAACACGATAGCGGGGGCTAGTCTTGATTCGGCAAGAGTGTTGCATCACGAGAGACCATGTGGTCCGGCAACCGGGGTTCGAGCCCACGGTGCCAGCTCGCCTTCGGGTGGGGATGTGGCTTCGCCGTCATGGCGAAGCAACGGGCCGATTCTCATGATGCATCGGTTGAATAGAGCCACGAGATGCGAAAGAACACATGATGCGACACGACTATCCAGCAAGCGGAGCATGGCGACCCGGTGACAGCGAAGGTCGTCGTCGCTTTGTGCACTTTCCGGAAGATCGTCCGTTTGCCCTTGATGTTGGTACCACGCTGCGCAATGTGTCTATCGCCTACGAAACATGGGGAACCCTCAACGCGACGCAGACAAATGCGGTGCTGCTCTGTCATGCCTGGACTGGCGACAGTCACGCCGCAGGGCCTGCAGAAGTTGGACATCCCACACCGGGATGGTGGGAAGGCGTAGTCGGTCCGGGATTGGCGATCGATACCGATCGTTGGTTTGTGGTCTGTAGTAACACCATCGGTGGCTGTCAGGGTTCGACCGGCCCAGTGTCACCCCATCCTGACGACGGCAAGCCCTATGCATCAAGATTTCCCGTGATCACGGTGCGCGACATGGTTCGCGCCCAGGTTCGGCTCACGGATGCGCTTGGCATTCGACGGTGGCATGCGGTTATCGGTGGGTCGATGGGTGGGATGCAAGTCCTCGAATGGGGAATTACCTTTCCCGATCGTGTACGTACGCTCGTACCAATTGCCACCTGTGCGCAGGCCACCGCACAACAAATTGCGTGGGGCGCGATCGGGAGGAGGGCCATTTCGCTCGACCCAAAATGGAACGAAGGCGAGTATTACGAGGCCGCCGTGGGCGATGGTCCATGGGAAGGTTTGGCAATCGCGCGCATGGTGTCACAGGTGACGTTCCGCAGCGACAATGTGTTCACGGATCGATTCGGCCGAGATCTGGCCGATAGCGACGCCGCCAACAATGGCCTTGGTCTGTGGGATCGCTTTGAAGTTGAGAGCTATCTAGATCATCATGGAGATCGGTTGAATCGCCGGTTTGATGCCAATAGTTATTTGCTCATCGGTAAAGCGATGGATCTGCACGACGTCGCTCGAGGTCGGGGTGGTCTCGAACGGGCGATGGGTCGCATTCGTGCCAAAACACTGGTAATCGGAATTTCAAGTGACATCCTGTATCCCACCTACCAGCAGCGACAAATTCAATCGCTCATCACCGCAAATGGTGTTGCCTGCTCGTATGTCGAGATTGATTCCCCGCACGGACATGACGCATTCCTCATAAACATTGATCAGGTGGGTGCTCCAATTCGAAACTTCCTCGAATCCAATTTTGCCAGGTAGTTTGGGCTGAGAATGTTCGCCACGGTCATTGTCTTCGCAATCATCCAATCGGTTGCCTTAGTGGCGTTGTCTCTCATTGTGCTTGGTCTCGGACTCTCGGTGCTGACGTGGTGGTTTTGGAGAACCGCACGACCGGAACCCGTTTCCTTGGCTCCGCTTGAAATAATGAGTGGTCGTCGATATGCCCGTGCCAGCGAGGAGAAACGAAAACACCTGATCGACTCAACACGTGATCTGGTGGCCGCGGCAAAATCTTCACCCAAGCCACGCCGACGGGTTCAACTTCCGGCGCACCCCACCCAACCGGAACTCAGCCCGAGCAAACCCGTTGATCCATTGCTGAAGTAGTTTGGTGTCATGGCTTTAGTATTCAATCCAGATGAAATGATCGCTCGATTTGCGGAGCGAGCTGCCGCGGTCAAGCGACGCCCACTTCCTCCAGTTGCCGGGGAAGAACGACAGATGTTTTTACAGCAAGCCCAAGTCGATTTTCAGGATTTCGCGATGCTCGGCGATGCACAAGTGGAACTCGTAGATGGGATTTTGACCCTCCGCGTCGACTTACGCCCGCCTGAAGCTCGTACGTGAACAAACAGGAATCCAGCGGGCTACCGCTGGCTGGAGTCTTCCTCGCCGTGTTCGCCTGGGGTATCGGACCGATTTTCTTTTTGGCCGTGCATCGGTCCGTCTATTCAATAATTTTTTATCGGTCAATCATTTGGCCGCCAATTTTGTATCTCGTGATTCGTCTACGTCACATTCAGATCACCCGACAGACGATGAAAGAAAGCCTGTTACCTGGAATTGTCTTTGGAATCTCAGGCATGTTTGGGTTCATCGCCTGGAAGGAAACGTCCATCGCCAATGCAACAATCATCAGCAATCTGTCCGCCGCACTGGTGCTATTTATAGCTCCGCGAATGCTGAACGAACATGTGACTCGGTCACAGGTCGTGTTTTCAATCATGAGCTTCGCTGGTGTTGCCGGTGTTGTGTTTGGCGCTGGCGGCGCTGGAGGGGCGAAACTCTCGGGAGACGGTTTTGCGCTGCTAAATGCGGTGTTCTGGGCGGTTTATTTTGTCGCCTCCAAGCGCGCTCGAACCGCCGGAATTTCCACCTGGGCATACTTGTTTGGAATCAGCGTTTCCCAACTCATTGTCGTCGTACCGCTATGCCTGATATTTAGTCCAGACATCGGCGAGGTTTCAATACGAGACCTCGGAATCTTGCTGGTCATGGCGCTGATCCCGGGCACGATGGGTCACGGGCTGATCGTCTGGGCGCATCGATTTGTCAATGCTTCGGTGACATCACTCATTGGCTTACTTACTCCAGTGATCTCGATGGCGTCTGCCTGGCTCGTGTATAGCCAAGATGTTGCACCGGTGCAGATGCTCGGTGCCGCAGTGGTATTACTCTCGTTGGCAGGTGTCGTGCGCTACGGCACACGAGCGAGTGTGATTAGTGACGCGTTGGTCACCGCAGACCCCCTGCTAAACTCGGATACTTAAGTAATGCGGACGTGGCTCAGTTGGTAGAGCATCACCTTGCCAAGGTGAGGGTCGCGAGGAATTTTCGCGAATTACCGTGTTTCAGCACTCGAAACTCAGTCACCAATTGGGTTGCAGGGTAAGTAGTACCTAAGCAATAGCGCAAGAACAGATTGATTTGAGCCTCTCCTTTACAAAAGGGAGAGAAAATGGATATCAACCTCGTCGATGAGTTTGAACTCGACTGGCACCTAGAAGGAAAGTCAAAACAGACCGCAAAGAACTATGCCTTTGACTTGAGAAAGTTCCTAAGCGCGTACCCAGACCCCACGTTGGTGGAAGCCAAGGCGTGGATGCTCGGTACAGAATCGCTTGTAGGGCGCCGCAAGCGTGGACAAGCGATACGTGCATTCGGGAAGTGGCTTCATGGGCAAGAATACGAGGGCTTCGAGTGGTGGAAGCAAGTGCCACTCACCAAGGAAAAGACACTTTCTCAGACCACGGCAACCGTCAGCGACTATACAAGGGCGTTAGCGAAAGCTACGGCACCACGCGACAAAGCAATAATCGAAGTTCTCTGGTCATGCGGGGTTCGTCGAAGTGAACTCTGTGCACTCAATATCGAAGACATTGATTACGTGGGTGGATTCATGCTCATTCGTCAATCTAAGACAGGCAAGCCAAGAGTCGTGCCAATATCGCCATCTGCCAGACGCACACTTCGTAAACATCTGCGTGGTCGCACCCAAGGGTCCGTGTTTGAAATGTCGTCAAATGCGGTCAGGCTCCTCTTACAACGCCTTGGCGCCCCTTCAGCGCACGCTTGGCGTCGCGGATGGGCGGTGCAGGCACTGCGCAATGGTGTGTCCGAAACATCTGTCAGGGCAGCTGCTGGCTGGTCCAGTGGGGCAATGGTGTCCCGATACACGCGAGCACTGTCTGGCGAGTTGGCGATTGATGAGTTCCAGCGGATATGGCAATTACGTTAGGTATTTATGGGAATATCGTCCCAGTTATGACGAGTATCAGATTCGACGTCGCGTGATCTAGGTTGTCGCCCCCCCCCCCTGTGGTGGCACGGGCTCAAATCAGGCTGGTGATGAAAATCGTCTCGTCGTGGCGTACCACCAAATCCCCAGACCTCTATTGGTTCACCCCACCAAGCCTCCATGGCGGATGCAGGGAGTAGTTTTGTACGCAGAATTGCAACTTAACGCGGCAACTCTAATTGGACCGATGGGCGGGGAGAGAATATGAAGATACTTTGGAGATTTGGACCAAACCCAACTCCCGTTGAACGCTCCCAGATTCCAAGCGAAAGAGAACTAGAGGAGATGTTGATTGCCAATCTCCGGATACTTTCCCCCGATTGGATGCTCATAGGTGATCAAATTCCAACGGGAACTGGTTTCATCGACATACTGGCGGTGTCCCGTGACGGCACTGTCGTAGTCATCGAACTTAAAAAGTCCAAAGCAGCTCGCGATGCGGTCTCGCAAATACTTGACTACGTGAGTTGGGTCTCGGGGTTGAAGGCGGAAACTATAAGTGACTTGTACACGGCTAGACAAAAATCTGACCTCGGTTTAAGATTCAAGGAGCATTTCGGAACTGAACTCGATGCAGATGCTCTAAATGTGCAACAGCAAGCAGTGATTGTCGCTGAGCAACCCGATGCTGCGGCGGAACGCATTGTAAAATATTTAGCGAATGCCGGTGTTCCGATAAATCTCAATACTTTTGAAGTCTTTATTGACGGTCCACAGAGGTATCTCAGCCCAAACTGGGTAGTGGATCTTGCGGTAACGCAAGGCAATGTCACGGCGAAATTAGAAAAGGGACCATGGAATGGACACTATTACGGATCATTTGGACATGCGGAGAATAGTAGAAACTGGAATGATGCCCGTAAGTATGGATTCTTTTCGGCGGGTGGTGGCGCGTGGTATTCCCGTACGCTGAGCCTTCTTGAACCCGATGCCATTATTTGGGTGCAATCTCCTAGTCACGGCTACATCGGAGTGGGGCGAGTTATATCGACGTATCAGCCTTTTAAAGAGTTCATAGTTCAGTTCGAAGGCAACGAACGCCATCTCTCTGAACTCCCATTGGAAGGGAACTACGTCAGCGACTTTCCAGCGGACGACGATGCTCGCGAATTCGTCGTCGGAATCAAATGGATACACACCGTCCCCCTTGCTGAAGCAATTCGTCAGGTGGGATTCTTTGGCAACCAAAACAGCGTGTGCCGTCCAAGGGTGTCGAAGTGGTCTCACACGGTGAACTCGTTGAAGGCACGATGGAAGGTTGAGATTGACTAATGAGGTCGCCGCGACTGCCTGACGAACAAGCCCGTGTACTAATCGACGAGCAGTTAACGCGCTCCGGCTGGTATGTCTGTGACCGTAAGGACATCGACATTGTCAACTATCGTGGCGAACTTATTAATCGCGACAAAACCAACTTGGATCTGATTTGGTTAAAGGACGACTCTTTGGTCGATGCTGCTGACCTTCCTACCCCTGCTGTACTGGCGCGTGAAATCATGGAAGAACTTCAGGTTGCCTTGGGCGAGTTCGAAGCCAACACTCATGGAAACACATGTACCGACTGCACCAAAGTCAGTACGGCTAAAATCCTCACTGGCTGATTAATCTTTGGGTGACGGATTGCTTTCAATGTATGAAGTTCAACCTTAGACTCCGCGCTGAATGCTTCTCGCTTTGAGGTATCCAATAAGCGCTCCTAAAACGGTACAGATGCCAAGAGCAATGAGTCCTGCTTTGTAATATGGTCCGCAGGAGTAATGGTAAATCCCTCGAAGGTTGTCATTCTCGCAGTCCCCTTGCATCGACTCGTTGACCAAAAACGCCATAACTATTCCGACAAGAATTCCGCCACCGAGCCATTGCATTTGTACTTCGCGTGAATCAGTATTCTTCATAAATTAGGAGAATACAACATCAGGGGGTTCTGCCCAAACATCAGTTGACTATTATTGTGATTGAATTTGGATTGGTTTGATTCGCTTTTGTTGAGTTCTTCACTTTCGATGGCGCAAAGACCCGGAGATCCAGAGGATGGGTCAATCCTTTTGGAAGACGGGTTCAGGAGAATCTGTTGAGATATTTCATCCGATGAAGTCTCGCGAGTTGCCCAGCGCGTAAGGCACGGCAAACGTGCCAAACAGAACACGCTGTCAATCGTTCGTCTGCAAAACTAGTTTTTATCGGGTGATATATTTAATCTGTGTCAATCCTTGCATGGATCATCGGGAGTGTTGTGGCAGCTTTAGTCGTTTATGGTTTCTATGACAGTGCACGGCAGGTCAAACCGAACGAGGGAAAGGTGAAAAAGGCACTTAGTGTTGCGTCCGGTGGAGTGGGTGCAATTCTTACACTCATTATTTACCTTGGCTTTGCCGTCCTCGTGATTGCTCTGCTTGTAGTTAGGTGGTAGTCAGTCGAACAGTTTTTGTAGGCAAGAACAGAAGTGTGGGGGTGCGATATTCGCACACACTGACCCGGAAGGGGATTGGGTTAGTCGTGGTGCAGATTTTGGAACGCGAAAGTGCGTTTTTCGGAACGCCAATTTTGTTGTAAGGGGCGGAGTCGGTTCACCTTGGAGTTTGAGCTACTCCCTTCTAGGGATGCGGTTGTGACACCCGTTCCATAAGGTGGGTTAATGGGATCAGAGATACGAATTACTTGCGACTCGTGCGATGTCGACATCACCGAGGAGATCGGTTACGGGATAATCGGTATCGGGATTTTTGTGTGTGTTTGCGATTCCTGCAGGGTGTTCGCAACAAGGGAACACAATGCGAGGCTCGATGGCGAACCTCACTCTAAATACCGGTGTGGAAAATGTCGTAAGCCTTTACGCATCATTGCTCCAACTGACGATTATTCAGACGGTGAAGATTTGTCGCTCGGACCATGCCCAATATGCGGCGGCAATTTACATGGTGCAGACACAGGTTTGCTGTGGTGCTAGCGGTCTGGTGTGAGTGGTATTTCATCTAGACGATCTGAGGGTCTTGGTCCGTTGAAGATCACCAACCGATATCAAGTCGGTGGTAATGCCAAGTTCGATGAATGGTGAGAGATAAGCAATAGGACTGGATGTTGGGCTACATCACTAACTCAATCAGAGGTAAAGAGACATGCTAAATGGAGACCCACACGCACTCACAGACGAAGAATTCTATGAGTTGTATTCAAAAGCTGTATCCATTGCTGATGGGTGTCGACCAGCAGATGCGGTTGAGCTACTCACCGATCTAATAATTCGAGCAATCGATGATGTTCCGCTGGAACACAAACTCACCATTGAACTGCGAATGTATCTGGGTCGTGCATTATGGCGGGCGTTGTTACCAACACCAGCTATTGAAATTCTCCGCGCCGCGTTACGGGACGCGGATCGAACATGCGGCTCGGATGACCGTATAACACTTGCGATCCGAGGCAATCTAGCCCGCGCACTAGCCGCTGCCGGTGAATTTGACGAAGCTCGTCAAATTGCATCAAAACTCTATGCCGACCGATTAGACCTCTTCGGCGCGCATGACAACGGCACTTTGAACTCGCTGGGACATCTGGCTCATATCTGGGCAGCATGCGGTGATTACAGAATGGCAAGCTGTCTTATAGACAAGCAGCTTCGCCTTCGTATTGAGGCATTTGGTGATTACGACGAAAGAAATCTGTCCAGCTGGTACCACCAGCATGTGTTTGAAGCCGCGCTTTATAACTCAGATGAGTCATTGCACCGCGCGATCGCTTGGAATACTTGGCTGTGTGGAGGAGATTCACCTCAAGTCGCAACCCTATTAACGCGACTCGCAGAACTCTATGAACGTCAAGGAAAACCAGAAGATGCGGTAGATATTTGGCGGCTCGTCACCAAACTGAATACCGATTATTACGGAGAAATGGCACTTGACACGCTCTATTCCCAATCTCGACTTGCCAAAGTTGAATACGCACTGGGCCCAGACAGCACGCGTACGTAGTTGCCTTCCGTGATAGGGCGAAATTAGGACGAGAGTTCTGTTAGTTCAGTTCGCGGTAGTCTGTATGAATGCTTGAAGCAAAGGGTCCGAACGGAGAACTCCGAGTAGATAACGACTGGGTGACAATTACTCGCAAAAGCAATCGAGCGAAGTTCACACACGGATTTGACGGCGAGAAGAGAATTCCGATGTCATCAATTACGGGCGTCCAATTCAAGGGGGTCGGAAGATATGGCAGGATGATCTCAAAACCAAGTAGAAGTGTTGGGTTAGGAATCGCGAGCGCGACGGGTTACATCCAATTCCTCGTACTTGGATCAGGAGAGTCAAAGAAAGGTATGAACGCGGCTTACTACGATGAGAATTCTGTGGTGTTCAATCACACTGGGGAACCCGATTTCCAAGCGATTCGAGAATTTGTTGAGAAGCGGATTATTGAAATACAGAACGCAAGATCCGCACCTGTTGCCGTTCAGATGGATATTGCGGATCAATTGAAGAAACTTGCTGAGCTAAAAGTACAGGGAATTCTGACTGAAGACGAGTTCAATGCTCAAAAAGCGAAACTATTAAATCTCTAGTCCAGTATTTTTAAAGTGATGAGTTGAGAATTGATTTCCCGCAGATTGTGGGGTCGGCTTCATCACGTCATCTCTGACACCAACGAATTGAGTCAACAGATTTTAGTTTAATTTGTCCCTTTCATTTAGCGATTCTTGAAGCAAAGAAATTACTGACCTTTCATCGATCCTTGCTTCCCCCCATCCAGTCTGAGCATCGAACCAGATTGCATGTCCAGCACCAAGATGCAAAACGTAGAGTGCGGAAATCTTGTCGGGCAGATCGATTTTCTGAGTGCGAAGTGACGAATAATCACGTTGGTTTATCCAGCCGAATCTGGCCGACGGTTTTGTAGCGGACCCGACCACGATTGCAAGGAATGTCGGAATTCCATTTGCTCGATCGACTAACTTCTTAATTTTTTTCTTAATTTTGTCGGTTGTCAATTTCTCTTGTAGATATTCCGGGTATGGGTCACCGGAATCGTCAAACTGTCTAGGTTCCGTGGAAAAGGAGCGATAGATTCCATCGCTCGACGTATCCATAAAATCAATATTGGTGATCCCAAGTCGATTACAAATATCCAACGAACGCCCCTCGGAGTTACCGTCGTAGGAATGTACGAATTTGATGCCTTCAAGTTTCATGTTGTCGACAAGATTCTGAAAATCCTCTTTCTGCAAATTGTTCCAACGAACTCCCCTCTGAAGACCGACCCTCCATGATCCACTTCCCACTCGAAGGTCACGGAATGCTTTATCCAAATCATGTAACCAAATGGAATCACTCTCTTCGGATACTGGATCATCGTCAATTGTCACCTCTAACACAGCAAATAATTCCCCCAAGTATCGGATTTCCCCATCAGCCATTGATGAATCGGAACCGGTATGGACTCCCTGATAGTCGACCCCAAGAACTTGCGCAATAAATTTAACGGCGTGAATCTCCAAAAGTAATTTGTGACTCACACCATCATCCTTTGCTTAAGAGTAACTCCAACAGGAACTCCTAAAACTTCAATTCGTCTTCCAATTTAGATTCTTAAAGTAACCAAGATCATTTTGAATTCCGATTACATCTGCCTCATTTTCCGAAGTCCACTTAGATAAATGGATGTAGGCAATATCAGAGGCGTAACCAATTTCTGACGTTCCCGGTCGATCCGTTGCAATACCAACCACAGTGATGACATCGTGTACCCTGCCACGAATTACATAACATCTCAGTTTCAGCTCGCGACTCCTGAGTTCTCGATCACTACTCGGCCCGACTAGGAACACAAATGCAGTCTGCCCGAAGCCTAAAACAACTCGCGAAGCAAGTTGTGTCTCTGAATCTGCCAGAAACTCGAAAAGTGCTTCTGCCAGACTTGCGCGAAATCTTCGAGGTTGCAATGCCATTGCGACAAGAGCAAGTTCGTTTTTTGTAACTTGCTTGCTATACATGTCAAACATCCTGTCCGTGAGCAGGTCAGCCGCATAGAACTCAATAAGCCGATCCCATTCATACGAACGACTTAAATCGTTTTTCATTGCTCGGAATTCATTCGACGTGGAGAAACTTGTCCATAGGTCGCTATCAAGAATCAGCAGGTCTGGCTGTTTTTCGGAATCTGGGACAATATTGAACGTTCTACCGTGTGACAGGTAAAGGGCCACTAGATCTTCAATGCCTCCGCCAGCAAATAGCGGGTAAGTCTCGCCTTTGATAAACGCTTCGCTGGCGGCAAGAAACTCGACAAAGTCAGTGATTGTGTCGAGAACGCCAAAAACCACATCGACGCTGCGCTCATCGCAAACGTGTACAAAGCCGTTACCCAAATCGCCCCATTTGAGTGGAACCTGACCTCGGCCGCCCAATGAAACGGATATCCGGTGATACTGGCGCTCGGATTTTGGTGGCAACGTTAACGTTCTTCCGTCATACCGAGTGACTTCATTAGCTGTACTAAGCCAGCGTTCGGCACCCCATATTTGAGATGCCGATTTATCGATTGCTTCTTTGGTCCAACGTTCCCATCCTGTGCTATCTCCTGTTTCTTTGTATTGATTTTCTTTCACGGAAATGATGATGACGTGCGGACCACAAACAACCAAACAATCACATAGCTCCTTTCCTTTCTTTCCTTTCGGATTAGGATGTGTCCATAGTTTTAGGAAAGCTCGTCCGCTCAGACGTGCGACAAATTGTTCCGACCGAGTTAGTCCGTGTGGTTGTTCATCGCTCATCATGGTGACACCTAACTCAAAACTAAGCCACTCCCCGAAGCGGCGCTGAGAGCGTTCCAACGACCCCAACCCTGAATACGATAACCGCGACGAGTCTGCCCAGACTTAAGATGATTGCCTTTAGGTTGTTTTAGTGGCGCAATACGATGCGACACGGATTAAATTCTGACTGGAAAGGTGGAACACCATGACTTCCGAAGCAAGATGGGAACATCGTCACGACAATTACTACATGAATTTAGCGAAGCAAGTGAAAACGGGCGCAGATTGCTTTGGATCCAAAATTGGGGCAGTGATTGTTCTTAGAGATCGAGTTTTGTCTACGGGGTACAACGGAACGCCAAATACATTCACGAATTGCGAAGACTTTGGATGTGTTCGCTGCTATGACTCGTATCTTTATAAGAGAGATGAATTTAGTAAAATGTCGGATCCATCCCACATATCAGGAGCCGCTCTTGACAAGTGTATTTGTGTCCACGCGGAGCAGAATGCGATTCTTACCGCCGCCCGGCACGGAGTGTCCATCGAAGGAGGCACTCTCTACACAACGATGAGTCCTTGTTTTAATTGCTTAAAAGAATCATTACAGGTTGGCATAGTTCGAATTGTTTATGGGGAGTGGTATGAGATGAATCTAATTCCAGTTCTTAAGGATCAGTACATAAAGCTCTGCGAACACTTATGTAATGGCGATGCCACGAACTTCATGGAACATAAAGACACGCTTGCCGAATAGACTGGAGAGACTTCTAGAGGCTTTTTCTAGCGAATTGGCTTGAACAGATTGATGTGAGCCCGATGTCGTGGTTGGCTCTGCCTCTATTTTCGATCAGTTTGGGCATCAAGCAGTTGTTTTCGCAATTCAAGTAGTTCTTCGTCCAATTCACGTGTGTAATCCTCCGCTAAGCACATTCCTTCGAGATTGATTGATACTTCCCATTGACCCGTCTTCTTATTTTTATATCGACGAAGAGTTCCCGTAACCAAAACTAGGTCCCCTTGGGAAATGTAAGAAATCTCAGAAATGACGTCAACTCCCCATGACGAGCAACGATAAACGTCTTCTTTTTCCCCATCACCGAAGTCGACCGTGGTACCAAGACCGGTTTGACCGCCGATTCCGGTTAATTTGCGAAATTCTTGCGTGACAGTGCCAATACCTTCAATTTTGAGAGACATTTTTTCCTTCCACGGCTTCTTGAATTGCCGAAATTTCCTTCATCCACGACTTCGTGGAGTTGTCAATCTGTATTTCCGAATCTTCGTATTCATTACTTCGAATTCATTACTTCCGTCTTGACTCCTCAATCTCGGATTCCGTGGGGATTTGATCGAGCGGGATGTAATGAACGCTAGCAGCAAAGATGCTCACGGACTGCAACCCACGAAAAAATTCATGCGGAAGACACACAACTGACAAAATGAAAAAAGTCTCGTTAGATAAACTGCAAAAGTCTCGTTAGATAAACTAAACGGACCGCTTCGTCGCTTCGTAGTTTTTAGAAGAGTTTGTGGCTTAGTAAAACTAAACAGACAAATCCTGTAGTTTTTGGAAGAGTTTTTGGTTTGGTAAAACTGAACAGACTTGCCCAGTGTTTCTGACGGCGATTGTGGGTCGCGGTAGCCCTATGGGCAAGTGATATCAGTAAAGTGTTGTGTGTATAGCAAGTATTTATAATGGTTTCTGTACTATCTATGGTCCAGCAGTCTCTTGACGCTAAATCAGCTGATCTATCAGGGAAATTCGCCGACGTGGGGATAGGACGCACTCATTTGCATCTTGGCGCTCATATGGCTCAGCCATGCGGTTTGAAGTCCATTCAGTAGGTCTCGCGACATCGGCTTCGGCGCCACTAGTCCTCAGTCATTTGTCGAGGAACACAAGTCGACGCACGCACGGATTTGGGTCGATTTTGACCTGAATACCACGAAAAATTGGTTCGAAATATCCCGTAATTGGAGGGACTGGGTCTTGTTCAGGATTGACAATTACTAATTGACAAGAGGCGCCACCGCTACAATCATTATACCTATGGCACACAAAGGACAAACAGGAACACCCACTCACATCGAATTGAGTCCAAAGGCGAAACGCAGAAAATCACGTCGCTATCGAAACGAAATCAGAGCACTCAAAGAGCGCAACGGTCCGATCACCACAACCCACGCAGACGGCACCCAAACAACCACACCAAACCCCCTTACAAAGAAGAAGAAACCCGTAAAACCGGCGCGGTTGAGCAAAAGTACTTAGAGTTGGTCATCCAATTAGCTGAGAAAGTTTCACTCACTGAGAATCTTAGGAAAGAACATCTGACAGCAATTGAAGTCATAAGGGGAGCACTCGATTGGACTTTCTTGTCTGGATTCGGAGCAACGTGACATGTCAGGGTCCCCGACCGAATGGATTTCCGCGCTAAGCCGTCTCGAAATTCTCCATCGACAGTATGTCAAAGACGGAAGTGGTAGTTACATGGCACAATCCACGATGTGGCGACCTGAGGAGTGGACCAGTTCGTATCCCTATAAACGAGATCAGAATCAACCAATGAAGATTCTGCCCCAGCACGCCGCCTTCGTAAAAAGTCTTCCTGTAGAATCTATTTCGAGGGCAACTGTTTTTCAAACCTTTCAGTCCTTGAAGGATTTGAAAATATCATCGGTTGATGCTTTCATTTCGGTGATGGCGTGGGGTTTCCGTCCGCGGTCGTATGGTCCGTATCGCACAAGTGTGATGTTGACCCGACCACGAGTTGATGCAGAACTAGATGACATCCTGAACAATGTGATTGAAGCAGTTAATACAAATCCCGCTACTGGGTACGTCGCGATCCAAGGAAAATTGGAGGGATTAGGACCAGCATTCGGAACAAAATTTTTGTATTTCGCATCGCCAGTTGAACAGCGAGCACCAATTCTTGATGCTGTGGTCGCGGGATGGCTTGAAAACAATTGTGTATTGACAGCACGCAGCAAAGCCATTACGGCATCGGGATGGAATCAAAGTAACTACAAGCGATTTGTAGAGTTCTGCAACTACGCAGTCGACCGCCTTGACTGCATTGATGCCGGACTAATTGAGTATCTGATGTTCGTCGATAGCCAATATGATGACTACATTGAGTTTGGCTCACGGCATCCACGATGGATCAAAAATGTATCCCGCCTCACAACCTAGGATTGATCGTCGATTCTTTGTGTCGTTATTTAGGGCTCTAGCGAGATAGCACGATTGCCAGCAGGGTTCAATTTGACGACGCTCAATATTGCCACCAATTCGAAACTTGCCGACCACATGCATTTCATTTCGTTAATCTATAGCGGGCAATCTTCCGAAACGATTTGGCGGTATGCATGATTGAGATCGGCGTCACTAAGTCGACAGGTTTAACGGTCTATTACTCTCTTGACCAAGTCAAGTTTGTGGCGTATTACAAACGGCAGCATGGACCAATTGATTTGAAGCCAGCACAAATAGCCGCCGAGATTGAGGAAAAGCGTGAATTTGGTGAACATCGGAGATTTGTGATGATTGTTGAAGGAGATCTCGACTTCCTACGCAGTTGGAGATCGGCGATTCATGAATTCGACATTGCGATTTACGTTGGGAAGAGAGACGATGTCGAAAATTTGGGCATCACAATTGTTGACGCGAGTTGGGATCAAGATGACGAGCAGATTAGCCTCACCCAGATTCTTGGCTAATAAATCGTGGGCAATTCACCCTTCATCATCGGTCTTTTGCTAACTACGCGTCCAGACCGAATATCCATACATATGTACATAGCGGCGTCATTTGGAAGAATTGCCAGATCTCCATCCAACATTGTCACATCGCTTTCCGAATGTCCATATTGACCGGTGGGTAAGTGGTACCTCTTACCAGTCGATAGTTCCTCGAATACCCACTCAGATCCCGTCATTTCGATGAACTTGAAATTGCTTGCCAACAACAAAGCGTAACATGTTAGACAAATTTGAATACAAGTTCATTTCCTGATCTGAGATTTCAGGCGAGAAGGTAGATTTCCGCGCTCAGATGCTGGATCAACAATGCACCGAAATGAGCTATCAATTAGGAATGAATTTTGCGGACCTCAATATGTTCGTAAGCGAAGAAGATGGGGATCAATGCAGCGCGAAATTGAACTCGGTTGGTCACCTCGGAGTCGCGTCAGCCATGTAGGACGATGGTCAAAGCGGTACCATATTCCACAGTTCGATCGTCGCGGACCGAAAGCAGCCGCCAAACCTGTTCGCCGACCCAGACCCGAACAATTGGTAGCGGGACTACAGGAACTGGAGTTGCGAGTCGACCCGGATTCAGCAGGCACAAGACTCGGAGCGACTCCGCAAACCGAATTCGGCACGAATATTCTGAGCCTGTTCTTTACAACACCTGACGAGTACTTTGATAGTACAAATAGAACAGAGAGGATCAAATCAATTGGACAAAATGCTCGGTGCCGCAGTGGTATTGCTTTCGTTGGCAGGTGTCGTGCGCTACGGCACTAGAGCGAGTGTGATTAGTGACGCGTTGGTCACCGCAGACCCCCTGCTAAACTCAGATACTTAAGTAATGCGGACGTGGCTCAGTTGGTAGAGCATCACCTTGCCAAGGTGAGGGTCGCGAGTTCGAATCTCGTCGTCCGCTCCAAGTAAGAACCTTTCTGACGTGACATGTGCGATACCGAATAGTATTGACTTGCGCATCGTTGCTCCGTAAACCAATGAGGAGATGGTTGAGTCAGATGGCGTTGGAAGCACCACCGCTTTGGACGAACCGCTTGGCGAAGTACAGGTTCTTGCGCCGAAGCGTCGTGGTGCTCAAGGGATGGTCGATTTAGATCGTCGCCAGTTCCTCGATCATCTCTTGGCGATGGGTGCGACCGGACTTGTAGGGGCGTTCAGTGGGGGCTTCATTCTGGGAACGACCGGAAGCGCTGCGGCTGCGTCGACGACTGAGTCGTCGTCGAAGCAAAAGTATCGCTACGGGATGGTGATCGACACGCGTCGTTGTGTGGGCTGCAAGGCGTGTATGGCCGCCTGCAAGATTGAGAACAAGACTCCGCCCGGCGTGTATTACACGGTGGTTGTGGAGGACACTCGCAACAATGAGTTCGATCGGCCGCTGTTCATGACCAAGCCGTGCTTCCACTGTGACAATCCGCCGTGCACGAAAGTCTGCCCGGTTTCAGCCACATTTAAGCGCGAGCAAGATGGGATCGTAGTGATCGACTACGACCGCTGCATCGGTTGTCGATATTGCATTACGGCATGCCCGTATGGCGCTCGCTACTTCGACTTCGGCGAGAACTACGACATTACCGCCAAGGATGGTGCATGGGCATCGGTGCCCTCGCCGGAATATGGTCAGTACAGAACGCGCGTCAAGGACGAGTCACCGATCGGCAATGTTCGCAAGTGCACGTTCTGTCTCCATCTTCAGGACAACGATGGCAAGTACTCCAAAGAAGAGGGGCGCTGGCCGGCCTGCGCCAAGACCTGCACGGGTCATGCCATTCATTTCGGTGACTTCAAAGATTCCGAGAGCGAAGTCTCCCGACTGTTGCGAGAGCGTCAGGCCGTGCGACTCAAGGAAGAGCTCGGTACCGAACCGAATGTGTACTACTTGTTGTAGGAGGTGACCGTGGACATCTGGTTGAAGCGTCTCTTCTGGATCGGAGGCACAGTTTTTCTTGCAATCGGATTCATCGGCTGGTGGGAACGTCTCGCGAACGGGCATATCGCTACTGACTACGGCAGTGTAATTCCGTGGGGGTTGTGGGTCGCCGCGTACATCTTCTTCATTGGCTTGTCGGCGGGATCGTTCCTGATTTCGGCACTTGTGTACGTCTTCGGCGTGAAGCGCTTTGAGTCGATCGGCCGGATTGCACTGTTCCAAGCCCTCATCACGTTGGCGCTGGCTCTGTTCGCGATCTGGGTTGATTTGGGACACATGAGTCGGGCCTTCAATGTTTTCGCCTATCCAAACTTTTCATCTCCGATGGCCTGGATGATCTGGCTGTACACGGTGTACTTCGTGTTGCTCGCAGTGGAGATGTGGTTCCTCCTGCGTCGTGACCTCGTTGCAGGCGCGAAGGGAATTGGATTCCGGGCCAAGTTCTACAGAATCTTGTCGCTTGGCAGTCGTGCGACGTCAGATGAATCGGCTGTCCGGGATCGCAAAATTGTGAAAGTTCTGGCAACAATCGGCGTACCAGTGGCGATCATGTTTCACGGAGGTGTCGGCGCTCTGTTCGGTGTGGTCGCCGCTCGGCCCGGGTGGAACAGCGGACTATTTCCGATCCTGTTTCTGATCTCGGCGCTCGCCAGCGGAGGAGCGCTGCTGATGTTGGTGGCGGCGATCTTCCAAGGCGGCTATCACCGCAACTCCGAGACGATCGTTTCCTTGGGTCGTTTGGTATTGGGACTTTTGATCTTGGATGTGATCTTCCAGTTCTCTGAGTACCTCGTTTCCGGGTACGGCAACGAGCCCGGCCATGTCGAGGGACTCAAGTTGATTTTCACCGGTCCGTATTGGTGGGTGTTTTGGGTTTGGCAACTCGTTCTCGGCACCGCAATTCCGATTGCAATCCTGGCCACGAAAAAGGGGCGATCCGCCCGCTGGGCTTCTGCCGCCGGCGGCCTGATTGCACTCGGATTCATCGGGGTGCGTCTCAACATCGTTATTCCTGCTCTGGCCACCGAGGAGATCCAGGGTCTCACCGACGCCATCGACAACAGTCGGATCAGCACCCAGTACTTCCCGAGTCTGATGGAGTGGTTCGTTACCCTGGGCATCGTCGGGTTGGGATTGCTGCTGTTTGGGCTCGGCGAGTACCTGCTGCCGGTCGAGCGTGAGGAGGTTTCCCATGTACCTGTTTGATCAAAGACTTGGTCGCCGAGCCTTTATCAAAGGTGGTGGCGCAGTCGCAGTAGGTGCTGCTGCCGGCTCGACCCTGACCGGATGTGCCAGCACCGGATCCGCTGAACACGCTCTCGGCACAAATGCGGCGGGAGTCTCGCGCTGGGGTCGCGAGGCGGGCGAGTGGATTCCGAGTTGCTGCAATATGTGCGGTGGCCAGTGCGGGATTCTGGTGCAGGTCGTCGACGGCAAGGTCAACAAGATCGAGCCGAACAACTGGAACCCGAACAACTACACCAACATCTCGACCGATTTTTTCGACGGCTACAGCGAGACCTATGGCGTGAAGGATGGTGCGGTCATCTGCGCCAAGGGCAATGCGGGGATTGCTCAACTCTACGACCCCGATCGGGTCACGAAGCCACTGAAGCGGACCAACCCCGACAAGACCATGGGCGCCGATCCAAAGTGGAAGGAGATCTCCTGGGAGCAGGCGCTCGACGAGATCGCGGCAAAGATGAAAACCCTGCGCGATGCGAACGAGGCGCACAAACTGTTGTGGATCAGCGAGGATCACTCGTTTACCCACGTCCAGATTGACTTCAATGTCTTGTTTGGCAATCCGAACTACTCGAACCACGCGAACCTGTGCGATGTTTCGCGCAAGGCGTCGTTCAAGACGGTGTTGGGCGACGAGCGGCCGTTGGCCGATTTCATCCAATCGAAGTACATCATGTTGTTTGGTTGGAACCCGACCTCGGCGATCAAGTGGGTGCATCTTCCACGCATCATCACCCGTGCCGTCGAAAATGGCGCTCGACTCGTAGTCGTTGACCCCTATCTATCTGACACAGCGGCCAAAGCCCAAGAGTGGGTATCACCACGACCAGCTACCGACGGCGCCTTGGCGCTGGCGATGGCGCATGTCATCATTCGCGACGAACTCTACGATCAGGACTTTGTCGCGACATGGACTTCTGGTTTCGACGAGTACCGCGCCTTCGTCGCCGACAAGACCCCTGAATGGGCGGAAGAGATTACCTCCGTCAAAGCAGCAACGATCGAGCGTCTTGCCATTGAGTTGGCGACGACGAAACCGGCACTGGTCGACGTTTGGAGCGGCCCCGGTCAGCACTCCAACGGGGTGCAGGGTGGGCGAGCGATCGCGCTCCTCAATGCACTCATCGGCACCATCGACAAGCCCGGGGGCATGATCAACCCGGCGAGAACCGGTGGAAAACACAACGACCCGAAGCCCGACGCCACCGCAGTCGCAACACTTAAGGAAAAGCGCTTCGATCAACTCGACACCTATCCCCTCGGTCACAAATCTGGTGTTTACGCTCGCATGTTCACTAACCTCCTCGACGGGTCGGGTCCATACGAACCAAAGATGATGATGTGCGTTTTCCAGAACCCGGTGATGGCAGTTCCGGGCATGGAAAGAGTGGCGGAGGCGATTGCCAAACTCGAAACCTTCGTCGTGATCGACACGATGCTAAGCGAGACGGCGATGCTGGCCGACTATGTGCTGCCAGGCACCACGTATCTCGAACGTTACGATCTCAACGCTCACTGGGTGACCTGGACAGCGGTCGGATTGCGTCAACCCGTCGTCAAGCCGATCTTTGGTCAACCTGCCGAGTATGAGATCGTCACCGCTCTCGGCCGACGGCTCGGCTTAAAGGATGCCGATGGTAAGGAATTTTTCAACATCGGAGCCGTATCGGGAAAGCCGATTGAAGACCTGACCGCATGGTACGAAGAAAGTCTGTCGGCAGAATTGAAGGGTGGCGGACCAGCGATGAGCCTCGAAGAACTGAAGGCGCTTCCCGGGGCGGTTTTCGTTGACCCGAAAGGCACCAAATACGCCAAGTATGCGACTGAACTCAGTGCCGAAAAATTGGCTACCGCTGTCTACGACGGTGACCCGACGGCGGACGGAGTAGCGATCTATGACAAGGCCAAGGACGAAGGTGGCAAAGTCATTGGTCACGTATTCGGCGGCAAACCCGTCAAGGGTTTTTCCACAAAGTCGGGGAAGATCGAATTCGTCTCAACCTCCCTTGTTGACAAGAAGGATGCCAACGGCAAGCCGGTCGATCTTCTACCCGTGTATACCCCTCGTGACTGGCAACCGAGCGACGAGTACCCGCTCTATCTCATCAACTGGAAAGAGGCGAGCCATACTCATACCCGAACCCAGAACAACCCGCTGTTGCTCGAAATCAAGCCCGATAATCCCCTCGTCGTGCATCCCGACACTGCCGCCCGGTTCGGGCTCAAAGATGGTCACGAGGCGTGGGTCGAGTCTCCATACGGGAGAACGAAAGCCAAAGTGAATGTGACTCGACGCATCCATCCGGAGGTCGTCGGCCTTCAACATGGCTTTGGACATCACGATCTCGGGCACTTGGCCAAGGGTCGCGGCACAACCGATGGAGTCCTTCGACCCGTGAAGGCTGATGCTCTCTCGGGCCAGGCCCTGCACAAAGAAACGTGCGTCAGCCTGAAGCCCGTGCAATGATGTGGCGATGACCGAATATTTGCCTGATATCTATACGCAGTTCCGCCACGATTATCCCGACGTGGCAGATGCACAAGATGCGCTCGCCAGGACTGTCGCTACCGCAGGAAGCCTCGACGGGAAGACGATTCGACTCGTCAAGCTCGGCATCGCCATCGGGGCACTTGCCGAAGGCGCGGTGCGTTCCAACACTCGGCAGGCCCTCGCTGCGGGTGCCACCGAGGCTGAGGTGCGTCAAGTCGCGCTCTGCGCAATCACGACTAGGGGTTTCCCCGCAGCCGCCGCCGCTTTGGGCTGGATTGATGACGTCACGCGTGGTTCGAAGTAAGAACATAAGTGAACTCGCCACTGAAGTAGGTTGCGGTTCTATCGAGAAAAGTGTCCGATTGCTTCAACAATCACTCCGAACGCCGCATCGGAATCAACATCCCAAAGCACATCGCAATTTGGCGGTCGTCGTTCGATGAGTCCTCGCTGATCAATGATTGTCATTCCCCGGCTATACACACCAGCTGTTTCTACGACAACGTGCGATGGTCGATTCTCAAAGAGTGTGGGGTGAGTGAGAGCGAGTACTGCGCAGGGGTCGTGCACGGCACCGCCAAGCATGTTGTCATGACGTCTTACGTATACGTTGGTGAAAAACTCAAAGAGATCGGAAAGCACCTGTGCCAGTTGACCGGGGAGTGCCCGGACCTGAGCAATTCGACCGGGAGTTGCCTGTAAAAGATGAGTCACGTTTAGACCGCTCATGATGAGTGGTCCGCCGTAATTAAAAACTATTGCTGCGGCTTCTGGATCGGCCCAAATGTTGAACTCAGCAACTGCTGTTCGGTTGCCAAAAGTGCCACCGCCCATCAGTGAGATTCCGGCGATGCGCGACGCCAAATCGGGTGCGCTGCGAAGTGCGAGGGCAATATTTGTCAGCGGGCCCGTTGGAACTAGCCACGTGCCCTCATGTTTTCGGCACGTCTCAATAATGAACCCAACTGCGTCATGGCTGACGGGTCCCCGCGATGGCTCCGGCAGGTCGGCTCCGTCCAGACCGCTCTCTCCGTGCACATATGCGGCGTGGCGGGCCTCGGCCACGAGTGGGCGCTCGGCACCGCGGTGTACTTCGACTTGAGAACCAACTAAGTCAAGGATGATCTGTGCGTTTCGAGTAGTTGCTGCCACCGGAGCGTTTCCCGCCACCGTGGTCACTCCCAGAACATTGGCATGCCGCGCCGCAACGACAAGGGCGATCGCGTCGTCGTGACCGGGGTCGCAGTCGATAATCATCGGAACTGGTGTCGTCATGCAGAAAAGACTAGTAGTCGTGTGTCACAGTAGAGAGATGGAATTCGATGTGGTAGTAGTGGGCAGCGCAAATCTTGATCTCGTTGCACAACTTGACAGTTTTCCATTGCCCGGCGAAACATTGCGTGCCAATAGTTACGCGGAGTATGCGGGCGGCAAAGGTCTCAATCAGGCAGTTGCGTGTGCCCGCATGGGTGCGCACACTGCCTTTGTTGGGTGTTTGGGTGACGATGTTGAGGGTGCGTATCTCCATACCATTTTGACAACAGAGGGAATCGACACGACCTATGTACGAACTGTTGATGCGCCAACGGGACGGGCATTCATCAATGTAGATTCACAAGGAGAAAACACGATTGTCGTCGTCTCTGGGGCCAATGCGATGGTCGGTTCGGATGGGTCGTTGTTTCAAATCCCGACCGGCAAGATTGTGTTGGCCCAACTCGAAGTTCCGCAGGCCGTAATAACTACCGCATTTACTCGTGCCCGACTTCAGGGATCGCAAACGGTGTTGAATCCGGCACCAGCAGCAACGTTGTCGGCGGAACTGCTCAGTGCAACCGACCTGATCGTGCCCAACGAGACCGAGGCGCTCGCTCTGGGTGGAATTGACGCGTTGCTGAAGGCCGGGATTCCGACCGTCATTGTAACGCAGGGTGAATACGGTGCCGACATCGTCACCGCATCTAACACTCGACACATCGATGTATTTACCGTGACAGCGATCGACACGGTTGGGGCCGGCGATGCATTCATCGGTGCGATGTGTGCCGAACTTGCCCGCGGAGAATCTCTACTAACGGCGTGTCAAACAGCGGTTGTGGCTGGAGCGCTGGCGACCACGGTGCGCGGGGCTGTACCGTCACTCCCAACTCGGGCAGCAGTGCTTGCGGCACGAAACCAACGCCAGTGAGTGAAATCAGCAAACCCCAATCGATGCACTTCTACGATGAAGAAAGTGCAGAATTGGCCATAGCCATCGTCAAATATGCGATGGAGCGCATTCGCATGGATCCGCCGCCTCTTGATCGACCGTACACCTTGAGTGAATTGCGCAAAATTGTCGGCGACACGATCAAATCAGAGGGTCGTAACGGTCTTGACATACTCAAGGAGTTCGTCGACGAACTCGCTCCTTCATGTATCAGCGTTGATCACCCATTGTTCTTATCCTTCGTTCCCGGTGCTCCAACCGAGAGTTCGGTGCTGTTTGATCTCGTGGTTGCCGCCTCCAATATCTATGGCGGCTCTTGGCTGGAAGGTGCTGGGGCGGTCTACGCCGAGAATGAAGCGTTGCGTTGGATTTCAGATCTTGCCGGCATGCCGGCCTCGGCCGGCGGCGTGTTTGTCAGTGGCGGCACGGCCGGTAATTTGTCCGCTCTGCTGGCGGCTCGATGGCGATGGCGCAAACGAGCAAATGGTGCGCTTGATGCTGTTCGTCCGATCATCGTCACCTCGGTTGGTGCACATTCCTCTGTGGCACAAGCGGCCAAGGTGATGGACGCCGACGTGAAAGCGGTCTCCACCGACGATCGTGGACGACTGGACGCCAGTGCTTTAGCCAACACCCTTGACGCAATGTCGGAGCAAGATCGAGTTCGCATCTGTGCCCTCGTTGCTACTGCTGGCACCACCAACGTTGGTGTGGTGGATGACCTTGCCGCGGCAGCAAGAGAGTCCCGTCGAATTGATACGTGGTTTCATGTCGATGGCGCATACGGCGCCGCGGCGTTATGTGCGCCAAGTGTGCGCCAGTTATTCAACGGAATCGAACACGCCGACAGTCTGATCGTGGATCCGCACAAATGGCTGTTTGGACCGTATGACTGCTGTGCTCTGATCTACCGCGACCCAACCGAGGCCCGTCATGCCCACACCCAACATGCTGAATATTTGGATGTGTTGGAGCAAGACGAGAATCAAGTGCTTGATGCGGCGTGGAACCCTGCCGACTTGGCGCATCACCTGACCCGACGGGCCCGCGGTCTGCCATTTTGGTTTAGTCTGGCGATGCATGGCACCGATGCCTACAGGGATGCCGTGGAAGCCACCCTCACTGTTACCCGCCAAGGCGCGGAACTGATTCGTCAGGCGTCTCATACCCAACTCGTGGTCGAACCGGAGTTGTCGGTGCTGGTATTCCGGCGACTCGGATGGTCGCCGATTCAATACCAAGAGTGGAGTGATCGAACCTTGGAGAGTGGTCTCGCTTTCGTCGTTCCAAGCAGTTGGAACGGAGAAACAATATTGCGTTTTTGCATCGTCAATCCACGAACCACGGTGGAGGGATTAGCCCAAATCATCGACTCGTTAAAGTGAATGCTGAAATGATTACTGTAGAGCCATGTTAAAATCTGTTCGTTCAGTAGTTCAGCTTCGACGTTTTGAATTCAATGGAACCAAGCGCCGTCTCGCCAAGTGCGCGAACATTGACGATCTGCGGTTGCTAGCCAAGCGTCGCCTTCCCGGTGGAGTGTTCGATTATTTCGATGGCGCCGCCGAAGACGAAATTGCCAAAGCAAATAATTCGGCCGCCTTTGGCAACATCGAATTGCGATCACGCATCCTCACCGATGTTTCAACGATTGATACCTCGACAACGATCATGGGCCAAACCGTGCCGTTTCCTATTGCTTTGTCACCAACTGGATTCACCCGGATTGCACATCCGCAAGGCGAACTCGCCGTAGCCCGGGTTGCTGGTTCGCTTGGATTGCCGTACACGCTGTCGACACTGGGGACTCGCAGTATTGAAGATGTTGCTGCCGTGGCAACCGGACCGCTTTGGTATCAACTTTATGTGTGGCGCGATCGCGGACTGTCGCGTGAACTCGTACAACGAGCGAAAGCGGCCGGTTACAAAGCGATCATGCTTACCGTGGATACGGCAGTGTTTGGGCGACGCGAACGCGATGTTCGCCGGGGTTTCACATTGCCACCAAAAATTGGTCTAGAAACTTTTATTGATGGCATTCGGCATCCCCGCTGGACCTGGGAATTTGTGCGCAATGATCCGATCACGTTTTCGGCCGTGGTTGGCCGCGCAGATGTCGATGGGTCGCGTGCGGTCTCGTTGGCTGACTATGTCAATTCTCAATTTGACCCAACCCTGTCGTGGAAAGATTTGGAATGGATTCGCGAGGAATCGGGTTTGCCGTTGATGCTCAAAGGCATTCAATGCCGGGAAGATGCGGGAATTGCTGCCGACCTTGGCGTAGATGCCATCGCTCTGTCCAATCATGGAGGACGTCAATTTGACGGAGCACCGGCTCCAATTGCATTGTTGCCGGAAGTGCTCGATGAGGTGGGTGATCGCATCGAAGTGCTCATTGACGGTGGCGCTCGGCGTGGTGCAGATGTCGTCAAGGCATGTGCACTTGGTGCACGGGGAGTGATGTTTGGGCGACCCTATCTGTACGGCTTGGGTGCCGCCGGAGAAGACGGCGTGAAATGGGCTCTCGAGCACATCACGACCGGAATTACCCGGACAATGGGGCTCATCGGCGAGACTTCAATCCGCAATATGTCACCGGGCGTGGTGCGCCGTATTCGATAACTACTTTTTGGCTACAGGGGCCTTTTTAACGACAGCCTTCTTGCGGGAGCCGTAACGCTTGTTGAAACGCTCGACGCGACCTGCGGAGTCAATGATCTTCATTTGACCAGTAAAGAAAGGGTGGCTGGCATTGGAGATGTCGAGTTGCACGACGGGGTATGTGTTGCCGTCATCCCAGACCGTGTTCTTGCTTGGGTCGGGGTTCATCGTCGTGCGGGTGAGAAATCGGTAGTTGGCCGAGGCGTCTTCGAATACAACCATCCGCGACTCGGGGTGAATGTCTTTCTTCATAGTGGGAACAGTGTAGCGGGGCTTTTCGAGGTCTATACTTGTCCAATGCCAAATCGTTGTGATGTCCTCGACAAGCACCCGTCGACGGGACATTCCGTCTCCCACTCCAACATCAAATCCAAGCGTTGGTGGAAGGTGAATGCCCACAAGCGACGTTTTTGGCTTCCGTCAGAGAAGCGCTGGATCTCGCTGAATGTGAGTTCCAAAGGTTTGCGCACGATCGACAAGGTCGGCATCGAACGAGTTGTAGCCGACATTCGCGCCACCGGCAAGAAAGTCTGAGTAACTCGTCATGGCGGCAAAAAGTAAAGACAAGCGTCCGATCATCAAACTTCGATCAACCGCTGACACGGGTTATGTCTATGTCACCCGCAAAAACAAGATCAACTCGCGTGAGCGTCTGGAATTGAAGAAGTACGATCCTGTCGTACGCAAGCACGTAATTTTTAAAGAAGAGCGCTAAGCCGACAACGCTTGCTCAAGATCGGCGATGAGATCGTCGGTTGCTTCTAATCCCACCGATAGGCGCATCAGTCCGTCAGTGATTCCGGCGACCTTCTGGGCCGCGGATTCCATCCCGACATGAGTGCTAGTTGCCGGATGACAAATGAGTGTCTCTGGGCCGCCAAATGAAACCGCCGGGCGCACGAGTCGTACGCCATCAATAACGCGTCGAGCCTCATCCTTGCCACCGCGAACTTCGAACGAGAGAACAGAGCCAAACATTCGCATTTGGCGAGTGGCGAGTTCGCGCTGAGGGTACGTGTTGAGGCCGGGGTAATACACCGCACTCACCGCGGGGTGATCACTCAAAATCTCGGCAATTCGTTGGGTGCTTGCGCATTGGTGGTCAAGGCGAACGCCAAGTGTGCGAATACCGCGCAGACCATTGAGCGCATCATGTGGCGAGGCAGTGGCGCCGTGGAGAACCGAATATCCCCAAATGGCATCGATTAATTCTTTGTTGCCAGCGATCACTCCCAAGGTTGCATCGTTGTGTCCGCCGATACCTTTGGTCGCCGAATGCAACACAAGTGAGATTCCATAGTCAAGTGGTCGTTGGCCCAACGGCGTTGCCATTGTGGAGTCGACCATGGTGAAGGGTCCCTTGATCGATCCAAGTTCGGTGAAATCGGAAACCTCTATGAGTGGATTCGACGGAGATTCGGCCAGCACCAGCATCGTTTTGCCAGGCTTCACCGCCGCCAAAAATGTGCCTGGTTGAGTTCCATCGACATAGGTAACGTCAATGCCAAGTCGCTTGCACGGTCCGTTGAGAAATGCAATTGTTCCTCCATATAACTGCCGCTGGGCAACAATATGGTCACCCGTTGAACAGAGCGCCAAAATGACACTTGAGACCGCACCCATTCCCGAGGCATAGGCGAGCGCATCTTGCGCACCTTCTAATTCGGCGATTGCGCGCTCAAATGCGCGAACTGTCGGGTTTGCATAACGCGAATAATTGCCTAATGAATGCGTCGCAACAGCGTTGCGACTGCTGTCATCAAATCCACTGGACTGCCATGTGCTGGACAACCACAGCGCGGGTGCCAGTGATTTCGTATCGTCGCGCCCCGCCGTGATCGCGGTAGTCTCTGGCTGTTGTTCGGGCATCGATACAGCGTAATGACGATACAGTCATTCACGAGAGTGGTTTTTGCATCGATGGCAAGGGCTAAAACAGTAGTGAGCCGCTAGCGTTCAGCGCGGCGACGTGGCCGAATGGCTTAGGCAAGGGCCTGCAAAGCCCTGTATCCGGGTTCGATTCCCGGCGTCGCCTCAATATTTACAGATTAAGCCGCTCGCTGAAGCTCGGCAATATCTATCTTGTGCATCTGCATTATTGACGCAAATGCTTTATCGGATCTACCTTTATCGTCTTCGGACTTCGCGAATGATGCCAGCTGCTTGGTAACCAACGATGTGCGGCTCCGCAACTTCTTCATAGCGGAATACTTCGGGTCCACCCACTTCGTAATAGACGGCAGCTTTCGCGTTGCGGATTCTACTTGCGTCGGCGAATACCTGAATTTCGCAACATTTGGGCCAGAAGATAGCGCGTTCGACGTCTGTGACGGGCTAATTGTGAGAGTTGAACCAAGCGGGCGGTGATATCCCTCGCGTAGTTGACGGCCTTAGTTTCCCGAATACTTGCGACCACTGTTGGTGGAGTCGAAGGAAAGCTCACTTTGGCGAATCCATAGGTATCAAAGTCGTCTCTGTAGATGTGCTCGACAGCACTTGCAGTCTCGGCGTCCATAACATCAAGGTGTTTGAGGCCAAGACCATCGTTTAGTTTCCGTGGTTGAAGTTGCATACCCACGCGTTGACCGAGTTGGGTGACGAAATTTTCTAATTGGCCCGGTTGATCGATCCGAAGGAGATGGGTGAAGGCGACCTGATCGCCAAGATGAAGACGTTGCGATTTAAAATGGGGATCATCGCCGAAGATCTCCGGTTCCGCGCGTAGCACAGTAACGAACTTGCGGAATGAAGCCCCATAGTCAATTCGTCCATCGACAAGCTCGTCGGAACACTTGTGCTGGAAATCCTTTAGCCAAGGATTAGGCGCTCGCAACAGAACACGGTTTTCCCAGGCCGAGTAGAGGCGGGCGTAGGGGTCACGAAGAAAACCCACCCGCCACCAATCAATCGACGTGAGGATGCGTTCGCGCTCGGTTTCACTCAAGAATTCGAAGTATTTCAAACCGCTTACCTGAAGGTTGTGAATACCTTGATCAACGGACACATTTGGCGTATCGGTCCAGCGCAGTCGTTCCGGATGATAGGTGCCGTTGGCCTCGGCAAGCAGGAGTCGTGCGGTGCTTGAAGCTACTTTGGTCGTTGGTACGTACAGCACGCGAGCATTTTGCGCAACTAGTAAATGTCCGGAGCGATTTCGTTTCACTTATTATTCGCCAGGTCGTTGAGAATTCGAATCCAATGTTTTGCCATCTTAGGTCCACCATGTCCCTGATCATCGACAATGATGAGTTTGCTTCCTGGCCAGGCTTGGTGCAGATTCAAAGATGCGTCCAACGGCCCACTCAAATCAAGGCGGCCGTGAATCAACCAGCTCGGCCTCGAGATCGCGGTCGTGGCTACATGGGCGTTTTCCCATTTGCACCACGCGGCCGCGGCTGGGATTCGAATTGCCGGATCGACGTCCATGAGCAAGTCGTGATAGGCCTCGACCACGCGTAACGATTTCATCGCCGATGGAATGTGGTTCACAAAGTCAGTGCCCATAGTTTCCGTTGAGTCGTCGCTAAGGTGTGACGCATATGGGGCTGGGAATGGCTGCGACCTCGGTATTTGTGTCCGTCACTTTGTCGGTTGGATTGTGGAGTTCGACGACCGACGCGGCAAATAGTGGAGGAAGGTGCAAGAACACCGGTGCGGTTGTCGAGATAAAGGAAGTCACTTATCAATGCACAAAAAGTGACAAGTCGCTCAAGTGGGTTGTCATCCAGCGTCAATCTGAAATACCAAACATAACTGTTACCGAACCAGCCGCGACGACTACTACGGTTTTTGCAAACCAGACCTCAACATGGATCAGTGACATGATCGCGATGGTCAATCAGGAGAGAGCAGTAGCAGGACTTAAATCAGTGATCGAATGTTTTGCGCTAGATCAATCTGCCGTATCGCATTCCCAAGATATGTCCACAAGGGACTTTTTCGACCATACAAACCCTTATAGTAAAACACACGCGGATCGAATTCGTTCGACTGGATACATGAGTAATTCGAAACGGCGATGGACAGGCGAAAACATCGCCAAAGGTTTTGTTGACGTTGCTTCAGTCATGGTCGCTTGGATGGAATCGCCCGGCCATCGTGCAAATATCCTCAATCCCATTTTCACGCACTTGGGCATAGGTTTTGTTAGTACGGGACCAGACAGTATCTACGACGGCTTTATTTGGACGCAAGACTTCGGATCTGGAGGAACTTGCTGATCAAAAGTTGTTGCCATAAATTATGGAATCAACAAAACGCGGCCGAAGGCTTTGCGGCTTTCGATATAGCGATGAGCGGCTGCTGCTTCGGCTAGAGGGAACGTCTTATCGATGACAACCGTGAGTTCCTTCTTGGCGATGCGGGTAAGAAGATTGGCGATCATGGGGTATGTACGTGATGGGTTGAGTGCCATTTCTGCACCGAGAAACACCCCAGTTATTGATGCATTCTTTTGCATGATTGGCCATACTTCTGGCGGGCGCTCTTCACGGCCTGCGCGGCCTACCCAACTAATGCGACCGCGATAGGCGAGCGAAGCAATACTGCCTTCAAGCGTGGAGCCACCAACAGAATCAACAACGAGGTTCACGCCAGCACCGTTGGTGAAAGCCATAACTTCCTTTGCTGTATCTGCTGATTTGTAATTGATGCCATGGTCGAGTCCGTAGTCCGTCAGTCGTGAAAGACGATTATCGCTCGAAGCGGTTGCCAGCACAGTCGCTCCGGCGGCTTTAGCCAATTGAATGGCGGCAAGGCCAACACCGCTGGCGCCAGCCTGGACGAGGACGGTTTCTCCGGCTTTTAGGTGACCAAATTCAAACAAGCAATCATCGGCGGTACCGAACTCAATGGGAACGCCGGCTGCTTCGTTCAGCGACAGACCCTCGGGAATTCCCCAAGCGAATGCGGCGGGCACACTAATGACTTCGGCGTGTGAGCCAAAGGCCATGGTGGCGACAACTGGCTGTCCGACGACAAATGAAGTAACGCCGGCACCAACTTCACGAACAATGCCAGATGCCTGGTACCCGACGACATGCGGCTGCGAGGCGAGGATGCCGCCGCGACGGTTCAGCGTGTCGCCTCCCTGAACTGCTATCGCAGAAACATCGATTAGAAGACCACCGGCGCGCAATTGCGGTTCGGCAACTTCCTCATAACGGAGAACCTCGGGATCACCGACTTCGTAATAAACAGCAGCTTTCATGCTGGAGATGTTACTTGCGTTGGTTCAGATGTATTGATTATGAATTGCTAAGTCTGCGTGGCGCACGCTCACCATGACAGAAGCGGAATTTCTTGCCGCTACCACAGGGGCACGGCTGATAGGGCCCACGCTTGGTGTCTGAGGCGGCAATAATCTCCATCACATCGGCAGGTGCGTGGTTCCGCTGCAGCAGTTGGGCCATTAGATGAAATGTCGGACCCGTGTGATTGAAAAATAGTTCGAGGCTTGGGCACAGGTAATTCTGTCCATGCTCACCGTCACGCGAGAGCGCGAACCGATCCTTCCGACAGCCGCCATGGCACAAGTTCCTGACCTTGCATGTCTGACACTGGGCGGTGAGCGTATCGCGCTTTTCCTGGCCGAATTTGTGTTGCTCGGGCGAGGCCATGAGCGTCAGCATGTGTGTCTGGTGAATGTTGCCGAGCCGATAACTCGGCTCAACAAAGTGATCGCACGAGTACAAATCGCCGGAGTATTCCAGCGCCGGGCCGTAGCCGCAGGTCGGCGCATGCACGCATAGCAGATGGCGGCCGAACAGGGCTTCGAGCGTCACGTCGAAGAGTTGGACGTAAATCGTTCCCACGTCATGGCGCACCCATTCTTCGAAAACATCCACGAGGAAGCGACCGTATTGCTCGCCACCTACCGAGCGCTCCGTCACCAAGTTGCCGGTCTGCGTGTAGAGCAGACGTTTGCGATCGGTCTGTTCGCTCCAACCCGAGTTGGCGATGGCGATTGTCTCTGCGGTGGCGCGCTCGACGATGGGGATGAACTGCACCCACTTTGCGCCAAGTACGTCGCGGAAGAAGAGATAAACCGCACGACCGTATTTCTCGTTTGCGGCGTTGACCGTGCAGAGAATGTTGAAGTCGACCCCGTGCCGCTGCAAGTGACGCCAGCCCTGCATCACCCGATCGAAGGTGCCCTGTGCGCGGTGGTCGACTCGGTAGGCGTCGTGCAGTTCGCGCGGGCCATCCACGCTCAGACCAACCAGAAACTTGTGTTCCTTGAAGAACGCGCACCAGTCATCGTCAAGGAGGATTCCGTTGGTCTGGAAGGTGTGTTGTACGGTCTGGCCTGGCTTGCGGTATTTCTCGACGAGATCAACAGAGTGCTTGAAGAACTCGAGTTTCATCAGCGTCGGCTCGCCGCCCTGCCACGCCACCGTTACCTCGGGTGTACGATGCGACTCCAGCAACTGGCTGATGTAGGCCTCCAGTGTTGCCGCGGACATGCGGTGCTTTTCGTTCGGATAGAGCGCCTCCTTGGACAGGAAGAAGCAGTAGGTGCAGTTGATGTTGCAGGTGGATCCGCTCGGCTTAGCCATCACATGGAAACCCGTGGGGACATTAACCGGCGGGCTATCGAGGGACATGTCGGTCAACTACGGATGCGGGCGCTGCCCGGATCGTAAAACGGACGCAGCGAAACAACAGCCTCGTGGTGCTGATTGACGATTTCGATGGTCCATCGCCCCTCGGACAACCATGATGCAGTGAGTGGTTCGTTGCTGGCGTCCACCATTGCCAGTCCGACGGACGCTCCAAGAGTGTGACCGTACGAGGCTGCGCGGACATAACCGACGGGTGTTCCATTTCGGTAAATGACTTCGGCGTGATACAGCAGCGGTGACGGGTCGACTAGACGAACACTGACGAGTCGTCGAGTGAATGGCCCGCGCTGGCGGCGGGCGATCAATGCATCGCGGCCCACGAATCCGCAGGGTTTGTCTAGGTCAACGGCGAACCCGAGGCCGACCTTCAATGGACAGTCGGTGTTATCGATGTCGTGTCCGTAGTCGCGGTATCCCTTTTCCATGCGCAGACTACTCAGCGCCTTTAGTCCGGCATGGAGGAGTCCGAAGCGCTTGCCGTCGCCAACTATCAGGTCATAGACATGTATGGCTTGTTCAGTTGGCACAAACAATTCATAGCCCAGCTCGCCGAGGTAGGTAATGCGGGTGCACAGAACACGGGCGAAACCAAGGTCGATCTCGCGTGCCGTTCTAAATGGAAACGCGGCGTTGGAAAGGTCGGCCGAGGTCAACCTTTGCAAAAGTTCGCGCGAGCGGGGTCCTTGTACATTGATCTGGGCCAAGCCAGATGAAACATCGGTGACGAATACGTGCGCATCTACGAAGTGTCTGCTCATGTGCGCCTCAACGTGGCGGTGAGCCGTGTCGGAGGCGACGACGAGAAAGTCATCATCGCCGAGTTTCGTTACGGTGAGGTCTGCTTCGATCGTGCCTCGGTCGCTCAACCATTGCGTGTAGGTGATGCGGCCGGAATCTGCATTGACCGCATTACCTGACAAGGTGTCGAGTAGGCGGCCCGCGTCACGCCCCCGGACACGGAACTTGGACATGAAACTCATGTCCATGACGATGACACCCTCACGACAGGCTCGGTGTTCTGCCTCCCATTGAGTCCAGAAGGAGGGTCGATCCCAGGTGAGTGGTCCGTCGTCAACTTGACGATTAGGCCCGGCAAACCAGTTGGGTGATTCCCAACCAGAGGCTTCCCGAAAACAAGCCCCCTGTTTGGCGAGACGGTCATGAAGTGGCGATCGCTTTGCGTCTCGCGCCGTGCGCAACTGTCGATTTGGATAATGGCACTGGTAGACCATGCCGAGAGACTCAACGGTACGGGTCCGTCGATACTCAGGGTTCGACTGATATGGGTGGAAACGATCGGGGTGTATTGCGGTGATGTCCGCGCCAGGATCGCCTTCCACGATCCAGTGGGCGACCAGTCGACCCAATCCGCCTCCCGAAAGGATGCCAATCGAGTTCAGTCCAGCGGCAACGAAGTAGTTGCGCACTTCGGGGGCCGGGCCGACAATCGGCTGGAGGTCGGGCGTGAAACTTTCTGGGCCACAAAAAAATGTGCGAATACCGGTGTCATGAGCACGAGGAATACGGCTCATCGCCGTCTCGAGATATGGAGCCATGCGGTCCCAGTCGGGTGGCAGGGTCACGAACGACGCATCGTGCGGTATGCCTTCGACTTTCCACGGTGCGCATACCGGCTCGAACAACCCGATCATCAGTCCGCCAACTTCTTCCCTGTAATAACCGAAGTGTGCGGGGTCCTCAAGAATCGGCATGGTGGGGTCGATGCCTTCCATTTGCTCCGTAATCAAGTAGTAGTGCTCCGCTGCCTGAAGTGGGATGTTCACTCCTGACTTTTCGCCCAACTGGCGAGCCCACATGCCCGCCGCATTGACGACAAACTCGCACTCGATCGTGCCGTGGTCCGTCGTTACCGAACAGACGGCGCCATCGCGGGTGTTGACGCCGAGAACGGTGACACCTTGGGCGATGGTCACGCCCTGTTGCCGCGCGCCCTTGGCCATCGACATGGTTGCGTCAACTGGGTTGACCCGACCGTCGCCTGCGACGTAGAAGCCGGCGATCACGTCGTCGGTTCGGGCCAGAGGGAATAGGTCGCTCACCTCACGAGCGGAAATTTCGTGCACGTCAATACCGGAGTAGCGATTAAATGACGCAACGCGTCGGTATTCCTCAAGTCTGTCGGCGTCGGTGGCCAATTCGATGAAACCGACCGGCTTAAAACCCGTGGCAAGTCCGGTCTCACTCTCCAGCGAGGAGTAAAGATCGCGCGTGTATTTGCGCAACTCTGTCGAGGTTGTCGATGTAGATCCGAACGTGACCATCAATCCAGCGGCGTGCCAGGTCGTGCCTGAAGTGAGTTGATCGCGCTCGACAAGTACCGTATCGCTCCAGCCCAAGTGACCAAGGTGGTAGGCGATCGAGGTGCCGATGACTCCGCCACCAATGACCACGACTCGGGCGCGTGCGGGAATCGCCGTCGTCATCAACGCAGTCTACGAATCCGATGCGTTACGCCAGAGCACCATTCATTACCTGATGAAAGCGCTGCCAGCAGGTGGCAATCCACTTCGGGTCATCATCGGCAAAGGCAGCGCGAACCTGCGCCCGCACTTGTTGGGCATGCAGACCGGTTGGATCACCATGCGCATGGAGCCACGCATCGGCGCGCAGGGCCAGCAACACGGAGATGAGGTCAACGGTGCCGAATTCAAGTGCCACCGCAGTAACTTCCGCAGTGGGCAAAAACTCACTGGTCACGGCCAGCCAGTCTCCAGTGATGTTTGCCGAAACGCTGTCACCGTCAACCATCGAACGTACCTCCCCCCATTTGTGGATGGCCCGTTGGAATTCTGAGTGAGCGCGCGGTCTTGACGAGATCAACTCGCCAAATCCCCACGGGCCAAGACCGGTGTGCAAGTCGATAATCGTCAACTGTCGGACATTGCCAAGAGCGTTGGCGGCCCAGTTGCCGATCCACCGATGAGACCAGACGGGACCTGTGCCTCCATAGAACAGACCGGTCGGATGTGTGAACTGACCACCACTCACTGCTGCTTGGAAGCGATCCATACCCCATTCACCGACGAGCGCGAAGAGTTCGTCGAGTGTCCGTTGCTGCTCGGCCTCGGTGAATCTAACCGGAACCAAGAGATCGGCAATTTGTTGATAGTCGAGGTTCACCGGAGGTGCCTCGCTCCAGTTGATGAAGTTGCGATTCAGATCGACATTGTCCTCATTGACCCGTCGCACCCATGCGAAACCGACGGGATTGAAGCCGTGAACCAGAATCACCCGAGTGTCATCGGGTCGGTTTTCAGAATGCTTCGCCAACCACTCCGTTTGTAATGCTGATCCGCAGTAACCCTCGACGCCATGTGTGCCAGAGACGACTAACACTGTTTTCTCGGCATTGGGTGAACCCAATTCGGCCACATCGACGGCTAATGGTTCTCCGTTGGGACCGGTCAGAGGGTGGGGGAAAGAGGTGACAGAAGCGTGCACGGTCTCAGCGGCCGCCAGGAAGGCACGTTGCGCGGTTAGGTAATCACTGCTCAGACCGATCACGGGTGACATCCCACCAGCCTTGCCGATCGAGTCGCACGGTGCAAGATCCGGTGGTCAAGGCCGCACGGCCAACGGACAAGTTGTCCAACACTCAGAGTTCGTAAAAGACGTGAATTGGTAGAATTCCAAGGTGAACAAGAGGCTAACGATGATCATCGCTGGCAGCACAGTACTGCTCGTTGCCGCCTTAGTCGGTCCATGGGTGTACATCAATGTGATCAAAGATGATGCCCCTGCGCCACTGACACTTGACACCGGTGCAGTTGACAGCACTAGTTCGAGTGTGGCAACACAGCCCGATGGGATAGAAGGTGAGTGGAAGATTGTAAGTGACTCGACAGTTGGCTATCGGGTAAAGGAAATTCTGCTGGGCCAAGACTCTGAAGCAGTCGGCCGCTCCGAGTCGGTGACTGGATTCCTTGTGATCAATGGAACTCAAGTTGACTCGGCGGAGTTCTCCGTAGATGTGGCGACGATTCACAGCGATAGCTCACGCCGAGACAGTCAGTTCACGGGCAACCTGATGGATACCGCAACTTTTCCAACAGCAAACTTCAAACTGACCGTTCCATTCAGCCTGACAGCGGAGAATATCGCTGGGAATCCTGTGCGTGCTGAGGTAACTGGAGACCTGACCCTTCAGGGTACGACAAATGCTGTCACCTTTGCGCTTGACGCGCGCTTTGACGGTTCAACTATTCAGGTCGCAGGCGCAATCGAAGTGGTGTTCGCTGATTGGAGTATCCCAAACCCAAGCAATCTTGTCGTGACCGTCGACAATCACGGACTTCTTGAGTTCCTGCTCACGTTCACACGCTGATACGTATCGCCGATAGTTCGGTGTCGAATATTTAGAGATTGTCAATTGCCGCTGAGATTGCTCTTGCCATTTCGAACGCACCGGTGCCGGACATGTGGATTTTATCCTTGGTGAACCACGAGTCCTGATCGCGACTGATCTTGTTCCAATCAAGCAAGCGGAGATTCGGTACTGTTAGGAGAAATTTGCGAAGTTGTGAATTGAACGAAATCGCTTTTCTCTTGACGTTCCCTTCTTCGCGATACGTCAGCCAGAGAACCAGCACGCCTTGACGACTGGACTCCGTCGAGATTGCCGCAATTGCTCGGGCGAACGAGCTGTCATCAAAGTCGTTATATCCAGATCCGACCACGACTACTTTTGAAAACTTGCCTCGATTTGCTTTGAGCCAAGCCAATGAACTTTTCTTGGAACTCTCTGTACACCCTACGTAGATCAGTTTTTGGCAACTTACTGCCTTAAGGATGAAAGGGTGCTGTCTTCCCAATAGTTTTAAGCCCTGGTTGTTGTTGGCCAAAACCGCCATGACCGAATCGCCAACCAAGAGTGCTTCTTTCGTTGGCGGCGGAAGCGGAGAGACTTGGTTTGGGATCGGCGGAGCCATCAGCGACAGCAACAACATGAGTGAACAGATTGCCTGACCCATAAGTGAGTTCTTCCGAGTACTTGTGAATTACGTTATCTTGGCGCGGCGGTCGTCGCTGGACGGGTCGCGAGAGTTCGAATTAGGACATGCTTACAGCAGCCTCGGATGTGACATTGATTACCAGTTGGCTGAATAGGTTCTGCCACAATTTTTCCTCCCCTGTGTTACAGTCCGAGTTATGAGACGACGGTTTGTCGGTCATGTGCTTGTTGGGGTAGTTGCATTGTTGGTTGGTGGGCTGATAGTGCCAGTGTCATTTGCATCGGCGGACACTGTGGATGCCACAATCAAGGTCGGCGATTCTCCGGAGAGTGTGGCCGTTAATCCGGCTGGCACATTCGTCTATGTTCCCAACCGCGCGTCGAATACGGTGTCCAAAATCAATGTTGCCACCAATACTGTGGAGGCCACCATTAGCGTCGGTCTCAGCCCAGCAGGCGTGGCAATTGATCCGGCTGGCACCTTCGCCTTCGTCTCCAACTACGAGACCGACACGGTTTCCAAAATTAATCTTGCTACTAACGCCGTGGAAGCCACAATCAAGGTCGGTGTTGGCCCACAGGGTGTGACTGTTAATCGAGCTGGAACATTCGCGTACGTCACGAACCGCGCGTCAAATACGGTCTCCAGAATTAATCTAGAGACGACCACGGTGGATGCCACCATCCCAGTTGGCGATAGCGCGTATGATGTGGCAGTCAATCCGACTGGCACATTCGCCTACGTCACCAACTGGTGGGATGGCACGGTCTCCAAAATCAATCTGGCGACGAATACGGTGGATGCCACGATCAAGGTTGGCGTCGCTCCGTCGGGTGTGGCTGTCAATCCGGCTGGCACATTTGTCTACGTGGCAAATACCCAGTCAAATACGGTCTCCAAAATCAATCTGGCGACGAATACGGTGGATGCCACGATCAAGGTTGGCGTCGGTCCGACGGGTCTTGCCATCAATCCAGCTGGCACATTTGCCTACGTCACCAGCGCCGCTTCCGACACGGTGTCCAAAGTCAATCTGGCGACGAACGCCGTGGACGCCACGATCAAGGTCGGCAAACTCCCCGTGGATTTGGCCATCAACTCGACCGGCACCTATGCGTTCGTCGTCAACAACGGTTCCGACACGGTGTCCAAACTCAATCTTGGTACTCAAGTCGTCCCGGTTTTGACGACCGTGAAGAGTGTTGCAGCGAAAACACTTGCCATCTATGCAAGTTTGGCTGTTCCCACCGGTGCCAAGATCTCTCTACGGGTGGCGCCATCATCAGCCAAGTACTGCAAAGTGTCTGGGAAATCGTTGAAAGGCTTGAACCCTGGATCCTGCACCGTGACTGTGACAGTGAAACCCAAGACCGGCACACCACAATCCAAGACAGTGACGCTGATCGTTACGACTTAGGCATTGCAGATGCAGGTGTGACAGTTGCTACCAATGCTTCGGGCGATTACGTGAATTTCTTCCGGTCATTTCGAGCGTTGCAGTGATTGGTGTCGGCACATCAATAATCGTCGTTGGAGTTGTTGGTTCAATCGGGTATCAAATTATTTTGAGTCGCTATCGAAATTGAGAACCTTCCAATCACCGTCTTCTTTAACCAAATTGACTGTGATCACGTAGGTTTTGCCATCCGTACCATCAATTTCGTAGGTCACTTGCGACGTCGCGGCCTCGCCAGTTTCACCAGTTATTGATTTACTGGTCATTTTTTCTTTGGTGTTGAGAATCGGTCCAATTTGGGCAACAACAGTGTCAAATTGATCCGCTGGAACTACTTCTTGAGCCCCAGTGGAAAACAATACGTAGGCAGCAGCGGCATCACCAGCCTGAATGTCATTAATAAACTGATTGCTGACTTTCACGGAAGCCTTGGTTGCCGAATTAACAGTCACGGTGATAACGACGATAAATGCGACTATTCCTACTGCGATGAAGAGAAGAATTTTTTTCCAATTCCGCTTTTTGGCAGGTTTTACACCACTGCTCGGAACGGCTTCTGGACTTTGCTGACCGGTGTTTTCATCCATCTCAGATTCCCCTTATGAGTTAACGTGTTTTTGACTTCGGAAACTCCTCTACCTATTAAGGTACACCCTGAAGCAGTGGCCACTGTTAATGCGGCCCGGATCATCTGGGGATGGAAGTACTGTGTTAGGCGAGGCTGACACGTTGACTATCTGTCGTGGCATGAGAAGCGACTATTGTCAGACGGAGTTCATTAATTCGGAAACCAAAAGCGATGATATGGAGCGACCATGGCAAACAAAGAACAGAAGAACAGTCCAAACCAGAAGAAGGAAGCAAAGCTGACTCTTAAGGAGAAACGCCTTAAGAAGCAGGAGAAGAAGAAGGGCTGATCGAATTAGATAACCTTTTGGCTAGGTGATGAGTAAAGACCGGCGTTCAACCAACAAGGTTGTGGTGGCGGCTTTTCTAGCAACAACTTTGATGGCGCTTAGTTCGCCGGTTCAGGCTGCCAACAGGGAAGGCGCAAAGTGCACCAAAGCAGGTTCGACGGTGACAGTTGCCGGCAAGAAATTGGTGTGCAAAAAGCGCGGTAGAGCCCTGAAGTGGGTCGCGGTTGCACGTGCGGCTCCGAGTGAATCCGATGTCACTTGGAGTCAGACGAATGATGGCTGGAAACCGTCCGCACAACCACCCGCTTGTCCAGACCCGTTGAGAATCTTGTCGCCGGTTGATCTCACCATGGTGACGTCGATTCTCTACCCGGGTCAATCTCGGGGTGGCGATTACAAGCCTCACGGTGGTTTTGCCTTTGACAACAACCTGGATCAGGCTGTCGATGTTGTCGCACCCTTTACTGGAATGGCAATGCGCGGTTCGCGATATGTCGAAAGCGGTGAAATTCAATACACGTTTGACGTGATCAGTACCTGCGGCATCATGTATCGCCTTGATCATCTGCTGACTCTGACCGCCAAGTTTCAAGCACTGGCTAATACTTTGCCGCCCGCTGGTGAGTCGTCGGCCAGCACGAATTTCAATCCTCCGTTCCTCATCAAGGAGGGAGAGAAGTTGGCGGTTGGAGTAGGTGTTACAAAGCCGACCAGAAACGTTTTCGTTGACTTTGGTGTGTACGACATGCGCAAATTCAACACGATCTCCTCGAATCCAAACTGGATTGCCCAGCACCCCGGCAACAAGGAGATGTCGGCACATGCCATTTGTTGGTTTGATCTTCTCGACGCGCAGAGTGCGACCACAGTTCGTAGTCTGCCTTCCCGTGACGGAACCAACGGGAAGAGCAGCGACTACTGCAATTAGATGCTCTGATTACGGCTCGGCGCAAGTAGGCGGCACCTTGTACCGCTGATAGCCTTTTTCGCCTATGCAATCTCGGTTACGCCGACTATTCGGTCAAGTTACACGGTCGGTATTTTCGGTAATCCCAGTCGCGACCGTGCTCGTGGCCGGTTGTTCAACCTCTTCAACCGGTGCATACCAATACGATTGTCCTGAGGGGAAACTGGTTCAACTGTCACTGCTTGATGTTTCAAGTAGCGGCAGATCTGAAGATGTCTTAGGCGAACGACTGGATGCAATTCAAGTTGATGCCGAGCGTGTTGCTGATTGTGAAGGGACTCTTTCCGTGATGGCTTGGTCATTGTCGTCGGCTGCAAGCACGATGCTGTTTCGAGGAGATTTGGCAACATCTGGAGCGACCGAAATTGGACGCGATCGCAAAATTGAGAAGAAGATATCGGAAACAATGGAGTCAATCCGTACCGCACTTACGGGTGCATTTGAAAAGATAGACCCGACTGGAAGCAATCTTGCCGGCGCGTTTGCCCTCGCCGCCGACCAGAAACTCACTCTCAAGGATGGCGAGTTTCTGGAAGTACGGATCTATGGTGATGCCATCTCGACCGTTGGATCAGATTCGATTAATAGCCCAATGATCACGGTCGAAGAGGTCAATAAACTTGTGGAGAATCTGACCCCAGTTGATCTCGACGGCGTGCGGGTAACATTGGTCGGCGTTGGCAAAACTGGCGGTTCAATCCAGCCGCCTCAGGATTACATCAACGTAGTGCGCGCGTATGCCGATGCAATGTGCAAGCACTCTGGGGCAACGTGCACAATTCTTACATCGATCACTAACTAAATAGGACAATCTAAGCCACTAGGGGGATATCAGATGAAACGCCGAACTATCCGAAAGGCCTGGAATTCGCAGGGCTCAGAAGCACTCGCTCCTTCCCGCCGCGCGATTACCGACAGTTTCGATCGGGATCCATTCGAATCAGGATCGGCAGTACGAATTCTTCCTCCGCCACCGGACAAATCCCAAGAGTTGCCGATTGATTCGGTGTTGCACGTTATGGCACAGTATTTGCTCGAAGGTCGTGCCCAAGTTGCCGAGTATTCGGCAAGCGCTAGCGCTGCAATTCGTGAACTACTGGCCGGAGCACGTTCGCGTCGATTCGAGGCTGTGCAACAGGCCAAAGCCCGACGAATCATGCTCGAGAGTTACCGTTCCGCACTGAAGCAACACGCTGAGGCACAGCGAATCCTTGGACCCCATGTTCGATTCAACGGGGCAACTGCAAAGAGTCTGTGGATTTTCTTCTTCTTGGTTGGAGATGCCGCTGCAATGACCTTGGCCTTGACCTACGGCGGTGAGTCGCCGTACTTTTCGGTAATCATGGCCTTGGCTGTAGGTGCCTCAGTGATCGTCATCGGTAAGACGGCTGAAGATATTCGCCGCGAATCATTGATGAAGTCGATCAAATCGACCGATGATCCAGAGACGAATCGGGTTGTTAACGCCGTTTTCGAAATGAATGAAAGTGGGCGACTTCTAAATCGACGAGTATTAAAGGTGTTTGTTGCATCTTCTTTGTTCCCCGGACTTGCGGTACTCGTTTACCGAACCGCTGAGGAAAATTTCGCTGTCGGGTTTGCGTTCGGTCTTTGGACGCTTCTCGTCGGATCCGGTTCCTTTGCCGCTTCGTGGTTCTATTGCGACCCAGCACGATCGTTTATCAGTCTTACCCAAGACGCTGTTGCCGAGGCGGAGGACATCTGGCAATCAACTGCCATTGATGCAATCGAGGAACACAATGCGAGCGTGGAAGCTTCACGACATATTGTTGAAGAACACCGTCAGCGCGCTGAGGCTGCTTGGAGCCTGACCATTTCGGGAGCAGCGGCTGCGATGGTTGCAAATAGCGACACGATTGGAATCGCTCAATCCGGTGGTCATTGGTTGCTGCAGCAGACAATGCCAGCGGTGAGGTGGCCAGACTTGTCTGGATATCTAGAGATTGTCGATCGGGATGACGTCCACGCAGACAGTGAAGAGGGCATGTTTCCATTGCTCTTTGGTGACGAGACCAACCAGACAGTTCGGCCGTCTCTCAGCAAGGTTGATCTCGGATTAGAAAACTAGTCCAGATGTTTCTTGAGAATAGTTGAAGCATCACGGTGGCCGTTCGGTATTCACGAAGGAGCGCGCGCAAGCGTCGTCGCCGCTTCCTAGTGATCGCGGTTGCGTCCGGTGCGCTTCTGGCGTTAGCCGCTGGCGGTGTCCTTGTTTCTAAATTCGGCCTGCCATCGTTTTCGATCTCAGGCAACTCGACGACGTCCAATAACGATCGGTTTGACGGATTATCCGGGATAGTCATTCCAGAGCACGAAAAAGAAGAACTTTGGTGGACGTCGATCAATTTACAGGATTTAGCGGAATTGCCTGCCGGACTTGGGGGTACCTCGCCTGACTCAAGGTTTTCTCGGATGCTCATTCCTTCCGATGTTCTCTTCGCGCCGGAATCGAACAAATTGAACGACGCTGCGAAACAGTCCGTTGTCGATATCGCCGCGACGATTACTAGTTCGCAGGCGAAAGTGATTGTTGTCTGTCACTCTTCATCTGACGGCCGTGTCGAGCGTAGGCTGCCGTTGAGCGAAGAGCGCGCCGACGCGCTTGCAAGCGCCCTCGAAGTAGAAATGCACCGAGCAGCAGGCTCAATCGAGCGAATCGGGCTCGGAGCTTCGTCGCCATTGCCGAATGTTGACGCCAGTACGCCCACGGGTCGAGTGCTTAATCGCCGCTGCGAAGTGTACGTGGAAATACTGGGTTAAATCGCTGAAATTCCTGCCTCCAGGTAGTGGCATTAAGCCGCTCCTCTCGACTGTCTAGTCTGTGCTGGGAATAATTGTGATATGACATCAATAGATCGAACCATGACGGCCCCGGCCGCGCGACTTCGTGGTTGGGATTCAATTGAGTTCTGGGTGGGAAATGCCAGGGTTACCGCGGGTTTCCTGTGCTCCGCATTTGGTTTTCGTGTCTCTGCATACGCGGGACCAGAATCAGGACAACCTGACTTTGCGTCATATTTGCTGGAACAGGGGTCCGTCCGCCTCGTAATTACGGCCGGTCTTTCGCCGACGTCAGAGATTTGGAATCATGTCCGTCAGCACGGCGATGGGGTACATGATCTGGCATTCGTCGTGGATGATGCAACAGCAGTTTTCGAAGCGGCAGTTGCGCGAGGTGCGCGCCCAGTGCGCGAACCTTATGAGATGAGTGACGAATTTGGTACTCTTCGGCTTTCCGCTGTCGGTACCTATGGCGAAACGAAACACACGTTTGTTAACCGCAGTGACTATGGCGGCTACTTTTGCCCTGGGTATTCACGGGAAGGGCTTCCGCCGTCGCCGGTAGGTCCACACGTTGGCTTGGACGCAGTCGATCATGTCGTCGGAAACGTTGAGCGCGGCAGACTCGACGAGTGGGTCGCGTTCTACGAGGATGTCATGGGATTTTCGCAGTTACGTCATTTTGATGAATCACAAATCTCAACTGAGTATTCGGCCTTGAGATCAACTGTGGTTTGGAATCGTGACAATGTTGTGATGCCGCTTAATGAACCTGCGGAAGGTCTTAAGCGCAGTCAAATTCAGGAATACCTCGATTCCTATCGAGGTCCGGGCGTCCAGCACATTGCGTTCCGCACAAATGACATCGTTACTGCAATCGCAAGTCTTCGAGCCCGCGGCGTTCGGTTTCTGGAAGCAAACGCGGCTTACTTCGATGACGTCCGAAATCGTCTCGGCTTTCTAGATCTACCGTGGGACGAACTTCAGAAATTGGGAATACTCGTTGATCACGAGCCCGATGGTTATCTTCTGCAACTCTTTACCGAACCACTCCAAGACCGTCCGACAGTATTCGCCGAAATCATTCAACGCGGCGGTGCAAACGGATTCGGAGAGGGAAACTTTAAGGCTCTCTTTGAGTCGATTGAGCGAGAGCAAGCACGACGCGGCAACCTGTGATCAAGCGAGGCATGTTCCCAATTCCCGATCGGTCTGCGTTCTCTGCCAGCAATCTTCCATTTGGAATCGGACGACATGGGACAGGGTCGCCAAATGCGTGGGTGGCATTGGGGGAGCACGCTCTAGATCTACCGTCACTGGCCAAGAGTGGGTTTTTTGACTCAAAATTTGTCGAGCGATCGGCTTTAGTTGCGACGTTTGAGAAAAGTACTTTGAATTCGTTCCTCGGACTTGGCCAATCTGTCTGGAGACATGTCCGCAAGTCGTTGCAAACATGCTTACTTTCGGATCAATCTGGCGAGATTCTTGGCAATCATGTAATCGAGATATCGAAACTTCAGATGCAGGTACCGGTTTCAATTGGTGACTATGTGGATTTTTACTCATCTATCCACCACGCCACAAACCTCGGTCGTCTCTTTCGGCCCGATGGAGAAGCATTGTTACCGAACTGGCGTCATATTCCGGTCGGATATCACGGTCGAGCGGGAACAATTGTCGCCGATGGGAGTGAGATTCACCGACCAAATGGGGTCCGACTTGAAGATGGAGAGCCAGTATTTGGTCCGACTCGTTCACTCGACATCGAATTGGAGGTCGGCGCCATCGTTGGCCGCAAAATTACAGCCGACACGGGTGTTACTGCGGCGAATGCGGAAGAATTTCTGTTTGGAATTTGTTTGGTGAACGACTGGTCAGCCCGAGACATCCAGGCGTTCGAATATCAACCGCTTGGGCCATTCTTAGGGAAAAGTTTCGCCACTTCAATGTCAAGTTGGGTTGTCACCTTCGACGCTCTTATGCCGTTCCGAGTGGAATCGCCACCTCAGGTACCCCAGCCGGCTTCGTACCTCCGAGATACTCGGCAGGGTGGACTTGCCTTGTGGCTGGAGATTCTGATCGAGTCCCGCACAATGCGTGAAAGACGTATCGAACCGTGGGTCATCTCGCAAACAACATTCGGGGACATGTATTGGACCTTCGCCCAACAGTTGGCACATGTCGTTGCCAACGGGGCCACCGCGCGAGTGGGTGACCTCATCGCGTCAGGCACGGTCTCGGGACCGACACCTGGGAGCGAAGGGAGTTTCATTGAGTTGACGTGGAGGGGGAGCCGACCACTTGAGTTGCCGGATGGATCCACACGTAGTTTCCTTGAAGATGGCGATCGCGTGATACTTCGGGGATGGGCCGGTTCCAATGTGCAATCACGCATCGGACTTGGAAGCGTAAGTGGAATGATTGTCGGGGAGAGGAAATCCTGAAATGCCGAATTATCGCAGAGTTGGAAATATTCCACGCAAACGTCACATCGTGCACCGACGATCCGACGGTTCGCGACTCATAGAGGAGCTCTTTGGGCAGGACGGATTTGCTGGATCTTCGGCCTTGTTGTATCACCGCCATTCGCCATCCGCATTAGTTGGGATTGAGACGATTGAAACTCAGACACCCGAATTTCGTCCTGATGAGCCGCTTACGCCGCGTCATCTGCGCGCGGGATTGTTGGAAAAGATCCACGATGTGGCAGTTAACCGTCACGTACTGCTGGGAAACTCGGATGTCACCTTGTCATGGGCCGAAACCGAAGAGACATCAAGTCTGTATCGGAATGCCTCATGTGATGAGTTGGTCTTTGTGCACAGCGGTTCGGGAGTTCTTGAAACCATTTTTGGATCAATGTCAGTGGCAGACGGTGACTATGTCGTTATCCCCAAGGGAACAACACTGCGATGGTGCCCTGAGCACGCCATGGGTTTACTTTTCATCGAGTCGCGCGGACATGTTCGACCGCCGCATCGGTATTTGTCTAGGAATGGGCAATTTCTCGAAGGTTCGCCATACAGTGAGCGCGATCTGCGGGTGCCTGAGAGTCCGCTGACGGTAGATGGTGAAGACATTGCGGTTGTGGTACGGCATCAAAGCGGTATCAGCCGACATATCTTTCGACATCATCCATTCGATGTGGAAGGTTGGGATGGCGCGTTGTATCCATGGATACTGAACATTCACGACTTCGAACCAATTGTTGGGCGGATTCATCAACCGCCATCGGTACATCAAACCTTTGAAGGAGATGGATTTGTGATCTGTTCGTTCGTGCCTCGCCCGCTGGACTTTGATCCTGATGCGGTAAAGGTTCCGTATCACCACTCCAATAGCGACAGCGATGAGGTGCTCTTCTACTCGGCAGGGAACTTTGCCAGTCGCGTTGGTTCCGGAATTAGTGTCGGCTCGATTTCGTTTCATCCGACCGGATTTGTGCACGGACCACAACCAGGAAGTTTTGAATCAAGTGTCGACAAGAACAGGACAGACGAACTGGCCGTCATGCTCGACACTTTTAGGCCACTGGCAATTGCCGACTCCGGTCGGAGGATTCTGGATGCGAACTATGCCCAGTCCTGGTCCAGGGGAGAATAGGCACTACGCATTTACGAGGTTCGCAGGCGGCGGAAAAATTCTGCCGTTGCTGGATCAGCATCGTGGCCGAAGGCAGACACGAGTGTGGCGCGGATGTCGGTGTCTGGATAGCGCAAACCAAGAACGATTGCTTCGTCGCCCGGATCGCTGTCGCCCTCGAAGCGGAATGTGTGATCAACGATTACGTTAACGAGTGCACAGGAAAGGTTCGTTCGCCCAGATACTAAATTCGTGCCTTTCAATTCGACTTCGTCCGTGTAGCCCTGCGCGCGTAGGAATGTAACGGCATCGGTGACTGTGCGCGGTGCTTGCATTAATCACCTAGTCGGCGAAAACGTCTCGGCTGTGCTGCACAAAGAACGTGTGGTCGTGGCCCTTGTTCGGATCTTCTGAGTTATATTTCGTATTCGAAGTTCCGTTGGGAACTTGCTCCTCCGAGTAAATCGCGCCAACCGGACAGACATCCGGTTGATAGCACGCAGTGCATGACGTGCATTCGTCAAGGTTGACATACAATACGCTGTCGCCAAAGATCGTGATTGCGTTCGCAACCGGGGTGTGGCTGTTCTCAGTTATCCCGTTTCCGGCTTGCGCCTCTGAGACGAGCAGATTATTCGCTGGATCAAATTCGTAGATGCACTGCACCGGGCATACATCGACACACGCACGATCCTTGACTCCGATACAGGCTTCGGTGATAACCGCGACACCAGACATAGGAGAACTCCTTCACGTGAATCCTAACTCTCTAAATCATCACACGACCGTCATTCGGAATCAATGAATTGTTTAAGGTACGACGAAGACATCTCTACTGTTCGTATACTTACTTTTGAATGTATGTCCTCATAGATTCGTATTGTTAAAGGGAACGTTGTGAATAGTTTTGCGCTAAAACGAACGCGGTTCTTGGTTGCGGTGTCCGTCATTGCGATGTTGATGCTGGGCGTTGCGCCTGTGCAAGCGGCAAACAATGGAGGTAAGTGCACCAAGGTCGGCTCGTCCGTGACCGTTGGTGGTCGCAAATTGGTGTGCTCTAAGAAAGGGAAGTCGTTGGTGTGGGTCGTCGCACCCAAAAGTGGAGGAAATAACACCGGAAATGCCGGCGGCGCAAGTTCGGCCACTTGGAGTTGGAATGAACAGGCGAGTAAGTGGGTCTCATCTGGCACCGTTCCAAGTTGTATCTTCCCGATCATCGCAAGTGGCTCGTTCATCGATCTTGGCAGCGCAATTTCCAAAGATCAACCGGGACAGACACGAGGTGGGTCATATAAGCCACATGGGACAGTCCGTTGGTCAACACAGACCTACAAAGACAATGTGAGCGTGACGATGCCCTTTGATGCAACCGTTGTGACGGCTTGGCACTTTCTCGTTGGTGGGGTGTATCAGTTTGGATTCAACGCCATTGCTCCGTGCGGCATCATGTTGCGCATTGGTCACATGCACAGACCATCCGTGACGTTTGACAAAATACTTGCAACGCTGTCGCCAGCGGTGCAAGGCGATTCGCGGGAGTTTCCTTCAAAGGCCACAATCAAAAAAGGCGATCTGATTGCGACAGCCGTCGGTATCCCTACGGGAAGTCCAGACGAGGTTGGTGCGTTCATCGATCTGGCAATCCTTGATCTTCGGTCTAAGAATCCCAAGTTGCCCTCTTCGTTTTCTCCAAACGCGGATCGGAAATATGCCGAATATTCCGTATGTTGGTATGAAGGCAACTATCTGGCAACTGCCGACCGAACTATTGTGGCTGGGTTACCGTATTCAAATGGCGATGCGACGAGTGATTATTGCCAAAAGTAGTTTGCGTGCTCAGATGAGAATTACATGACACGCTGGAATATCGCGATCACCGCCTGGTCGCCAAAATGTGGGCTTCCTTCCTCGTAGACCTGTACTCTGTGCAGGTCGGGCGAGGTGATGTAACCACCTTGGACTGTTTTCGAGAGCATCTCGGCAAACCCACGTGAGGCGAAGTGCTCGGCATTGATGCCAACGACGAACCAGCCACCAACTCGCACGAGGGGCAGCAAAACCTGGAGTGTTTCCGGGCCGAGGTGTCCATGAGTAAAAGTGCCGGAACTGAGCATCGCATCGTATTCAGTTCTTGGATCACGGAGTGGTTGAGTGAGATTAGCCGCAATGAGATTTGTATAAATGGGCGTTGAATCGTTCCGAAGTTTGTTGCCAGCCTGGGTCAGCATCTCCGGCGAAATATCGATGCCGTCGATCCGACAAGTGGGACGTAGTGAGGTGAGATGGACTCCGACGAGTCCGGTGCCACAACCTACGTCTACGAACAGTTCCCCAACATTTTGCGGAACGAAATTGGCGAAATGCTCTGCAACGGCACATGGATATCGGTATCGATTGGCTTCAACGAAGGCTGTGTCGTAGGAGGCGGCCCATTTTGCATATAAGCGTTTGTTATCCTCTGGCGTGACGACGGCATATGCATCGGCGAGAGTAATGTCATTGGCAGCATTTGGTCGGTGGTTGCTCATGACGAATAAAGACTAATTATTAGATAGCCTGACTATACAATTTGTCGTCGACGGAATCCGAGGTAATCATGTTTGGTGTTGCATTAGAACTTCTGAGGGTGCTGGCCAGGAGAGTGACGCCAATCGGTCTGGCAATGTCGACAGCGCTTCTACCATTAGCGACTGAAGTTCGCGCTGCCGATGCCGGTGGAAACGTGCCAAACGGGCCGTACTCCGTAACTCTCGTCAGTGCCAAGATTTTGTCTACTGCCACGTTCCCAGGCAGTTCCTCACCGGTTGCCGATGTCTCGGCCTTTGTGTTGACAGATGGGACGATTCGGGCCTATGTGTTTGCCACAGGGCTCGGCGTGGTGATGGCAGAATCAAGCGACAGCAAGTCCTTCACCTACACGGGTAATCCGTTTGGCGGAGTCAACCACCAGGGGCAGCCGCGTGTCATAAAACTGGTCAATGGAACCTGGGTGATGTACAACTCAAGTAGCGATGGCTTTAGTTGTTCGACATCCACCGATGGAGTGACATTCACGGTTCGTACCGAAGTGTGCCTAAGTCAAACACTGTTTGCCGGGGTGACCGGCGGACTAACTGGTCCGGGAATCGTTCGACTTGATGATGGCTCATACCGGGCCTACTTAAGTGGTCTCCCACGACCGGGGACGGGACCCGATCCGTGGAAGGTCTTCAGTGCCACATCACCCGATGGACTAGTTTGGACCGCCGAATCAGGGGTTCGAATTGGAAGTGGTGCTTCCAACATCACGAGAAGTGCCGAGCACCCGGCAATCGTGCGTCACAACGACGGTACGTTCACGATTTTCTATTTCGACAACGCTTCGGGCTCGGCCGATAGGTCGACAGGTATGGGTGTGTATTACGCGACATCCACGGATGGGTTGGTGTTCACAAATGAGCACAAACTTGATCTCGTTAGTCTCGGGAACGGATTCGAAAACTCAGCAGGTAATGATCCCGAAGTATTTCTTGATGCGACGGGGCGTCTGTTGATGTATTTCGGAATTGGACCGGCCGGGATCGCTGCTGTGCAGCTCAAGCAGGATACATCTGGTGATAGTTCGGGAATCACAAAGACGACAATTCCCACCAAAACGATTTCAACAAAATCGAAAATCGGCGGACCGTGTGCGAAGGCGGGACTTCGCACCGTAGTCGGCAAGACAAAACTCTTGTGCAAGAAAGTGAATGGCAAGACAAACTGGGTCAAGGGGTAGTTGCATTTCTGCCCTTCGCACCACTATCGCGCTTTCGGCCGTGTTCTTCACGGGTCTTTCGCCGATCGCTGCCATTGCCGCAGACGGCGATAGTCCGCTTTCAGGTCTCCCGGGCGGCGCTGGCAAACCCGTGATCATGGTCAAATTAGATAACACGGGGTTGGCGCGACCACATACGGGCCTTGTCGATGCCGATCTGGTTTATGTTGAGCAAGTTGAGTGGGGTCTGACCCGACTGGCGGCAATGTTCAACCGCAAGGTACCCAAGGTGGTTGGTCCCGTGCGCAGTGCGCGCATCTCAGATCTCGAAATTTTGAAACAGTTTTCCGCTCCTGGATTGGTGTTTAGTGGCGCCAATAATGTTTTGCTCAAACAAATCGCGGCCTCCAATGCTGTGAGTCTGTCCCCGACTGAGAAAGGCGAATACTTCTACCGAAACAACAAAAAGGAAGTGCCCCACAATCAGATGCTCGAGTTTGCCGACATGATCGCCAAAGCAAAGGGTCTCGGCGTGGTCGGCGATATTGGGCTTGCATTCGATCGAGAAGTACCTATTGGTGGATCCCCGGCGAGGACATTTAAGGCCACGTGGCCGTCGTCAAACGTCAGCGGAAAGTGGTCGAAGAAAGGCTGGGCGATTTCAGTCGACGGCTATGTGCAAAAGGATTATGTAACTCGTCAGCCCGTCATTGCCAGAACAGTCATCATCCAATTTGTCGAACAGACGGACTCCGAGCAAGGTGATCGGTTCGGCGGAAAGACGCCTCTTTCGCGCACGGTTGGAGAGGGGACGGCAGTCATTTTACGAAATGGTCAACGCTTCGCGGCAACTTGGTCGCGACCCATTGCAACGGCTGGAACCTCCTATCTTGTAGGCGGATTGCCGTTTTCTTTGGATGTTGGGCAAGTGTGGATTTTGCTGGTGGATAAGAAAAAGATTGCAAGCGTAACGATCAAGTAGTGCGCCGCGATCTATCGCCCGCACGTCGAAAGATGTCCCGCACACCCAGAAGTGTCACCAGAACCATTGATTCGAGGATGATACGCCACGACATCTTTGAAGTTCCTTGGACCCGATTGGTATAGGTGATGGGTATCTCGACAATGCGCAGGTGATGTTGTTGAGCCCGTCGGACGAGAGCCGTTAGGGAAACGTAGCCCTCGCCATGTTCAAGGGACGGATTGATGATCGCAAGCGCGTTTGACGTGTAGGCGCGAAAGCCCGAGGTGCAATCACGTACATCGAGTTGCAATACCCATCGGGTGTAGGCGTTTCCCCAGTGTGACAATAGTTTTCGGTGTATGGGCCATCCACGTATGTCGCCATCTGTCACGTAGCGTGAGCCGATCACCACGTCGGCACCGGAGTGAAGCGCGGAAAGAAATTGGGGGATCACGGCTGGATCGTGCGAAAAATCTGCGTCCATCGTGATCACGGCATCAAAGGTCTTGGTGGAAACTTGAGCAAATCCAGCACGGTAAGCGCTTCCTAGCCCGCGTTCGCCGACGCGGTGAATTACGTCTATCGCGCCGAGTTCAGCCGCGAGACACTCCGCTAACTCCCCGGTTCCATCTGGGCTGTCATCGTCGACGATAAGGATATGGACTAACGGGCAATATTGTCGAACCGCCCGAACAAATGAGTCGAGATTGTCGATCTCATTGAATGTCGGTAGTACGAGCACCGATGTAAAGGCAGTTATATCCAGCATGGCGTGTAATTCGCGAGTCCAACTCTAGTCTTGAAATGTGGAAGTTGATCCGAACGGGGAGAACAGTAACTCCCGACGTGTGCTTCGACCAAACATTCTGTTTGGCGTCGCCATTTTTGCGTGCATGCTTGTGTGGTCTCAGTTGGTGCCGTTGGGTGCGGGTCCGGACGAGCCGTCAAATTTTGTCAAATCCGCTGCGCTCATTCGAGGCGAGTTCATCGGCCAAGATATGGACAGATGGGTTCTTTCCATTGACGGTTGGGCGTTTGACAATGAATCTGGGATACACAGAGTCATCGCTACCGTCGATGGTCTCGTTGTGGGGGAGGGTGTGCCCTCCATGGCCCGGGAGGACGTCGCTGAATTCCTTTCCATTGATGCTGAGTCACTGGTTGGGTTTTCAATCAAAACCAAATTTCCCAATAATTCTCCACGGGCGTATGCGGTTTATGCCGAACTCAATGATGGGACCCTTGTGATTCTTGATGTGGCGGAGACGGAAAATGTTGTGACTTTGGCATCGCCCACCATGGAGGTCGAGGGCATGATTCCGAGTGTGTCGGCATCAACATATGGCTACGTGGATCAATCGCGGGTTATGGCGGCACTGGAATTGTCATATTGGTCGACGGAGGTGGACATTGATCCACAATTTGGCGTTGCTCTTCAACTTCCGTGGTGTTTTGCACCATATGCGGACAAGCCCGGATGCAACAGTCCAATTGAGAGTCAAGCCGTCATCGATAATCCACCTTGGACCGGAATGGGGCGATATCCGCCCGGTGGCTTTGTATTTGGTGGGATTGGCACCCTGGCCGGTCCGAATGATTTCGCGTTTCGATTATCACGAGCAACAAATGCGGGGGCGTGTGCGTTGTTGCTTGCACTCGCTTTCGCGTGCTTGAAACGGCGCTCCTTGTCGGCGATGCCATTGCTTATCGCGCTTACACCGGGGGTGATCTTCATTTCCTCGGTCATCAGCCCGAGCGGTGTCGAGATCTGTGCCGCCGTGGCCCTGTGGGTGGCGTTGTCGAGTTTTATCACTGCCACCGATGTCTATCGGATTGAAGCAGTCACGGTTGCGATATCTGGTGTAGCACTCATTGCGGCACGACCGCTTGGTGTGTTGTTGTACGGCGTGATCGCAGTGATTGTCGTGATCGCAGGGGGATCGATCCAAAACCTAAGGACACACTTGCGCAAACACGTGATCGTGTACGGTCTCCATTCAATCGCCGCCTTGTTAATGGTGTGGTGGTATGTCGTCATCTTCAATGCAGTTGTTGATCCGAAGATGACTGCGGGTCTCTACAAAATGGGGTTTGGTGCCCAATTTCTTCATGCCATCGGTGACATTCCACGAGTAATCGACGAATCCATCGGCAATTATGGTTGGTTGGACACTCCGACGCCACGCCCAATCGCATTCGTTGTTTTCGCAGCGACGGTAGCGATCGTTGTTGTTAGTTGGTCCAGTTTGACCGGATCAGCGAAGCGTGCCCTGGGGTTTCTCGGTGTTGCATGCGTAGTGCTAGTCATTGCCGAAGACTTCAACTACTACAAGATCTTGCGTGGTTTTGGTGTGCAGGGACGCCATCTCACCCCGCTATTTGTTGGTATACCAATTCTTGGAGCCCGATATCTTCAAATCTCAAATCGCAGCAAACGGGTAGTTGTCGGGATTTGGTGCGGAGTAGTTGTCGGTAGTGGTTTGGCTGCCTTACGTCGGTATTCGGTTGGTGTCATCGGCGATAATGCCCTTGACATGTTCACTCATCCGGTATGGTCACCGCCTTTCGGCATCACCTGGTCGATCGTGTTGCTCATCGTTGCTACTTCAGGTGTTGGCCTGGTAGTTATGAGTTCTGAACCGCGGCGCTCGTAGTCCGATTTCAGTCTTTAGAATGATGGTCTGATCACCGAACAAAATTCTCCTGCACTATGGAAATTTGCGTTGCCGCATCCCGGTGCAACAACTGACAAATACAGTCGAGGACACGCGGTTATATTCGGTGGATATCCGATGACCGGTGCGGCACGTTTAGCGGCACGTTCCGCGGCCCGCATTGGAGCAGGAATCACCACTCTTGTCGTCGCACCGGAAGCCTTTGTGGTGTACGCGATCGCGGTTGAAAGCATTCTCGTACGATCAATTACATCCCCGGAAGATGTCGAGAATCTGGCCAGTGATCGACGGATCTCGGCGTTTCTTTTGGGCCCCGGTGCGGGTGTTGATGACGTCACTCGGACTCGAGCTCTGACCCTGCTGGCCAGCGGAAAACCCGTGGTGTTGGATGCTGACGCAATCACCGTGTTCCACGAAAATCCGAACGAGTTGTTTGCCGCAATAACAGAATCATGTGTCATTACTCCCCATGAGGGCGAGTTCGCGCGCATTTTCGAAATCAGTGGCGACAGAATTACTCGCACTCGGGTAGCAGCGCAACTTAGTGGGGCAGTGGTAGTCCTGAAGGGTGCACAGACAGTCATCGCGGCGCCCGACGGTCGAACAATCCTCACCGCCAATGCACCTCCGACGCTGGCGACGGCTGGAGCCGGGGATGTGCTGGCGGGAATCATTGTGGGGCTGCTGGCGCAAGGAATGGATACGTTCTTGGCTGCCGCCGCCGCAGTATGGATGCACGGCTTCGCCGCATCACAATTTGGGATCGGCCTCATCGCTGACGATCTCCCCGATCTATTGCCTGCCGCTCTCCAAAGTTAGTCGCGGCATTCCTGGGGCTAGCGTGGAAGTGCAGACCGAATGAGGAGGCACTATGTCGGACTATCAGAAGATTGTAGTTGGAGTCGATGGTTCCCCTGCTTCGCTAAAGGCAGTTGTGTGGGCGGCGCACGAAGCGAAGTTGAGGGGTTCCCAAATTGAAATTCTTCACTCCTGGTCGATGCCGTTTGTTGTTGATCCGATGGCGATGATGCCGATGATGTTTCCAATAGAAGAGATGGTGGCGGATGCAAACAAGATCGCTGCTGCGGCGGCGGCTGCGGTGGCAAACGTTGATACCAAGATTCGTGTCGTCACTCGGGTTGAACGAGGTGCCGCATCCGAGCATCTGATCACCGCTGGAAAGACGGCCGATTTACTCGTTGTGGGGAGTCGCGGACACGGTGGATTTGTCGGTTTGTTGCTCGGTTCGGTGGCTCAGCAAGTTGCTAATCACGCACTATGTCCAGTGGTGATAGTCCCTGCCAATTAAAATCGTGAGCGAGGAATTGTTGGACTAAATGGGTGTTGGCCCACGCAACCGTGGCCACGAACCGAGTTGATCAAGCGCCGCGACGGTGCTGGCCATTGAGTCTGGTGGCACTGGGTGGCTAATGAGAAAGCCCTGCGCCTTGGGACATCGAAGTTCGGCAAGGATTTGCAGTTGGCGAACACTTTCGACACCTTCCGCAACCATGTCGAGGCCGAGTGATTTACCCATCGCAATGATCGTGCGAACCAGTGAGCGGGCTCCTAGATCTTCGGCAACACCACTGACAAAGGACTTGTCAATTTTCAAACGTTGAATCGGAAATTGTTGAAGTAGAGAGAGTGACGAATACCCCGTGCCGAAATCGTCAATTGCGACTCGCACGCCAAGCGCACAGAGCTTTTTCAAGGCTACGAGTGCCTGTTCTGGTTGGGCAATCATCACGCCCTCGGTTACCTCCAACCACAATTGATCTGCGGGTACATGTGCTCGCATCAAGGCCTCGCTCACGACAGCCACAAAATTTGGGTCGTGAAGTTGTCGAGGTGAGACATTCACCGACATTGTTGCATCTCGTCGGCAGATGCCCTCATTGATCCAGGTACGTAGGTGGGTCAGAGCTTCAAGTAGCGCCCACGCACCAATCGGGACAATCGTGCCGGTCTCTTCGGCAATTGGAATGAATTCAGCGGGGGAGATCATCGAGCCGTCCTCACGCTCCCAACGCATAAGGGCTTCAAAGCCAACCACATCTCCGAGGTCAATATCAATGATGGGCTGATGGACTAGACGCAATTCTCTGCGCTCAAGAGCCCGGTAGAGAGCGGTTTCAACAGAGAGACGTTGGGAGACGCGCTCCAACATCGATTCATCGAATATTGCTACGCAATTTCGACCGGCATCCTTAGCCCGGTACATGGCCGTGTCAGCGTGGCGCAACAAATCATCGGCGTTCTTGGTGATGTCAGGTCGATAGCTTGCGACACCGATGCTGGCAGAGACGAACACATCCCCTTGACGAAGTGATAGCGGCTCGTGAAATGCTTCCAGGATTCGATCGGCGAGCAACATTGCATCGCTGGTATTGCGATTGGAAGGGTCGAGGATGACGAATTCGTCACCAGAAATACGTCCAACGATGCACCGCTGCGGTAACGCGTGTTGCAGTCGCTGGGCAACCGCGACAAGAACGTTGTCGCCTGCTTGATGGCCAAGGCTGTCGTTGATGTTCTTGAACCTGTCCACATCGATGAACAAAACCGTCGGTTGTCGACCCTCTGCCGATGCATTGACAAGAGCATGTGTGACATGAGTAATCATCAGACTGCGGTTGGGGAGTCCTGTGAGTGCATCGGTTTGCGCCGAAACGATGAGTTCGCGTTGAGTTTTTGCATTGGCTCGAACCGAGTGAATGACTCGGGCAGTAACGGCTGCTCCAAGGACGAATATTGAGACGGCCCGAACTATTCGGTCTCGGGTGTCGGCGGGGTCCCCAAGCGCCAGCACAACTACGGGAACAAGCAGGGCCAAGGTAGTGGTGATCAATCGGCCCATGATTGGACGCCTGGGTAAGAGTGGTCCCTTGCTGGTGAGAGACGAAATTGATGGATGCCAGAAGGCGGCTGACGCCGAGAAGAGACACGCGATGTAGGCGGCACTGGCGAATCGATCGGAGATGATCACCCGTCCGGACTCGCTGGCCGCAAAGAGAAAGTCGCCCAGCAGCGTGAGGCCAATTGCGGACGCCACTAACCACACCGCAGGTGTCCGCTGTGTGTCGCCGAAGAGCAAAATTGCCAGGGTGAAGAGTACGAGTGCGCTCGTCGCGAGTGTGCTACCGCGGAGGGCGGCGACCAGCACTGGTTCGTTGCGTACGTTGAGGGTTGGTTGCACGAAGGCAACCCAAATGAGAAACCAAGCACCAAGTGCCACGATCAAAGCGTCCACAAGCACGCTGACGGGTTCACTTCCGAGGCGCCGACCGACGATGAAGAGAAGTCCAGCCGCCAGAACCAACTGGACGATCAGGAAAAGTGCTTCCGGAATCGCCTGATATGTAGGTCGATCGGTAAAAGTTCCATCGAGCAACTGTCCGACGATTGAAAAGCCGGTTATGAACAGCAAACTCAGCCAGACGACGCGATCGGGGGAGTTCAGCCGTGCCGAAACGAGGAGGGTCAAAGTCAGTTGGGCAGTGGCGATGAAGTAGAAGGAATTACTCAGCGTTGAGTTATCAGCAATCATGGTCGCCAGTGCAAGAATGCCCCCGGCCGCCGCCATGACCCACGCGGCGCGGGCAATTGTTGTTGATTTCACTGGGAAAACGGTACTACATCCCAAATTTGACGTAACGGATGAGGTACTCTGAAAACAGGCGGAGGTTCGGTACCTCTATGAGAGTGTGTGCTCTCACCCCGGAGAACTTCAATTCGCCCATGTTCATTACCCGACACTCTCCTGTAGGTGACGCTGCGCTGCGCGATCAGCTATGGACGCTCTACAGACGTGCGTATATTGAAACCGTTGAGATGACGGTGACCCATGAAATGCTGGATCGTTTTGAATTTGACGACCAGATGCTTGATGTCACCAATCGAACATGGGTGGTGTGGGACGACACGCGTCCAATTGCAATGACACTTGTAGCAACTGACGTGCGTCGCACCCGCTGGTTGAGTGAGCATTATTTCAAATCTCATTTTTCTATAAAATTTGAACGCGGTCAGATTCACTATGTTGTGTGGGCAGTTGTGGATCCTGGCTTTGTGGCACGTGGAGCAAGTATCTTTATGGCCCGACATGCGATGGCGGTGGAAGCCCGTGAAGGATCTCTGCTGGTGTTCGACTTGCCTGAAACGAACCAACCAAATGCCGAAGGAGGTGCCGCCGAATTAATGCTACGCATGGCGCGTATGGTTGGTGAGGCACAATTGATTACGTTGACGACTCAGCGTTACTACGCCCTTGATTTTGCGCAAGTGGGGAGTTCTGTACAAGGTCACGGAGATTATGTGGCAGATCGCAACCATGCCCAGGTTGGTACAAGCCAGAGTTAGTTCCGGTCATTCTCCGCTAGATTTGTAGATGTCATGAGCATCAATAGAAGTAGCGTTGTCTAACCCCTGCATGTCAGTATCAACTTCTGGCGTAAACGTCATTGTTCCGGGCGCCCACCTGATGTCGGCACTGTTGGGTGAGCGAGACACCCATTTGCGGGCCATTGAGCAAGAATTTCCCTCGACCTTGATTCATGTCCGCGGAAACGAAATTGCGATTTCTGGTGACGAATCCCGCTTGGTGGGTCGTGTGTTCGAAGAACTTACCCAGTTGCTTCAACGGGGGGAGCACCTAGATCAGGCCGTTCTCTCGCGATCGATATCGATGGTGCGAGCAAACGAGAGCCCGAGTCTGATTCTCACCGAAGAAGTGATTCGCGGTAATCAAGGCCGACCCGTGCGGGCAAAGACATCGGGCCAGCGAAGATATGTCGAGGCCATTCGTGACAACATCATTACGTTTGGTCTCGGACCAGCGGGAACGGGTAAGAGTTGGCTCGCGGTTGCGATGGCAGTGCAAGCGCTACAGGCAAAACGGGTGCAGCGAATTATTCTCACCCGTCCGGCAGTTGAAGCAGGTGAACGGCTGGGCTTTTTACCGGGCGATCTGTCCGCAAAAATTGATCCTTATCTGCGGCCGTTATATGACGCTCTGCATGACATGGTGGGTGCCGAACAGGCCAAGTTGATGCTGGAGCGTCAAATCGTCGAGGTTGCACCACTGGCATTTATGAGAGGGCGTACCCTCAACAACAGTTTCATTATTCTGGACGAAGCACAAAATACAACGCCAGAGCAGATGAAAATGTTTCTGACTCGAATTGGATTTGGTTCCAAGGTGGTCATTACTGGTGATCCGACTCAAGTCGATGTTCCAGATAGTCGAAGCGGTTTGGTAGGTCTGGAGCCGATGCTTACCGGAATCACAGATCTTGAATTCGTGCACTTAGATACCAGCGACGTCGTACGCCATCGAATCGTGTCTGAGATTGTTGCGGCCTATGAACAACATGTGGCGTCGGCGGTGAAACGCGGTGGCTGAGAGTCGACCGGGATTGTCCAAGCCTCGAAGAGTTGGTGGCGACGGAGAGCCTGAAATCTTCTGTGCGGATGAACAAAGCGAAATCGAAATTGATTTGCCGCGGTGGCAGAGCCTTGCATTGAATGTTTTGGAATCAGAAGGAGTGCGTGGATCTGCTGAGATGACCATTGTATTTGTCAACGAACTATCCATGACCGAATTGAATGAGCAATACATGGGAAATCCCAAGTCAACCGATGTGCTTGCGTTTCCACTTGATGCGGTGGATGCGGCACACACTCCAGGACCCGGTGCGATGTCGAAAGGTCCAGATCGGATATCTCTGGATATCACCGAACTGCCACTGCTGCTTGGCGATGTTGTGATCTGTCCGAGTGTTGCCGCAGCTCAAGCAGCCACTCACGCCGGAAATTTGGAAGACGAAATCGCGCTTCTTGTGGTGCACGGCATGCTGCATGTGCTCGGGGCCGACCACGACACGCCCGAGACGACTAAGGCAATGCGAGGTCGGGAACTTGTACTTCTGGAAACTCATCACTGGAAAGCGCCGGCCCCCAAAAATTTTCGTCACGGTCACCAGGAGGACGATCAATGATCGCCGCTAGTCCAACTAGCGGCGACATTTGGATGATTGTTGCCATCGGCCTGTTGCTTTTAGTGCTCACGTTTTTGTCGCTCGCAGAAATGGCCCTTTCGCGAATGTCCAAACCACGAGCGGCCGCGCTGGCAGAGAAAGGCGTCAAGTCTGGTAAAGCGCTGGTGAGACTGGCCAACGAACCGACTCGCTGGATAAATCAACTTCTTCTCACCATCAACATTTGCCAAACCGTGCAAGCAACCCTTACCGGGGTGGTCTCTGGTCGACTGTTCGGGCCGGCAGGAATTGCGATAGGAGTGTTTGCAAACGTCGTGATTTTCTTCGTTATGGCAGAAGCAGTTCCAAAAACGTATGCATTGCTGTATCCGGTCAAGGCGGCGACGATGTCGGCACGTCCGCTGTTGCTACTGGTCGGTTTCTGGCCACTTCGAGTGACGTCTGACTTGCTGATTCGCCTCACCAATATCATTGTTAAGGGCGAGGGTCTGAGGCAGGGCCCATTTATTGGCGAACGTGAGTTTCTCGGCGTTGTTGAAGCGGCCGCACAAGAAAGTGTGATTGAGCTCGAAGAGCGTGAACTCATCGAATCAGTGATCGAATTTGGCGACACGGTTGTCAAAGAAATCATGGTGCCATCGCCAGATGTCATTTCGATCGATGACCAACTTTCGGTAACGGAGGCTCTTGATAGTGCTGTTGCCCAAGGGTTCAGTCGTTTTCCGGTGTTTCACGTCGAGGATGATCGCAATGATGTCGTCGGTGTCGTGTATGTAAAAGATCTCGTCATTGCCGAGCGTGCAGGAAAGGGCGACGAGAATATCTCGCCGTTGCTTCGTGGAGTACAGGTGGTACCCGAAAGCAAATCCGTCGCCGATCTGATGCGTTCGATGCAGGTGGCAAAGATTCACTTGGCGATGGTTGCCGACGAATATGGCTCCATCACCGGTCTTGTCACCCTCGAGGATTGTCTGGAAGAATTGGTGGGTGAGATCGTTGACGAGCACGATGAAGACGACAATTCGGTTCGTCGCCTTCCGAATGGAGATTATTTGATTGCGGGTGGTACGCCGCTATCGAAGTTAAATGATATTTTGCTGACAAAGATCCCAGAAGATGAATTCGACACCATTGGTGGACTCATCTTTGGACGATTGGGACGCGTACCTCTGGTAGGTGATTCGGTGGACTACGAGGGTTGGCGATTCTGCACCGAAGAACTAGATGGACGACGTGTCCAAGTAGTCCGGGTCAGCACCCTGCAGTAGCGTCTCGGTCATGGAAGTTTCACTGCACGGCAAAGTTGCTCTCATCACTGGCGCTTCACGAGGTATCGGCAAAGCCATCGCCAACTCGTATGTGCAAGCCGGCGCCAAGGTTATGCTCTCGTCGCGCAAGGAAGATGCCCTTCGCGCCACGGCCAAGGAAATTGGCGGAGATACGGAAATCTTTACGGCCAATGCCGGAGACTTGGATGCAGCACAGGCATGTATCATGGCCACCATCGAACGCTTTGGCGGTATCGACATCTTGGTCAACAATGCGGCGACGAACCCATACGCAGGTCCGACGCTAGGGATCGATCCTTCGCGTTATGACAAGACGTTTCAGGTCAACTTGCGGGGCCCATTTTTCTGGACGCAGGCCGTGTGGAATGCCTGTATGCAGGACAAACCAGGTGTGATCCTAAATATCGCTTCGGTCGGGGGATTGCGGGCGGAAGGAAGTCTCGGGGTCTACAACCTGACCAAGGCGGCGCTTATTCATCTCACCCGACAACTGGCCGGCGAGTTGGGATTGACACGCGTCGTTGGAATTGCCCCCGGACTTGTGAAGACCGACTTTGCGAAAATGTTGGTGGATAATTTCGGTGATCGACTGGCGGCAACGATCCCGGCTGGAAGGCTTGGCGAGCCACAAGACATCGCCAACCTTGCCACATTCTTAGTTTCAGATCTTGCCAGTTGGATTACCGGCGAGACGTATGTGATTGACGGCGGAGCAGGAGTTCGATCAAACTCTATGTGACCTGATGGCGTGAAGAATGCGTGGCGTGAAGAATGCGTGGCGCTCCCCAGCCAAGCGCACCGAACCCCACGATCACGGCCGCCATGAATGGTGCCTTGATTCCATAGCGATACGCGATCTGCCCGCCGATCAACGCACCTAAGGTAATCGAACCGGTGCCGACAAATCGGTACACACTATTCACGCGCCCAAAGAGTTCGGCCGGGATAATTCGTTGGCGTAATGACACCGTGACGATGTTCCACGTTGTGCCAGCAATTGCGCCGACTGCCATCACCAAAACCAGGCTCCAGACATATGGGAAAAATACATACACGAGGCCAGACGCGCTGAATATGCCATACGACAGGAGGATTGAAGGACCAACTCCAAGCAGCTTTGATATTCGGTCACCAATGAGCCCGCCGATTATTGAACCAAGAGCAAAGGTCGACAGGAGGAATCCATAGCCGCGACCGGTGACATTGAGAACATCGGCTGAGTATTTGACGAGAATTGAACCGCCGAACATCGAGGCCATGTTCGTAATCCCCAGCATGATCGCCAGGGTTCGTAACAGCGGATGGGCCTTCAACCATGCGATCCCTTGTTTCAAATCCTGAATGAACGTTGGTTTTCCTACTGAAATGGTGGAATTCGCGGGATGGACTGGGACTCTGATTCGTGCCACTAACACTGCGGCAATTGCTAACGCTGCGGCATTAACACCAAAAGGAACGCCGACCGCGACCACGAATGCCCACGCGCCAATTGGCAGTCCAACAAAACTGTTGGCAATAACTTCAGCCGAATACAGTCGCCCATTGGCCTTTTCGAGGAGTGGTTCGGGGACGATTTGTGGGAGAAATGCCTGGGCCGACATATCGAACATCACCTCACAGGAACCGACACCAATGAGGATGAGCATGAACCACCAGATGGTGAGGTTGTTCGTGGCCGCACAAATTGCAATGACACTGAAGAGCACCGCTCTTATGACATTGACCGTGATCATCAAGACCCTGCGGTTAAGTCTGTCGATGTACACACCTGCTGGTAATGAAAGTACAAGCCAGGGCAGACTAGAGGCAAAACTAACTCCGGCAATGAGGCGTGGATCAGACGTGAGACTGAGCGTCAGCAACGGTGCCGCGGCCGCGACCATCCCGTCTCCAATGTTGGAAATGGTGGAGGCAGCCAGTTGAAAACGGAAGGCATTAGGAAGTTTGGTGGTCATTCGGGAATTGACGCTAATAGGCGTTGTACATCAATTTTTCCCAAAGTCGTTCGGGGTAGAGCGTTTAGGATATGAATCGCCTTTGGCGCGCAATACGCCGGAAGCGAAGTCTTCACCCAATCCCGTAGTTCATCTAACGTCAACGTCTTGTCGTCGAATGTCGCAATCCAGGCCACGATTTGGTGACCCCATTGCACGTCGGGAACCCCTCGTACAACGACTTCGCGGATACGGGGATGAAGGGCAAGTACTGCTTCGACTTCCTGCGGCCAGACGTTTTCACCACCGGTGATAATCAGATCTCCCCGTCTGCCATGCACCACGAGACGACGATCTGTGGACAATTTACCGATATCCCCAGTGTGGAACCAACCGTCTACGTCCTTCGGATCGACTCCGTCGCGGTAACAGCGCAACAACATCGCAGCCTTGACCAAAATTTCACCATCGGGAGAGAGACGAATCTCAACACCATCAAGTGGTTGCCCGTCGTACACAATGCCACTTCCAGACTCGGTCATTCCGTAAGAAATGACCACATTTTCCGGAACATTTTCGGGAGCAGCGTCTCCGCCCAGCAGAATAGTACGGAACAACGAGGCATCCACTCGACTCAGTGCCGTTGCAACCAATGATGTCATCGTGACTCCGCTACGCGCCGATTCTTCGACTCGCGATGCATCAAACGTTGGATGGACCGTGAGTTGACAACCAGCATGCAGTGCGCGTGTAATCACCGCCATGCCACCGACGTGTGAGAGCGGAAGACAGGCCAGCCAATGGTCGTTCGACATCGTGCCTAACCGATGATTACTTGCCTCCGCGGAAGCGGCGATACCGTCGTGAGTAAGTACGACACCCTTTGGCAATCCGGTGGAACCGCTGGTGGCCATGACCAATGCATCACCCAATTCCACTGCGCGACCACCAGACAACGTGGTTTCTTGGCCGTTTGCATCGATGATTGCGGATGGTGCCATTTCGCGCAGAAGGGTGACGCGGGCGGAATTCGGTAGACGTTGGTCGATGGGGAAGATGGCATCACCGGCATCCCAAATCCGTTTCATCGCATCGACAAATGTTGCATCGCCGGGCATATCAAGGGCGACGAGGCGATTCATCGGCAGTCATCGTAGGACAGAACCAACCCATTGACTGAGTTCATGCAAAACTTGGTGTTGTGACTCTGTATCGCCCCACTTCGAGGCAGTTGTGGATACAAGGGGCAAGGCCGCGAACGCTGTCGGCAGCAATTGCTCCGGTGTTGGTGGGTGCCGGGGCAGCAGTTGGTGTGGCATCTGACGGTCCGTCATGGTGGCGATTGATTTTCGCTTTGGTCGTGAGTTTGGCGTTGCAGGTTGGGGTTAACTATGCCAACGATTATTCCGACGGTATCCGTGGAACCGACACCGAACGGGTTGGTCCGATGCGATTGGTGGGTTCGGGAGCCGTACCCGCGCGTCAAGTGAAATATGCGGCATTTCTCGCTTTTGTGATTGCGGCAATTGCTGGTCTGATCATTGCCGCAACTACGTCATGGTGGTTGATCGTTGTAGGCGCAGTCTGCATTGTTGCTGGGTGGGGATACACGGGTGGTCCCAATCCATATGGTTATCTCGGACTTGGAGAAATTTTCGTGTTCGTATTCTTTGGCTTGGTCGCCACGGTGGGCACCACCTTTGCCATTGTGCAAACGGTGACATTGGAGAGCGGCATGGCTGCTGTGGCGATGGGATCATTGGCCTGCGCCTTACTTGTAGTGAATAACTTGCGGGATATACCCGGTGATTCGCGATCGGGAAAGCGAACTCTGGCGGTGAGACTCGGAGACCGCACTACCCGGGGCCTATATGTCTCGCTGATCGTGCTAGCGGCGGTGGCAATGCTTGCGGCCTCGGTTCGGCGACCGTTTGCTCTTGCTGGCCTCACCGGATTGCTTGTTGTGTTTCCCGCAATCCGATCGGTTCGCCGCAGGGTTAAGGGTCGGGACCTCAATCCAGTGCTCGAAGCCACGGGTAAGGCTCAGTTGATTGCGGCGATGTTCTTGGCCGTCGGTTTGGCTATGGGCGGTTGATGGTTCGTCACCGTCAGTTGACAAGATGCGCACTGAGCCACTTTTCAAGCAGTGAAGCCACGACTTCTGGTTGCTCGTAATGCACGGTGTGTCCGGCATTCGTCACAATTTCAAGTTGGGACGATGTCATTGAACGATGCATTCGCTGGGCAATGGCAACAAATTTGGCGTCGTTAGCGCCAGCAATGATCAACACAGGCATACGCAACTCACCGAGACGGTCCCACAACGGATGTTGGCTGCCAGTACCGGTGGTGATCAGATTGCTGGCCAGTCCGCTGGCCGTGTTGACTTTGCGCAGAGCTCGATCAGCCTCGTCCACTGGCAAGGTGTTGAACATCGGTTGGGCAAGCCATTCGTCAATGAATTGGTCGATACCAGTGTCCAGGATATGTTGAGCCAGTAGCTGATCTGCGTGGTGACGCTTATGCCGTTCGGACTCGTCGTCGATACCTGCCGTCCCACTGATGAGCACCAAGCCGGTGACAACTTCGGGGTGGGCAAGTGCGGCATGTAGACACATCCGCGCACCCATGCTGTAACCGCAGTACACCGCCGGGCCCGCCGCGGCGACGAGTTGATCGGCAGTTTGACTGAGATCACCCACGACCAGTGACGATTCACCGTGACCCGGGGCATCGATGGTGACGTATTGGTAGGTATTTGGCAATTTGTGAAGGAGTGGTGTCCAAGATTTACAAGTTTGAGTAAAACCATGTACAAAGGCAACACGTTTCGTATTCGTGGTTGAACCGTGAATCGTGTGGGCGAGCATGGGTCACCGTCCGCGTTCGTTGAGGCGAAGCAAAACCTTTTCGAACACGTCAATGTCCTGTGCTCCCGGTACCGACCATTGTCCGTTGAAGACGAATGTCGGTACCGCAGAAATTCCATTTTCCGCCGCCAAATGTAATTCCGTCTCAACGTCAGCGAGCCCTTCTCCACGTGTCAGAAAAGTTTGTGTCTCGTCGGCGTTCATACCAACTTCGGTAGCGCAGGAAACGAGTACTTCCACATCACCAATATTTGCACCATCAGTGAAGTATGCCTTGAACAAGCGCTCTTCTAACTGTGTTTGGAGCCGACTTCCATGATCACGTTGAGCGATGAAAAGTAATTGATGGGCGAGCATCGTATTGGCTCGCAGAGCCCGGTCCATTCGGAATTCGATATTGTCCTTGGCGGCAATTTCGGTGACATGAGCAAGGATCTCCGCCGCGCGTTCCTGGCCACCAAATTTCTTGGCATAGGCCTCGGCTACGGGAGTTGCCTCATTAGGTGACGCCGTCGGATCCAATTGATACGGCTTGAACACCACCTCAAGGTCGAGTTTTATGCCCCTGCTGATGAGGTTCGCAACTGCGGTGTCAAACCGCCTCTTTCCGATATAGCACCACGGGCAAACCACGTCGGAGAAGATTTCTATTTGCACAGATGCAACGATAGAGGGGTGACGACTTCACCGGCGATTACGGCGACCTTTTGTGCCACGCTCGTGGATGAGTGGATCCGCCTCGGACTCCACCATGCCGTGATTGCTCCGGGGTCACGCTCGACACCAATGGCCTTGGCGCTTGGTACTCGTAACGAACTTGAAGTGCACGTCTTCCACGATGAACGATCGGCATCGTTTGCTGCCCTCGGTATTGGAATTGAGTCGGGACTTCCGGCAATTTTGCTGTGTACCTCTGGCACCGCGGCTGTGCAGTTCCATGCCGCGGCCGTGGAGGCGCATCACGCCGAGGTGCCAATGTTGATTTGTACCGCCGATCGACCGCCAGAGTTACAAGGAATTGGCGCATCACAAACCATTGATCAACTGGACTTGTACGGAGTGGCAACTCGTAAATTCGTAGATGCTGGCGTTGCTGACAATGATCATATCTCTGGGTGGCGCGGCCTTGCGCGGGATTGTTTGGAGGCCACGTGCGGAATCTCTCCAGGTCCTGTTCATCTGAATTTACCGTTTCGTGAACCACTCATTGGTGAGATTGGGAAACTTCCTCCCGTTCATGACCTACGACCGTTGGCATGCGCAGTTCATTCGTCATCGTTGATCACTGAAGTCGATGCCATCGTCAGTTTGTTGCAGGGCAAGCGCGGTGTTGTCGTTGCCGGTGCTGGATGCGATGCCAGCGGCGGGGTGCTGGCATTGGCTCGGGTTCTGGGATGGCCGGTGCTCGCCGATCCTCGCAGTGGCTGTCGCGTTGTGGAGTCCAACTCACCCGTGGTTGTCGCTGCTGCCGATACCTTGCTGCGCATTGGGGAATTCGCCCGAGCGCATTGCCCTGAAGTGATCGTTAGATTTGGCGAGCCACCGATCTCTAAGGTGATCAACCAGTGGTTGCGAGATTCTGGTGCTTCGTACATCACGTTCTCAACGACGCCGCGGATCATTGACCCCGATCGAATCGTTACTCGGCATGTGGTGGGATCAATGTCACAATGGTGTACGGCTTTGATTGCTCATTTCGAACAGTCGACCGAACAATCACCGATCGATGCTGACTGGCTTGGATCGTGGCAGAGCGCCGAGGCCGAGGCCCAGCGAGCAGTTTCAGAATCACTTAGGAGTGAAAAGACACTCACTGAACCGGCCATTGCTCGAGGGCTGAGCAAGCACATCCCGAACGGATCTCGGCTTGTTGTATCTTCGTCGATGCCGGTGCGGGATCTGGAATCATTCGCCGAACCGCGACACGGTTTGCCGGTGTATGCCAATCGTGGCGCGAGTGGAATTGATGGCGTCGTGTCTACGGCGGTCGGGGTTGCATTGGCTAGCCACGCACGGACGTATCTGCTCATTGGTGATATTGCGATGCTGCACGACTCCAATGGTTTGATTGGATTGGCGCGACGAAAAGTCGACGTGCGAATTGTCTGTATAGACAATCGTGGGGGTGGTATTTTCTCATTCTTGCCACAAGCGAAGGCATTGAACGCTGAACGCTTCGAGCAACTCTTTGGAACCCCACACGACTCCAATATTGAACTCATTGCCCAAGCCCATGGGGTCATCAGTCGGAACGTCGACACGATGGAGGACTTCGTCAATCAAGTAGGCCTTGCCGGTTCATGGCTGATGTGCATCAGCACTAATCGAACCGAAAACGTTGCTGTCCACGAGCGTTTGAACACCAATGTTGGTCGGGCGCTCAGTTCGTAGGCTTACGGGCGAATAAGCGCGGCCAACATGGCCTGAAATTTTGCCTGGGTTTCTGCCAGTTCGGATAGTGGTTCGCTATCAGCGACGATGCCACCACCTGCAAATAGTCGTGCAGAACGTGCATCGGCGGAGAGTTCGGCACAACGGATCGCCACCGCCCAAGTGCCATTCCCGCGTGCATCGACCCACCCAATCGCACCACCGTAGCGTCCTCGATCAAAACCTTCTACCGCGGCAATCAGTTGCAGGGCCTCAGTGCGCGGATGACCGCCAAGAGCCGGAGTAGGGGAGAGCGCATACACCAAGTCGAGAACCGATGGAGTTGGTTGGGAAAGTTGCCCGTGCATCCGAGTTCCCAGGTGTTGCACGTTAGCGACGGCGACAATTGATGGGTCTGGTTCCCAATCCAGATACGAGCACCATGGAAGGAGAGTGTCGTGCACCATGTCAATAACAACACGATGTTCGATCTGATTTTTCTCGCTTTGCATCAGGTCTTGTGCCAATCGCGCGTCAGTATCCGGATCTCCCGTACGAGGTGTAGTGCCAGCCAATGGATGACTTGAGATTTCGGTTTCGTTAACCGCAACGAGAAGTTCCGGTGAAGCGCCGATGAAGCCATCGATCGAGTAACGGTAGCTTGACCCAAATGAGGCTCGCAATCTCAACAAGACCGCGTGCACATCGATGGGTGACGACGAAGTGACGAATACGTCTCGAGCGATGACGGCCTTGGTAAGACGCCCGGCTTGTACCGCATCACGGGCAGCGGCAACCGCGGCCAGATAATGGAGCACATCAATTCCCGGCTCAACCGTGTAGGTGGCGCTCGTTGCTGGTGGTGTCTCTGGCACAGTGAGATCAGGGATTGCATCATCAATCACCGTCAACCACTTTTGACCATTTTGGCCTTTACCGATGATGACCTCTGGCAATACGAAATCGTGTCGGCGGGAACTATCAAAGGGAATGCATCCCATCAGAAGTGGACCTGTGCCCGGTCCATCGATTGTGGAGTCGTGATCTATGGACGTCAGAAATTCGGCCGCATCGCCAGAATCGACTCGCTCCACCACACCCCGCCCAGCGCATCCTACCCCGTCGCGCACAAAGAGAAAGCCATCGCCCCGGGCAAAGTCATTGAGATCGACTTCACTATTGGTGAACTCGCTCAAAGGTCTAGTGACAGCGCGCATCACTGAACACGGGTACCGAGTAGGAGCTGCGTTAATCCACCTGACAATTGGCGGTGCTCAACATCAACGAATCCCGCCGCGGTAATCAATGTTCGTAAGGTTTCTGCCGAAGGGAGATAGGCAACACTGCGGGGAAGATAGTTGTAGGCGGCCCGGTCTGAAAGCAGTCCTCCGATCCGTGGAACGATTTTACCGAAGTAGACACTATTACCGAAGCGGATTAATCGATTCCGCGGCACTCCCACATCTAACAATGCAATCCGACCCCCCGGTCGGACAACTCTGGCGATTTCGGCCAAAAACATCGGGAGATCGATCAAGTTGCGGAGCGCAAAGCCACAAGTAATGCCATCCACTGACATGTCTGGAAATGGCAGACACAAAATGTCGGCTTGTACCCGTGGTGATCCACTGTGGTCCGCCTGCAACATTCCAAAGGAAACATCCACAGATATCGGCCTGTATCCGTTCTTGTGGAGTTCCACGCAGAAATCTCCGGTTCCGCTGGCTAGATCCAGCACGCAACTTCCGGCTGGCAACGAGAGTGAGCGTACGGTACGACGTCTCCAACGGACATCCAAGCGAAAGGTCATAATTCGATTGACCAGGTCATATCGCGGCGCGATACTGTCAAACATTTCCCGCACGGCGGTTGCCTTGGCCTCACCTTGGGGGAGCAAGTCAGTGTCCCAACTCATGTGATTTGAGGACTTCTTTGTCACAGGTGAAGGCTACGACACGGCGACTGGGTCAACACATGCCTGCGACAATGTTCCACAGTGACCGAGCGAGTACTTTCTAAACAAAGGATTTACGAGGAGTATCACTCGCTGGGAGGGTTTTGATGATTGATTTTTCATTTCCATCCGATGTCGAAGAAATCCGGCTCAAGGTTCGGTCGTTCATGGACGGGGAAGTTCGTCCAATGTGGGATTCTGTCGATCAGAAGGACCGCAAGCAAGTAATTGAAGTGATTGTCCAATTGCGCGAACGTGCGCGCACCGAGTGGCATTTATGGCTGCCACACATGCCTGTCGAGTGGGGTGGAATGGGACTTGGGCCGACTGCCATGGCCGCGGTTTCGGCCGAGGCTGCAAAGGTGAGTATTGGACCGTATGTGCTGAATGCGCAAGCACCAGACGAAGGCAATCAACACACGTTATTGCATTGGGCCACACCCGAGCAGAAACAAAAATATCTACGTCCATTGTGCGAGGGCACGGCTCGATCGTGCTTTGCTATGACTGAGCCTGAAGTTGCCGGTAGTGACCCGACTCTGATCAAAACAAACGCATATAAAGATGGAGACGAGTGGGTGATCAATGGGCATAAGTGGTTTATTTCCGGCGCCCGAGGCGCACAATTTGCACTTTTAGTTGCCCGCACCGAGGAAGACTCTGATCTTCCCCAAGCAGCCAATTCATGTTTTATCGTTGACATACCAAGTGTCGGATGGAATATTGTCCGCGATATCGAGACGATGTCGGGAGGATATAACCATTGTGAGATTCTGATTCAGGATCTTCGTGTTCCGGCATCCAACATGCTTGGTGGGCGTGGGCAAGGACATTTGCTGGGTCAGTATCGTCTTGGTCCTGCACGGCTGGCCCACTGCATGCGCTGGATTGGTCAAGCGGAAACGGCGTTGGACATGATGGTCAGCCGAGCCCTGGAGCGGTACTCGCATGGTTCGTACCTAGCTGAAAAGCAGGGCATTCAATGGCTCATCGCAGATTCGGCGATGGAGCACTTGGTTACAGTACCGACACGCCACTGGCGGGAATGCTCCAACAAGCCAGATGGAGTCGATTTGCCGATGGCACCGATGAGATTCATCAAATGCGAATCGCTCAACGAACAATTGCCGCGTACAAGGACTACGGAACCACCAAGAAAGCCACAGGAGACCTGCCACTATGAGAAGTCAAATCATCTTTGGAGTTTTTATGCCCCAGGGTTGGAAGATGGAACTCGTCGAGATTCCCAATTCAACCGATAAATGGAATACAGCAGTCGATATTGCACTTCACGCCGAGGTACTTGGGTTTGATTCGATCTGGGTCTACGACCATTTTCACAATGTTCCTAAACCCGCACATGAGGCCGTGTTTGAGTGCTGGACGGTGATGGCCGCCATTAGCCAACGGACGTCGCGAATTCGACTCGGGCAAATGGTGGGCTGCAACTTGTATCGTCCGCCGGCCTTGTTGGCCAAAATTACCTCCACGCTAGATGTTATTTCTGGTGGTCGTCTGGACTGGGGTATTGGCGCTGGTTGGTATGAAAACGAGTGTCGAGGATACGGCTACGAATTTCCAGTTCCCAAGGATCGAATCGCGATGTTGAAGGAAACAGTGGAAATCGTGAAGTCAATGTGGACCCAACAGGAAACAACCTATACCGGTGCCTACTACCAGACGGTTCGGGGAAATTGTGATCCAAAGCCGGTACAGAAGCCTCATCCGCCAATTTGGATTGGCGGAGGTGGCGAACAGTTGACCCTACGAGTTGTTGCACAGTACGCCGACTTTTCGAACTTTGGTGGTACGCCGGAGGAATTCGCACGGAAACGTGAGATCCTCAAGGGTCATTGCGTCAAGGTGGGTCGTGATGAAAGTGAGATTCGAAAGACCTGGTCGCCGGAAATTCTTATCCGAGACACGGAAAAGGAATTGAAGGAATTACAGGCGCGCAGCACTCGTGGTGAGACCTTTGATGCATGGCGTGCGTCAAACCTCATCGGTACACCCGAGCAAGTTGCGATGCGAATTCAGCAGTACATCGATCTAGGTTGCAGCGGGTTTATCCCTTGGTGCGTTGATTACCCAAGTACGCAGACCATGGACGAGTTTGCAAAAATTATGGCGAACTACAGGTAATAGCGAAAGATCACTTCGGCGACACACGACGGTTTGGATGACCCTTCGCATTCAAACGTGACTTCAAGAATAACTTGCGCTCCGCCCGCGATTTGATCAACGGAGACCAATTTGGCACCAGCCCGCAGTTGTGAACCGACCTTGACAGGCGCCATAAAGCGAACTTTATTGGTGCCGTAATTAATACCCATTGAGATACCGCTGACGGAAAAAATCTTGGGCAGCAGCGTTGGCCCGAGTGAGAGAGTGAGATAGCCGTGAGCAATCGTGCCACCAAATGGTCCGGCCGTCGCCTTGTCCACATCGACGTGGATCCACTGATGGTCGCCCGTCGCTTCGGCAAACAGCTGCACTTGCTCTTGAGTAATTGAGATATAGGGGCTGTAACCAAGATGTTTGCCGACGAACTGCGGGAGTTGGTCTAGGCCGTTGATTTGAGTTGTCATGGGTTAATTGTTGCACACCGACTTGTAAATTACTGCCTCAGTGATACCAAATTCGTTGGTGATCACGACTTTGACGATGCAAAAGCAGGGCGATCAGAGCGGCATCGAACACGATCGTCACTGGACCACCTCCGAGAGGTCGACCGAGGACGTAGTCGGCAAGCGAAATTGGTAGGTCGTAATGGGTTCGCAAATCAGCCATGGCAATAGATCTCAAAACGAATGGCGAGAATGCAGCCACCACTGCCAGTCGGTATCCGAGTTTGCGGTCATTTGCCATTAAAAAACCGCCCATTACATGGGCCGTGACAAGCAACAGACCAGTCAATAACCCAAGACCAAAGCGGAACCTGAGGTATCCGAGATAGCCGGTTTTATCGAAGACACTCACCAGGGCGAAAAAGCCGTTGAGGTAGAGCAACCACGTGGCGATCTGCAGAGTTTGCGGCTGCATTCGATCAAACCATTTCTTTGGATCAAGTGTGGTCATCCAAACAGTCTGTCAGATGTCGGCGAGCATCGGTATCCTCAACATGTGCGCACTGGATTTATTTCGCTCGTCGGTCGCCCAAATGTGGGAAAATCGACTTTACTCAATGCAATCTGTGGGCACAAGGTAAGCATTGTCTCCGACAAACCGCAGACGACCCGACGGCAGGTACGGGGAGTACTCACTCGAGATGATGCTCAATTGGTGTTTGTTGATACGCCAGGCCTGCATAAAGCGGTTACGGCTCTCGGTCAACGAGTAAATGCCACGGCGCTCGACTCGACCCGAGACGTTGACATCGTGTGCATGGTCGTTGATGCCACCCAACCCACCGGTAGCGGCGATCTGTGGGTGAGCAAACAACTCTCGATTTCATCTGTCGTGATCGTGCTCAACAAGATCGACAAAGCATCGCCAAATCAGATCATGAAGCAATTGAAAGCATTATCCGAATTGGGTGCATCGGAGTACTTCCCGGTTTCCGCCCAAACCGGTGAGGGGGTGAACAATCTCGTGGATTATTTGGCAGGTCGACTTCCCGAGGGCGAACTGATGTATCCGCCGACCACGATCGGGGAGACTCCAGATGCACTATGGGTGGCAGAGTTAGTCCGAGAGCAGTTACTACACCTATTTGATGATGAGCTGCCATATTCAATCGCCACGCGGGTTACCGAATGGGAGTGGCCGCGGATCCGATGCGAGATAGTTGTGGAGCGTGAAAGTCAAAAGGGAATGGTCATTGGAAAGAGCGGGAGCGTGCTGAAGACTGTTGGCAGCAAAGTTCGCCAGCAGCTACCAGACGGTGCATATATCGAACTGTTTGTTGTCGTCGATAAAAATTGGCAGCATCGCGCTGATCGAGTCGAGCGGTTGGGGTATTAGCCGCCCGCGCTTTGGACAATGAGGCTCGTATAGTCGTCAAAACTCACGCTTTGGCCCGCGGGGGCCAGATCTCCTCGTCCGCGCGGAACGGCGATCGGGATTCCGTCAACACTAAACAGCACTTGGCCGATCCCGGGACGGCTGGTAAGAGTAAGCACGATTTGGGCAATGGCGAGTTTTTGGTCACCAGGTGACAAGTTGTCAAGAAACGATGAGGCCGCATTCAAAGTGGCAATGCCGCGAACCACTTCGACCGTCGCAGTGAATAAGCGTGGCAATGCGCTTCGAAGTCCAACCGAAGTGCCGTCATTTGGTGGTCCGGCGAAGAGTGAGGCCAGCGTCTGCGTTGCAGTTGCTGGGCTAGTGATGTTTCGTTGCGTTTTAACAACGTTGTTGCTGCTGAGAAAGTAAAGATCCACGATCTCGCTCACGACTTCTGGTATTGACGAAGTTTGATTTGGATCGAGAGTCGTGGTCGTGGTTGTTGTGGTGGAAACTGCGGTCGTCGACGGTGCATTTAGATCAAAGGGAATCTCACTGGCCGGAATTCCCTCAAATCCACTGCTGGCGGGTACTGAGCACCCAGCGATGAGCCAAAGAGCCACGAGCACCAGAGACATTGACGATACGCCGGATCTGATGTTGGACGATGAGCGGTTCATCAGAACTCGTCCTCATGTTCAGGAATTCGTGCTGTACGTCGCGTTGTGACCACGAATCTGGCGCCGCCAGTCATCGCAGTTTCCACCCAGGCTCGACCACCAAGAATTCGGGCATGTTCACAGACGATGGCAAGACCGAGGCCGCTTCCGGTGCTATTTCGTGATGCTGTTCCTCGGGCGAAGCGTTCAAAAATGCGTTCACGCTCGCTGGTTGCGATGCCTTGACCTGCATCCTCGACACTTAGTAGCAACAGATCATCGAATAGATCAATTACTGAATCGAGACCAACACGGGTCGCTCCGCCGCCGTGGTCGCGAGCATTGTCCAATAGGTTGACCAGAATGCGCTCAACACGACGTCTGTCGGTGAGAACCTCGTGAGTTGAAATCTCTGTTGGCAGTGAATTAACGAAGGGAACATTTACATAATTGTGTCGGGTCATGATGCGGGTGATGAGATCGGGCATGACGACGTATTCAAGGTGCGATTCACTTGCGCCAGCATCAAGTCGTGATAACTCAAGCAGATCAAGTACCGTGCGATCGAATCGACGAACCTGAGTACTGACGATGTCGAGGGCCTGCCGATTCCGATCACTGAAATCCAAACGTCTCGCCTCAAGTACTTCGACGGCCGCTGCCAGTGCAGTGACCGGCGATCGCAACTCGTGGCTTACATCACTAGCAAATCTCTGCTCTCGTTCGATGCGCGTCTGAACCGCATCCACCATCTCATTAAAAGATGTCGCCAATTGATTGAGATCGGGATCATTCTCGGGCTCAAGACGAGTGTCGAGACCACCAGTCGCGATGGCATTCGCTGCCTTTGCGACGCGCCGAAGTGGTCGCAACACATTGCGACTTGTTGAAAAGCCTAAAACACCGGCCGCAACGGTGACGAGAAGAACACCCAGTGAGAGAGTTGTCTGGATAGTACGAAGCGTTCGTTCCACATCGGTGAGTGGAAAGGCTTCAAAATATTGGGCTCGCACGGCCGGTATCGCGACGCCGACGGCTTCATATGGATCACCTTGGAAATTGAATCGTTGGCGACCGGTGCCGCCGGCAAGAGTTTTACTGACAAGTTCTTCCGGCAAGTTCGACTGTGTGAACCGCAGCGGTTCCTGAGCATAAAAAAATTCGTTTTCAATCTCGCTGGCGTCGATATGCACTACCGCGTACCCGCCTCGTTCGCTCCGAATGTTGGTGACAAGATTTCCAATTTCATTTGGATCGTTGTCGATAACCGTCCTTACGAGTTGCGCGTTGTTGAAAGCCTGACGCCTAGCGACGTCACTTCGTTGGCTGAGCAAATATGAACGTGTACTGGCGTAGGTGACCACGCTCAATGCCAACGCGGCTGCGAATGCGGCGAGACTGAAAAATGCAACCATGCGACCCCGCAGTCCGAAGACAATGTGAGCGGTGGATCTGCGTGGCACAACTACAGCATTGCTCAAAACTCGATCATGCCTCTCGTGATCGACGCGAAAAAACACCGACGGGCGTCAAGGGGGAGCATGACGACCCGTCGGTGTACTCTTTAAGTTTCGCCTGTCAATTTGACGCAATCGCCCTATTTCCATGCGTTTTATGTAACAAATTGCGTGCATGAGGCAGAATGCTCGGTGATGCAATCATTGCTGTTCATTGAAGATGACGCCCATATTCGGGCGGCGCTGCGCCTGGCCCTGGAAGACGAAGGCTACGAAGTTCGCGAGGCCTCCGACGGCACGAGTGGGTTGGCGGCGTTTACGACATCTCCCCCCGATTTGGTGCTTCTCGATTTACGCCTTCCGGATATATCGGGGTTCGAAGTTTGTCGGGCTTTGCGCAAATTGAGCACCGTTCCGATCATTATGGTTACAGCGCAAACCGACACCCATGATCTCGTGGCTGGTCTCGAGGCCGGCGCCGACGACTATGTCACGAAACCGGTAGTTGCGAAGGAACTGGCTGCCAGAATACGGGCCGCGTTGAGACGTACCCACTTGATGGGTGACCATGTCGAAACGCGGCAAAATTCACGATTTGCTGATATTGAAATCCGTCGGGATCTCAGCGTAGTGCGCAAAGGGGATCATGAAATCGCGCTGACCAAGACCGAGTATCACCTGCTCTGCGAGTTCGCCGATCATCCAAATATGGTGTTGTCGCGTGATCAGTTACTGGAAAGAGTGTGGGGATACGAATACTTAGGAGATAGCAGATTAGTTGACGCGCACATTCGTCGCCTTAGGGTGAAAATTGAAGACCAACCAGATGATCCAAAGATCATCCACACGGTTCGAGGCATGGGATACCGGCTTATTCCTTCGTAGTGAACCGTAAGAAGTCCTCGACTTCTGATCGAACAATTGTGCGAGCCATTGGCGGCAAGGTTGCCACAATCTTTTTTCCGTATCCTTTTGTGGCTAGGCGCGGATCTAAAATGGCGACTACACCTTTATCGGATTGGGAACGAATGAGTCGACCCGCGGCTTGAGCAAGTTGGGTGGCCGCTCGCGGTAGGTCAATTTCAGTAAAAGCACCACTTCCGATCAGTTCACGTCGAGCCATTAAGAGGGGATCATCGGGCCGTGGAAACGGGAGTTTGTCAATGATGACGAGACTTAATGTGCGTCCGGGCACGTCGACGCCCTGAAAGAATCCGGCGGTTGCAAACAGGCATGCCGACTCAACGGCTGCAAATTCGCCAAGCAGAGCCATCTTTGGAAGATCATCTTGCCGCCAAATATGAAAGGGAAGCCGATCTGCCATTGCGTTCGCCGCCGCATGCATGGCTCGATATGTAGTGAATAGTGCAAGGGTTCGACCCCCGGCTGCAGTGATGAGCTCGGCAATTTCATCGTGCAATTCGGCGTCGCGTGTGGGCGAGTTTGGTTCTGGTAGGTGCTTGGCACAGTAGAGAAGCGAGTTTTTCTCGTAGTTAAATGGACTACCCACATCGATGGCCTCAAAATTTTCCTCAGGGAGCCCGATTCGCTTTGGAAGCGATAATGGGATCGTGGCGCTGGTAAGGATGGCCGTGCACAACGACCAAACCCGCTCATCAAGTGCTGGTCCAACTTCGAGCGGAGCAATTTGGAGATAGGGACGTTCCGTCGAACCAGAAACAAAAACAACTTGACCGGACAAAGACCCAAGGCTGAAATCAATGCTTTCGGCCATTCGAGTGGATAGGACCTGGGCTCGCAATACTCGCTGTTTGGCTGACTCGTCATCAGATGTAATTGCCCGCAGGGCTGATAGGGCTGCGTCAATATGCAGGCGGATATTGATAAGTGCAACGCGGATCTCTCCGGGAATCGGTTGTGCAACCTGCTTTTCAAGATGCGCGACAAGTGCGGTTCGTAATTGAATCGTGGAGTCGGAGAACTTTGTTGACAGGATTTCGTCGCGAACGATGCTGCGAATAGCGACAGCCACGTTCGTCACTTGACTTGGACCAATTTCAGCGCCGATGGTAGAACTTATGACATCTTCGAGTTGGTGTGCCTCATCGAATATGACAACGTCGTGCTCGGGAAGCAAAGTCCCTCCACTGGCGACATGTAGTCCGTAGAGGAAGGTGTTTACAACGATGATGTCGGCTTGGGTCGCTCTTCGTCTGGCTCGTTCGGCAAAGCATTGTTCCCCGACGGGGCAACGGTTCGCACCTGGGCATTCGTCGCTACCGACGCTCACCTTCCTCCACGCGATGTCGCTTGGAGTCCATGAAAGTTCTCCGGCATCACCAGACTCGGTTTCCTGTGACCATCGATGAAGCTTGACCATTTCCTCGGTTATCCCAAGAACGGAATTGTCCAAATCAAGACGGTCTTGTTTGGATGAATGAATTTCGTTGACTCGTTGCAAACAGATGTAGTTCTGACGACCCTTCAACACGGCCCACGAAAGGGGAGTTGGGAGAATGTCAGCAAGAGACTCGGCGAGTATCGGCAGATCGTTCATCGCGAGTTGATCTTGAAGAGCTTTGGTGTATGTCGCCACCACAGTTCGTTTACCGGACAAAATTGCCGGAACTAAATAGCCAAGGGTCTTTCCAGTTCCGGTGCCAGCCTGCACGATCAGATGTCGCTTGGTTTCAATTGCGCGACCGATCGCAATCGCCATTTCGTCTTGACCGGGACGTTCCTCGACTTCCGGGAGTTGTGATGTGGCGCGATGCAAAATTTCCAGCACCGTGCGGTCCTGCGGCGAAAGAGCCACGACGACTAGTTATGTAGCAGGGCAAGTGCAGAATCGAGCTCAGCCCCATTAAAATCGGGCCACGTGCGTTCGGTAAAGTACACCCGAGCGCCAGCAATCTGCCACAACAAGAAATTAGAGATACGCGTTTCGCCCGACGTGCGAACCAATAAATCCACCGCAGGCAGGGAGGGGTCGTACAAGTGCCGCTGGATTGATTCGGCCGTAAGCGGTGAACCTAATTGAGATTCTTTGGCTGCAAGTTGCGCGGCTCGAGTTATCTCGGCACGACTGCCATAATCAAAAGCGACGGTAAGTACCATACCGGTGTTGTGTGCTGTGTCGTCGATTGCTCGCCGAATTGCGCGCTGTATATACACGGGGGTGCGCGCCCCAGTTTCGTCGAATGGTCGACCAATCCAATTCACCCGAACATTGTTGTCATTCAGTTCGTCGATGCGACCAAATAATTTACGGTGAAGCGCAAGAATGTGGCGGACTTCGGAGCGTGGTCGGATCCAGTTTTCGGTTGAAAATCCAAACACCGTCAGCCAGCCAATGTCGCGCTTGGCGGCTTGGCGAACAATTTCAGCAAGTGACTCTTCTCCTGCGGTATGACCTGCCGTTCGGGGCAAGCCACGTCGACGGGCCCAGCGTCCATTTCCATCCATAATGCATGCCACATGGAGAGATCTTTCTGGCTGTGGACCTGAATGTGGGTGTAGCGAATTGATTCCAATCATGCGTACCAAACCCTACTGAGACATCGTGCGACAATGGAGGCATGTCAAGCCTCAAGCATGTCCTCGTTTGCGGTGGCACGACCGACGAATGGAAGGCTACGAACTCGTTGGCGTGGAAAACGCAGCTGGAAACTCTGACCAATGCCGTGCGTGGTTCTGGAGTTCGGTGGCTCACTGTATGTCCATTTTCAGGGGTTCTGTCCACTCAGGAGCGAGACTCGATATTCCAGTGCGTGATGGCGGCTTCAGGTGGTGACTTGCATCACGATCGGGTGTCGTACATCGCTGGTGAAGGTCTCATGGTGATGGTTGATCCATGTGCTGACGGTCGTCAACGCATCGTCGCTGCGGTCGGAAGGTTGCAACACGCTGATGAATTTGATGAATCGATGTTGGCTGCATCGGTATTGTCGCCGTCCCATGATGACCCCGATCTCGTCGTAGTGCTCGGTCAACCAAATCAATTGCCGACATCACTGGTGTGGGAGTTGGCTTACAGCGAATTGGTTTTTCTCGATATTCCTTGGACGAAATGTAACGTCGAACATTTACAGATGGCAATCGATGACTTTCAGCGACGTGATCGTCGATTTGGCAGTATCGATTCGTGAGCTTGTATCGCGATTCGGCGGTCGTACTTCGGAATTACAAACTTGGCGAATCTGATCGAATCATCGTCATGATGACCGAGGAACACGGCAAAGTCCGGGCCGTGGCGAAGGGTATTCGCAAAACCAAGTCACGATTCGGTGCCCGTCTGGAACCACTCAGTCATATCGACGTGCAGTTATACAAAGGTAGGAACCTCGACATTGTGACCCAGGTGGAGCTCGTCTCTTCATCGTTTTTCCTGCACAAGAATTTGGATCGACTCATTGAGGGAATTTCGATGCTTGAGGCGGTAGACCAAATTGCGGTAGATCGCGAACCTGCGCCCTATCTGTATCGAATGCTTGTCGGTGCCCTCGACACACTTTCCCGGCGCGCATCACCAATCGTGCTGGCGGCCTTCTACTGGAAGCTTCTTGCCGCCGAGGGCGTCAGTCCAGAAGTCAAAATGTGCGTCGGATGTCAATCCAATACTGAATTGGTCGCATTTGATCTGCTGGAAGGGGGAGCACAGTGTGTTCGATGTCGATCTGGAGTAAGTATCACGCCACAAGCATTGGCGCTTATGGAACAAATTCTCGGTGGAGGCTTGAACGAAGCGCTCGCTCAAGAAGAGACGACTGCGACTGCTGAAGTTACACGCCTCGCAACCCAAGCGATGGAGCACCACATCGAACGCCGTCTGCGATCGGTGTCGATGTTCGACCAACGCAATCGGTAGTCTGAGTCGGTGCCTGCAACCGAACTTGAACAGATAGTCAACCTCTGCAAGCGACGAGGCTTTGTCTATCCGAGTGCTGAAATTTACGGTGGTTTTCGGTCCTCCTACGACTATGGCCCACTCGGTTCGCTAATGCTTCGCAATGTTAAAGATGCCTGGGTGCGATCAATGGTGCAAGAACGAGACGATGTTGTGCTCGTAGATTCGGCGATCCTCACTCCACCGCAGGTGTTTGAAGCAAGCGGCCACCTGGCCAATTTCAGTGATCCACTAGTGGATTGCACAGTCTGTAAACGCCGATTTCGGCAAGACCAATTGGACGATCGCGATTGCCCACAGAATATGCAGGGTTGTCAGTTCACCGAAGCGCGAGCGTTCAATCTCATGTTCAAGACCCATGCTGGCCCGGTAGAGGGTGAAGGTGCCGATGTCTATCTTCGACCCGAGACGGCGCAAGGCATGTTTGTCAATTTTGGCAATGTGTTGCAAACTTCCAGAAAGAAGCCACCATTTGGAATTGCCCAAGTTGGTAAGGCATTCCGCAATGAAATTACCCCAGGCAATTTCATCTTTCGAACTCGTGAATTCGATTTGATGGAGATGGAATTCTTCGTACCGCCCTCAGAGGGGCCGCGCTGGTATCAGTACTGGTGTGAACAGCGTATGCGGTGGTACATCGACTACGGAATCCCGTCTGAAATGCTGCGTTTTCGATCCCATGAGCCCGATGAACTTTCACATTATTCGACGGGGACACGGGACATCGAGTTCAAATTTCCTTGGGGATGGGGTGAGCTGGAAGGAATCGCCCAGCGAACCGACTTCGATCTCAAACAACACATTGAACACTCAAAACAGAAACTTGATTACTTCGATCAGACGACGAGTGAGCGATACATTCCCTTTGTGGTTGAGCCGGCGGTCGGGGCCAATCGCGTAATGGTGGCGTTCTTGCTTGCTGCGTATGCCGAGGACATCATTAATAACGAGACACGAACGGTATTGCGTCTGCATCCTCGTCTTGCTCCATATCAGGTCGCTGTTCTGCCGCTGTCAAAGAAAGAGACGCTCACGCCACTGGCCCGTCGTATCTATTCCACGCTGTCGAAACGATATATGTGTGAGTTTGATGAAACTCAAGCGATTGGTCGTCGGTATCGCCGACAGGATGAAATTGGCACACCGCTTTGTATCACTGTAGATTTTGACTCACTTGAAGATGACGCCGTCACGATTCGTGAGCGTGACAGCACCCTGCAACAGCGTGTAGCTATTTCATCACTCGAATCGGAATTGTCACAGCGATTGGGGTTCTAGAGTTTGTATCTTGACGCCATCCTCGAGCATCACCGCACACTTGCACGCCTAGACCATCGTGATGTGAGCCAATTGGTTGCACTGACTCGTTTGATGTCACCCGTTAGAGGTTTTCGTCGCGGTATTGCCGATGCATCACGTCACCATTTGGCGGTAATCGCTGAAATCAAGCGCCGTTCTCCGTCCAGAGGAATTCTCAACGCGACTCTCGACCCAGCCCAAATCGCCACAACCTATGAGCGCAGCGGCGCAAGTTGCTTGTCGGTGCTGACAGATGAAGAATATTTCGGTGGTTGGCCAACCGATCTAGTGGAGGCCCGAGGTGCCTCGCTGTTGCCGGTCATTCGTAAGGATTTTACTGTGAGCCTAAATGATGTCTGCGATACCCGATTGATGGGCGCCGATTGCGTTTTGCTCATCGCCACCGCACTGAGCGAAACTGAATTACTCGAGTTTCATCAATTTGCCCATGACATTGGTCTTGATGCGCTCGTCGAGGTTCACAACGAGGACGAACTCGAGCGTGCACTCGTCATTGGGGCGAACCTCATCGGAGTAAATCAACGTGATTTGACGACATTCGAGGTGGATCACGGTCGCGCCCAGAGTTTGGCGCTTCGGATACCTTCAGGCGTAGTGAAGGTCGCCGAATCTGGTGTTCGCAACGGCGAGGATGCACGCGCATTGCGCGATGCCGGCTATGACGCTCTGTTGGTGGGGGAATCACTTGTCACCTCGGAAGACATCGCAACAACTCTTCGGGCATTGCTCGTTCCATAGCGATCCGGGACTACCGTTAGCGGTGCATGTTCGTCAAAATCTGCGGTATCACTAGCGAGGAAGACGCCCTGCTTGCCGTGGCCATGGGTGCCGATGCAATCGGCTTCATATTTGCTCCGTCGCCACGTCAAGTTGCCCCTTCCAAGGTACGAGAGATAGTCCGTCGCCTGCCGCCGGAAGTCTTAACTATTGGAGTATTCCGAGATGAACTCCCGAGCCGCGTCCTGGAGATCATGAACACAGCACGGCTTCAGGGCGCACAATTGCACGGATACGAGACCCCAGCAATGGTACATGAGGTAGTCAACGGTGTACGGTTTGCGATCAAAACAGTCGTCGCAGGTTCGGTCGATGCTCGCCGTGCAAATGAGTTTCATACCGACGTCGTATTGGTCGACGGTATTCAACCTGGATCTGGACAGTTAGTTGACTGGTCACTTCTGTCTGATATCCCGGACTCAGTGTTGGTGATGCTGTCGGGTGGACTCACGTCTGAAAACGTGACTTCCGGGATACAACAAGTTCAGCCGTGGGGAGTGGACGTCTGCAGTGGCGTAGAGAGAGAACCCGGACGTAAGGATCCAATTAAGTTGCGCGAGTTCATCGCCGCAGCCCGAGCCGCTGACCAGACTCCGAAAGAGGATGCTTGGAATCCAATTGAGCATCCGTATGACTGGAAGGATGACGACTAGTCGTCTCGATTGGGCAGTCGACGACTAGTCGTCCCGATTGGGCAGTCGACGATTAGTCGTCCCGATTGGATCGTCGACGATTAGTCGACGGGCCTAAGGCCACCTGTACATTGGGTTGGTGATCTTGGAACCTCCCATCAACGGACGTTTTGGTGATTTTGGTGGTCGATTCGTGCCAGAGTCATTGATTCCAGCGTGTCAAGAGCTTGAAGAGGCGTTTGTTGAGGCGTGGGCAGATTCGCTGTTTCGCTCCGAACTCAATGATTTATTGCGCGATTATGTCGGACGACCGTCGATTATTACCGAATGCCACAATCTAGGTTCCCGACTTGGAATTCGAGTGCTACTTAAGCGAGAAGACCTGAACCACACCGGATCACACAAGATCAACAGTGTGCTGGGCCAAGTATTGCTCGCCAAACGAATGGGCCGAAAACGCATCGTTGCTGAAACTGGCGCTGGACAGCATGGCGTGGCAGCGGCAACTGCTGCCACATTATTGGGTCTGGATTGCAAGGTGTACATGGGTGAGGTTGATATCGCCCGTCAGGCCCTCAATGTGTTTCGAATGAAACTTCTTGGGGCTGAAGTTGTCGCCGCCACTTCTGGTAGTCGGACGTTAAAGGACGCGGTGAACGAAGCGATGCGTGACTGGGTCGCTTCGGTCGAAACCACGTATTACGCCATCGGCTCGGTAATGGGTCCACACCCGTATCCGTGGATGGTCCGTACCTTTCAGAGCGTTATCGGTGACGAGGCTCGCGAGCAGTGTCGCGGAATTTTGGATGGCGGCGTTCCGGACGTGGTGGTGGCTTGCGTCGGAGGTGGCTCCAACGCCATCGGGATTTTTGCCGGATTCATGGATGCACAAACACGGTTAGTTGGAGTGGAACCAGCGGGCGGCGCAGCCGTCGGTCGGGGAGTTCCAGGTGTTGTCCACGGGATGCGCAGTTTTCTGCTACAAGACGAGCATGGTCAGGTATTAGAAGCGCAATCCATAAGTGCCGGTCTCGATTACCCGGGGGTTGGCCCCGAACACTCGTACCTTGCGACCATTGCACGAGCGGAATATCCCTCTGTTACCGACGAGGAAGTCGTGGCCGGATTTCAGTTGTTGGCTCGCACCGAAGGGATCATCCCTGCTCTTGAAAGCGCCCATGCCTTGGCCTGGATCACCAAGGAAGCACCGAATATTCAAGGTCAAACGGTCTTGGTAAATCTCTCCGGGCGCGGCGACAAGGATGTCGCTCAGATGATGGAGATTCTCGGAGAAAAATCGTCATGAAGACTGGCGTGCTGGAATCACATTTACGCTCTCGTCGGGCTGCTGGTCGAAAACTTCTCGTGCCATATATCACCGGAGGTTTGCCTGGCTGGATTGATGCAATTCAGGCCGCCGCCGCCAATGGTGCAGACGCCGTGGAAGTGGGAATTCCATTTTCAGATCCAGTGATGGATGGACCGATCATCCAACGTGCGTCCGAGAGTGCGCTGAGACTTGGCGCCACGCCGATCTCGATTCTTCAGGAGCTGCGGACCGTTGACGTCAACATTCCTTTGGCAGTGATGTGCTACTACAACACCATTCATCATGCTGGCGAGACACGATTTGCTCATCAGCTCGTAGATAGTGGTGTCAGCGCGGCAATTGTTCCAGATCTTCCGCTTGAAGAGAGTGGACCGTGGTGCGCTGCTGCCGATGAAGCCGGAATCGAGACGGTGATGTTGGCCGCGCCAACAGCTCCCGATGATCGCCTTCCGCGCATAGTCGCTAGGTCACGTGCGTTTATCTATGCAGTCGGTCTTCTCGGGGTCACTGGTGAGCGCGATGAACTTGCGTCGACGGCACTTACATTGGCCCGTCGGGTCAAGGCGATGACTGATATTCCGGTACTCATTGGTGTCGGTGTATCCAATGCCGAGCAAGCTGCCGAAGCGGTGACGGTGGCCGATGGCGTGGTTCAAGGAGCGTCCGTCGTCCGTCGCTTATTGGAATTTGGCCCCGAGGCAGTAGGCGAATATGTTGCGCAAGTCCGCGCCGCGCTCGATCATGCTGTTGAGGCAACCCGCTAGATTTTACGTCATGCCAAATTCTCGGATGTTGAAGGCAGGCGAAAAAGCACCAGCGATCGAACTTCTTGACCAACACGGCAAAACGTTTACGTTGAGAGGTCTTGGCAAACGCAAAGTTCTGGTGTATTTTTACCCCAAGGCTGATACTCCTGGATGTACCTTGCAATCGTGTTTACTGCGGGACCTGGTCCAGAGTAAAGCCATCGGCCGCACCGCAATCGTCGGCATCAGTCCCGACACTTCGGCCAAACAGATCAAATTCGATCACAAATACTCGTTGGGGTTTCCGCTTCTGGCCGACACTGAGCACGTGGTCGCCAAGGCATACAAGGTCTGGAAGAAGAAGTCGATGTACGGTCGCGAGTATATGGGGATTGAGCGATCGGCATTTCTAGTTGACAGTAACGGCGTCATCATTCATGCTTGGTACAAAATTTCACCCAAAGATACGCCAACAAATTTGCTGACAGCACTCGGCAAGTGATGTCGTTTCCCCACCCAACCGCGCTCCTGGCGCACCGCCCGCCATTTCTATTTGTAGATGAAATTCTTGAACTGTCACCGGGCGTCTCAGCCACTACAACGTGGACACTTCGTGGCGACGAATGGTTCTTCGCCGGTCACTTTCCAAATCGACCAACTCTTCCGGGTGTGTTGATGTGCGAGGCGATCGCCCAAACTGGCGCCATTGCCATTCTCAGCGATGAACGGTTTGCTGGAAAACTCCCGCTTTTCGGGGGACTCGATGCAGCGCGGTTTCGTCGACAGGTGCTGCCGGGAGAAACACTTGTCCTCACCGCGCAGATTACCCGGATGTCGTCACGAGCGGGAAAGGGCACCGGCATCGCCAAGGTCAACGACGAAGTCGCCTGCGAATGTGAACTTCTTTTTGTTGTCGTTGATTCCTAAAAAATCAGTTCGTTAGGCACGGTAGGGAGTCAAGATCACCGATCCATTGTGGCCACCGAAACCAAAGTTATTTGAAATTGTTGGACCGGGCTCCCACTCACGGGGTTTGCCGATAACAAGATCAATGCTCATTGCTGGGTCCACAACAGTTGTCCCGGCCGTCGGAGGAATCAGACGCTTTTCAAATGAGAGCAGTACCGATGCGGCTTCAAGCGCCCCAGCCGCACCCAAGGGATGTCCGGTTACTCCCTTGATCGATACCACCGGTGGAGATTGTTGCCCAAAAACTTTGGCAATCGCTTCAGACTCGGCAGAGTCATTTAGCGGCGTTGATGTGCCATGTGCGTTGATCTGCAGGATGTCGGAGGCGGTCATCTCAGCGTCGCTGAGCGCCAAATGCATGCATGCGGCTGCCCCGACTCCGCCTGGCGACGGGGCGGTGATGTGATGGGCATCGGCATTGCTCGCCGCGCCGAGCACCTCAGCGATAATCGTGGCTCCACGTTTGATGGCGAGATCCAGCCGTTCCAATATGAACACGGCGGCTCCTTCCCCCATGACAAAACCATCTCGGGAAACATCGAAAGGTTTGCTGACGAGTGTCGAGGACAAAGCAGTCATATTGGTAAATCCGGCAAGAGCCGTGAGCGTCGCCGCCGATTCGGTGCCTCCGGTGACTACGGCGTCGCAACGCCCCCAGGCAATTAGACGTGCGGCATTTCCGATTGCATGAGTCGCAGCGGCGCACGCTGTACACACGGTCTCGGTTGGACCTTGAAGTCCGTAACGCATCGAAATTGCGGCCCCTGCTGCATTCGACATCATCATTGGAACGAGAAAGGGAGAAACCCGGCGCTCACCTTTTTGGACTCGAATGATGACCTGTTCCTCGAGGGTGCGAAGGCCGCCAATACCGGTTCCCAGGATGCATCCGATTGAGGCCGGGTCGTAGCCGAGATCACCGGACTGGGCAAAGGCCTCTCCCGCCGCGGCCAGTGCGAACTGTTCACATCGATCTGAGCGGCGTGCATCCTTTGGACTGGCGAAGTATGGCAACGGATCCCAAGCGGCAAATTCCACCGAGCGCACCCCGGACGCTCCAGGTCCCAGTAGGCCGGTCCAAAATGCGTCCTTGCCGATACCGCACGGCGCGACAACGCCGTACCCGGTAATTGCTATGCGATGTCCAACACCCTGCATTATTCGTCGTTGTTCGCTGTGCTAGGGGGCTCGGGACTATTTGACTTTGGAAGTAACGAGGTCGAACGCCTTGCCAATGGTGTCGACACCTTCGAGTTCGGATTCGGGTACTTCAATATCAAATTCTTCTTCCAGAGCCATCACCAATTCGACGAGATCTAAACTGTCGGCGTCAAGATCATCTCCAAAATTTGCTTCTAGAGTTATTTTGGAGGCGTCCACTGACAACACTTCGACTACGCACTTTTTGAAGCGATCAAACAACTGCTGGTCCATGAGATTCTCCTGGTCAATAAACTGGTAGCAAAATTTGCCATCGTCAGTTTAGTCAGTGACCCATGCCTAGCCCGCCGTCCACTGGGATGACGGCCCCTGTGATATAGGCCCCGGCTGAAGATGCGAGAAATGTCACGACCCCTGCGATTTCGTCAACTGTTGCCGCTCTGCCTAGCGGAACGGCTGACAGAAGTTCAGTGAGCCGTTTTTCGCCGAGTGCCGCCGTCATATCAGTGTCGACCGGACCGGGTGCGACGACGTTCACGGTGATATTCCGAGAACCAAGTTCGCGAGCCAACGATCGAGCCAGCCCGATAAGACCGGCCTTAGATGCTGCATAGTTGGCTTGTCCAGCCGAACCCAAAAGGGCGACGACACTGGACATGAGGATGATTCGGCCCGCGCGCGCCCGCAACATACCTTGGGTTGCTCGCTTACAAACGCGATAGGCGGCGATGAGATTTACATCCACCACTTCGGTAAAGTTGTCTTCTGACATTCGCAACAAGAGCATGTCGCGTGTAATCCCGGCGTTTGAGACGAGCACCTGAACGGATCCAAAGTGTTCCTCAACTTCTGTGAACGCTCTTTCAACTTCGTCAGCAGAAGTGACATCGCACTTGATCGAGAAAAACTCGGGAGGAGGCGGCGAAGAGTTGTAGGTAACGGCAACTCGATCACCCAATGCTGCAAATTGTCGGGCGCAGGCCAGTCCAATTCCTCGCGAACCACCGGTAATAAATACGACTCGCCCCGATGAATGCTGACGCGTTGAATCGCTCATTTGCCACTCCATCGAATGATCGAACTTGCCGCCGTCATCCCGGCGCCGAATCCAACCATCAGAACCAAATCGCCAAACTTCAGTCGGTGATTGTCTGCGGCATCGAACAGCGCCAATGGAATGGAAGCCGATGATGTATTTCCGGTTTCCTGGAGCACCACCGCCGTGCGTTCCATCGGCACACCGAGTCGCTCGCATGCGGCCCGAATAATGCGAATGCTGGCTTGATGCGGCACCACAAGGGCGATGTCATCTGCGGTCACACCAGCGATGGCCATTGATTTCTTGGCAGAGTCGACCATCACGCGAACTGCCTTGCGAAATACTTCCTTGCCGTCCATGTGTAGATATCCGCCAATTTCTGCATATAGGAGTTTTTCGGCCGATCCATCGGCATCCAGATCCCAGGCCATGAGCTGACCGGGACCTTCAACAACGGAAATGACTGCCGCGCCCGAACCATCGGCAAACAAGATTGCCGTATTACGGTCACTCCAGTCGGTAATCCGTGACAACGTGTCGGTACCTATGAGCAACACGTTTCGGGCACCCATGGCGATGAGTCCGTGAGCAGTGACGAGGCCATAGACGAAACCGGAACACGCTGCGTTGATATCGAATGCACCACATCGAAGTCCGAGTTGGTCCTGGACACGCGCCGATGTTGCCGGAACAGTGCGATCGGGTGTGGTCGTGGAGAGGATGAGTGCATCAATCTCAGAAGGATCGACTCCCGACATGAGCAATGCCTTGCGTCCAGACTCAACCGAAAGGCTTGCTGTTGTGCCGCCCACATGGCGCCGTTCGATTCCGGTGCGCTCGCGAATCCACTCATCACTGGTATCCATCGTCTTCGACAGGTCGTCATTGGTAATCACCTTTTCCGGCAGTGCCGTTCCCCAGCCAGTGATAACTGCTCCGCGTATCGAGTGTGGAATGTGTGGCATCAGTGTGTCCTTAATGTGATTTCAATGTGTTCTCAACCAGGCAATTGGCTGGCGGGAAGTGACTCGCTCGCCATCAACTGCGATGTAACTCTGCAAGATGCCAGCGAACGGTGACCGCACTTCATGATCTGCGACATGCCCGAGAACGTCGCCAACTTCGATAGCGAGACCATCGACGAATGTTCCGATTGGTTTGAAGACTCCGGCTGCTGGGCTGACAACCAGACGTTCAACAGCAAAAAGATGTTCACCCTCATGGATCTCGGCCGCCACGGAAGCAGCCGGATTGACAGTGCCGACCCATTCGATGAGCTTGTCCAACTCATCGGGAGTGGCAACGCTAATCGTGCGCGCATCTTCGACGGTACGTTTGGTCATTCCGGTGAGCATTCCGCCAGGACCAAGTTCAATGAAACCAATAACCCCTGCTTGGGCCATAGTCAGCAACCCATGTTTCCAGCGGACTGGGCTTGAGAGTTGTGCAGATAACAGCGATGCCCATTCGTCGCCATCGTCATGAGGCAAGGCATCAACATTGGAAACGATTGGCACTTCAGTATCGCGCGGTCGAGCAATAGCGATTGCCTCACGGAGGCGCTCGCGAGCCATTGTCATGTATGGGGTGTGGAATGCTCCAGACACAGGTAGGACCATGACGCGTTTGGCGCCGAGTTGTTTGGCGTGAATTGATGCGGCCGCAACACCTTGCGGTGATCCGGCAATAACGACCTGCCCGGGCGCATTGAAATTTGCCACCCACACGTCGCTATCGGCACGTCGACAAGCAATCTCAACATCTTCATCGTCAAGTCCAAGGACTGCCGACATGACACCGGGGGATTGCAGGCCCGCATCATGCATTGCGGCGGCACGTTCCACGACCAAATGCACCCCGTCATCAAATCCCAAGGCCCCAGTCGCCGTAAGTGCGGTGTATTCACCCAAACTGTGGCCGGCGCAATAACTAGGTTCGATTCCTAGGCGTTCAACTGCATCCAGGACCATCAGGCTCAGAACAAACGTGGTTAGCTGGGCGTTACGAGTGTCCTTAAGTTCCTCTGCGCTAGCGTCCAAAAGCAGAGCGCCAATATCCCGATTGGCCAGACTTGAAGCCTCAGTTACGAGTTCCCAACTGTCATGGTCCACCCAAGGTCGACCCATGCCAGGACGTTGAGACCCTTGACCAGGAAAAGTAAAGGCAAGCATGAGTGGCGGAAATTCCCCTTTGTCTCGGTACAGCGTAGAACCTAAATGACGTTACGGACAATTACTCTCTGGTGTTCGGTACGATGTCAGCGCCTCGAGGCACGATTGGGGCATACGACACTCGGCCCGAGTGGCGGAATGGCAGACGCGACGGACTCAAAATCCGTTGTCCGCAAGGGCATGTGGGTTCGACTCCCACCTCGGGCACAACAGTTGATCTGTGTACTGACGAGTGGAGCGACCCGTACACTAAACACAGTGTCGCTTCGACAGGTAGTTTTATGAATAATGCGAGCACATTTACTAGTCGTCTCATTGAGCGTCGTCTCGTTCGCGGGTCACTGACGCTGCGCCAGCTTCGTGAAGAACTTCGTGTAGTAGATGAGCAGATGACGATGCTGACAGATGATGCCAATGACAAAGAACTTCGTTCGCTTGTTGCTGAAACTCCATACGCGGCATTCGAACATCGGGATGCGCAGGGTCATGTTGAATCTATCAGTCATCATCGTGACCATATTTTGAAGCAAATTTCGGAACTTGAATTGCGTCAGGATTCGTTACTCGACAAGTTAGGTCGATAACCAATGGTCCGAGCAGCAGTGCGTGTGGTGATCGCCGAGGACGAAGCGATCATTCGTCTTGACTTGAGGGAAACACTCGAAGAAGAGGGTTATGTTGTCGTAGCCGACACCGGTCGTGGAGACACTGCGGTAGCAATGGTTCGATTGCATCGTCCGGATGTTGCCATTTTTGATATTAAAATGCCTGGTCTCGATGGTCTCGATGCTGCTCGAGTCGTGGTCGCTGAAAAAATCTGCCCCGTGGTCATGCTTACCGCATTTAGTCAGCGTGAGGTGATTGAACAAGCGCGCGATGCCGGTGCGCTGGCATATCTAGTGAAACCTTTTCAAAAAACGGACCTCATTCCGGCAATCGAATTGGCAATTGGTCGGTTTCGGGAATTAAAAACCTTGAGTGGTGAGGTGGAAGCGCTTGGCGAGCAACTTGAACTGCGAAAGATTTTTGACCGCGCCAAGGGAATACTCATTGATACGCACCGGCTTTCCGAGCAGGACGCATTTGATTTCATTCAAAAAACTGCGATGAGCACTCGAAAAAAGATGCGCGAGATCGCTGAGCAGGTCATTTCGGGCGATCTGAAACCGTGATCCATTGTTTGATCAGAATCTTGGGCAGTGGCGAAAGAAGTGATCGATGAAGTTGATGCTCCTGGACGGAAATTCATTGGCCTATCGGGCCTTTTTCGCTCTTCCCACCGACATGGTGACAGGTTCCGGACAAGTTACAAATTCTGTTTATGGTTTTACATCGATGCTGTTGTCAGTAATGAAGGATCACAAGCCCGACGCAGTCATTGTGGTGTTCGATCGCAGAGAGCCAACGTTTCGTCACCAAGCAGCACCTGAATATAAGGCACAACGGGTTACTCAACCTGACATTTTGTATCAACAACTGGACATCATTCGCGAGTTACTTGGCGCTCTAGGCATTGCCACGACCGATGCCGCCGGATTTGAAGGCGATGATCTCATCGCCACGATTGCAGAGAAAGCCGATAGTGAAGGCATCGATGTTCTCATCGTTACCGGCGATCGAGACACGTTTCAATTAGTAAAGGATCCCCATGTGCGGGTGATGTACAACATGCGCGGTGTTAGTGACTATGCGCTGTATGACGAAGCCGGGATTATTGAACGCACCGGAGTCACTCCGCGCCAGTATGCCGATTACTCCGCCCTTCGTGGTGATCCAAGCGACAATCTTGAGGGTGTTCCTGGGGTCGGTGAAAAGACCGCGGCAAAACTCATCAATAAGTACGACTCTTTAGTCGCGATTTTTGAACATGCTGAAGAGCAAACACCAAAACTTCGCGACTCGCTCCAAGTGCATCGGGATCGAGTACTACGCAATGCGACGCTGATGGTGTTACGTCGCGATGCGCCTGTCGAGATTGATATTCATAACTGTGCGCCACGACCGAATTTCCCAGCCGTCAAGGGCCTGTTCGACGTACTTGAATTTCGTACCATGTCGACTCGGCTGAAAGATGCGTTCAAATACCTCAATCTGGAATCGGGAGACAAGTTGCCGGACATTTCCGGTGATGTAGTCACCGAGAATTCTCCTAGCGTCAAACTCATTGAGCATGTCGGTGATGCCGTTTCGGTAATCACTGGCATGAGTCCGATGTACGTCGCAGTCACCTTGGGGGGAGCCGATGGCACGTCTTCCTTGGATGGAATCTGTGTCGTAAGTGACATTTCGGCGTCCAACGTTGCCTGGATTCCTCTGCAATTATTGAGCGATTCGAGCGTGCGTAAGGCACTAACGAAATGCTCTGCGGTGCGCGGCCACAACCTCAAGCCGCTGTTGCGGGCGCTATTGGAGTTAGGCATTGACTTGACCAATATCGACCTTGACACCGCAATTGCGGCGTATCTATTGGATCCCTCAGAGAGTCGGTATGAAATCGCCGATGTGCTCGGTCGCTACACCGGTCGTTTTCTGGCGACCGAAAGTGCTGAAAAATCCGGACAGTTAAATTTCGACTCTGACGTGTCCTTGTCAGATTCGGTAGAGCGAGTCGCAGCCCAAGTAATGGCGGTTTGTCACGTGAGTGATTCACTCATCAACGCCCTCGCGTCTCAGGGGGTTGAGAAGTTGTATCGAGAAGTGGAGCTTCCGCTGGTGCGGGTCTTGGCCCGAATGGAACATGTTGGTGTCGGCGTTGACGTCGAGCAATTGAGGGCGATCAGCGCTCATCTCAGAAACGAGGTGGATCGGCTCACCGCCGAGCTGTACCAAATTGCGGGTACATCGTTCAACCTTAATTCACCAAAGCAACTGGGTGAAATCTTGTATACCGGAAAAGGTTTGACGCCTCCAAGAAAGACAAAAACTGGGTACAGCACGGATGCGGCAACGCTCGAAACCCTTCGTTCTCAGTGGCCCGAATTTATCGAGCCCTTTTTGCGATATCGAGAATTTGAAAAACTGCGGTCGACGTATGGAGATGGATTGGTACAGGCAGTTGGTTCCGATGGACGAATTCACGCCACATTCAATCAGACCGTTGCGCGAACAGGTCGTTTAAGTAGTGATCAACCGAATCTCCACAATATTCCGGTTCGCTCTGAAGAAGGACGTGTTTTTCGCAAAGCCTTCGTGCCGGCGGCAGGACATTTGCTGTTAGTGGCAGATTACAACCAAATTGAATTGCGTTGCATTGCCCACTTGGCGAAGGATCCAGGCCTCATTAATGCTTTTGTCAAAGGTATTGACATTCATACCGCAACTGCCGCCAGCGTGTTCGGCGTGCAACCAGAGGACGTCACCTATGAACAGCGAAGTCAGGCCAAGATGGTGTCGTACGGTCTCGCGTATGGCATGGAGGCGTACGGACTAAGCCAGCGACTGGGTATTGGAGTGACTGAAGCGTCTCAGATTTTGGACGCATATTTTTCGGCCTTTCCTAACGTGAAGAACTATATGGATGCCACCGTTGCCGAAGCTCGTAAGCGGGGCTATACCGAGACGATGTTTGGACGCCGACGACCTATTCCCGAGTTGCAGAGCGCAAATTTCAGAATTCGCCAGGCGGGGGAACGTCAGGCTATGAACGCTGGAATTCAGGGATTAGCAGCAGACATTTTCAAGATTGCATTGGTTCGAATTGATCATCAACTTGAGGCGGCGCATTTGACTAGTCGTCTGATTTTGCAGGTTCACGATGAAGTTCTGGTAGAGGCGGTCATCGAAGAGAAATTGGCGGTGGAGAAATTGGTGCTGGAGGCAATGAAATCCGCCGCCACTCTCGTAGTTCCACTCGAAGTCAATGCTGCTTGGGGCGACTCATGGGCAAGCGCTAAGGCTTGATCGGGTGGTAGCGTGAACCCGTTCTACCGTTGGTAGAACCGCTATCTATCGGCCTTGCCGTCTATATGCGTCCATCTCTCCTATCCGCCTGAAAGATTACCTCGTGTCCGACTCACAACTCCTTACATCACCTCCCATGGGTACCTTCGATTCAGAAGGTAACTACACACCGCGCCAAGTAACCGAACGGGATCTCACTACCTCGTTCGCCGATGCGATCAACGACACCCTCGTTGAACTTAAGGAACGGCAGTTAGTGACTGGGACAGTTGTGCGTATCACCCGAGATGAGGTGTTGGTCGAGATCGGTTACAAAACCGAAGGTGTGATTCTGGGCCGTGAGTTGTCGATCCGCAATGACGTGGATCCGCATGAAATTGTCAAACTCGGCGAAAAGATTGAAACCCTGGTTCTCACACTTGAGGATAAGGAAGGTCGCCTGTTGCTTTCCAAAAAACGCGCCCAGTATGAGCGTGCCTGGGGCGACATTGAGAAGGTCAAGGAAGCCGACGGAACCGTGGAGGGCCTTGTCATCGAAGTCGTCAAGGGCGGACTCATCGTAGATATCGGATTGCGCGGATTCCTTCCGGCATCACTTGTGGAGCTTCGTCGAGTACGTGATTTACAGCCGTATGTTGGACAAAGAATTACGGCAAAGATTCTGGAACTTGACCGGAATCGAAACAATGTTGTCCTCTCTCGCCGTACATTGCTGGAGCAAAATCAGCGCGGTGCACGTGACGAGTTTTTGACCAATCTCAAAGTGGGGGAAGTTCGCAAGGGACGGGTTTCGAGTGTTGTCGCATTCGGTGCTTTCGTCGACCTGGGCGGAATGGACGGCCTGATACATGTGTCGGAACTGTCCTGGAGACACGTTGACAATCCGAGTGCCGTGGTCAACATTGGCGATGAAGTAAATGTCAAGGTGCTAGAAGTCGATATGGAGCGCGAGCGCATCAGCCTCTCACTGAAGGCAACTCAACAGGATCCATGGCAAGAGTTTGCGAGCACACATCAAGTCGGTCAACTTGTCTATGGTCGCGTCACCAAACTCGTTCCATTCGGAGGTTTTGTTCAAGTTGGCGATGGTATTGAAGGTCTTGTTCACATTTCCGAGATGTCCACTCACCATGTTGAAGCTCCGGAACAAGTAGTCACTCCCGGCGAAGAATTGTGGGTAAAAATCATTGACTTAGATCTGGCGCGTCGCCGGATAAGTTTGTCAATTAAACAGGCCGCTGAAGGTGGAGAACTTGCCGAAGAATATCGCGGCCAGTTCCAAGTCGACGACCAAGGAAATTGGGTCGGTGGAGATGACACTACGCGTGAAGCAGCGTGGTCTGAATTTTTCGATAACGCCTCGACGACTGCGGCCACACCGGAAGCCACACCGGGAACTACGCCGGAAGCGCTACTCAGCGATACCCCAGAGGTTTAAGTTTCTGGAGGGTACGGCCTGACATGATTCTGGTAGGTCTCACAGGTGGTATCGGTTCGGGAAAATCCACGGTTTCGGCCATGCTCGCTGAACACGGAGCGGTGATCATCGATGCTGACCTCATTGTCCGTGAACTTCAACAACCCGGTACACCCGTATTGGTCAAAATTGTCGAGCGGTTCGGAGCGGGAGTTCTTACCGAACAGGGTGAACTTGACCGGGCGGCATTGGCGGCAATCGTGTTTCCTAATTCGGATGCATTAGCGGATCTCAACAGCATCGTTCACCCGGCTCTGGCCACCGAGATAACGCGACGGGTGGATGCCGAAGGCCACACCGATCACGTTGTGGTATTGGATTTACCACTACTCGCAGAAAATCCTCGTAGTGGATTGAGCGGAGTGGTTGTTGTGGATGTTGATCCGAGAATTGCACGTGGACGCCTGATAGAAGGCCGCGCCATGAACGGATCTGATGTGGATGCTCGGATGTTGCGACAAGCAACCCGAGATACGAGAAACGCGATCGCCGGATTGCTTATCAACAATTCACTCGATCTGGATCATTTGCGCGATGAGGTTGATCGTGCCTGGGAATGGATGCGCAGATTGCCGCCAGCCGAACGCGAAGTTGGGGAAGTGATTACGTAGTGGAAACCTTCCACGATCAGCTATTTAGGGTTGAGTCGTCCTACGAACCGGCTGGAGATCAGCCTCAGGCAATTCAGCAACTCGCGGCCGGAATTGAGCGCGGCGATCGATTTCAGACGTTGCTTGGAATTACCGGATCTGGTAAGTCAGCAACGATCGCGTGGACCATTGAGCAGATACAACGACCGACGTTGATTCTTGCTCCGAACAAGAGTCTTGCGGCCCAGTTGGCCCAGGAGATGCGAGATTTCTTTCCCAATAATCGCGTCGAATATTTTGTCAGTTACTACGACTACTACCAACCAGAGGCGTACATCGCCTCCAGCGATACATTCATCGAAAAGGATTCCTCGATCAATGACGAGATCGATCGACTGCGACATTCGGCGACCGCCGCACTGCTGACACGTCGAGACACAATTGTTGTCGCATCGGTGAGTTGCATTTATGGAATGGGAAATCCAGAGGAGTATCGCGGTCATTTGCTGGAGCTACATACCGGAGTTGACTATGACCAGCGGAGCATTCTGAAGCGTTTGGTTGACCTCCAATATGACCGTAATGACATGGTTCTTGGTCGAGGAAATTTCAGAGTTCGCGGAGACACCATCGAAGTGCACCCGGCGTACGACGAGACCGTATTGCGGATCGAAATGTTTGGGGACACGGTTGAGAAGATTACGGTCGTTGATCCTCTTACCGGAGAAACGTTGGAGGCAAAGAACGAAGCGTTGGTCTTCCCAGCCACACATTATGTCGCTGGCGACGAACGGATGCGCACCGCAACGCTCGCCATCGAAATTGAACTTCAACAGCGACTGAAGTGGTTCGAAGAGAACGGCAAACTTCTGGAAGCCCAACGACTTCGCATGCGTACCCAGTATGACTTGGAAATGATTGCCGAAGTTGGGTATTGCAACGGGATCGAGAATTATTCGATGCATATTGATGGGCGGTCTCCCGGTGAACCACCATTTACTTTGATGGACTATTTTCCGTCCGATTTCGTGATGGTGATCGATGAGAGTCACGTCACGGTACCGCAATTGCACGGTCAGTTTGCGGGGGATCGAAGTCGAAAAGCGATTCTGATCGAACATGGTTTTCGTCTGCCATCAGCGGCAGATAATCGACCGTTGCAGTTCGAGGAAGTGATTGAGCGAATGAATCAGTGCATTTTTCTCTCGGCAACTCCATCGAAATTTGAAATTTCTATCAGTTCTCAGGTGGTTGAGCAGATTGTGCGACCAACGGGACTTGTAGATCCTGAGGTGATCATCAAACCGACAAAAGGACAGATTGACGATCTCATCGCCAACATTGGTGTGGTAGTCGAGCGTGATGATCGGGTCTTGGTCACAACGCTGACGAAAAAGATGGCCGAAGATCTCAGTGAATATTTGATCGAGCAGGGATTGCGGGTACGTTATCTCCACTCAAATATCGACACCATCCAACGTATTGAGATTCTTCGTGCTCTGCGTCTGGGTGAGTTTGATGTCTTGGTCGGGATCAACCTGCTTCGGGAAGGGCTCGATCTTCCAGAGGTATCACTCGTGGCGATCCTTGATGCCGACAAGGAGGGGTTTTTGCGTAGCCGAACCTCCTTAATTCAGATGATTGGCCGCGCGGCCCGAAACGTGGATGGTCAGGTAATTATGTATGCAGACAAGCGGACCGCTGCGATGGATTCAGCCATTGACGAGACGCATCGTCGTCGAGAACGCCAAATTAAGTACAACAAGCTGCATGGAATCAATCCGCAGACCATTCGGAAAGCCGTTGGCGACATTTTGTCACTGTTACGACCTGATAGTTCAGCCCCCTATCCGGGCAAGGGGAAACGTAAGGATCATGATCGTGACAAGATCGTGCGTGAATTGCGGTCTTTGCCAGAGCAAGAGTTAGTTCGGCTGATTCAGACGCTTGAGGAAGAAATGAATCTTGCCGCCAGTGAACTGCGATTTGAGTACGCTGCGCGCCTAAGAGATGAAGTCAAGGAATTACGCCGCGAATTGTGCGATGCCGGGTAGAGAGTGACGGGTAGAAAGTCACGGTTAGAGGTTCGCAGGGTACAAGATAGATAGTCTGCTTGCAATGTCCCAATCTCACAATCAACGGTCCCACAATCAAATAATCGTTCGCGGGGCTCGGGAACATAATTTAAAGAACATCAATGTGGATTTGCCCCGTGATCGCCTCGTTGTACTGACCGGACTCTCTGGTTCGGGAAAGAGCAGCCTCGCCTTTGACACCATTTATGCAGAAGGCCAACGTCGTTATGTGGAGAGTTTGAGTGCCTACGCCCGACAATTTCTCGGGCAGATGGATAAACCCGATGTGGACATAATTGAAGGGTTATCGCCGGCAATATCGATAGATCAAAAATCAGCCTCGCGCAACCCTCGTTCGACAGTTGGCACGATTACCGAGGTCTACGACTATCTACGCCTATTATTTGCACGAATTGGAATACAACATTGTGCCAACGACGGCACACGGCTCCAGCGCCAAACACCTCAACAGATTGTTGACCGAATTCTTGAACTGCCGGACGGAACTCGTTTTCAGGTGCTCGCTCCAGTTGTCCGCGGTCGCAAGGGCGAATACAGCACGTTACTACAAGACCTGGCCAGTCAAGGGTTTACCCGAGCACGAGTCGACGGCGAAACCGTCGAAATTAATGAGTTTCTGAAGCAGGACCTGAAGTTGGCGAGATATGAACAGCACACATTGGAAATCATTGTTGACAGGTTGGTTCGCCGGGAAGGAATTGAGCGGCGTCTCACCGACAGTCTAGAAACTGCACTTCGCCTTGCCGATGGTGTGGCCGAAGTCGAACTCATGCGCACCAAAGATGACAGCGGAAAAAAGGCACAACCGAATCTGAGCAAGAAAACCAGCAGCGTCGATGAAGCCGAAAATGAAACGCTGACCTTTAGCCAGCACTTGGCTTGTCCTAAGTGTGGAGTGAGTTACGACGACCTCGCACCCCGAAATTTTTCGTTCAATTCACCATACGGAGCGTGCGACGGATGTTTGGGGCTTGGTACCAAATATGAGGTAGATCCCGATCTCGTAATTCCGGATCCGGAAATGTCAATCAACGAGGGAGCAATTGCGCCGTGGCGTTCAGCGCACACGCAATATTTCACTCGCATGCTTGAGGCGGTGGCTAAAGAATTTGGGTTTGATCTGGATAAGAAGTGGTCGAAACTCTCTGAAAAACACCGAAAAATAGTGATGAATGGCGTAAGTGACAATGTGATGGTGAAGTATCGGAATCGATATGGGCGCGTTCGAGAATACAGCACGTCGTACGAAGGCATCATTCCGTGGATCCAACGCCGCCATGAGTCCTCTGAAAGTGACATGTCACGCGAACAATACGAGAGTTATATGCGAGAAGTTCCGTGCCCTAGTTGTAAGGGTGCCCGACTCAAGCCGTCGTCGTTGGCGGTTACGGTCAACGATTTGCATATCAGCGACGTCTGCGAAATGTCGATTTCCGAATCAGCCAAGTTTCTTGCGACATTAGAACTCAGCGAACGTGATCGATTCATCGCCGAACGAATAACCAAGGAAATTAATTCCAGACTCGGATTCCTGTTGGATGTTGGCCTGGATTATCTGTCGTTGTCGCGAGCAGCAGCAACGCTGGCTGGTGGAGAAGCGCAACGAATACGACTTGCCAGTCAGATTGGATCGGGTCTTGTCGGGACGCTGTATGTGCTTGACGAACCATCCATTGGTCTGCACCAGCGTGATAATCATCGATTGATCGACACGCTGATGCGACTACGGGATCTCGGAAACACGGTGCTAGTGGTTGAGCATGACGAGGACACGATTCGAGCCAGCGACTGGATTGTAGATATTGGTCCGGGTGCAGGAGAACACGGCGGCGAAGTCGTGTATAGCGGCCCGGTGAAAGGAATTTTGAAAATTACCGAATCGATAACTGGCCAATATCTCGCCGGAAAGCGATTCATACCGGTGCCTGAACACCGTCGCGAAACCAAAAAAGAATGGCTGACAATTCGTGGGGCTCGGGAACACAACCTTCAGAACATCACGGTGAAGATTCCTCTTGGATGTTTTGTTGCTGTTACCGGCGTATCGGGAAGCGGCAAGAGTTCATTGGTTCGCGATATTTTGTTGCCCGCCTTGATGCAGAAGATATACAAATCAAAAGATGCACCTGGAAAACATACTGGTGTTGATGGAGTCCAGTTCCTGGACAAGGTCATCGATATGGATCAGTCACCGATCGGTCGCACACCACGGTCGAATCCGGCAACCTATACGGGTGTCTTTGACAGCATTCGCAAACTATTTGCATCTACTCCTGAATCCAAGATCCGCGGCTACATGCCTGGTCGCTTCAGTTTCAACGTCTCAGGCGGACGATGTGACGCGTGCTCTGGTGATGGCAATATCAAAATCGAAATGCACTTTCTGCCCGATGTGTATGTTCCATGTGAGGTCTGCAAGGGCGCTCGATATAACCGAGACACTCTCGACATCACTTTCAAAGGGAAAAATATTTCTGATGTGTTAAATACCCCAATTTCGGACGCGGTTACGTTCTTCGCCAACCAACCCCGGATTGCCAGGCATATGCAAACTCTGGTGGATGTTGGGCTGGGATATGTGCGGCTTGGGCAATCAGCGCCGACACTTTCCGGCGGGGAGGCGCAGCGAGTGAAATTAGCCAGCGAATTGGCCAAACGAAGCACCGGTCACACGATTTACCTGCTTGATGAACCAACAACCGGACTGCATTTTGACGATGTTCGTCGTCTTCTCACGGTTCTTGCCCGCCTAGTCGATCAGGGAAATACAGTGCTCGTCATTGAACACAATTTGGATGTCATCAAGACTGCCGACTGGATTATTGACCTCGGACCAGAGGGTGGTGGTGGCGGCGGTCAAGTGGTTGCCGAAGGCCAGCCAGAATTTGTTGCCAACGTGAAGGAGAGTTATACGGGCAAGTACCTTAAGGGAGTACTTGCAGCGGCCCGCTAATGGAAAAGCCACCACCACAATCGATTCCTGCCGAACCCGGTTCGTATCAGTTCAAAGACGATGTCGGTCGTGTTATTTACGTCGGTAAAGCGACAAATTTGCGGTCGCGTGTTGGCAGCTATTTTGCCGATGCCAAGTCATTACACCCGCGCACCGCCAGCATGGTGGCTGCGGCATCATCGGTTGAATGGATTGTGGTTCGCAATGAATTGGAGGCCTTGATTCTTGAATTCACATTGATCAAGGAGCACCAACCGCGTTTCAACATTTGTCTTCGTGATGACAAGAGCTATCCGTTTCTTGCGATCACACTCAATGAACGGTGGCCACGAGCGGTCGTGGTGAGGAGCCGCAAACAAAATGGTTCACGATATTTTGGTCCCTACGTCAATGCCTGGGCGATCCGAGAGACATTTGATCTGCTGCTACGCACATTTCCGGTTCGCACATGTTCGGCATCAAAATTCACTCAACACGAGCGCCTTGGACGACCGTGTCTGTTATTTCATATCGAGAAATGCAGCGGGCCATGTGTAGGTGAGGTCTCAGAAGTCGATTATGCGAAGCATGTTCAGGAATTGATTGGCTTCTTGGGAGGTGACAGCGACGCGGTGGTGGGTCGTTTGGAATCCGAGATGCAGGAGGCATCCAAGTCTTTGGATTTCGAACGTGCGGCACGAGTCCGAGACCGCATTGGCGCGGTCCAGCGCGCTCTTGAAAAGCAACAGATGGTTGGCGAACGTAACGAAGATATCGACGTAATTGGAGTCGCCGAGGACGATCTGGAGGCGGCCGTGCAAGTGTTTTACGTTCGCAAGGGTCGAGTCGTCGGACGTAATGGATTTATCGTGGACAAAGTCGAGCACGTCACTAAGGCGGGTCTGATTGATCGGATTTTGGAGCAACTCTATGGAGACGAACCGTCACAAGGTATTCCTAAACAAGTGCTCGTACCAGTCTTGCCGGATAATCTGCGTACTCACGAAGAATGGCTAACGCATCAGCGAACCTCGGCCGTACAGATTCGGATCCCTCAACGGGGAGACAAGAAATCCCTACATGAAACAGTTACCAAAAATGCGATTACCGAACTAAGTCGCCATCGATTGCGTCGAGCTTCCGATCACAATAGTCGCAGTCGAGCACTGGCGGAATTGCAACAACTATTGAAACTACCTCTGGCACCACTACGCATTGAGTGTTTCGACATGGCCCACCTGCAAGGCACTGACTATGTCGGTTCGATGGTGGTGCTGGAAGATGGCCTGCCTGCCAAGGGTGAATACAGACGATTTAAGGTTCGCGATGTTGCTGGCAACGATGATTATGCCGCCATGCGTGAGGTGTTGACCCGTCGCTTGAGTGCTTACATTCACGACCGTGATGCGCTATTGAAAGAACGGGGAAGTCGACCAGGCAAGTTCGCATACCCACCGCAATTGCTGGTGGTTGACGGTGGCAAAGGTCAACTTGGCGTGGCGATGCAAGTGCTCAAGGAACTTGGCTTGGAGGATGAAATTCCGCTCGCCGCGCTGGCCAAGCGCTTTGAAGATGTCTTCATACCGGGAAGTCCCAACCCAGTTGAGATTTCACGGGGAAGCGATGCGCTATTCCTGCTGCAGGTGATACGCGACGAAGCGCATCGATTTGCAAATACGTTCCATCGTCAATTGCGAGGGAAACGGATGCGTACGAGTGTTTTGGACGGAATTGCCGGACTTGGTTCAGTTCGCAAGAACCGACTTCTTGTGGAATGTGGCGGAGTCACTGGAATAAGGTCGTTAAGTAGGGATGCATTACGAGCCTTTTCGTGGCTACCGGAGTTGGTTGCCGACGCGGTGTTCGAACAGTGTCAGGCCCTATCTCAGTAGTCTGTAGGTCGTGACTGACATTTTGCTCATCGCTGGTCTCTCCGGCGCCGGTCGCTCACAGGCTGCGGATGACTTGGAAGATTTGGGGTGGTTCGTCGTCGACAATATGCCGGTCGCGTTGATCGACAAGGTCGTGGAACTAGCTGGTAGCAACGCGGCCATGCAGTCGCAGTTGGCGCTTGTCGTTGGAACTGCGTCGCACCAGTCCAATGCCGTTGAGGTTGTACATCGTCTGCGAGAAGCAGGAAATCGGGTGCGAATTTTGTTCCTGGACGCATCCACACCCGAACTCGTGAAACGATACGGTTCGACGCGCCGAAAACATCCACTTGCCCATCAACATGCGAGTATTGCCGAAGCAATAGATTACGAGCGGGTGTTGCTGGAACCCGTCAAGGGATCAGCCGATCTCGTCATTGATACGAGTGACTTGAATGTGCATCAATTGAAAGCACAAATTGTCGAGTTGTTCTCAAGCGGTGAAGAAAATACCGGGATGCAGGTATCAGTCACATCGTTTGGCTTCAAGCATGGATTACCGCTCGATGTCGACATGGTTTTGGACGTTCGCTTTCTGCCGAATCCACATTGGGACGAACAATTGCGACCGCAATCGGGTCTTGAGGATGCGGTACGTCGTTACGTGCTGGATCGACCGTTGACGCAAGGATTTATGGACCGGATTCACGGACTATTAGAGTTACTGATTCCGGCTTATGAATCTGAAGGCAAGAGTTATCTCACAATTGCCATTGGCTGTACCGGAGGTCGACATCGGTCAGTGGTCATAGCGACGGAACTCGGGGAATGGCTTACTGCAATCGGTCAGCATCCTCGTGTGACGCACCGTGACATCACCCGTTAACTAATTAACTGAGTAATCCCAAGGGTGACATGTGGCGTATGGCGTATGGCGTGTGGCGCGTTGTGTGAGGCTAAAGTCAAGTGCCATGACTGTACGCATAGGAATTAACGGCTTTGGTCGGATAGGTAGAAACTTTTTTCGAGCCGCCAGCGCCCGAAACGCAGACATTGAAATTGTTGCCGTAAATGATCTTGGTTCAATCAAGACGATGGCACACCTTCTGAAATACGACTCTGTTCTTGGTATTCTTCCGAACCAAATTTCTGCCACCGAAGCCGGAATTTCTGTGGATGGGAAAGTACTCAAGGTGTTGCAGGTACGAGATCCGAAGGAATTGCCGTGGAAATCACTGGGCGTTGATGTAGTGATTGAGGCAACCGGCTTCTTTACTGAGCGGGACAAAGCAGCTGGCCATCTCGACGCCGGCGCACTGGTGGTGATCGTTTCGGCACCATCCAACGGTGCCGATGCAACCTTCGTTTATGGTGTCAACCACTTGGATTTTGATCCAAATAAGCACAAGGTGATTTCAAACGCCAGTTGTACCACCAATTGTTTCGTTCCCATGGTCAAGGTTCTTGATGACGCGTTTGGTGTTGCCCAGGGTTTGATGACCACGGTGCATGCCTATACCGGCGACCAGCAACTGGTGGATGGTCCGCATAGCGATTTGCGACGGGCTCGGGGCGCGGCTATCAACATCATTCCAACTGGAACAGGTGCGGCCCGGGCAACGAGTCTGGTGTTGGAATCAATGAAGGGAAAGTTGGATGGCACATCCTTACGAGTTCCGGTTCCAACAGGTTCGATCACGGACTTTGTCGTCAATTTGAAAAAGTCGGCAACCAAGGAAGAAATCAATGCCGCATTCAAGTCTGCCGCGAATGGAGCCTTCAAGGGAATTATCGAGTACACCGATGCGCCGATCGTTTCCAGTGACATAGTCACGAATCCTCATAGTTGCATCTTCGATAGTGAGCTGACGATGAGTCTGGGAACCATGGCAAAAGTCCTCGGCTGGTATGACAATGAGTGGGGTTATTCCAACCGTCTCGTGGACCTAGTGCTTCACGTCGGTAAGAACCTATAACCCGATTTCGATCCGCAGTCAATGCCTCGCGTACCGATTCTGGAAGATCTTGGTGACGTGAAAGGCAAGCGCGTTCTCGTTCGGACGGATTTCAATGTCCCGATGTCGGGACCCGATCGGGCCCGAGTCATTACCGATGATTTTCGAATTCGGGCCTCACTGCCCACGATCATGTGGCTCATCGAGCGTGGTGCCGCTGTGGTCTGTGCAAGTCATTTGGGACGTCCGAACGGTCAAATTGTCGACAAATTCTCGATGGCTCCAATCCGCCAACGACTGAACGAGTTCGTGCCCCAGGTTGAAGTTCTTGAAAATTTGCGTTTTAACCCGGGCGAGGAAGCCAACGATCCTAATTTTGTGGCTTGGCTCGTGACAGGTATTCAATCGTATGTCAACGACGCATTTGGAGCGGCGCATCGGTCGCACGCATCTGTCGTAGGACCTCCCCGAACACTTCCATCGGCGGCTGGCCGATTGTTTCAACGAGAAGTAGATGTGCTGACCGAACTCAGGGAGAATCCGAAACGACCGTTTGTTGCGGTTCTCGGTGGTGCCAAGGTGAGCGACAAGATTGGCGTCATCGAAGCCTTGTCGAAAATTGTAGATGAATTGGTGATTGGCGGTGCGATGTGTTTCACTTTTCTCGCCGCACAGGGATACTCAGTGGGTGATTCGCTATTTGAGCCAGATGAAATTGAAACTTGTAAGCGATTGCTTTCAGGTTCGATACCTATTCATTTACCAGAAGATATTGTCGGACTTGATGCCGCCGGTAGGTTCGCAACCTTCGGCGTTCGGCTTCCGCAAGGAGCAAAGGGATTAGATATCGGACCGGGAACGGCCGCCGCGTTCAGTGATTTGATCATGGATGCCCGCTCGGTGTTTTGGAACGGACCAATGGGAATGTTCGAAGATGAGCGTTTTGCGGCTGGGACACGCACAATTGCTCACGCAATCGCGGACACTAAGGCATTCACAGTGGTCGGAGGTGGTGATTCGGCTGCGGCATTGGCACAATTCGATCTCGCAGACCGAGTGGATCATCTTTCAACCGGGGGAGGAGCCTCGCTCGAATTTCTCGAACTTGGTGATCTTCCAGGGTTGGCCGCATTACGAGGAGCACCAAATGTCAGATAACAACCGACTTCCTATTATTAG
>CAYHCC010000008.1:0-109434 GCA_964355165.1 uncultured Acidimicrobium sp.
TCCAGGGTCGGCCGCATTACGAGAAGCACCAAATGTCAGATAGTCAAATTTCCAAACGGAAGCCGCTGATCAGCGCGAATTGGAAAATGCATCATAATCACTACGAATCGATTCAAGTGATTCAGAAACTGGCGTATTTGCTCACCAAGGACGATTTCACTGCCGTAGATGTCAGTGTTCACCCACCGTTTACTGATTTGCGAAGTTTGCAAACACTCATCGATGCCGATGATCTCCGATTTTCACTTGGGGCTCAGCATTGCCACTGGGAGGACAATGGTGCCTTTACCGGCGAGATATCACCGGTGTTCCTGTCGAAACTCAATGTTTCCTATGTTCTCTGCGGTCACAGTGAGCGCCGAGAATTATTCGGCGAAACCGATGAGGTCGTGCACAGAAAAATTATTGCCATTCAGAAAAACGGGATGACACCCATCCTTTGTGTTGGCGAAACCCTTGCCGAGCGGGAGGCCGGTTTAACCACCACCAAGATTCTTGGTCAACTGCGGAATGCGCTAGCCAAACGCAGTCCCACGCAGGTGGGCGAGATGGTCGTGGCCTATGAACCCATTTGGGCCATTGGTACAGGTCGAACGGCCACACCTGGCGATGCCCAGGCGGTCATTGGGGCAATCAGGGCCGAAGTAGCGGTGCTCGCTGGACGACAAGTAGCCGATGCCATTCGTTTGCAGTACGGGGGCAGCGTCAAAGCGGCCAATATCCCCGAGATTATGGCCCAACCAGATATCGATGGGGCTCTGGTCGGCGGCGCCAGCCTCGATCCAGCCGAGTTTGCCCGCATCGTCCAGTACCGTATGCGCCCGATCTAATCCCGACTAAGGGTCAGGCAGGACCCACCGATTGCGGAGTGCGGTGTCTTTGGTCACCGTGTTAGTGTAAAGAAATCTGATACGGGCAATCCGCTCGTGTCTTCAATTGGAAACGGCATTGTTTCCACCTAATTCGACGGGGAGGTCGATAGTGAGAAAAACCACAAAAGGTATGCGTTACGCAGTTGCCCTGGTCGCTTTGGCTCTTGTGGCCGCGGCTTGCGGTAGCGACAGCGATACGACTACTGAACCAACCGATACAGAGGCGCCGGCTCCCGACGTCAGTTATCCAACAAGTTTGGCTGATTGCGCGAATGTTGCCTACGACTACACCACACCGGAGTCAACCAGCAATGGCATGACCGTAACCTACGATATTGCTCCAGAAGCAGTGTGGGAAGACGGCTCGCAAATCACAGTCGCCGACTTTAAGGGTACATGGGACGCAGCACTCAATACGCCGGGTTCCTTGTCGACCACTGGTTACGACCAGATCACTTCGGTCGAAGCTGGTACCAGCGACAAGCAAGTTGTCGTGACGTTCAAGTCGGTGTATGCGCCGTATAAGACTCTGTTCGGGGCACTCATGAAGGCCGCCGCGGTCGAAAATACCGCAGACGTGTCTGGTGACTTTGCCGACTTCCTTCCATATTCGGGTCGTCCGTACAAAATTAAGTCGTGGAGCCCAGATCAGATCGTCTTCGAGCCAAACGAAAATTACTGGGGCACCGATACAGCGGTGACATCAAAGATCGTTATGGTGCCAAAGGCCGACAGCGACACAGAAATTGCGTCGATCAAGGCTGGCGAAGTTGACTTCATCTATCCGCAGTACTACGGCGGAATCACTGAAGCAGTTGCGCAAGACAACATCACCTCGGCTGTGACCTTCGGTGGAGACTACGAAGGGTTGTACTTCCAGCAGAAGTGCGGTCCATTCGCAGATCCAATCTTCCGTGCCGCGTTTTCGATGTCAATTGACCGTGACGCGCTCTTCCAGCAGATCTATATCCCAATTAGCGATCAGGCCACTCTCTTAGAGTGTGGTCCGATCGTTCCTGGGCCGTTCTGCAACGGAGACGAGTTTGCTGGTAGTTACGATCCAACCGGTGCGGAGACACTCCTCACCGATAATGGTTGGACTAAGGGTGGCGATGGTTATTGGGCCAAGGGTGGCGAGTCAGCACCAGCAATCCGCTGGATCATCAACACGGGCAACACCCGTCGCGAAAACACTCAGGCTTATCTCATCCCACTACTGCAGGCAGCCGGTTTTAATGTTGCCGCAGATAACTGCGATGCAGCCTGTTACTTCCAGCAACGGCTCCCGGCCCTGGACTATGACATGGCGATGTACATCAGCACGGCTCCGCCGGACCCTGGATATCTGACCGCTGGATTCGTCTGCGATCAGATTCCAACAGCGGCCAATGGAAACGTTGGACAAAACAGCCAAGGCTGGTGCAATACCGAAGCGTCAGATCTGCTCCATGCAGCCGATGCCGAAGTGGATACCGCCGTTCGTGCCGAAAACATCAAGGCGGCTCTTCAATTGATGGCGGCTGAGCATCTGATGTTGCCGTTGTTCCAGTTCCCGAAGTCGGGTTTCTGGCGCACCGATAAAATCGGCGGTCCAGTCGATGCAGAGTTGAACAACTACACTGCATTCATCAACTTCAACCAGTGGACTGATGTGGATGGTGACGGACAAATCGTCATCGGTGCCGAGCAATGGCCAGCGTGTCTCAACCCGTTTACGGAGTGTGCCAACTCTTCGTGGATGGTGTGGACAACGGTGTTCCCTGTTAGCCCTGGTGTATGGGCCACAACAAACGGTGGCGATTACGCACTGACCAACTTGGTGACAGGCGAACCGGTCGTTACGGTTCTCTAGACCAAACGTAAATATCCAAGTATCGCAAAACGGTGCGCGGACCAGGCAAGAGGCTTGGTTCGCGCACCGTCTGCGTTATGTTGAGTAAAGGACCTACATGTTGCGCTTCATTGTTCGCCGAATCGCATGGGCGATTCCGACTATGTTGTTGGTCACGTTTCTGGTGTACGTCGCTTTGCGACTCGGTACGAACCCGGTGTACAGCTACTTGCGCTCCAATCCGCGAGCCTCATTAGCAAAAATTGCTCAATACAAAAAACTGAACGGCCTTGGCTCAAATTATGTGACCGGATATCTCAATTGGCTTCAACATTTTCTGGCCTTCGATTGGCCGCGGAGTATCAAGGGGAGTAGGGAAGTATTTCCGGCCCTGAAGGATGCTCTCGCCAATAGTCTCCGACTCGGAGCGGCGGCGACGATTGTTGGGGTGACAATTGGTCTGGCCATCGGGGTGTTTGCCGCGCTTCACCCAGGAGGCCGCCGAGACTTGACGGTAAATACCGCGGCGTATATTGGCATTTCGGTTCCGCCATACATTTCTTCAATCCTCTTTCAATTATTGTTTGCGGTGTACTGGAGTCGCTGGTTTGGCGACACACTGTTTCCGACTTCCGGTGTCTATCCGCCCGGACAGGAAGGCTTTAATGCCGTGTTGATGCTGAAACATATGGCACTACCAACAATTGTCGTAGCAATTCAAATTATTGCCGTGTACAGCAGATATATGCGCTCGTCGCTGTTGGATGTTATGAATTCCGATTACATGCGCACGGCCCGCTCCAAGGGAATCAGCGAACGTCGGATACTTATTCGTCACGGAATGCGTAATGCATTAATTCCCGTTGTCACGATCGCCGCCATAGATGTTGGGTCGATTGTTGGTGGTTTGATTATCACCGAAAGAATTTTCGATTATCCCGGCATGGGAAAGTACTTCCTGACCGCATTTGGTGACGGCGACTTTCCGTTGATGATGCCGTGGATGGTGCTTATCGTGGCATCGATTCTGCTGTTTAACCTGATTGCTGACGTGACTTATATGTGGTTAGATCCGAGGATTCGTCTTGAGTGAAGTCCAGGTAGTGACACTTTCACCCCGGCGGATGGCCTTACGACGCTTCGTCGGCCACAAGGCCGCCGTTGCAAGTTGTATCGTGCTCGGGTTCTTCATAGTGATGGTCGCATTGTCATCTGTTACCACTCGTTATGGAGTGAATCAGTCCGTTCGAAAGCCGCCGAACTCGTTTTTGCCGCCGCAGAAGATCGCCTGGATGGGGACCGACGACATTGGGCGGGACATCTACAGCCGACTCATTTACGGAATCCGAGTCTCGTTGCTCATCGGTTTCTTTAGCGCAATCATCTCCGTGGCAATAGGTTGCGTCGTAGGTGCCATTGCCGGATTTCGGGGCGGATTTTTTGACGATGTGATGATGAGAGTGACCGACCTATTTCTTGCGTTTCCATTTTTGGTCGCACTGTTGGTGGTCCGCAATATGTTGGGGGCTTTGGGTTTCCTCTCACCTCTGATCGGTGATTCGGGTTCGATTCGCTTCATTATTTTCTTACTGGCGATATTTGGATGGATGACAGTGGCCAGGATTGTGCGTGGTCAGGTGCTGTCGTTGAAGGAGCGGGAATTCATCGAAGCGGCTCGGGCGGTTGGCGCATCTCGTCGATACATCATCCTGCGACACCTTTTGCCGAACTCCATCGGTCCGATCATGGTCGCACTCACGTTCTCTGTTGTCGGGGCCATAATCGGCGAGGCGACTCTTTCGTTTTTTGGCTACGGGCCGCAGGCCGGAGACGGGACCACATCCCTTGGTCTTCTCGTTGGACAGGCCAAGGGCGCCGTCCAATCGGGTTTTTGGTGGATGGTCGTATTTCCGTGTTTTTCACTTGTGATTATTTCGCTATGTATCAATTTCATCGGTGATGCGTTGCGGGATGCCACCGACCCACGATTGGATATGGGTAGTTGATGTCAGAATCCGTGCTTTCAATTCGTGATTTACACGTCACCTTCGACACGCCTTTGGGTGAGTTACAAGCAGTCAGAGGAGTCGACTTTGAAATTTCGGCCGGTGAATTAGTCGGCGTTGTCGGTGAATCGGGTGCCGGAAAATCGGTCACATTCTTGGCGGCAATGGGCTTGTTGCCGCCGCGGGCGAAAGTTACTGGCTCGGTGATTTTGGATGGTGAAGAACTCGTTGGTGCCAGCGCCCGCCGACTTCGCTCGATACGGGGACGACTGATGTCGATGATTTTTCAGGATCCGCTATCGGCGTTGAATCCGGTGCACCGAGTTGGCAAGCAGATCTCGGAAATGTTGCAGTCACATCAAAAGATGTCCAACAAAGAGGCGGCGCTTAAGTCGGTGGAGTTGCTTGATTTGGTCGGTATACCCCAGCCAGGTGATCGGGCCCTTCAGTACCCGCATGAGTTTTCCGGCGGGATGCGCCAGCGTGTCGTCATCGCTATGGCGATAGCCAATAATCCAAAAGTATTGGTTGCCGATGAGCCGACAACGGCGCTGGACGTCACGGTGCAGGCCCAAATTCTTGAGGTGATTCAACGGGTGCAGGAAAAATTTGGTACGGCAGTGGTTCTCATCACCCATGATCTGGGAGTCATTGCTCGGGTTGCCAGCCGTGTGAACGTGATGTACGCCGGACGAAATGTGGAAAAGGGTGACGTGGATGCGTTGTTTGATCACTCCAGTCATCCCTACACCCGCGGTCTACTTAATTCGCTTCCGCGAGAGGGTACCGAACGACTTGAGCCAATCATGGGTTTTCCGCCCAATATGCTTCAACCGCCAATGGGTTGCAGTTTCAGCCCCCGCTGTAAATTTGCTCAGCCAAAGTGTGACGCAAAGTTGCCAGAACTTCGGCAATTCGGTGATTTGGAGACCGCGTGTATTAGGGCCGAAGAGATTTTCGTCATTGGAGCATCAGCACAATGAGCCAACCGCTTCTTCAAGTTTCTCAACTGGTCAAGAATTTTGAGATTCATGCGTTGCGGGGCGCTCGCAAACTCAAACGGGTTGTGCAAGCAGTGTCAGGAGTGTCGTTTACAGTCGACAAGGGGCACACGCTGGGAATTGTTGGAGAGTCTGGCTCGGGCAAGACAACAGTTGGTCGCCTGATTATGCAACTCGTCGCTCCGACTTCTGGAACGGTGATATTCGAAGGTCGGGATTTGGGGTCGCTGAAATTTGAGGAAATGCGCCAACTTCGACGGCAGATGCAAATCGTGTTTCAGGATCCATTCGCATCATTGGATCCGAAGATGACAGTCGGTGCGTCAATTGCTGAGCCATTGGTCGTACAGAAGGAACCAGGCAATCACGAACAGCGCGTAACCGAACTACTTGAACTGGTGGGATTGGCGGCTGATCATGCGCGACGATTTCCGCATGAGTTTTCAGGTGGTCAACGTCAACGGGTGGGGATTGCTCGGGCCTTGGCGCTGAGTCCGGCGCTGATTGTGCTCGACGAGCCAGTGTCGGCGTTGGATGTGAGCATCCAAGCCGGTGTTGTAAATCTCTTTTCGGATCTGCAGAAGCGACTCGGTATGTCGTATGTATTCATTGCCCATGATCTGTCCGTGGTTCGACACATTGCCGATCAGGTGGCGGTGATGTATCTGGGCAAGATTATGGAAATCGGCCCCAAAGAGGCCGTATATGAACATCCCACTCATCCATACACGGTTGCCTTGCTGTCGGCAGTTCCGGTGCCAAACCCAGCCATCGAACGAACCCGCCATCGAATTATGTTGGAAGGTGATGTACCCTCACCAGTAGATCCACCTTCCGGCTGTCGGTTCAGGACGCGATGCTGGAAAGCCACCGAACTCTGCGCACAGCAAGAGCCTGCGTTGGAAATGCGAGTAACTGGTCAACAATCAGCGTGCCATTTTCCCGAGTAAGCGAGTAGAATTTCTCGTCGTGCGAAGCATAATGACCACCCTGACAATTGTCATCAATGTCGTTTCGATGATTGCCATGGTTGTCGGAGTGTTGCTGCACAGTGGCCGCGGTGGAGGACTTAGTGATATGTTCGGCGGTGGTGGCGCAGCCGCTCTCGGTTCCGCAGCCGCAGAACGAAATTTAAATCGCATCACCATGGTGTTTGCTCTTGTTTGGGTGTTGTCGGTGGTTGCGCTAAGCATCTTCCTCGCCTAAAGCGAATGATTGTCGCACCAGATAACATTTAATTCCACGTCGGAGTGGCGAAATTGGCAGACGCACCAGCTTGAGGGGCTGGCGCTCGAAAGGGCGTAGGGGTTCAAGTCCCCTCTTCGACACCATTATTACTGATTCGTCGCATCCCTTCATACCGCTCATCGAAGCCGATCGTGCCGCACTTCAGGTGCGCACACTTCGAGTGCTGGTGGCCGGTCAGATAGTCGGTGCAGCAGCACTTGCGGCCGCCGTCACCGTTGGGGCTTTTGTCGTTCAAGGCATTCTTGGCCAAGACACACCATGGGGTGGCATTGCCACGGCAACCGTGACGATGGGTACCGCATTCATGTCGCAGATGCTGGCACGAGTGATGATTCGGCGAGGCAGACGAGGCGGACTACAGATGGGTTATGGGCTTGCCATCGTCGGAGGAATAGTCGCAGGTCTCGGAGTGGAAATGAACTCACTGTGGGTGTTCCTCGGTGGTCTATTCCTGTTTGGAAATGGGCAAGCGTCCAATTTACTTTCCCGTTATGCAGCCACAGATCTCGCACTACCGAACGAACGGAGTAGTGCGATGAGCCGAATACTCTTCGCTTCGACCTTTGGGGCGGTATTTGGACCGCTGCTGATTCAACCTGCCGAAAGAATTGGCCAGGAGTGGTTCGGTTGGCAGCAATACACTGGGCCGTGGATTTTTGCCGCCTGCTTTCTTTCCCTGTCGTTTGTGAACGTCACATTTCGACTTCGAACCGATCCACTTGAGGCAAGTGGTGGGTTAACGCGACAATCTCCAGTGGGTGTCGTTCGCCCAAAATTCAGTGCGATCATTCGAATACTTGGACAATCTGCGGATGCCCGAATCGCGCTGTTGGCAATGGTGATTTCGCAGATGGCAATGGTTGCCGTGATGACGATGACACCGGTGCACCTCAAGGCTCACGGTCACGAGGAAGTGAGTACTTTTGTGATCTCTCTGCACATCGCCGGAATGTATGCCTTTAGTCCGTTGATTGGAAAATATAGCGATACTCGCGGTCGATTGCCGACGATCACACTTGGTTCTGTTCTATTGATCGGGGCCACTTTGACGGCGGCGCTCGCTGGCGACCAACCGACGCTGTTGTTTCCCTCCCTGTGGCTCCTGGGTGCAGGTTGGAGTTGTGGTTTGATCGGCGGATCTAGTCTCTTGGTTGATTCAGTAGTGGGTGAGCAGCGCGTTCAGGTCCAAGGCACTGCAGATCTGCTGATGAGTTTTTTTGGTGGGCTCGCAGGATTCGCCAGTGGATTCGTTCGCAAGGCAGTTGGATTCACCATGCTCGCTAATGTTGCTTCATTGTTGGCCGCGGCTCTTCTTGTAACAGTTCTTGCGAGGCGAGTACGCGAGCCCATCTCATCTACGCTTGAAGCATGAGTGCTGCGGCTGAATCGGTTCAGCCGGATGTCGAAACATCCCCAGTCACTCAGCGGCAACTCCGATGGGTAGTTATTGGGCTGATCCTCGGCCTATTTCTGGCTGGATTGGACTCCAGCATCGTTTCGGTTGCGATGCCAACCATTGCCGGAACACTTGGTGGGTTTAGCAAATTGGCATGGGTGAGTACCGCTTACATCGTGACCACCGCAATGGCGACGCCGCTATTGGGTAAATTGAGCGATATTTTTGGGCGTCGGCGGTTATATCTGATGTCGATCGTGGTATTCCTAGCGGGATCGGCGTTGTGCGGGATCGCCCAGAACATCGATCAACTTATTGCCTTTCGGGCAATTCAGGGCATCGGTGGAGGGGGAATCGGCGCGATCACGTTTGCAATGATCGCCGAACTCGTGCCTCCGCGCGAACGTGGAAAATACATCGGTTTCTTTACGGGCGCGTATGCCTTATCCAGCGTGGCCGGTCCACTCATTGGAGGTTGGGTTGTGGAGAACGCCTCATGGCGCTGGATCTTTCTTGTAAATATTCCGATTGGTGGGATTGCTCTGGTGATAACGGTCTCGGTCTTACACATGAAATTTCATCGAATTGAAGCCAAAGTGGACATTCGAGGTGCAATTTTGCTATCGCTCGCAATTCTCGGATTATTCATCGTTCTTCAGTTCGGCCGATCCTGGGGATGGACATCGGTTCGTATTCTCGGCCTCGCTGTCGCCACAGTGATTGTGCTCGCTGCTTTCGTGCGCGAGGAGCGACGCGCCTCTGAGCCGATAGTGCCAATGCGGTTACTGAGGGACAGGATCGTGTTCGTCTGCTGTGTCATCGCATTTCTGGCGGGAACCACGATGTTCGGTGTATCACTATATTTTTCCGTGTACTTCCAGGACGTTCGGTTCATCTCCCCGACTTTGGCCGGACTGCGAATGCTGCCGATCATCGTCGGGATCCTTGTTTCCTCAACGATCATCGGGCGTCTGATTTCACGTACCGGCCGATATCGAATCTTTCCAATAGTTGGAACCCTTATCGTGACTGTTGGTATTGCCCTAGCCGCGATGGATGTCTCCCCGTCGTCTGACTATCTGGTGATAGCGATTGCCATGGGACTCGTAGGACTGGGGATGGGGGCGACGCTGCCGACCATCAGTATTGCCTCCCAGAACGCGGTAGGAATTCGGGACTTGGGGATCACAACGGCTCTGAGCACATTTTTTCGTACTCTTGGGGGAGCAGTCGCTCTGGCCCTTTACAGCACCGTTTTCAATTCGGTAGTTGCCGATCGACTCATTCAGCGTCTACCAAGTGGAACAGAATTTTCCGGAGATCTGTCGAGCATCATTGGCACACCCTCCGCAATTGAGCGGGCAGATCCTTTGATTCGTGACGCAATCGTCAGTTCGATCACCGATGGAATTGTTGTGATCTTTGTGATTGCGGTGCCAATTGCCCTTGTGGCCTTCCTGATGGCGTTTTTTCTTGAGGAACGGATTCTCCGTCAAACCGGCGATCTCACCGAGACAATCAGGACGTGAGGAGGAGTCATCCACGATTATCGGCTGTCGTAGGATGAGTTCGTGACGTCAACATGGAAAAATTGGGCGCGAAATCAGCATTCGAACGGTATCGGATTTCACTTACCCAACCATGAAAGCGACTTGGTTGCAATAGTTAACTATGCCCGCGCGGCACATCAGCGCGTGAAGGTAGTCGGTCATGGTCACAGTTTTAGTGATATAGCGGTGACCGATGGACACATCGTGAGTCTGGACAACTACAACAGATGTCTCAAGATCGATACGGTCGCAGGGGAGGTAACCGTGCAGGCGGGAATTCAACTATGCGATCTGAATGAGCAACTCGACCGCGGCGGCTATGCCATGCCGAATTTGGGTGACATCGCCTATCAATCGGTAGCCGGAGCACTTTCCACCTCGACCCATGGCACTGGAGTGTTATTGACGGGCTTGGCCGCTCAAGTAGTTGGATTCCGTCTGATTACGGCTGACGGGTCAATACTCGACTGCTCTCGCTCGGAAAATGAAGAGCTATTTCACGTCGGGCGAGTCGGCCTCGGTGCGCTCGGAGTTATCAGTACAGTAACACTTCGGGTCGTACCTGCCTTTCACCTTCATGCCGTAGAGGAACCGATGCGGCTGGATCACGTACTCGACCATCTAGATGAATTCGTAGGTGGTAACGATCATTTTGAATTCTTTTGGGTACCACACACGGGATGGGCGCTGACTAAACGTAATAATCGAACCGAGTTACAAGCCGATCCTCCACATCGAGTCCAAGCATGGTGGAACAAGACTGTGATGGAGAATTACGCCTTTGGTGCAGTGTGTTGGGTTGGACGATTGTTTCCGGCTCTCATTCCAAGATTGGCCAAGGCGTTACCGAGTTCGAGTCATACCGAGTACGTGAACAAGAGTTTCAAAATCTTCGCTAGTAAACGGATCGTCAAGTTCTATGAAATGGAATACGCAATTCCCCGGTCACAACTCAAAGACGCGCTCAATCGAATTCGCACCATGGTCGACGAAAGAGGATACAAGTTGAATTTTCCCGTCGAAGTGAGATTCACAGCGGCAGACGACATTCCGTTGTCGACGGCTAGCGGACGCGAAAGTGCGTACATTGCCGTTCACATTTACAAGGGAATGGAATACGAGCCATTTTTTCGCGAGGTCGAATCGATAATGAACAACTATGCAGGTCGACCTCACTGGGGAAAACTTCACTTTCAAACTCTGAAAACACTTTCTTCGCGGTATCCTGAGTGGCAGCGTTTTGCTGACGTTCGGAACCGTCTCGATCCTGAGGGCGTGTTCACCAACGACTATTTATGTCGCGTACTGGGTAGGTAATTACAGTACGAACCCAAGAGGAGAGAACGTGAGCACATCATTTGTTGGCCTAGGAGTGCCTGAGCGCCTGGCCGCCGGTCTGGCCCAGCGGGGAATTGACAAGCCTTTTCCAGTGCAAACCGCGACCCTGCCTGACGCCCTTGCTGGACATGATATTTGTGGTCGAGCCCCAACCGGCTCCGGTAAAACTCTTGCCTTTGGTCTGGCCCTAGCGTTACGTCTGAAGCGGGGCAAGCCAGGTCGGCCGGCCGGACTGGTGCTGGTACCGACCCGCGAGCTTGCTTCGCAAGTTGCGCTTGAAATCTCCCTGCTCTGTGCGGGTTCAGATCTTCGCGTCGCTGCCGTGTACGGCGGAGCCGGCTACGGACCACAAGTCAAGGCGGCTCGCGCGGCCAGCATTGTGGTGGCAACGCCTGGTCGATTAGAAGATCTCATCGATCGTCGCGACCTGAATCTCGGAGACGTGTCGATGGCAGTGTTGGATGAAGCCGACCGCATGGCCGATATGGGATTCATGCCCGCAGTAAAACGAATTATGGCAATGATTCCCAAAAATCGACAGACGATGCTGTTTTCCGCAACATTGGATGGCGACGTGAATACCGTCGTTCGCGACTATCAACACAATCCAAAACGGCATGAAATTGCAGCCAAGGACGGAGCGGCAGATATTGACCATTTGTTCTGGAACGTCACTCGTGAGAATCGAGTCGACGTGGTGGCGGACATAGCCGTGCATTTCAAGCGAGTGATTCTTTTCTGTCGTACCAAACACGGATCCGATCGAGTGGCACGTCAATTAGAGAAACTCGGCGTGCGAAGCTGCATTATCCACGGAAACCGCAGCCAGGCTCAGCGCGAGCGAGCACTGCAGCAGTTTCGGGATGGTAAAGCGGCAGTGATGGTCGCCACCGATGTCGCAGCGCGAGGAATTCACATCGACGCCGTTCCGGTAGTCGTGCATTTTGACCCACCGGAAGACCCGAAGGACTATATTCACCGATCTGGACGTACCGGACGGGCTGGTTTGAAAGGCGTGGTCATTTCTCTCGTTGACAAAAGTCAACGACGGGCCATTGGTTTACTCACCAAGAAGATGCCATTTGATGTCGAATTCACCGATCCACATATGCCAGAAATACCGTCGGAAAAGAAGGTTGTGCGCCCTGGAACGGTGGGCGCCGTGCATGTTCTAAAGTTGACAGGCGATGAGGCACTTACCAGTCATTGATATCTCGACACTACGCACGCCTGGTGCGGCATCGAGGCCCAATCGGCCAAGGATTTAGAACGTGTCAGCAGGGAGTTCTTTGCCCTCCCGGAATCCACAAAATCTGTGATTGCCATGGAACACGCCGGTACAGCATGGCGTGGATGGTTTCCTCTGGCCGGTGAAGTCACCTCTGGCGTGCCGGACCAGAAGGAAGGACTGTATTTCGGTACCGAGTTGGATTCAACTGATCCTCGGATCCGTGAGGGGTGGCCGCTACATGGTCGCAATCTTTTTCCGGAGCATCCATCCGAAATGAAGTATTTGGTACTGCGATGGATGAGTGACGTGACATTGCTTGGTACGGATCTGATGCGCGGAATTGCACTGGCGCTGGGTATCGACGATGACTGGTTCGCCCGCAATCTCACTATCGACCCGACGATTCTGTTTCGTATCTTTAGCTATCCGTCAAGGTCGGATTTGGTGATGACGAGTCCTAGGTCCGAGTGGGGAGTGGGTGAACACACCGACTATGGATTGCTCACATTATTGTGGCAAGATGATTGTGGCGGACTGGAAGTATTCAGTGCCGGTGACTGGCTGGCCGTTGAACCCATACCAAATGCCTTCGTACGCAATATCGGTGACATGCTTGAGCGACTCACCAATGGTCTATATCGAAGTACACCGCATCGCGTTCGTAACGTCAGTGGCCGGAATCGGCTCTCGTTTCCGTTATTTTTTGACCCCTCATGGGATTCTCATGTCGTGCCATTGCCCACTGATGTCTCCCTCCAACGGACAGAGCCCCGAGCACGTTGGGATGGGGCGGAACCCCTCGCCTGGAGTGGCACGTACGGTGACTACCTGTCTAACAAAGTATCAAAAGCATTTCCGCGGCTGTTCAAAAGCGTTATCGGTGGTAGTTGACGATTGCGCGTCACAGGCAAATATCTTGTGGCCGCACGGGTACCCGTGAAATATCTTTACCGCAGGCGGCACGAATAGCGGCAACGATCGCTGGAGTCACCGAGATACACGGTGGTTCGCCGATACCTTTGGCACCGAGCGGGGCCTGCGGCTCGGGTTCTTCAATCATGATCGCCACAACGTTGGGAGCGTCGAGAGCTGTCGGTAGCAGGTAGTCGGTGAAACTTGGGTTTCGTACCTTGCCGTGATCCAGAATGATCTCCTCCATCACGGCGAGACCCAGACCCTGAACAATTCCACCTTCGATTTGCCCAATTGCGGCAAGCGGATTGAGGACCCGACCAACATCTTGCGCGGTTGCGACCTGTACCACTTTCACTAGACCGAGTTCGGAATCCACATCCACGACAGCCCGATGAGCAACGAAGGCAAAGGCGACATGGCAGTTACCCTGACCATTTTCATCCAGATCTTCGGTAGGAGGGTGATGGTGTTCGAAGATCTCGTCAAGCACGACACCCTGTGAGGCCTCGGCGATACTCAGTCGTAATGAGCCGACCGTGTCCAGTACGTTGGTTCCATCGATAACGAGACAAATTGGATCAATGCCGTGCAAACGTCCAACATGTTCAAAGAGGCGCTCACGAACGAGCCGACACGCCCCATCCACGGCACCGCCACTCATCCATGTTTGACGCGAAGCAGAAGTGGAACCGGATGATCCAATCGATGTGCTTATCGGCTCTAGCACGACATCATCAACACCCAAGACCGACCTAGCAATTTGCTGGGCGAGGGTAACAAATCCTTGCCCCACTTCGGCGGTGGCAAATTTCAAACTGACGATTCCATCTGCAAGAGTGCAACGTGCCGTTGCGTAATCATCAAAGCCCTCGCTGTACATCAGGTTCTTGATCGACACACCCCATCCGATGCCTCGACGGATGTTTGAGCGTTGTGCCGTGCGGCCCGAACCACCGGGAATAGTGAGTGGATCAGGAGAATCTTCCATGGGCGGAGGCAGGGGAATTAAGTCCGTCTCGCGGATACAGCGTTCGACGGGAGCGACACTGCGAACAACCTGGCCGGTGATGAGTTTGTCACCGGTCTTCATCGCATTGCGGAGACGAATCTCAACTGGCGAGATTCCGATTGCAGTTGCAAGTTTGTCCATTTGGCTTTCGTGGGCAAAGCAGGCTTGTACCACGCCGAAGCCGCGCATCGCGCCGCAGGGAGGATTGTTGGTGCGCACGGCATAACCATCAATAATCGCGTTGTCGCAGGCGTACGGTCCCTGGGCATGGGTGACACAATTGATGAGTACGGCCGGCGACGTCGAGGCGTAGGCGCCTCCGTCGAGAATCATGCGAGCCTCGACCTTGATGATCTTGCCGTCGTGATCTGCATGGTGTCGCATCCAAATCGACGCAGGATGACGGTGGACATGACCAAAAAAACTTTCTTCACGGCCATATTGCATTTTGACGGGTCGCCCGGTGCGCAGGGCGAGTAGGCAACAATGGACTTGGAGGCTGATGTCTTCACGGGCGCCAAAGGCTCCACCGACACCACCCAATGTCAAGCGAACCTTTTCGATCGGCAGATTGAGACAGGCTGCGATTTGCGACTGGTCCTGATGCAGCCATTGTGTGGCCACGTACAAGTCGACGCCGCTCGCTCCAGGGTCGGGGAGTGCCAGTGCGGATTCCAATCCCAAGAAGGCCTGGTCTTGCATTCCAATGACGTAGGTTCCCTCAACGACATGTAGCCCAGTAGCCGCTGCGTCACCGCACCGAATTCGCTGGTGGCGGATGACATTGCCATCCGGATGTATTGGCGAAGTGGATCTGAGCATGGCCAGCTCCGGGTCGACAACGGGTGTGAGAACTTCGTAAGTGATTTGAATTGCTGCCAGTGCGCGTCGGCATGTCTCGGGGTGATCGGCGGCAACGGCTGCAATTGGTTCGCCCATATAGCGCACGAGGTCGCGCGCAAAAACCGGCTGGTCGCTCGAGATAAGCCCATAGCTGGATTTACCAGGTACATCATCGGCAGTAATGATTGTTTCGACACCAGATATCTTCCAGGCAGCCGTGAGATCGATGTTCAGGATTCGGGCATACGGATGAGGCGATCGTAGTGTTGCGCCCCACAACATATTTTCCACGCTGAGATCGGATGAAAACGCAAAATCTCCGGTGACCTTGGGGATTCCGTCCGGACGCAACGCACTCGAACCAAGCACTCCGCGTTGCTGGTCTTGTTGGCGATCCTGTTGACGCGTAGTTGTGCTCATGACGTACTGTCTCGGCGAGTCGCTGTGGCTGTCTGCACGGCGGCAAAGATGCGACCGTAACCGGTACACCGACAGATGTTTCCAGAAATGGCTTCCTTCACCTCGAACTCACTAGGTGAGGGGTTGTTGTCAAGTAGATGACTTACCGCCACGATCAATCCCGGGGTGCAAAACCCGCATTGCACACCGCCCTCGGAAATGAATGCCTGCTGGACTGCCGTTAGGTCGTCGCCTTGGCCTAAACCTTCGATTGTGACAATGTTGGCATCCGCTGCAGTGACTGCCATGACCAAACAGGAACACACCGCAGCGCCATCCATGATTACAGTGCAACTGCCGCATTCACCCTGCTCGCAGGCACCCTTTGACCCAGGCAGATCGAGCCGCTCCCGCAATACGAATAACAGACTTTCGCCGACCCAGGAATCTCGCACCTCGCGCCGTCGACCGTTGACCTTCAGGCTGTACATTTCATTACTGGGGTTCATGCCGGGTAGGCCTGTTGCAACAGACGTTTGGCAAGAACAGCGATCGCATGTCGGCGGTAGATGGCTGTGGAGCGGTGATCATCGATCGGTCGCGCTTCCGCTGCGGCTCGGTGGCCAAATTCTGCGGCCAAGGCGGTCGAGACGGGATTCACAGATGAAATATCGTGTTGCTTGGAAAACCACTCCTCTGTTTCATCGCATCGAATAATGGTTGGTCCAACCGCACCAAGAGCGAGACGTACGGTACCGCCCGTAGTGTCCACAACAAGACAGGCCGAAGCAATTGCGATCACCATCGCGTTACGTACACCGACTTTGGAGTAGCCCTGCCAGCCGGCGAGTACCGGCACAGTGACCCCGGTGATGAGTTCATTGGTGGCACAGGTATTGCGCTTCACCCCGACCATGAAGTCGCGAAATCTCACGTCTCGTTGAGCGGATGAACTATGCAAATGAACGATGGCGTCAAGAGCGGCTAGCACGGGTAGACCGTCTCCGGCAGGTGAACATGTGCCAAGGTTCCCGCCAAGTGTTCCGACAGATCGAATCTGAGGCGATCCCACAGTTCGTGCGGCCTGCGAAAGTGCCGGGACTAACTCGGCGATTGTTCCCTGTTCCATGACGGCAAAGGGGACCCCGGCGCCGATTGTCAGTGACATCCCATCTGGGCTTACCGACCAATGCGAAAGTTCCTCGATTTTTCGAAGGGCGATGACATCCGTGAGTTGACGACGATTGAAGTTGACCTCGACCATCAGGTCAGTCCCACCAGCAATGACAAGCGCATCCGGCATCTTCGCTAGGGCCAGCAGTGCCTCATCTAGCGTTCGTGGCATGATCACCGTCATGACATGCCATCCCATCCCGAAAATGCGTCGATCATCGCCCTAACGTCCCCCAATGGATACAGAATTGGACAGGTACAGCCATTACGAATGTAATGAGCAACCTGTTGACGTGCCTCGGAGGGGGTGCCACTGGCGGTAAGCATTTGGACGATTTCATCCGGAACATGACGTGAGGCGGTAAGTACTTGCTCGTGTGTGGCCGGCCAGGTGAGTATCGCCCCAACCTTGTCAAGAATTGATTGGGGAACCCCTGAGGCTTTCATGATGTGGGGTTGTTGCCCAAGATATTGGGTCACCATGAGTCGGGCCATGTCGAGGGCCGTGTGGTGATCTTCGTGCACGCTACATACCACCAATTGTGGACGATCGATTTCGTCAAGAGCCCGCCCAACCCGATCCGCGCCGATGGCAAGGGCCTGGAGTGCTTCTTGGTTGTAGTCGGGCGACACCAAATAATTGAGCACGACACCATCGGCGATTTCACCAGCAAGTTGCATCATCTGCATTCCCGTCGCCCCAATGTAGATAGGTACTTCTTTAACCCGCCGTTCCTGATACACGTAGTCAAGTTCCACGCCATCCAGGTGGACAAACTCTCCATGCATCGTGACAGTTTCATTGTGCAAAAGTCCGCGTACAGCGGTAACGATTTCACGCATTGCTCGCAGCGGTTTTGATCGAGTAACACCAACTTTTGCGGCAAGGGGATCCCACCATGCTCCAATTCCAAGAATGATGCGGCCCGGTGCGAGATCATCAAGAGTTGAAAATGTGGCTGCCAATCGAGCCGGGTTCCGACTCCAGCAATCCACCACACCTGATCCCACCTTGAGTGTTGTGGTGACTGATGCAAATGCCGCCATTGGCACAGTGGCTTCCCTAACCAATCGGCTTTCCGCTTGCCATACCGCCTCGAAACCCTTTGACTCGGCGTATTGGGCGTACGTCATTCCTTCGCGAATGGGGTGGGCATCCTGAAGGTAGATGGCTACTCGTGCGCTCACGGTTCATAGTCTTTCATGAAGACGGCGAGCCTGTTCATTCGCCTTGGCTCGAACTTCTCGGATGTCAATCCGGGTGGGACGACCATCTCTCAATACTTTTTGACCGTCGATGGTGATGTCAAGGGCGCGGATACCGGGGGTGAAGGCGACATGCCAGGCACTATCCATGTGGTCATAGTTCCAGACCACCTCATCGTCGGATGCCTCAGGAAAGAGTTCGTAGGCGTTTTCCAACCATGACATCACAGTGTCTGGAGATTCCGTCAGGTCAAACTCGCGGAGGCGGGCATAGGCGAGTCGAAATTCCTCAAGCATGTCAGCTCCAATGCCATCGGTACCGAGCAATATGTCGTTGGAATGAGTTGTTGGTGCTCCGTAGCCGACGGAATTATTCATATTGGAACGCGGAGTATGCACGATTCGACCAGCAAGGTGACGATCCAAATGCACCGCATGAACGAGTAGCCAGTCATCATTCGCCAAGTGCTCAAGACGGGCTCCGGTCGCCAGATCGTCTCGGGATTCTGCGACATGAATGTGAACTCCCACGCCATGACGCAGAGCCAAGTCTGCGGCGGCGTGGAGAGTTTCATCACAGCATGTGAACGCCGCATGCACGCCAACCATGCCCCGACCTCCTGCGGCTAGGAAACGGTCGTTTTCGGTGAGTCCTCGCTTGGCACCAGCAGTGCTGGGCGACAACGGCGAAACTTTGGATACTTGTCCGGTTTCTGTCCAGCGATCGGTGACTCCGTAACTGGCATTAACGCGTACGCCAACGTCAGCACAGGCCTGAGTAATTATCGAGAGACTGCCCTCGATAGCAAACGGCGATTCGTGATGATCAATGACACAAGTTGTGCCACTCATCAACGCTTCGGTGGCACCGAGAGCCGCAGACCAATAAATCATCTCCAAGTCAAGTGCACTATCAATTCTCCACCAGATATTTTCGAGGATGTCGATGAACGTCGTTGGTTGTTTTGGCGGTGCGGGCATTCCTCGTGCCAACGACGAATACAAGTGGTGGTGTGCACACACGAGTCCGCTCGTTACGGTCGACATGTCGGTGCTGTTACTGATCGGACGATGTGTCTTTGGCTCTGCGCATTGGGAGCACGTTGCGCCATGTGCCGTCCAGGTCGCGGAGTGCACTTGCCACAGCCCCAGCCGTTGGTACCAATCCGATTTCACCCACACCTTTTATGCCATAGGGTGAATTGGGTTGGGGTGATTCCACCAGGTGCACCTCGATGGGTGGAACATCCTTGGCTCGCAAGATGGCAAGCGATCGTAACGTCATGTTGAGCGGAAACCCGGTTGTTGGGTCGGTCGGAAAATCCTCGGAGAGTGCATATCCAAGTCCCATGTGCACACTGCCCTCGATTTGTCCTTCACACAACTGCGGATTCACCGCCCGACCGACATCATGAGCCGCCACAACGCGCTCAATTCTCTCGCTGTCTCGATCGATGATGACGAGTTGCGCGGCATAGCCAAATGTGGAATGGATGACCGGATTTATTACTCCCGGAGTGCCGAGTTTGGTCGTCCAGTCAATGCGGTACTCGCCTTCGTAATCAATTCCTGGCGCACAGCCCGCAGCACGGGCAGTTTCACAGGCAGCCTTGACGGCACCTGCGCCCATTAATGTGCCCCGCGAACCAGTGGTTTGGCCTAGTCCGAGTTCGTGCGTGGTATCAACGATCACGGTCACCCGCCCGGGATCAATTCCAAGTTCGTGGACAGCAACTTGCAATGCCACGGTGTTGATTCCCTGGCCCATTTCCGTCCAACCGTGACGAAGCTCGATGTCGCCGTTGTGGTCAAAGCGAATAATTGCCTTGGTAGTCTCCTTGAAGCCATTTCCGAGACCACTATTCTTCATCGCTAGACCGAGCCCAATGGCTTTTCCCGCGACGCGGGCAGCGTCATAGGCAGGCCTGATCTGCTCCAGACATGCAGTCGCCCCAAGGCATCCGTCGTCCATCACCTGTCCGGGACCCCACACCATGCCGGGTTTGATGACGTTACGGAGGCGAATCTCAAATCCGGAGATTCCAATCTTTTCGGCCAGTCGATCCATCATGCCTTCCATAGCGAATTGGGCCTGATTCGCGCCAAACCCTCGGAATGCTCCGCACACGGGATTGTTCGTGCGAGCGGCAATGGCACTGACATCAATGTTGGGTAGATGGTACGGGCCGCCGGCATGACCGGCCATACGTTCCAACACCTTCATGCCAACACTGGCATATGGCCCGCTATCTCCAAGTGCTCGCACTCTCAAGGCGGTGAGCATGCCCACGCCGTCGCAGGCCGCCGTGTATTCCATCCGAATCGGGTGGCGCTTGGGATGCATGAGCAGGCTTTCTTCGCGCGAGAGGGTACATTTCACCGGTTTGTCCAACAGCCAAGCCGCCAGAGACGCGTGCGCTTGATTGCTCATATCTTCTTTTCCGCCAAATGCACCTCCGTTGGTGACGAGTTCAACGGTGACGTCGTCGTTGCTGATCGCCAACACGCGAGCGATGTCGTTGCGATCATCCCAAATTCCTTGTCCTCCTGAATACACGTGAAGTTTGCGGGTGTCTCCCGAGACTGATGGAACGGCGAGTGTGCTCTCCGGTTCGAGAAAGGCATGTTCGACGCGTTGAGTGTGAAAAATCTCCGATACCAAATGGGCACTGGATGCAAATACCGTGTCCACATCCCCGCGCGAATATGCGCTCGTGCTCAAGATATTCGTTTTCGTTTGCCAAACAGCAATATTGGATGGATCGTCGCTGGCAATCGCTGATGCCGGATCGGTGATCGGAGCAAATGGTGCGTAGTTGACGACTATGAGATGGGCCGCGTCACGAGCCTGTTGTCTGGAATCGGCAACGATGATTGCCAGAACGTCGCCAGCGTACGAGGTGCGTCCGCCCACCGGAATCATCACCGGCCAATCTTTGTCAATGATGCCGACCATCAATTCACCTGGAATATCAGCCGCGGTATAGACGGCGCATACACCTGCGGCCTGAACCGCGGCACTGGTATCAATCGAGGTGATGTCGGCGCGTGCATGAGCGGTGAAATGAAGCGCTGCATGCAGCGTGCCGCCGATCCGAATGTCATCCACATAGCCCCGGTCGCCGAGGGCAAGTTCGGCGGCTTCATATTTCCGGCTTCGGGTTCCAATGCCACCCGTGCGGATGAGAATCGGTTGTTCGTCGCGCGCAACCAGATCAATTGCATCCAGAATCTTCACATAGCCTGTGCATCTGCAAAGGTGGGCCCCAAGATGACGGGCCATGTCATCGCGTTTGAGTGCTGGACCTTTCTTGTCAATCTGGGACTTGGCGCGGAGGATAATTCCGGGAATACAAAACCCGCACTGTAAGCCACCACAGGCGGCGAAGGCATCGGAATACCGTTTCCGCTCCTCGGCGGACAGACCTTCCAGAGTGGTGATTGAAGAACCGGCAATCTTGGAAAGGGATTGTTGACAACTGACAATTGCCTTACCGTTAACTAGCACGGTGCAACATCCGCATTGACCGGTAGGTGAACATCCGTCTTTGGGAGAGGTGACATTCAATTCCTCGCGCAGTGCGGCCAGCAAATGCGGATGATTTCCCCTTACGGTTACCGATTCGCCGTTGAGCGTGAAAGTGATATCGCCGGTGGTGGTGGTGGTGGTAGTGGTGGCGTGCTGGAGATCGCTGTCGTTCACCGTCACATTGTGCCCCTCGTGTCGTTCAACACATACCGCAATTGACTTTCATCTTTACAATTTGTCAATCTTCTGTTGGTCACAAGGTAACACCTCGTTGGGCAGTGATTGGTCCGTACATCTCTGGTCGACGGTATCGATCAAAATTAAAGAGTGTGTTCTTGTAGTTGAAACACCAATCCAAGTCACAGACGGCAACAACCAATTCATCGCCGTTAGTACTCGCTTTGGCCAGGATTTCGCCAGACGGACCGATGATGCATGAGTCTGCCAGTCCCTCCACGCCTTCTTCGAGGCCACCTTTGGCTACGCCAATTACAAAGGTGCCGTTTTGGTAGGCTCCACTTTGCATCACCAGAGCATTGTGGAAACTTTGTAAGCGATCCTGAGATGGATCCGGCACATAGTGCAACGGAGTGTTGTATCCGCACAGGATCATCTCAACTCCCTTGAGTCCCATCACACGATACGTCTCGGGCCATCGACGATCATTGCAGATCATCATGCCGATACGACCGCCAAAGGCATCCCACACACCGAACCCCTCGTCGCTTGGTTTGAAGTAGTAGCGCTCCGCATGTTGAAAGGGGCGATCGGGTTCATGCGTCTGATGCCCGGGAATATGCACCTTGCGGTATTTGGCGACGATTGAACCGTCCTTGTTGACGAGGACTTGAGTATTGAAGCGTTCACCGAGTGGAGTGAGTTCGGCATAGCCAAGTGAAAAACCTATTCCAAGTCGACGCGCCTCCTCGAACAATGGGGCAGTAGTTGGTGATGGCATCTCCGTTTCGTACCAGTGGTCGGTCCGGGAAATATCCTCTTCGAACCAACGAGGGAAAAACGTAGTTAAGGCAAGTTCAGGAAACACCACTAAGTCACAATGCTTGGCATCGGCTTGATGCAACAACTCGATCAGTCGCTTCACCGCAGATTCACGCGAATCTGCCCGTTGAATAGGTCCGAGTTGAGCGGCGCCGACCACGATATTTCGCGTCATTTTGAAAAATCCGTCTCGGCAAGTTCCAACATGACATGGAGCAAGACATTGGCTCCGGCGTGAAGGTCTTGTGCGGATGTGAACTCTGCGGGGTTGTGACTAATGCCGTTTACGCTCGGAACAAAAATCATTCCCGACGGACAAACTCGGGCCAGCATCTGGGCATCATGTCCGGCACCGGAAGGCATTCTGTGCACGGAGTTGTCGAGTGCTTGCGCCCTTTTCTCAATGCAATTCACTATCCGAGAGTCGAACATAACGGGTTCAAATCGTGCCAATGTACGCGATGTAATGGATACACCTTCAGTATCGCTGATTCTTTTGATGAAGTTTTTCACCTCTAACTCTGCCTTTCGCAGGAGGGTCTCATCGGTATTTCGAAAATCAAGGGTGATTGTCGCCTGGGCGGGGACAACATTGACAAGATTCGGGTACAGATCGATCTTGGCCGCGGTACAGACCTGATTGGCGCCGAATCTGAGTGCCAGTTTTCGTACGAACACGGCGATTTCGGCTGCCACATACGCTGGATCGTGGCGCATTGTCATTGGAGTTGTACCGGCATGATTGGATTGTCCAAGGATCGTTATTTCCTGCCATGAAATGCCCTGAACGCCGGTAACCACTCCGATGTTGGCTCCATTGGCCTCAAGTAGCGGGCCTTGCTCAATATGCAACTCAACGTACGCATGCGGAGGCGGTCCCGGACAGGGAACGGCTCCGGCATATCCAATGCGACTGAGTTCATCTCCTAGTCGAGCGCCGTCAATAGATACGGTATCGAGCGCCTGTTCCAACTGAAGACCTCCGACATAGACGAGTGATCCGAGCATGTCGGGAGCAAATCGCGCGCCTTCCTCATTGGTAAATATTCCAACTGCCAGTGGACGCGATGGTTCGTATCCCGCACGCTGACAGGTTTCGATAACTTCTAATCCAGCCAATACTCCATAATTGCCATCGTATTTTCCACCGGTGCGAACGGTGTCAATGTGCGATCCGGTGAGGATGGGTAAGCCTGAGCCAATTTGCCACGTTCCAATGACATTGCCAATTGAATCGATTCCAATTTCCAGGTCCAGATCCCTCATCCACGACAATACAAGATCGCGACCGTCACGATCGTCATCACTGAGGGCCAATCGACAGTTGCCGCCATCGTCAATGGGGGCAATTTCGGCTAGGGCAAAAATCCGTTGCATCAATCGGGATGCATCTGTGCGTAAGTCAGCATAATCCTGTCTCGTCACCACATCGATCAGTGTAGGAGTTCTGTCGCGGTCGTTGGACAGGCAATGATTAGATCATGATTGATCCGGCAAAACTCCGTGCGGCGAGGAGTGTCGAGGACCAACGATTCCTGCGGACTCACCGTAGATCATCAGAATTATTTGAACAGGCACAACGGTCGCTGTTGGCTGGGGTACCGATGCCGTGGATGACCCGTTGGCCCGGCGCACATCCAGTCTTTGTGAGTCAAGCATCGGGTGCGCGCTTCACCGATGTAGATGGGAATGAGTATGTGGACTTCTGCCTCGGTGACACGGGTGCGATGACAGGACATGCATTGCCTGCGGTGGCCGACGCAATCTGCAAACAAGCACTGCAAGGTCTGACGACCATGCTTCCCACCGTGGATGCGGTGTGGGTTGCCGACGAACTATCCCGTAGATTCGGTTTGCCAAAGTGGCAATTTGCCCTGAGTGCAACAGACGCAAATCGTTTTGTTCTACGTTATGCGCGGCACTTAACCAGTCGTCCTAAAATTGTGGTGCATGACTGGTGTTATCACGGCACAGTGGACGAAACACTCGTAATTCTTGATCAGCATGGTCGCACGGTAAGCAGACCGGGAGCCATCGGTCCGCAAATTGATCCGGCACTTACAACTAGAGCAGTGCCATTCAATGACATTGCAGCACTTGAACTGGCGCTCGCCGCGGGAGATGTGGCCTGCGTGCTGATCGAGCCAGCACTCACCAATATCGGAATCGTGTTGCCTCAGCCGGGCTATCACACACAAGTGCGTGAACTTACGCGCCGATATGGAGTTTTACTAGCCATCGACGAAACCCACACGATCTCCGCTGGGCCAGGTGGTTGCACTCAGGCGTGGGGTTTGGAACCGGACTTTGTGGTGATTGGTAAGACAATCGGGGGTGGCGTTCCGGTCGGCGCTTTTGGGATGTCGGCTGCGGTCGCGAATCAATTGTCCGATGGCATGAGAAGCCATGATGTGGATGTTTCTGGAGTTGGGGGGACGCTGAGCGGAAGTGCATTGGCAATGTCGGCGATGCGGGCGACGCTTTCCCATTCGCTATTAGCAGAGCAATTCAATTACACAATTCCTCTGGCCACGAGATGGGCCGTTGGTGTCGCGGAAGCATGCGCAGTCTATGACCTGGCCTGGCACGTGCAGCAACTTGGTTGCCGAGTGGAATACTGGTTTTGCCCACCGCCGAGCAACGGAGCCGACGCAGCGGCGGCAGTCGATCCAGATTTGGAAGGTTTCTTGCATTTGTTTGCACTAAACAGAGGAGTCATGCTGGCTCCGTTCCATAATATGGCACTTTTCTCTTCCTATCACGTTGCTGCCGACGTGGATCTACATTCTCAAGTGTTTCTAGATTCGTTAAGTGCGATCGTTTCGTAGTCCATGCACCTAGACCAATACATCGTCGTTGCCTGCATTGTGTTGTTTGCCGCATTAGTGCAATCAATAAGCGGATTTGGATTTGCGCTGATGGCTGTACCGTTGATGGTAATAGTCATTGACTTACAAATAGCCGTCGTCGTTTCTACCCTCGTCGGGACCGTGAGCACTTCATGGCAGGCCTGGCAGTTGCGGGATCAGCGAGATCGCATCCTGACCCGTCGTTTCATCGTCTCGTCGTGCCTCGGGGCCCCGTTCGGGCTTGCCGCATTTATATGGGTCCCGCAGAATTCCCTAAAACTGATCCTTGGTTTTTCCGTCTTGTTCGGCGTGGTTGTTCTGAGCCGAGGACTCGATATGCGCTCGACGCATCATTCGTTTGATTGGCTAATGGGCGTACTCAGTGGGGTATTGCTGATGGCTACGTCTACCAACGGCCCGCCAATAGTGTTCACGCTTCACGCCAGACGGATCAATCCGGAATCATTTCGGGCCACACTAAATTCAATTTTTGCGATTACCGGCATGATCGGTACCGTTCTTTTTGTCGCATCCGGAAAGGTGTCGAGTGATGTCGCCAGGGTATCGGCAATTACTGTGCCGATTATGATCGCGGGAGTCTATGTTGGGATGCTGCTTCGGCGGTTCATCGCACCTCAGAGATTTCGTGTACTTGTTCTTGTGTTGCTGGCAGCTAGTGGATTCAGCAGCATCCTTAGCGTCGTGATCTAACGAGCAAATAACTGCAGCCACGCCTGCTTGGTCGGCGGCTTAAAAACAAAATTGGTGGATTTAACAACTTCAAGCGATTCGAAGTTCGGGTCTGAATAGTGATGACCTGGGTAAATGATCGTGTTGTTTGGCAACGAGGCGAGCAGTTGGAGACTTTCATACATTTGTCCCGGATCGCTGCCCGGTAGGTCGGTGCGGCCACAGCCATCGAGAAACAACGTATCGCCAGCCACAAGTGAATTGCCAATATAGAAACACTGGCTTCCTGGTGTATGTCCGGGCGTATGAACCATTGCGATCTCAATCGACCCAATCTTTAAAACGTCGCCGGAGTCGTGTTGGATGAGATGATCGATGGTGACACCAGTTGTTCGAATCACCCACGGAGCTTCTGTGCGTTGCACATGGATCGGCACGTCAACTCGCTGGAGCAAGTCCGATATACCCTCAATTTGGTATCCCATCATCGAACCACCAACATGATCAGGGTGATAGTGAGTCGCAAGAACATCGGCGACCGCCATCCCATCGCTTTGTGCAACGTCGATGAGTTCATCTACGGCATACGCCGGGTCGACAATCACGCATTTTCCGGTCTCGCGATCACCAATGAGATAGACAAAATTTGCCATTTGCTTCGCTATGGGGTCCTCTCTTGCAAAGTCGACGCCGGAAAGGAGTTGTCTGAAATATAAGTGATCATTCATCAACACAGACATTACCGATCTACGCTTAGGTGCATGACTCCGGAGAACTCCAATCGAGTACTCCGCGCCAGCGATCGGATCATCGTTGGTCATCAGTTGTTGGTCGTGGGTGAACAATTGGCCGCCGCATTTGTTGCCGGCGATCGATTGCTGGGGATCGTCGATTCTGGTCAAATCCTGCACCTTCCTGGCCAGGACATGCAGTTGGTTGGAGAAGCCGTAGATCGTGCATCTGCGGCGTTCCAAGCACTTCAGGCGGTCAGCGCTGAAGCGATCAGTTCATTCTTCGAACACTTTGCGGGATTGTTGGACAATTCCCTGGTAATCAAGCAGATCCGTGAAGCGAATGAAATTGACGTGCGCGATGCTGAATCGAGAGGTCGTTCCACCACACGCCTCGCGCTCAGCAAGCGAATGGAACTCGATATGGTTGAATCGCTTCGTCTTTGGAGAGATGCAGCCGATACTCGTGGGGCGGTAGTGGAGCGGATCGAGCACGGAGACTGGACCGTCGAATCGGTGCGGGCGCCGCTCGGAGTAATCGGTTTCGTATTTGAAGGTCGTCCAAATGTGCTTGCCGATGCGGCCGGGGTATTGCGGTCGGGGAATACCTGTGTGTTACGAATTGGAAGCGATGCATTGCGCACAGCAGCGGCGATCATGGAATATGCCGTTCGGCCTGCACTTGTCAGTAGCAAATTGCCACCTGATTCGATCCAACTCATTGATGCCAAATCTCATTCGGCTGGCTGGGCGCTGTTTAGCGACTCCCGCGTTTCTTTAGCGATTGCTCGTGGTAGTGGACCGGCAGTCACTCAGTTAGGTGCCGTCGCCCGTCAATCTGGGATTCCGGTGAGCCTGCACGGAACCGGCGGTGCCTGGCTGATCGCCGGTGAACGGGCGGAGATCGATCACTTCGAAGCAGCGGTGTGCCACTCGCTCGATCGAAAGGTCTGCAACACGCTGAATGTCGTCTGTATCCCACGCTCCCGAACCAATGATCTGCTTCCTGCCTTCGAACGGGCCATCGTGGCAGCGGCGGCTACTCGCGGCACCACCGGTGTAGTGCACTACGTGCCCGATCGGATACCAATTGACTTTGATCACGATGTCTCATTGGATGTGCGAGATTTGCGGGAAGGCGAACTCTCCACTGAATGGGAATGGGAGAATCGCCCGGAATGCAGTGTCGTGGTGGTGGAAGATGTCTCCCACGCAGTTGCTCTTTGTAATCGGTTCAGTCCCCATTTCATTGTTTCAGTACTCAGCGATGATGAATCCGAACATGACCACGTGTGGCACAGCGTCAATTCACCATTTGTCGGCAACGGCATCACCAGATGGGTAGACGGTCAATTTGCGCTTCTGCGCCCGGAACTCGGCTTGTCGAATTGGCAGTTTGGTCGCTTGCTCGGTCGCAGTGGGATCCTGTCGGGGGACAGTGTATATACGGTGCGTCTACGGGCAATCCAGCACAATTTCTCATTGCGCCGCTAATTATTGAATATCAAGAATTTAGCAAGATGTTATCGATCAGTCGCACACCACCGATGGTTGCCGCGAGCAGTACGACGGATGGACCCTCTACGACTTCGATCCGATCGAGATGTGGCGCAGCGACACAGTCCAGATAGTCAAGTGATATTTGACTGAATTGATTGAGAAAGTCACGACCATACGACTCGAGTCGTCGCGCATCTATGGTTCCCGATTGAAAGTGGCGTTGGACTATTTGCAATGCTGCAAACAATTTCGTCGCCATAGATCGATCAGATTGGGTCAAGCGTGAGTTTCTACTGGAGATTGCCAAACCGTCTGGATCACGCACGGTGGGAACGCTGACAATACGTATATGTGGATAGCGCTCGGCGGACATTTGGCGAATGAGTACGAGCTGTTGAAAATCCTTTTCGCCAAAAACCGCGAGGCCCGGGACTACCAACGTAAATAGACGATCAACAACGGTAAGCACTCCATCAAAGTGACCAGCTCGGTGCTCACCTTCATATAGATGACCAACCCGTCCTGCCGAAATCTTTCGGACACTCTCGCCCGGATACATCTCGTGCAAACTCGGAGCAAAGACGGCAGTGATGTTCTGCCGCCTGCAAAGGGCCATGTCGGTATCGAGTGTGCGCGGGTACTTTGCAAGATCATTGTCGTCGCTAAATTGCAGCGGATTGACAAATATGGATGCAATGACAGTGTCAGCCAAAGATTGTGCTTCTTGCATCAACCTCTCGTGACCAGCATGTAGAGCGCCCATTGTTGGTACCAATGCCACCGACGAACTCGGTGGCAACGTCGAACGCCAACGTTGAAGCTCGTCCGATTTAGTGAAAAGAATGGGAATCATCTGGCCAGCTGCCGTCTCGCACTTCAAGAGCGAATTTGGCGCAAGCAGCAATACTGGTTTCACGTAGATTGGCAAATGACTTGGTGAACTTCAAATGGCGGGTTGATAGTCCGAGCAGGTCATGTAGAACGAGGACTTGGCCGTCACAATCCGGTCCGGCACCAATCCCGATGGTCGGAATGGTCAATTTCTCGGTAATTGCAGATGCTAGGCCTCTTGGTACGCCTTCAATGACAACGGAAAAGGCACCGGCTTGTTCGACTGCATGTGCGTCTTCAAACAATCGCTCTCGACCACCAGCGTCCCTTCCCTCATGGCGTCCTTGGACGCGATGTCCACCCATGCGGTGATAACTCTGCGGAGTCAGTCCAATATGTCCCATCACCGGAATATCTACCCGGGCAATGGCGGCGATTGAATCGAACATCGGAATTCCGCCCTCAAGTTTGACTGCGCCAGCGCCGGCCTTGATCAGTTGAATTGCACTTCCCACGGCTTGTTCCGAACTCACCTGGTACGAACCAAACGGAAGATCCGCAACCACAAGTGCTTTTGGTTGCGCTCGGGTAACCAATTTCACGTGGTAGACCATCTCATCCAACGTCACCGGCAACGTCGTGGAAACACCTTGCACGACCGTACCGACCGAGTCGCCAACCAGAATGATGTCGATTCCGGCTTCATCAACGATTCCCGCAAAAGTCGCGTCATATGCGGTGATCATCGTGATACGGCGACCATCGTGTTTCATCGCTAGCAGGTCAGGAACGGTAACTCTCGACATCAACTCAAGGATAACCGTGACGTCTCCCGATAGTGTCGGCACATGAACCGGCATGTGTTTCAGCACCGAATGCGAACTTGGATTGGTGACTGCATCGCTGTTGGCTGGAAGGTGCTTCTGTCATTAGCCGCGATCGGTCCGGATTCTCGACGGGCAAAGAACTTTGGTGCCTTCGGCACTCATAGCGTCATATGTTTTCCTCCCACTACGATCTTCAATGAGCGCTATATCCAAATTGGATCGCACACAATGATCGGCGATCACGTGGCGCTTTCCGCCGGAATGATGCCCGGACAAGTGTGTGTCACCAATCCGGTTGTTCGAATTGGCGACCGATGTCTCATCGGGCGGGGTAGCGGAATCGTGGGGCATTATTCGATCGAAATTGGTAACGATGTCTGGACCGGACATCACGTCTATATCACCGATCAGAATCATGCCTACGAACAGTTAGATATTCCAATTTCACAACAGACACAACCCGAACGTGCCGTTGTTGTCGGTGATGGATCGTGGATTGGTTATGGAACGGTAGTTTTGCCCGGAGCACGCATCGGCAATCATGTTGCGATCGGAGCAAATTCAGTTGTTACTGGAGAAATTCCGGACTACAGCGTTGCTGTTGGATCGCCCGCCAAGGTGATCAGACAATATGTACCGGGGGATGGTTGGAGTCCCGCTCTTGAATTCGAGGGCAAAAGCTGATTAGACCGCTATACCGAAAGATCGATTGGCGGCTTGCACGAAACCAGGTGATTGTCGGCGGCAAACGTCGCCAATTTTTCACTTAACGGCAACTGATCTACCTGACTTTCGGCAAAGGGTTCATTCACGCCTCGTCGTAGCAGAGCGGCATATGCTCGGCGGTCGGCGATGTAAATGCGATAATCGGAGAGCCACAGTGGAATAATGGTGAACCCCTTTGCATCGGCAACTGGCATCGCGGCAATTGCATTGATCATATTTTCAAGTGTGTCGGTTGCCTTATCAACAATCTCGGCTCTTTCGGCCAAGGCGTTGGGTCCTGATTGTCCAACCAAGCGCAAGTCAATAAGTTTCTCTCGCTGTCGCTTTGCATTGAGACAAATATCCTCGGACTGTTGTTTCCATTGTTGATCCGCAACTCGATTTCCCACCTCCTTCGATGCGAAGAAGAGTCCATAGATCCACATCACAGAGATTCCAAAAATCACAAGCGTGAGGATGATTCGGACGAAAATCTTCATTCAGTGAAATGTAGGCGACATTTGCCTCACCAACTGCTAGAAAAGGGTGAGACATGAGTAACGTTCCAGTCACCGCCAATACGGCCGATATCGAACCCGAGTCAGGATTGCCCTCTAGCTCCGGTCGTTTTCGAAGCGCGTACCGCTTGCTATCGGAGCTCGTGCGCGTCCATCCGAAACTGTTTTTTACCGCCGTTTCGGGTGCGACAGTATTCGCATTATGCACTGTGGCATCGTCATACGGGGTTCAGTGGATGGTTGACAGGGTGATCCTGCCGAGATTCGATGAAGGGAAGTCCGTTACTCGGAACCTAGCCATTGGTGCGATTTTGGTGATCGGAATTGGACTATTGCGGGCTGCGGGTATTGTCATTCGCCGGGGTTTTGCAGGCGCTTCCAGCTGGAGAACCGCAGAATCTGTCTCCTTGGATGTGCTTCACCGGATCGTGGCCCAACCGTCGAGTTGGCATCGTCAACACATGACCGGGGATCTCGTTGCTCGGGTGGGAGTGGACTCGGATGCCGCAGTCAGCGTGATGGGACCAATGCCATTTGCGAGTTCTGTCGTCGTGATGCTTGTGGTGTCCGGTATCTGGCTCCTGGTCGTGGATGTTCCGCTGGGACTGCTCGCAATTGTCGTCTTTCCCCTGCTGCTGCTGCTAAATGTTGGTTACCAACGCCGAATTGATACGTATTACGACACGGCACAAAATGAACTCGGTTTGTTATCAGAGGCGGTACACGAGAGTTTTGATGGCGTGATGGTGGTCAAGGCATTTGGCGCCGAAATGCGCGAAACTGAGCGACTCTCGCATATCACCGGCCGATTGAGAGATGCCCGCACAAAGGCCGTCACCATGCGGGCAACATTTGAAGCGCTCCTCGACGCGGTTCCATCCTTTATCAATATTGTTCTTTTGGTCGTTGGTGCACACCGAGTCAAATCTGGCGCCCTGACGGTCGGAGAACTGACGAGTTTTGTCTATCTTTTTACGTTGCTCGTTTTCCCATTGCGGATTATCGGGTATGTGTTCAGTGAGCTGCCGCATTCCTTGAGCGGATGGAATCGAACTCGAGAAATTGTCAATGAGCGGGTTCTTCCGGATCCTCGATCGTCAATTCGTCCGGCACCGATCGACACAGCCATTTTAGTTTCCGATATTTCCGTTACTTATGGTGATCAACCAATCCTGCAACACCTTTCGATGATCGCGAAGACTTCTATGACGATTGCAGTGGTCGGAGCAACGGGGGCTGGAAAGACGACACTATTGCATGCGATTGCCGGACTGATTCCTGTTGATTCAGGAATGATTCAGGTCATGCACGGTGGTGTTGGGATGGTGTTTCAAGAGGCTTTTTTGTTTGCGGATACCTTGCGTTTTAATGTCACCCTTGGGGACGAGATTTCAGATGACATAGTCCACGACGCGCTCGAGGTTGCTGCCGCCACGGAGTTTGTTTCCCTGTTCGATCAAGGATTGGACACGGAGATTGGCGAGCGGGGGGCGAGTCTGAGCGGCGGGCAGCGACAGCGTGTTGCCTTGGCCAGAGCAATTGCGCACCAATGTCCGGTGCTACTACTTGACGACACAACGTCTGCGCTTGATCCGACCACTGAGGCAAAGGTCGTCGAAAATCTACGTCGTCGTCAGACATCTGGAGCCACACTCATCGTCGCCTCTCGACCCTCCACGATCTCGCTTGCCGACGAAGTGATGTTTTTGTCCAATGGTGTAATTGTTGACCACGCTCCCCATGCCGTGTTATTGGCCCAAAATGCTGAGTATCGGGCGCTTTTGGAAGCGTTTGAGCAAGATCGACGGGGTTTGTAATGAATCAACCCGAAATTCGATTCGAGACCGTCCGCACAATTAGTCGGGGAGTCGATGTTGCGCCATCCTTCAGACGGGGACTTGGAATTACCTTTTTGCTTGCACTCATTGGGTCGGGTGCACGATTGGTGATTCCGATCATCGTTCAACAAAGTATTGATAAAGGATTGCGTCCCGGAAACATCGACATTGGATTTGTGACCAATCTTGGTGTTATTGGCGCCGTAAGCGTCTTTGTATCTGCATTTGCCTTACGGATGTCGGCAATGCGACTAGGAGTGCGAGCAGAAGAAGGGCTCTACACGCTTCGGATCAAACTCTTCGATCATATTCATCGATTAAGTCTCGCCGATCATAACGAGGAGCGACGAGGTGCACTTGTCTCGCGTGTCACTAGCGATATTGAAACTCTGACCACGTTCTTCACTTGGGGGGGTTTGGCCTGGCTGCTTGACGGCTCCCAAATTCTGGCGGTCTCAATTGTGATGGTGGCGTACGACTGGAGGCTTGCCTTAGTTGCATTCATTGTGTCAGCCCCGTTGGCACTCGTGTTGAAGATTGTTCAGCAACGGCTCTCTGCGGCCTACAACTTGACTCGAGAGCGGAATGCCTCACTACTTGGTATTGTTGGTGAACTGTTCGCCGGATCTGACACGCTCCGCGCCTATAACGCATCGGAACACATGGTGGCGCGGGTCCATTGGTCTGTTCGACGCCGGGCGGATAGCAATATCCGAGCCGGATTCATCGGCGCATTTCTGTTTCCATCGGGTGAAATATTCTCGGTGCTCACTGTCGTCGCCGTAGTGACCTGCGGTGTCGTTATCGGGCCAACGGGAGGTTTGACGGCGGGGGCGCTAGTGGGATTTGTTTTTCTAACTTTCCGATTTCTGGAGCCAATCGCCGGATTCACCGAGGTAATCGACCATACCCAAACTGCCGTCGCCGGTCTTCGCCGCGTACTTAGCGTTCTTGACACTCCGATCGGACCTCCCGCACCGGAAGTCCCGCTGCCATTACCTGCCGGTCCGCTCTCCGTCGAAGCAAGAGGAGTGAGTTTCTCATATGGATCTCGTCTGGACAGTCAGGATGATGATCTGCCGGTTCTCTCTGAAATCAATGTCTCAATCCCAGCCGGTCAACATGTTGCGCTTGTAGGTGAATCCGGATCGGGTAAAACGACGCTGGCACGCTTGATTGCACGATTTGCCGATCCATCGGTGGGTGGTATTTATCTAGGTGGTGTATTGATCAATCGGGTCGCCAATGATGATCTTCGAACCCGACTGATTGTGGTGCCACAGGAACCCTTCTTGTTTTCTGAAACGATTCGATACAACCTTCAATTTGCCGTTCCACTGGCTGGTGACGTCAAATTGATTTCGGCTATTTCAGAGTTGCAATTGATGGACTGGTTTGAGGCATTGCCAAATGGTCTTGATACACACGTTGGTCAGCGGGGAAGCGCACTTTCGGCGGGCGAGCGCCAACTCGTAGCGCTCATTCGAGCATTCCTCGTTCGTCCCGACATTCTCATTCTCGACGAAGCAACATCGGCCGTTGATGCGCTAACTGAAATTCGAATTTCCCGGGCATTTGACCGCGTTTCCTCTGGTCGTACGACGATCTCGATTGCCCACAGACTCTCAACTGCGGCCCGCGCGGATCGAATACTTGTACTGGATCATGGCCGTCTAGTGGAAGATGGGTCACATCTCGAATTACTTGCCCATCAGATGCAGTACGGGCGAATGTATGACGCATGGTTGGCGTCGACCAATGCTGAGAGCGTTACTGATGAAATCTGATCGGAAGAAGTTTCGACCGGGCGGCTGGTCTTTGTTGACGCTAGTCGCCTTGACGCTGGGCGCGTGTAGTTCGAGTGCCGAACGTGCGGCGGTATGCGACAGGGCAGTAGGACTGCAAAACGAGTTCTCCGCCGTAAGTCAGACACTTGATGACATCGCCATTGCCTCACCACAGCAACTTGCCAATACCTTTGCGGTTACGCTGTCGACGCTCACGACGTTATCCGATCTAGGACCGTCGTCACTTCGGGATGATTTCGGATTATTGCTCGCTGTCTATGAATCCCTCGCCGCTTCGATCGAAGCTACCGGTTGGAATGGTGATGTTGCAGTAAGTGATTCGGTCGTGATAAAGGTACGTACCAAACTTGTATCCAACGAAGTTGTGGAAGCGCGTGAGGCTGTGCGCTTGTACGCAGTCAACAATTGCTCTGCCGAACTTGGCCGTGACATTGAAAAATTTCAGGGTATACCGACAACTCTTCCGAACCCGGTGGTGCCTGACCCAAATGCTCCAGAGCCGACGACCGGATTCGATAATGACGACACGATCGCCAGTTCGTACGGTTATTACGTTGCCGAGCAATACAACTTAGCGATCACAAATGAACAAGCAATCTGCATCGGAACGGTGCTAACGGAACAAGCGATATTGGATTTACAAAAGGCCGATGATGCATACGCGCAACTTATTTCTGCCACGCTTGTCACCTGTGGTGTCAATGCCGACATTCCAGGTTCCTGACATCTCTCGGAGTAGGTTTGCGACATGCAATTTACGCTCATTCGACATGCCGAACCGGAATGGGTAAAAGATGGTCTCAGCGTTGTAAATCCGCCGCTGACCACTCGAGGATTTGAGCAGGCCCAACGTCTTGCAGGTCGATTGACAAACATCCATTTTGATCATATTTACGTTTCGCCATTGCTGCGTACTCGTCAAACTGCCAAACCCACACTCGATTTGAGCGGTCGCGAGGAAGTCATCGAACCCTGGTTGGAAGAGATTCGCGAGCCCTCATGGCATGGCGCACCTGCTGAACAGACGATTAAGGCATATCGCGAGGAAGTAGAAAGAAATGCTGAGGATCGATGGTACGGCTTAGAGGGAGGGGAGTCAGTCCGTGATTTTGTCGCCCGTATTCACGCCGGTTGCGCAAAATTTCTCGCCGATCGGGGCGTTCATCGATTGGATCAACCGTTACCGATTTGGCATATCGAAGAACCGGGCGACAGTATTGCGTTGTTTGCCCACGCTGGCACGGACAGTGTGCTGATCTGTCATTTTCTCGGGTTGCAGTCCACGCCGTGGGAGTGGGAACGTTTCATCATCAATCACGCCTCGATCACGACCATCAGGGCAGTGAAGCTCGGAGATGGATATACGTTCAGTCTCACTTCATTGAGCGACAGTGAGCATCTTGATCCTGCCGATCGGACGCGCTGACTGAACGGTTTACTTACGGGAGTATTTCAGTGTGGGCGGCGGAGATCTCACCTTCCGCCGCACCACACTTCACGCTGATCAACTCAGGCGTGAATCAAGATTGAGGTACGACAACGTTCAGGACTGCGGGAGCACTTCTGTCGCGTTGCACGCATCTACTATCTTGACGACCGGGTACGGATTAACTGGATCTCCGCCAAGTGGGTGAACTTCAAAGTGCAAGTGTGGACCACCAGCGTTTCCGGTTGAGCCCACGTAGCCAATGATTTGACCAGCGCGAACCGGAGTGCCAAGTGCAATACCCGGTGCAAATGAATTCATGTGGGCGTAATAGAAATATGTTCCGTCTGGTTGGGCAAGTCGCAGTGCGTTGCCGCTGAGTGCCCCGCTGACAGTTACCTGCGATATGACTCCATCCACAACTGCATAAAGTGCCTTGTCCGTGGCGGCGGTGATATCGACACCAATGTGCAGTCGACCACCGGATCGGGGCACTCCCCATGAATCCGAGAAAGAGCATATCCCTTGCACCGGAAACACCTTGATCACCGTCAGTCCCAGATTCTCGACGCTAGGCAAGACACCAAGTGCAATTGCAGTGCGCACGTCAAGTGTCTTGGACACCGGAATGTTCTGGGATTCTTGGAATTTCCCGATCGCAATCACCGTCGCAACCCCAAAGATCCCGTCAGCCCCACCCTTGACCTCGACTCCAGTTGCGATCAAAGCATTTTGAACCTTTCGGACCGCTTCACTTCGTTGTCCGACCGATGGCAGCGTCTCGATCGTTAATTGACCAACTGCAGGCGCGACTGGAACTGCAGCCACCGGCACCGGGTTATTGACAATTCCAAGAGCAATTGCTGTCGGCTCATCCATGATGCCATTGGCCGGAAGATTGTGGCGACCCTGAAATGCCGCGAGAGCGGCGATCGTCGCCGTACCGTAGACACCGTCGACACCGCCGTTGACGGTGATGCCATTGCGCAGTAATGCTGTCTGCAGACTACGGACAGCTTCGCTTTGGTCCCACTGGCGAGGAAATGCCGATGCACTGGAACTGACAACCTTCGTGGCCACCGACTTGGTGACCGCGGCGACCACCGGAGCCGGTGCAGGCAGGAGACCCAGGGCGATAGCCGTCGACTTGTCAAGAACTTTAGTCACCGACAAACCCTTGGCAGCCTGAAATCTTCCAAGGGCAATCGTCGTGGCGAGCCCAAATTTTCCGTCCGCCCCGCCCTTTACGGGGACACCATTGTTGATCAGTGCTTGTTGCAGCGACCACACGTAATCTCCACTCATACCGACTTTCGGCAGATTGGCACTCGCTAGTGGAGCAACATCGACAAGACCAAGGAACTTTGCTGTTCTCTCGTCCAGTACACCGGTGGCTTTGAATCCAGCCACCTTCTGCAGGGTTTTGAGCGTGTAACGAGTTGTGGCATCAAAATTTCCCGTTATTCCACCCCGCAGGGTAAAACCGCGGGCGACGATTGCCTGCTGAAGCCGCACCACGTCCGCCCCATTGTCGCCAAATGCCGGTAACTGCGTGAGTTTGGCTGCTAGCGAACTGGCCTGTACACCCGTAATTGAAAGTCCGATGACACCGACAATGCTGACCAGACCAATGGCGAGTACCGAAACGATACGGCGCGAACGAACCACTACAGAATTCGTGTCTGATGTAGGCATGATGTGCTCCCTTACGTGGTGTGAGATCCGTCCAAGGGATCGGCACAATTGGGGCACAACTTGAGAAATATCTCACCAATAATGTTTAAGTAACCACTTAGAGTGGTGATCTTGGCCAAATCTCTCCAGACCGCCACAGCCGGTAGGCAACCCCACGGGGTAATGTGGCCGACGATGTCAAGGCCCGTCGTATCGCTACGGGCCTATCGCCGGGTCTCCTGGGCTTGTTTGGCATCGCTGCAGCGACCAACACTTTGTGGACGTATCTACGGCCCATGCCGCAATCGAACAGATCAATCGCTTGTTTACGGGGGTTGTGGTCATAGCGGTAATTGCCGCTGCACCGCTATCGCTAATGCTGCAGCCCCGCCAACATCAGATCATCTGGTTGTCACTTGGTCTGGTGGCCGGGGTGGTGGCCCAGGTCCTGATCGGAGCAGTGGGCCAGGGATTCCTCGGCTATTTTCAGTACTACGTGGGGGTGCCGGCTGGTCAAGTGGCAATTCTTGTCGGAATATCGGTAGCGGTCTGGATATCGGCGCTCGCGTTGCCCAATGCAGCTCGGATTTCTGTGACTTTACGGCAATTTGTGCTTGACTAGAACGGTTATATGAACATTTGGGGGCACGTGGCAACACCACAAACGATGAACGCGGACTGCCCTCAGCGTCGACGGTCCAAATGGGTTGTCCGCGGACTGGCTTCGATTTGTGGACTTATGGTCTTCTTTTCATTCACCGGGACGAGGGCCTCTGCCGCTGACGATGACTTGTTCATCCTGGCTCAAGTCAGCCATCAAACGGTTGCGTCTGGAGTCTCGACGCGGGAACCGGTGGAGGGAGCCACGGTATCGGTGTTCGATGCAGCGGGAATTCTCGTTGGTGAAGGGATCACGGACGCACTGGGTCAAGCAAAAATCCTGGTACCAAGCCGAGCCGATTACACGATCAAACTGGACACCACGACGCTACCAGATGGTCTGGCCCTGATTACCGATGCCTCCGACACATTTACCGTGCTCAAGGACAACTTCACCACCCAGATCAAGCGGGTGAGTTTCTTTACCGGTGATTCGGGATATTCGTCCGTAACTCTCTTCGAGAAGATCGCTCAACGCGCTGCTGATGGAGTGCGCTTGGGTTTGATCATCGCTCTGTGTTCAGTTGGACTTTCACTCGTTTTTGGCACTACCGGGCTGACAAATTTTGCCCACGGCGAAATGATTACGTTCGGCGGATTGACAGCGTTTTTCTTTAACGTCACTCTCGGCGTACCGTTGCTTATCGCTGCACCAATCGTGGTCGCCCTTGGCGGCATGTTTGGTTTGGCCTTCAATTGGATCATATTTGCGCGACTTCGTAAGCGGGGCATTGGTCTTGTGTCGCAGATGGTGGTGTCAGTTGGGTTATCAATTCTGTTGCGCAACTTCTTTCTTTTTCAATTTAGAGGTCGGACCCGACCGCTTGATGATTTCAGTTTGCAAGAGGGGATGGATATTGGTCCGATCAAGATCACCCCACGGGATCTCACCACGGGAATCATCTCGCTCATCCTTCTCGTTACAGTGGCTCTCGTCTTGCAGCGTTCGCGAACAGGTAAAGCGGTCCGGGCCGTGTCCGACAATCCAAACCTGGCATCGGCAACCGGGATTGATACTCAGCGAATTATTCAGATTGTGTGGTGCGCTGGCGGCGCACTTGCTGCCCTTGGCGGCATTTTTCGGGGTCTGGATGAGCAAGTAGGTTTTCAAATGGGTTCCGGCCTGCTGTTCCTGATGTTTGCGGGAATCACCCTCGGCGGACTCGGTTCGGCATTCGGTGCCTTGGTAGGAGGATTCCTCGTGGGTGTCCTTGTTGAAATGGCATCGCTCGTCGTACCATCTGAACTTAAGAACGCACCAGCCTTGCTCATCTTGATACTCGTCCTCGTCCTTCGTCCTCAAGGAATTCTCGGTACCCGACAGAGGGTGGGCTAGTCATGGATTGGCTTCGGATATTTGAAAATACGGTGCGGGCATTCGTGGGAGTGGACGCCGCATATTTTGCCCTGGCTGCATTTGGTCTCAATGTCCAATTCGGATATACGGGCCTTTTGAATTTTGGTCAGGCTGCGTTCATGGCGTGCGGTGCCTATGGCTTGGGACTCACCACGCAGTATTTTGGTGTGTCGTTTTGGTGGGGAATACCGATTGCAATGGTGTTGGTCCTCATTTTGGCTCTGTTGGTAGGCATTCCGACACTTCGTCTGCGGGCGGATTATCTCGCCATCGTCACGATCGCGGCAGCCGAACTCGTGCGCCTCATTGTGCGCTCGGTCAAATTCAAACGAATATTCGGCGGAAGCGACGGCATCAATACATTTAGCAACGAATTCCGGGCCTTGAATCCATTTCATCCGTCCGCCCAATACGGCATTTGGCCGTTCCGGTATAGCGGGTACACGATGTTCACACTCTTGGTTGGTTGGGCGCTTGTAGCCATCATCGCGGTATTTGTGTGGCTGTTGATGCGCAGTCCATGGGGTCGGGTAGTTAAGGCAATTCGGGAAGACGAAGATGCAGTGCGAAGTTTGGGGAAAAACGTCTACAGCTACAAATTGCAGTCGTTGATCATCGGTGGATTCTGCGGGATGCTCTCCGGAATGGTTTTCGCACTTGACCGAGGTTCGGTACAACCGGACAACTACAGCCGCGACGTGACGTTCTATATTCTGACGGCACTTGTCCTAGGCGGTCTAGCGCGAGTCATGGGCTCGATAGTCGGACCGATGATGTTCTGGGGTCTCTACGTCTTTTGTGACAACTTCCTTCGACAACTTGTACAGTCTGAACCACTTCGTATAGGCGGAGTCACAATTATTCAAAGCACGCAAGTCGGTGCTGTCAATTACATGCTTGTTGGACTTGGTTTGATTCTGTTGATGGCTCGACGTCCACAGGGTGTATTCGGAAACCGACAAGAGATGGCCCTTGATGGCCGATAATAAACCGATTTCAGAGGCGGCCGCACGTGCCCGACAGGCTCTTGCTGGCGTGCTGCCCGAGCCAGGTGTTGCCAAAGTCGACCCAATCTTGCATGCCGTCGGAATCCAGCGTCACTTTGGCGGAATTCGTGCTGTGGATGTGGAGCAACTCGACGTTCAACGTGGTTCGATCACAGCGCTGATTGGTCCCAATGGGGCTGGGAAGACGACCCTGTTCAATGTGCTAACCGGATTTGATCCTCCAGACGCCGGTAAGTGGCAGTTCGACGGCAAAGATATGAGTCATGTCAGCGCTCACAACATGGCAACTCAAGGCATGGTGCGTACGTTCCAACTGACCAAGAGTCTGACCAAACTCTCCGTCATTGAGAATATGAAGCTCGGCGCTACGGATCAAATTGGGGAGCGTTGGTGGAATGCAATTTTACCAATCCGATGGAAGATCCAGGAATCGCTCATTGAACACAGGGCCGATGCGCTGTTGACCCGATTCAACATGGACCATATGCGCAATGAATATGCCGGAACTTTGTCGGGCGGTCAAAGAAAATTATTGGAAATGGCCCGCGCTTTGATGACCAATCCACGACTGGTGATGCTGGACGAACCTATGGCGGGCGTAAATCCGGCCTTGAAGCAGAGTCTGAATGATCACATCAGAGGTTTGCGGGACGAAGGCATGACGATACTTTTTGTGGAACACGACATGGACATGGTGCACGACCTTTCGGATTGGGTTGTGGTGATGTCAGAGGGGCGAATTATCGCCGAGGGCACGCCCGAACAGATCTCTGAGAATTCCAGTGTCATTGAGGCATATCTCGGGACCCATCAGGGAAAGAGCATGTTTGAGGATTCGTTGTAATGTCCTACATCCTGAGTGTAAATGAACTTGTGGCGGGGTACATCCCGGAAGTAAACGTCTTGAATGGTTGCAACATCACTGTTGCTCACGGTGAATTCGTTGGAGTTATCGGACCAAATGGGGCAGGCAAGTCGACGGTACTGAAAGCGATTCTTGGTCAATGCTCGGTTCGCTCTGGAACGGTGATGATGGAAGACACGAATATTGGAGGTTTCAAGGCCCACGAACTGGTGCGACGGGGTGTGGGTTATGTGCCCCAAACTGAAAATGTCTTTCCAAGTCTCACTGTCACTGAGAATCTGCAGATGGGCTGCTTTCTCAAACCGAAGATCTTCCAGACCCGTTTTGACTATGTGACAACACTCTTTCCACGTCTTCGAGAGCGCTCGGGTCAACGGGCCGGTTCGTTGTCAGGCGGAGAGCGCCAAATGGTGGCCATGGGCAGGGCCTTAATGATGGAACCAAAATTACTCCTCCTGGACGAACCGTCGGCAGGTTTGTCTCCCGTCTTGCAGGACGAAGTGTTCGTTCAGTGCAAGAGAATCAATGCGGAGGGGATTGCCATTTTGATGGTGGAGCAAAATGCCCGCCGCTGTTTGCAGGTGTCGGACCGCGCATACGTTCTCGATCAAGGGCGAAATGCGTATACCGGAACCGGTCGGGAATTGATTCATGACCCGAATGTCATTCGGCTGTACTTGGGCACATTGGCCAAAGCCAGTGGAGGTTGAGTACATCGCAAGTCGAGAAACGAAAGAGCCCCGGGCTTTTGCCCGAGGCTCAATCATTTACTGCTTGTGAATTGCTGGTGAATTACTTACCCGAATCGAAGTTCTCGCCGAGTGCGTTACCCATGTTGCCATCCACTCCGTAGACATTCTTGGCCCTTGGTCCAATTCCTTGCTCAACCATCGTGCGCAAGATACGGGAACCTTCGTCAAAAGTGATCAAGACAATTGCGTCTGGATTCGCGGCGACAATTTCGCCCACTTCAGCATCAAATGTCGTCGCTGCTGGGTCATAGATTTTGGTGCCAAGTACGGTCACGCCTGATGCGGTGAGGACTTCCTCAACCACGGTTGCCAAGCTTGTGCCGTACGCATCGTCCAACGCCAGGATGTATGCCGAAGCATTTCCATCGCCAGCAATGATCTCCGCCAATACTGACCCTTGAAGGTCATCTGGTGGAGCAACACGGAAATAGAGACCCTTGTCTGCGTAGGTGCTCAATTTCAATGATGTGTTGGCTGGGCTGAACTGGACGACGCCTGCTGCTGTGATCTTGTCGACCACGGTCAACGAGACACTGGATGAAGCGGCACCGATGATGGCATCGACGTTTTCGCCGAGTAGACGATCCACGGTGATGCTCGCAGTATCGGTGCTGGTATCGCCCGAGTCGCCTTGAACATATTCAACTGGCTTACCAAGAATTCCACCAGCATCGTTGAGGAGTTTAATTGCATACTCCACACCGGCATACTCTGGCGCTCCAAGGAACGCAAGGCTGCCAGTTTCTGGAAGTAATGAACCGATCTTCAACACTCCGTTACCTGTGCGAGCAACATCGGTCGTAGCCAACGGCTTGACAGCAGATTCTGGTGCCGCTGCCGTGACATACGTGTTGTTGTCGAAGTTAATTCGGTTATCGGCCTCGAATGTAAGGACGCCGTACGAAGCCTGCAGAGGCTCACCGTTGCCATTGAGAGTTACCGGGCCAGATACACCGTCATAGTCGATGTCGGTTCCGGCGGCGATCAGGGCAAGACATGCTTCCGCGTCGGTGCACTTTTCACCATCTTTGGAAACAGCCACGATCTGGTCAGCAAGTGCGCTGCCATCGGTGCCTGCGGCCGCTGTAGCAAAAGCAATCAGCATCACTGCGTCATAAGATTCTGCCGCATACGAATAGTCGATAAGCGCCTCATTGCCTTTTTCGACCCAGAATGCATTGAGTGCGTCCTTGAATTCAGCCGAGAGGTCAACCAATGGGGTTGTTCCCTTCATGCCTTCAAGTTCGCCACCAGCAACTGGTGCCACCGTGTCAACCACGGTGTCAGCGACTGTTGTGTCTGTCGCTTCATCGTCACTGCCGCACGCCGCAGCCACAAGGCTGAGACCTACAATCAGTACGCCAAAGCGACGCATATTGGTTTTTTTCATGTGTTTGATTCTCCCCCTATAGGTAGACCGACGGTTGTCGATCTGGGCTAGGACCTCCCAGCCTATGTGAGATAGACCGACGTTACAACGGGGGATTTCGGACTATGACTGTGTTAGCTATGGGATTTCGAAGATGCCTTGTACAAACGGTCTCGGATCGCAATTCCGAGACCTTCGGCTACGGGCATCACCGCGACCACGACATCACATCCCGCCCGATCGGCAGATCGCAGAAATTCATATAAATGTTTGGCATAGGCGTTCAGGTCGTGGGAGAAATCGAGAACCTCCACTTTGAGCGAGTCATTTCTCAGGTCTTGGGCTCGACTTTGTGCCGCTTGTGGTGTCTCCACGATTTCAACGACGCAACTCGGCGCGTAATGGGATTCGAGCATTCCCGGGGCGCGAGATAGACCGTCTGAGGAATCAATTTTGGTATTGAGAATTTCCTCAATGCGTTGAATGGAGACGCTGCCAGGGCGCAACAACTGTGGGACAGTGCGGGTCATATCCAGAATTGTGGATTCGACACCGATCGAACATGGACCGCCATCCAAAATGAGATCCACATCGGCTCCCAGATCAGCGAGCACATGTTGTGCCGTTGTTGGGCTCACCTTGCCGAATCGATTGGCCGAGGGTGCGGCCAAGGCGCCGTTGAACTCGCGAAGCAATTCCAAGGCAACTTCGTGGGCAGGCACTCGAAGTGCAACGGTGTTGCGGCCGCCGGTGGCAATTGTCGAGACACGCTCCGAGCGCTGAAAAATCATTGTCAGCGGTCCGGGCCACAATACGCGTCCGAGCTCACGGGCAGCCGCAGTGATGTTCTGGCTCCATTCATCTAATTCGGAAGCGTCGTGTATGTGCACGATCAACGGATGGGTGGAAGGACGACGTTTTACTTGAAAGATTCGATGCAGGGCACTTTCATTTTCGACATCAGCGGCCAAACCGTAGACGGTTTCGGTTGGAATCCCAACCAGACCACCGCGCTTCAGAACTGCCACTGCCTGAGCAATCGAAGTGCTGCTGAACCCATCAACGACAATTTCGGAGCGTGGGGTGTCATTCATGTCGGTAGTGCATCCAAAAATGCCAACATTGCATCTATGAACTGAAACGATTCCGGAGTTTTGAAATGGTCGGTATTTTTCAGCAGTCGAAGGGTGCCATTCGGGAATCCATGTGCCAGACGGTTGGCGGGAAGAACGAAGTCTTTGTCACCGACAGCGACGAGGACGGGGTTGGCAATGTGCGCGAAGTCCGACTCCGAATAGGGCTTGGATGGAGGGCGTCTAAGTATGGCCGCCAGCGCCTCAATGTCGTTCGTACTTTTGTCCGCGTATTGTCTGAACAATCGAGCGACATTGTCGTCGTCTGGTGCTGTTCCGGAAAGTCCAGCCAGGATGCGTTTCTGATCTGAGCCATCTGACGCCTCAAATACGCCATCGCCGATACCGGCAAGTACGACACGACGAAAGCGATCTGGTGTCTTCACCAGTTCGCCGAGCAACACCAACGCCCCGAGCGAGAAGCCCACGGCATCGACGGGCGTGTCGGGTAGCGCTTGACGAATGTTTGCACCAAGATCCAAATAATCAGATGGATCGTGAGGTTTGGGTGCAGTGCCATGACCCAATAAGTCAATGCCGATCCATTTTCGAGATACGTCGTCGAACAAGGACGTGATACCAGTTGCTTCCCATGTGTCATGAAAGCAACTACCCCAACCGTGGATGAGTAAAACCGGAGGATGTGCGTCTAGGTGTTCAGCCGGAAGCTGTGCAGATCGGTTCATATAACGACACTACAAAGACGCTGTGTCCACAAAGACATCGTGTCCACAAAGACATTGCGACTGTGGACGACCAACTACGAATGGGCTTGTAGCCTTGGGTGGTCCTAAAAACTGAGACAGTAGTATCGACAATAAGTGGCAGTGAGAAAGGCTTTCCAAGATGCGTTTTATGCATGAAACGCCGTCATACGACCTCACCTATAGCGACGTATTCATGGTCCCAAGTTTTTCGGAAGTACATTCGCGTCAGCAGGTTGACCTCTCAACACCAGACGGGTTGGGAACGACCATTCCCATAGTTGTATCAAATATGACGGCTATTGCCGGTCGCCGAATGGCAGAGACGGTGGCTCGCCGTGGGGGAATGGTGGTGTTGCCCCAAGACATCCCGCTGGATGTCGTGGAAACTGTTGTTCGCTTTGTAAAGTCGCGGCATCGCGTGTTTGAAACACCGATCACAATGTCCTCCCATGACACCGTGGGTGAAGCGTTAAGTCTGATTTTTAAACGTGCCCATGGTGCGGTCATCGTTCTCGACGATGACGGTCGACCGGCTGGAATTTTCACCGAGCATGATGCCACTGGATTCGACCGATTTACCCAGTTGAGTAATGTGATGAACAGCGAAATCATTTCGCTTCCGGACACGTTGTCGCCCGAAGAATTGTTTGACGAACTTTCCGAGAAACGCTTGACATTCGCACCGGTCATTTCCGCAGATGGAGTATTAAGCGGTTGCGTGACTCGCAAAGGGGCATTGCGCAGCACAATTTATACCCCTGCTGTGGATGCTGGGGGAAAATTGATGATCTCCGTTGCGGTCGGCATCAACGCAGAACCAGCGGTGCGAGCCAAGGCTCTCGTCGAAATGGGAGTCGATGTAATTGTCGTTGATACGGCTCATGGTCATCAGATTCGCATGTTGAGCGCCATCGAGGACGTCCGTGCGTCTGTCGGGTCGCATCCAATTGTGGCGGGAAATGTCGTCACGGCACAAGGCACACGTCAAATGATCGAGAGTGGAGCGGACATCGTGAAAGTCGGCGTTGGTCCGGGCGCGATGTGTACCACACGCATGATGACGGGTGTGGGTCGTCCCCAATTTTCGGCCGTGTTTGAGTGTGCGGACGAAGCTCGTCGCTTGGGCAAGCATGTTTGGGCCGATGGTGGTGTTCGATATCCGCGAGATGTTGCCCTGGGACTGGCCGCTGGAGCAGCAAACGTGATGTTTGGGTCATGGTTGGCTGGTACGTATGAGTCGGCTGCCGACACCCTTCGTGATCCTGATGGACGGCTGTACAAAGAAAGTTTCGGGATGGCGTCAAATCGAGCGGTCCGTAATCGCACCCGCACCGAGACGGCAATCGAGCGTGCGCGGAAAGAACTCTTTGAAGAGGGGATCAGCACTTCGCGCATGTATTTAGATCCGGCGCGACCAAGTGTGGAGGACATCATTGATCAAATCGTGGCTGGAGTTCGCTCATCGTGTACGTATGCAGGTGCCCGTTCGATTAACGAGTTCCGTGATCGGGCCGTCGTCGGGGTGCAGAGTGCATCTGGATATGACGAAGGACGTCCGCATGACACCAGTTGGTGAGATGGGAGGTCCGCAATGAAAATTGTCGCCATCGACGGACCAGCGGGTGCTGGCAAGTCAACTGTTGCACGCCAACTTGCTCGGATGTTGAACGTGCCGTATTTGGATACGGGTGCGATGTATCGCGGAATCACGTTTGCCGCACTAGGCCAAGGAATACAGCCGGAGGCCACCCAAGCAATCGGGAAACTTGCCCGATCAGTTGAACTAGTCATTGGTGACACATCATTATTTGTGAATGGAGTCGAGGCAACGGAAGCGATACGCGCTGATGATGTCACAGCGGCTGTCAGTGCCGTCGCGGCCAACTCACAAGTTCGCCAAGAACTGCGGACTCGACAGCGAGCGTGGGTTCACCAACACGGAGGTGGCGTTGTCGAAGGACGCGATATTGGTACCGTAGTCTTTCCCGACGCCACGTTAAAGGTGTACCTGACCGCCTCACCCCTGGTTCGCGCCCAGAGGAGAGTGGCACAAAGCGGTGGCGATGTTGGTGCGATCGCGGCCGCGATTGCCAAACGAGACCTAAAGGACTCGACACGTGCCGATAGTCCGTTGCGCGAAGCCAGCGACAGCGTCGTCATCGACACCAGTGAGCGCAGCGTCGACGATGTCGTCGCCCAACTCATCGAACTGATGAACAAGGCAATGGCTCGTCATGGCTGAAGTGGACTCGGTGCTGGCCGGAAACTCATGGGGTGCTCGAGTCTTCTACTCGGTGATCCGATTCGTCGTCGTCGTATTCTGCCGTTTGTGGTTGAAACTTTCCGTGTCAGGTATGGAAAATATTCCAACCGACGGACCATTCATCCTGGCCCCGGTGCATAGATCAATTATGGATATTCCGATTGCATCGGCGGTTACACGACGTCGGATGCGTTTCATGGGAAAAGATTCACTTTGGCGCCACAAAATGTTCGGCTCGATGTTTTCCGCACTTGGGGCATTTCCGGTCACACGGGGTAGCGCCGATCTTGAGGCATTACGACGGTGTATCTCGATAATCAATGCTGGAGAACCCCTGGTGTTGTTTCCGGAGGGAACACGGCAGAGTGGCGACACGATGCGACCGCTCTTTGATGGGGCTGCCTATGTCGCCCTAAAGACCCAGGTTCCGATCGTCCCAGTCGGGATTGGCGGTTCACAAGACATCATGCCAAGCGGATCGGCCAAGATACGGCGACGCAAATGCGTGGCCGTCATTGGGGAACCCATCTATCCGCCGAAAATCAATGGAACTCGCGCCATACGCTCCGACGTGCGGGACCTCACGGTGAAACTTTCAACTGCGATGCAGATCCTGTTTGATGAAGCGCTCCGTATTTCACGTCACTAGTTGGAGGGAAGCGAAATTGTCACCTGGCGACCAAAGAATTCGCAAGTGGTATCAATTGACAGGCCAGCCTGGTCCTGCGCTCTAACTTCATTAATGCACGCTGTTAGGGCCTCACGCTGGTCGAAAGCAAGCACACCCAATGCGGCAAGCACGATCATTAGCAACAGTTTCGTGATCACCGATTTCACAAACTTCAATACCAATAAAAGTGCGAATATTGAACCACCAACGGCCACCAAGGAAGCTGACTTTGCTGTTTCAGCATCGAGGGCGAATATATGCACGGATCAATGTTGGCATCCAAGGTGCTGTACCTTGTGGATGGTGAGCAATCCTGTAAGCCTTTCCGGCGTCGGTCCCGTCGACCAACAACTGCCCCCGATCGATCCACTGTGGCAATCCGAATTGGATGTCGCCCGCGCGATGCCCGAGCCGTTACGGCGAGAGGCAGTGAGCGCAGTTGTTGCCATGCGTCCGACGTATCTTGAAGGTTGGGCGGCACTTGGAGATGCGAGCACGGCAACAATTGATCGATACATGGCATACCGTGTCGGCTATCACCGCGGACTCGATGCATTGCGGGCCAATGGCTCGCGTGGTTCGGGATATGTGCGCCGGATCCATCCCTCGAATCGAGGATTTTTAGGCTGCTTACGCGGGGTAGCCGTTTGTGCTCGGCTGATCGGAGAAATCAGCGAAGCCGAACGGTGCGATCAATTTCTGATGCAGTTGGATCCAATCTGATCCATCATCATTCGACTGTTGTCGGAGCCGTACTCGTTGGCGGAAGGAGTTTTCGCTTTGGTTCCAACAAGGCGCTTTTTACAGTTCACGGCAAACCGATGGGGCGAGTGATTGCTGACATCCTGCGAACCGCCGATATCGATCAGGTGTTTGCGGTCGGGGATTCGCAAGCGACTGCTGATTCCCTTGGGCTTTCATTTGTGGCCGACTCCTTTCCGGGCGAGGGACCACTCGGTGGACTGTTAAGTGCAATGCATGAGGTGTCGACGGGAATTCTTTGCGTCTTACCCTGCGACGTTCCCAAAGTTAAGGCCAGTCGAGTCCGTCAATTGGTGGATGCGGTTACGGATTCTCAGGAAACTGATGTGGCTGTACTGATCACAAGTCGCGAACATTGGTTGTGCAGTGCATGGCAGGTGAAGACTTGTCTTCCCGTGCTCGAACAGTTCTTTGCCTCCGGTGAGCGGGCTATCCATCGTGCGGTAGGTTCCCTTGCAATTCGGCGAATGATTGCATCCGATGCAGAAATGATCAATGTCAACACACTGCAACAAGCTCTCGAAATTGAACGGAGAGACACTCCCGAAGTTGGCGACTAACGTAGGTGCCATGGCAGTGCATCAAATCACAATCGGCGAGTTGAAGGGTATTTTGCCGGGGGGCGGCACTCTCGTCGACGTCCGTGAATTTGATGAGTACGTTGCTGGACATATACCTATGGCAGTGAACGTTCCGTTGAGCACCATCGAGGACAACATCGAGAGATTTCGGGACGATTACGATGTCTACCTCGTGTGTCAATCAGGAAGACGAAGTTCGAACGCATGTGAATTTCTCCAGGATTGCGACATCGTCAATGTCGTCAATGTTGTCGGCGGAACATTGGGCTGGGTGGCCTCCGGCGGTGTTCTCACGCAAGGTGATCAGCCATAATTAGTCCAGGTTCACGGACCTCTCAGTGAGTTCGCTATGGGTCGACGACAATGTCACTCTGGACGCAGTCGTCAATGAATTGGTGTCGGCTGAGCGCTATGCAATTGATACCGAATTTCATCGTGAAAAGACCTATTATCCACAACTTGCACTCGTTCAAATTTCTTGGCAAGACCGCATTGCACTGATTGATCCGCTGGCAATCGACACTCAACGTCTGGCTCGTTTGTTTGACTCAAATGCATTGGCCGTTGTCCATGCGGCCCAGCAGGATCTGGAAATATTGAAACACTCGTGCGGAGTGGCGCCAAGGCGAATTTTTGATACTCAGTTGTCGGCGGGTTTCCTTGGGTATTCCACGCCGAGTCTTTCATCGCTTGTGCAAAGCGAGTTCAAAGTTGTTCTCCCGAAGGCAGATCGACTTACAGATTGGTTGCGGCGCCCTCTTTCCGAGGCCCAAATTAAGTATGCCGCATCTGATGTCGAGTATCTATTGGGGTTGCACGATCGCCTGGCCGAACGATTGAGCGCACAAGGTCGTCAGGAGTGGGCCTATCAAGCGTGTGAGGAACTCCGTACCCGTCCACAGGGCCCCGTTGATCCAACGTTGGCATGGTTAAGAATTAAGGACGTGCGATCACTTCGCGGACGCGCGCGTGGGGTCGCTCAGAGTGTGGCTGAGTGGCGCGAACGAAAGGCTATGGCGGCCGACATCCCCCCACGCCGAGTGTTATCGGATATGGCTTTGTTGGCAATCGCTCAAAAGATGCCGGACAACGAAACCGAACTGATGCAGTCCCGTGGTGTCGAGGCACGTCAGATTGGTGGAACAGTGGTCCGTGAGTTACTGGACGCCGTACGTGAAGGAGTCAGCCGCGACCAACGGGTTCCGACCAATGACTCAGAAGATGTCGAGCGGGATTTGCGTCCCGCGGTAACCCTGATATCGGCCTGGGTGAGTGAATTGGCTCGCCAACACCACATTGACGTCGCTTTGTTGGCCACTCGTAGTGACATCACCGCATTGCTCAGGGGGCAACCAGAGGCTCGCTTATCAGAAGGTTGGCGTGCGCAGATTGTGGGTGATGACATCAAGCGAATTGTGTCGGGTCACGCCGGATTGAGTTTTGACGCACGGGGTGGATTGCGGCTTCTGAACACAGACCCGGTTGCCAGGGAGGCGAATGAAAGACTGTGACCAATTGGTTTGGCAATTGCCGCATCGCGGTAGCCCGTGGCGGGTACACTGTTTGGCAATGTCTATCCATTAGATGGTTGCCCGAGCGGTAGCCGTCCACAACCAAGTTCGGAGCCCTACCGTGAAGAAGGGACGTCATCGACGCTTCGAAGAAGCGCGTAAATTGAAGCAATCCGGGCCAACCCCGGCCGACCTCGGGTTCGGCGATCGAAACAAGCAACCCCAGACCGAGGAAGACGAATATGCAGCCATCGCTGAACGCTATGGAGTGCGGTTCGACGAAGAACCAGAAGAAAGCGACGAGGAGAAGTCCTGAACTAACGCTTGCCCAATGGCAGCGTCCACATCACGGCAAAAACCCCCAATGCCAAAGCAATCTAACGACAAATTGAGAAACATCGCCCTCGTTGCGCACGTCGACCACGGTAAAACAACTCTCGTAGACGCGTTGCTACGCGCCACCGGTACCTTTGCCGCCCATAGCGCATTGATCGAACGGGTGATGGATTCTGATGATCAAGAGCGCGAGCGCGGGATCACAATTTTGGCCAAGGCGGCGCAGATCGAGTGGAAGGGTGTCAAAATCAACCTTGTCGACACACCTGGTCACGCGGACTTCGGTGGAGAAGTTGAACGTGCCCTTGCCCTGGTGGATGGAATCTTGCTGCTGGTTGATGCGGCAGAAGGTCCACTCCCACAAACGCGCTACGTGTTGTCGAAGGCGATGCGGCTTGATCTGCCAGTAATTTTGGTGATCAACAAAGTGGATCGCAGCGATGCCCGCCCGGCGGAAGTTCTGCATGAAGTCGAGCAACTATTCCTAGACCTCGCCCACGCGGACCATCACCTTTCGTTCCCCGTACTTTCCGCGGTCGCTAGAGAAGGTCGAGCGATGTACGGTCTCGGATTGCCTCCACCAGATGCCGATCTCAGTGCCTTGCTGGATGCAATCCTCGAACATCTACCGGCGCCCACCAACGACGCATCCTTGCCGCTGCAAGCAATGGTGACGAACTTGGATGCATCTGACTATCTCGGACGACTGGCAATTGGACGAGTTCATAGCGGCGTGTTGCGTAAGGGCGACCAGGTGGCACTGTGTCAGAAGCCCACCGACGAAAATCCGAATCCGGTCCTCCGGCGCAAACTCTCAACACTGTTTGCCTTTAGTGGGATCGAGCGTGTTGAGGTACCTGAAGTCGTGGCCGGAGATCTCTTCATTCTCGCCGGTATTGAAGAAGTTGAAGTAGGTGACACGATTGCCGTAGTCGATAATCCGGTTGCACTACCGCGGCTTGAGGTTGACGAACCGGTGTTGCGGATGAGTTTCGGCGTGAATACCTCCCCGTATGCGGGTCGGGATGGAAAATTTCTTACCAGTCGCCATCTTCAGGATCGGTTGCGAAAGGAAATTCTTGGAAATGTGTCTATTCGCATCGCCGACACAGATTCGGCCGATGTCACTGATGTCGCCGGTCGTGGCGAATTGCAACTGGCAGTGCTGATCGAAAATATGCGTCGCGAAGGTTTCGAGTTACAAGTCAGTCGCCCCGAAGTCATCACGAAAGAAATCAATGGAAAGCGCCACGAACCATTTGAAAATGGTCTTTGTGACGTTCCTGATGAATATGTTGGCTCGATCACACAAGCCTTGGCACCCCGAAAGGGGAGGATCACCGACTTGCGTCCTGGCGATCCAGGACGAACCATTGTTAGTTTTGAAGCGCCGTCACGAGGACTGATTGGTTTCCGGTCGCTGTTGCTGACGGTTACTCGTGGCACAGCCTTGTTGAATCAGAATTTTGCTGGCTGGATGCCATGGGCAGGTGACCTTCCGCATCGATTAGGTGGGGCGATGGTTGCCGACCGAATGGGATCGACAACTGGTTATGCCCTCGACAATCTGCAACTTCGCGGAACGCTATTTGTTTCTCCTGGTGTAGATGTCTATGAGGGCATGGTGATTGGCGAAAATGCTCGTGACGATGAAATGGTTGTTAACGCTGTCCGGGCCAAGGAAAAGACAAATATTCGCACCCACAGTCACGAAGACGGACCAAAACTTGCAACTCCTGTGACACACACCTTGGAGACGGCCATCGAGTGGATCGGTGAGGATGAATTGGTTGAAGTGACTCCTAGAAATATTCGAATCCGGAAGCGTCATTTAACCAACGAAGGTCGAAAACGTTCGAATAAGAAATCAGCGAATTAACTACACTTTGTTTGTGTCGAGTGTTTTGGAGGACTTAGCAATTTTTTCGAGCTTTCGTCGTACCTGAGGATGGGGTAGCGGGATCGAGCGCTTCTCTTCAAGCAGAGCGACAAGTGTTCTGTACGTCTTGGATCCCACAAGTTCGACAATTTCATCTTTGAGGTATTGATATACCGGCTTTGTTCCGACGAAGGCGTCAGGGTGATCGGTACACCACCAATGAAATTCCACACCGCCCACGCCCCAGTCACGGCGTTTCCACTCTCGCAGCATCGATACAACATGGCCATCATCCTCGGTGAACTCCTCGAGTCGAAGCGGCACCTGCCAGCAGACATCGGGCTTCCAGTCCATCGGACGTTCGCCTGCGGCAAGAGCCGCGACATGAAAGGCGCATCCAAATCCACCCTCAAAGTTAGGTTTGTTATGGAAAATGCAGGCACCATCAACTCTCCGGGTTACGTCTGCTCCATCCCGCTCTTTGGTCAGCCAGCGTTGATTTTTCCCCTGGTCAAAGTTTTGCCAATGCTCTGGCTTTAGTCGCTTGACCGATTTCTTGACCTGTGCCAAGTCCTTTTTATCAATGAAATGGGCGCCGTAACTGCAACACCCTTGCATCAACTTCTGGGCGGGATCATCGAGAACGCCCTTGCACCCGTTTCCGTATATACAGGACCAATTCGAGCGCAGAAAGGTGGCATCGATGTGCCAAGTTTGTTCGCTATCCGGATCCGAAAAACTGATCCATTCATGTAAATCTTTTGTTGTAGACACGAGTTCCTACGCTAGGCGACGAGCGCACCAAGTTACACCATCGCTGTGTGCCTGTGACGTGCCTCTCCGTCTGAAACTTTGACATACTTGGAACATGTCTTCCATCGATGAACTTTCTACACAACTTCAATCCATCTCCGAGGATCTGGCAGACAAGGCACTCGAAATTCTCAAGCAGGCCAATCGAATCGGCGAGTCCAAACGGCCCGACTCCGAACGCACTCTCACTCAGGCTCGACGGGCAGTTGAGAAGGCAATCAATCTGCTGGGGAGAATGAATTCAGACGATTGATGAGTCGCCGTAGGTCGCCAAAATTGTTCCGAATGAATCGAAATCTGAGCCGTTCAGCCTCAAGAGTGTCGTGATCCACCACCTCTGCTGGTAAAGCTTCGGTGCGTTCGATTGTCCCTTCGCTGCATAGATGACCAAATTCACTATTCAGGACTGCGATTTGGACATCAGTGAGTCGATGGCGGTGGCGTAACACCAGGTATTTGCCAACTTGACGCATTGAATAGTAGTTGGCATAAAAGTCACAAATTTCCCGTACGGCATCCTCGACATTGTTGGAGATGTGATAAAGGGAGAGGTCGGTATTCGAAACCAATCTTCGCGGTATGAGTTGTGTCGTGATGAGCTCGTCGATGCGCTGCCAAAAATGGTCGTGCGGCAAATCCAGCAAAACGATTGGAGCCGGGGTGCTCTTTCCAGTTTGGATAAGGGTAAGAAGTTCAAACATTTCATCCAATGTCCCAAAACCACCAGGCATGCAAATGAATGCATGGGATTCCTTGACCAGCATCAATTTTCGGGTAAAGAAATACTTCATCGACACAAATTTGTCATCACCAGCGATAATTGAATTGGCGGACGTCTCAAATGGAAGACGAATGGACACTCCGATCGAACGATCACGACCGGCTCCCGCCATTCCGGCCTCCATGATTCCGGGGCCAGCGCCGGTCACCACCATCCAATTCTCTTCGGCTAGGCGCGCCGCCACTTGCTCGGTCTGTCGATAGACGGGATCATCGTTCGTCGTGCGCGCCGAACCGAAAATCGTCACCTTCTTACGGTGAACATATGGCGTGAACATCTGAAATGCTTCACGCATTTCTTTCAGTGCCGAACTAGCAATCTTCAGATCAAGTGTTGAGAGGTCGTCCAGTCCAAGTCCAAGGGCAGTGCGTACTATTTCCTTGATAAATGAGGAACCTACGGATACTCCGCTTGCTTTGACAAGCAGATCGATTTGCTCCTCGATGCTGCTAGTCGGCGTATCGGTCATTTCCGGTCAATTCATCGTTGGAGTGGAGTTCAGCCAGCAAACTGTGCGGCTTTTGTAATCAAGGTTTGGATGAGTTCATCAAAACTTTTCTGAAAAGAATTCACTCCCTCACGCTCAAGTTGGTTGGCAACATCGTCCACGTCGATGCCGACATGTTGCAGGGCGTTCCAATGATCTCGGGCTAATTCAATATTTTCATCGATGGTCCGCTTCAGCGTGCCGTGATTCAGAAATGCTTCAATGGTTGGATCGGGAAGGGTATTGACCGTGTCGGGTCCGATCAGTTGATCGACATAAAGGGTGTCGGGATACTCTGGGTTCTTGGTGGAGGTGGAAGCCCAGAGCGGTCGTTGACGCCGTGCACCGCGTGCGGTCAGAGCCTTCCAACGCGGTCCAGAAAACGTTCGTTGAAACATCTCGTAGGCCAGTTTGGCCTGGGAAACTGCTGCTGTGCCACGCAACTCGATTGCTTGCGGTGAACCCTCGGTCTCTAGACGGCAGTCAATTTCTGTATCCACTCGGGAAATGAAAAAGCTGGCCACGCTTGCAACCGGTGGTAATGACCCAAGAGTTCGCTCAGCGAGGATTTCCAGACCTTCGATATAGGCATCCATTACCGCCTGATAACGGTCCAAGCTAAATATCAGCGTGACGTTGACGTTCCGACCCTCGCCAATCATCCCTCGAATGGCCGGTATGCCTTCCGCGGTAGCCGGAATCTTGATCATCACATTGGGTCGGTTGACCCGTTGATGGAGTTCTCGTGCCGCAACTTGGGTTCCAGAAGTATCATGAGCCAGTCCCGGATCAACTTCAACACTTACAAACCCATCGGTTCCATGGCTGGACTCATACACCGGAACAAACACGTCTAGTGCCCCATTGATATCGTGAAGCACCATCTCCCAATATGCGTCCACCGGATTGTGTTGCTGAGTTACTAGCGCCGAAAATTGATCGTCGTAATCGCTGGATCCCTGAATCGCCTTTTGAAAGATGGTCGGATTTGAGGTGAGTCCGCGAATGCCGGAATTACGGACCAGGGCTAACTGGCCAGACGTGATGAACCCACGCTTCAGATTGTCGAGCCACGGACTTTGGCCAAATTCATCGAATAGGCGGATCAGATTGTTGGGCGTGGTCATCAGTCACCCTTCACACTATGGACTACAACTCGGCACAGATGGGCGACATTGATACCGAGATTCTCAAGAACCACTTGGCCCGGTGCACTTTCCCCGAATCGATCAATTCCAACGCAATGGCTGGCATAACGAGACCAGCCAAATGTCGATCCTGCCTCGACCGCTACCGTTGGAATACCGGCGGGGAGCACTGAGGATCGATAGGCAACCGATTGGCGTTCGAAGCGGTCCCAGGAGGGCATCGATACAACGCGAACGGCGATGCCATCTCGGGCCAGTAGTTCGGCGGCACTGAGACATAGCGACACTTCACTACCCGTGCCGATGAGGATCGCGTCGACACGTTCGGGTTCGACAATAATCCCGGCGCCATGGGCAACAGCAGTTCCATCGGTCACAAGCGGTACGGCTTGACGGCTCAAGATAAGGGCTGTTGGTCCGTCGTGATCCACAGCGACGCACCATGCCTGAACGGTCTCGTTGGCGTCAGCGGGTCGAATTACCTGAAGTCCGGGTATCGCCCGTAGCGACGCCAATTGTTCAACTGGTTGGTGTGTTGGACCGTCCTCACCGAGACCAACCGAGTCATGAGAAAAGACAAACACCACCTTGGCATGCGACAATGCGGCGAGACGTATCGCCGGTCGCATGTAATCGGCAAACACAAAGAACGTGCCACCAACTGGAAATACGCCACCATGCATCGCCATTCCAACGAGTGCGGCGCCCATGGCGTGTTCACGAATGCCAAAGTAAATTTGTCGACCCTCGGGACGAGTTGCACTATGAGCGCGATGTTGCAAAACTTTGACCCCTGTATTGCCGGTGAGATCCGCCGCACCGGTAATCAGACCGGGCATCGACTGATGGGATGCAGCCAACACTTTCTGGATGGCTTGGCGGGTGGCCAGAGAAGCTGATCCGTCAAATGTGGGCAATTCGTCGGCAAACATCACGGAATCGGGTTGGTTCCAAGCTCGTTCAAAATTTTCGCGACTCTCAAGATTCGGATCCGTATCGGCGACCGCGTGTGCGTACTGGGTAGTGAACTGCTCACCCCGTCTTTTGGCCTGTGTTCGCACTGCGTTCACAATTTCATCAGGGGCCCAAAAATGAATGTCGGGAATTCCCATGACCTGTTTCGTGGCGCGAACCTGTTCTTCCGTAAATGGATTGCCATGGGCCTCAAAATTGTCGGTGTGATCCGGTGACGGATAGCCAATATGCGTTTTCAGCACACAAAGTGTTGGTCGCCCTTGGTGCTGCTTGGCTGCCAGGAGTGCCGTTTCCAGTGCGTCAAGGTCATTGGCGACGTCGCCAAGTTGCATCACATTCCATCCGTAGGCTCCAAACCGCGCCACGACATTGTCACTGCAGGACAGCGATGTTGATCCATCAATGGTGATTCCATTGTCATCGAAAATGCAGATCAGTCGATCCAAACCTAGATGCCCAGCAAGAGATGCCGCTTCATGACTAATGCCTTCCATTAGGCATCCGTCACCAACCACGACATAGGTGTAGTGATCAGTAAGCGATTTGCCGAACCGAGCCCGCAAATTTCGCTCGGCGATCGCCATTCCGACCGCGTTGGCAAAACCCTGGCCGAGCGGTCCGGTCGTGACTTCCACACCGACGGTATGACCGGCTTCGGGATGTCCCGGAGTTAGTGAATTCCACTGCCTGAACGCTTTGATGTCGTCTAGTTGAAGTCCGTATCCGTTAAGAAATAGCAGTGCATATTGCAGTATCGAGGCGTGGCCGTTGGAGAGGATAAACCGATCCCGATTCCGCCATTTAGGTTGCGCCGGATCATGTCGCATCACCCTGCTGTAAAGCACGTGTCCGAGAGGGGCAAGTGCCATCGCCGTGCCTTGATGGCCACTCTTGGCTACTAGCGGAGCGTCCATGGCTAGGCCCCGAATGAGCGAGACTGCGGCCGTATCGTCGGCACTCGATAAACGCAAAGTCACTGCGGTGACTGTAGTTGCTCTCCGGCCACTGGCGGTAACAAGGTGAGGGGAACATGGGTCCAGGGTCCATGACCGACACGGCAGTGGGCAAAGAATTGACCGTATTCGGTGAGTTGTAGTGACCCACGCACAAGTCGGTACGTGAATTTGCCGGGATCGACGGTAAATGGGCTGACATGACGTGCTAGTTGCTCACTATCCGGATCCAGACTTCGACGAAACACCACCTCAAACACGCCACTCCCAGGTTCATCGATCGGGCAATAGATCAAGCCGATGAGATGTGGTTCAATCGTCACCGGTACCGGCGACGGTGCAGCGATGGAGAAAAAGACACCCTTGAGATCGATACGTGTCGAAGGCCCCGGAGCGGGAATCATCTCAAAAGTGTCAATGAAGAGGGCCGCAATGATGTTCATGCCAGCACCTTAGCGAGCACCTAGCGTCCGGATAGGGCCGGTTCACCGCCAACCCAGGTCTGTGTCACGGCAAATTTTGAGTCCAGAGCAACAAGGTCAGCGCGACAACCCACGGCAATAACCCCGCGATCCGATAGACCAAGTAAACGTGCTGGTGTGGATGTCGCGGCTTGAATTGCCAAGTGGAGATCGACGCCACACTTTTGAACAACATTCTTTATCGCGATGTTCATTGCCAGCGACGAACCTGCCAGTGTTCTATCAGGCAGTCGGGGAGCACCGTCGAGAACAACAATGCCTCGGCGTTGGGCAGATTCGGACCGATGTGCCACCGAATCGGTGATCAACACTACGCCCCCAGGTTTGGCTCGAAAGGCCAGATCAATTGCCCGGGCTTGAACATGAACAAGATCCGCGATAAGTGAAACTGCGACACGGTCGTCGGTCAGGGCCACCAGCGCAACACCATCTTGTCGATGGTGCACACCGGACATGCCATTGAACAAATGGGTTACCAATCGTGCGCCGGCATCGATTGCTGCCACCGTCAGATCATCTCGTGCCCGAGTATGTCCGATGGCGACCACGACTTGGCGTGCACGCAGATTGCTAATGGCAGACATCGCCGCAGGATTCTCCGGAGCGATAGTGACGATACGGACATTGTCGGGGATGAGCGAAAACCAACTTGGATCAGTGCGTTGCACATGAACAGGGTCATGAGCACCCACGGCATCCCCAAGAAATGGCCCTTCCAAGTGAATACCTGCAATTTCTGGTCGCGCTTGTTCTGATCGACGTTGCGCCTCGGTGATGTGTACATATTTGTCTGCATAGCTATTGAATGGGGAACTGATCAATGTTGGACACCATGTCGTCACGCCTTGCTGTAGTAGCGCCTGGTCAAGCAACAACCAGTCATCGTCACGAGCATGGGACACGTCAACTGCATCAATCCCGTTGACTTGGAGATCAATGAATCCCGGCGAAAGAAGAACATCGTCGAAGTCTGTAGAAATTGGGGTGATCGATGTGATTATTCCCTGTTCGCAGGTGACCGCCTGCGGACCAGAGATCCCGGATGGTAGGGCAACCTGAGCAGCACGAATGACCTGAACCGGGGATGTGCGAAGCGATGTCACGCCGGTTTGAGAATACACCGTCTAACGTTGAGCGGCGTGAGTGGCCGAACCGTGTTGTCAGAGTCGGTATCCAAGGATCTATTGACTCGATTCGGAATCCCTTTTGCCATTGAACACAATGTTCGATCCGCCGACTCTGCCGTGATAGCGGCGCGATCGATTGGTTTTCCCGTCGCCGTCAAATTGTGTGGCAACAAAATTGCCCACAAGACCGAACGTGGCTTTGTGCGCCTGAGACTTGTTAACGAACAGGGCGTTGCTCAAGCCGCCGAGGAATTGTTGGCGCTGGCCCGACCCGACGATGGAGAGGTGAGCCTGTTAGTTGCCTCAATGATCAAAGGCGATCGCGAACTAATCGCAGGGATGATGCACGATGTGCAATTTGGTCCAATTGTCATGCTTGGCGTGGGCGGCGTGTATACGGAAGCACTCAAGGATGTGGTATTTCGTCCGCTTCCACTGCGGCCCAATGATCCAGAATCGATGCTGAATGATTTGAAATTGAAGCACGTATTCACTGAATTTCGAGGTTTAGCGGCCTTGAAAATTCCTCAACTTGGGGCAGTGATTACTGGCATCGAAGCAGCACAGCAGAATCATCCAGAGATCGTTTCCATTGATATCAATCCACTAATCGTTACCGATGACGGAAGCGTGGTGGCTGTGGATGCTCTCGTTGAAATTGACGAGTCGATGGTTCACGCTTTACACCCACACTCGCGAAGTTCCGCCATCGATGATCGCCACTTTGCGGCATTGTTTAATCCGCGTGGAGTTGTTGTCGTTGGGGCTTCATCGCACCCGGGCAAATTTGGATTTGTCTCACTGCACAACATTCTTGCCTGTGGCTATTCAGGAAATGTTTTCGGTACCAATTTGAACGGTGACGAGGTGCTGGGGATCAAGACCGTGGCGTCAATTGAGGAGCTTCCGAGTGCCGGAATCGATCTGGCATTCATTTGTGCACCGGCAAGTGCGAATCTGGAGATCCTGCGGAGTTGTGCCAACAGAAATATTGCATCGGTGTATGTCACTTCGGCTGGTTATCGCGAGGCCGATGAAAGTGGGCGGATTGCCGAAAAACAACTCGTCATTGAGGCTGACAAATTGGGGCTGTTACTGATCGGTCCGAATGGTCAAGGTGTTGTCAGCACACCCGCGTCATTGTGCGCCCAGATTGTGGCACCGTACCCACCGCGTGGGAATATTGCCGTGGCCAGTCAAAGCGGAAATTTCGTCTCAAGTTTCCTTAATTATTCTCGACAAACTGGAGTTGGCATTTCCCGATCAGTATCGGCCGGTAACGCTGCTCAGGTGACGGTTGGTGACATCTTGGACTTCTATTCTCGCGATGACGAAACACGTGTTGCACTTGCCTATATCGAAGGAGTTATCGATGGTCGGGCGCTGATGACGCAGATGTCCGGCGCTGCGCAAACCAAGCCTGTGGTGATCGTCAAGGGTGGCGTCACCGAGTCGGGGGCTCGTGCGGCGGCAAGTCACACTGGTTCTTTGGCCAGCAATGATGCGATATTTGATGGGGTATGTAGGCAAATGGGCGTTACTCGTGCCGCGACCATCGAGGAAGCCTTTGATGTCGCCGCCACATTTGCAACTCAGCCCTTACCAAAAGGTCCACGGACCATCGTACTAACAACCGTGGGCGGCTGGGGAGTAGTCACTTCTGATGCCCTGCACCAAGATGGTGTATTGAGTCTCATGGAATTGCCAAATGAACTCACCGATGAATTGAACGCCCTGCTTCCAGCACGTTGGAGCAAGAACAATCCAATCGACTGCGCCGGCGGCGAAACACGCGACACCATTCCTGAAATTCTTGATCGCCTGGCTCGACACTCAAGTGTGGACGCGATCATATTTCTCGGCATTGGAATTCAGAGTAATCAAGCACGCCTGTTGCGCGAAGGTCGCTTTTATCCTGGTTTTGGCCTTGAGCGAATCGTTTCCTACCATGAACGTCAGGACGAACGATTCGCCCAAGCTGCACATCAAACATCTCTTGCCTATGGCAAACCCGTTCTGACAGCGACCGAATTGGCAGTGGCTGATCCGGGCAACTCGGGTGTTCAGGCTGTTCGCCACACCGGACGCTTGTGTTATCCAAGTGGTAATCGGGCCGCGGTTGCGCTCGGACACCTCTATCGTTACGCAAAATTTCGTGGAGTTGCTCAATGAAGCTACGCCCAGATACGGATCAACTCAGTGGATTGACACGCACGGGCCAACGGGTAAAGGCAGGGTCCTCCCGAATCGTGGCCATCACTCTTGTCGGTGTCTTACTTCTCGGTGCGATTCCACTTACCGTATTGTGGCAATTTACGGAACGCGTCGCCACGGCAGTTACCAGCGTCAATGCTTCCGAGGCTTTCGATATCGTCCTCGGAACCCCACTCATTTCGGTTCGCAGAACTCCTGGCACCTTGTCAAGTGAGATACGTATCGGGGGTTTGCGCAATGCCGTGCGTCCAATCATTGGTCGCCTACCTTCGGAATCGTGTTTGACAGTCGATGTGGAAGGTCAAAGTGTCGTTGCATCAAATATGTCAACACCGCTGATGCCGGCGAGTAATTTAAAAATTCTCGTCGCTGCCGCCGCATTTCATGTATTGGGTGCAGACTTTCGGTACTCGACAAATCTTGTTGGCATTGCCAATGGAACGCAAATCGAGGGCGATCTGTGGGTCGTTGGCGGGGGAGACCCACTGCTCACGGCGGGTAACTACCCAAGTACTGAAGTGCATCCCACCTTGTCGCCAACCCGAATCGAACCCTTAGTCGATGCGCTTGTATCTGCCGGAATTTCACGCATTAGCGGTTCGGTCGTTGGCGATGAATCGCGCTATGACGTGGAACGTTTTACACCGTCGTTGGGTCTCGGCGTTCGGGGAACGGAACTCGGACCACTCGGTGCACTATTACTTAACGATGGTATTATCGCATCATCGCCGATAAAGCCGGATAATCCGGCACTATCAGCGGCAATCGAATTCACGCGACTGCTCAACGAACGTGGAATCACCGTTGGCGGCTCACCAAAGACAGGTACCGCGTCAGCGGATCTGCCAGTCATTGCGACGGTGAGTTCGGCGCCTCTAGTGGATATCGTCGCCGAAATGCTCACTAACAGTGACAACAACACGGCCGAGTTAATGCTCAAGGAAATTGGTCGGTCAGCGACCGGACAAGGCACTCGAGTGGCTGGCATTACGACTGTGCAAAACATGTTGCAGCAAGAGAATATAGATATTGACGGCCTAACGATGACGGACGGCTCGGGTCTGGACCGCTCCAACCGAGTCACGTGTTCAACTCTTCAGTCGGTCCTGCTCCAAGACGGCGGTTTTGGTCCGCTAACAATGGGTTTCGCAATTGCTGGTCGAAATGGGACATTGTCAGATCTCTTTTTGACGAGTTCAGTGAGCGGACTGATGCGGGGTAAGACCGGAACATTGACCGGTGCCAAGGCTTTGTCCGGCGTTATCCCGTATTCCGACAACCAAGCCGTCATCTTCTCGCTGCTGTTGAATGGATCAGGCGTTTCAAACCAGGGGATATACAGACCCATTTGGACGGCCCTTACCGAATCGCTGGCAAACTTTTCGGCCCATCCAACATCCACAGAACTATCACCACTCGGTCCAGCCGACGCACCATAGGGAATTGGCGGCGATGAAGATCCAGGGATAGAAGTGTGATCGGGCTGGTAAATTGAAGGTGTGATCCTGCCTTCATCCAGCAAGCATGATGAATATGTCGTGGCGCCGAGTGTTCCAGAATTGGCGCGCCTCGTGGTCAACTATGCGAAGCAGGAAACTTTAGATCCGATTCGGGGTGCGGGTCGCTGGTTAGCGTACGGATTTGGGGCAGTCCTTTTCCTCATTCTCGGAATGGTGATGCTCTCCCTTGGTGCATTGCGCTTGTTGCAGTACGAGGTATTCGCAAATTCTACGTCGTGGTCGTGGGTTCCTTACCTCATCGTGATGGTGCTCTGTGCCCTGGTCGTGGCATTGACGGTGAGCCGCATTAACAAGGATTCATTGCATTTAGGGGGTCGTTCGTGAACGATGAAAACAAGATCACCCGTGAGCTGCTGGAAGACAAATTTCAGGCGTTACAAGATGATCTTCAGGCCAAGGTCGCCGACAAAAAGAGCTCAATTGCTACGGCTGTGGCAGTCGGCGGAGCAATCGTTGTCGTGCTGGCCTATCTGCTCGGGCATCGTCGGGGTCACAAGCGCCGCAGTGTTGTTGAAATTCGCCGGGGATAGTTGTGCCGACAATCAAGGCGCTCGTCGCGGCGCTTGGTCTAAGAAGCGCGGCCAAGAATCGTGTACTTGGCAAGGCTGCGCAACGCTGGAGTGGAATTTGGATGCTGTTACTGATTCTCGACGTGATGCGTTTTTTTCGTCGACGCCGTTCACAGGTCATAGCCCGACGAGTACTCAAAGACGACGAGGTGCTCGTCATTTCAAGCTCGGTCAATCGTGAGCGTCAATGAGCGCCTGGCGCACCAAGTTCGACTATGGCGACAAAGTACTGCTTGTCGATTCCAAGAAACGACGGTACCTGGTCATGCTAAAGGATGGCGGCGAGTTTCACAGTCACTCGGGCTTTGTTACCCATAACGACATAGTTGGGCAGGATGAGGGAGTCGTTCTCGCATCCACGAAAGGAAGCGCGTACTCAGTTCTTCGACCGACCTTGGAGGATTTTGTAGTCGAGATGCCTCGGGGCGCACAAGTGATTTATCCCAAAGATCTGGCGCCGATTTGCATGATTGCCGACATCGCTCCGGGAGTTCGTGTCTTTGAATCGGGTGTTGGTTCGGGAGCGCTATCGATGACGATGCTTCGCTATGGTGCCACGATCGTTGGCTACGAGCTGCGAGAAGACTTTGCCAATCGAGCCCAAACCAACGTACGCTCATTTCTTGGGGCCGAAGCGCTGAGCCGGTTTGATGTGCAATTGCGAGATTGTTATGACGGTATCGACGAGACAGGATTCGACCGTATGGTGCTTGACCTTCCGGAGCCATGGCGAGTAATTCCACATGCCCAGAATGCTCTGCGGCGTGGCGGAATTCTGGTTGCCTACACTCCGAGTATTACTCAGGCAGTTCAAGTGCGAGAAGCTTTTGGTCCGGCCTGGATGGAATCACGAACACTTGAAGTGTTGCACCGCACCTGGCACATCGAAGGTCAATCGGTCCGACCGGACCATCGAATGGTGGCGCACACTGGATTTCTCACCGTGTCACGATTTATTGGCGACTGATTACGGCTCGATGAAGATGCACTCACCTGGGCATTCCTCGGCCGACTCAATAACTGCATCAAGTTGTCCATCTGGGATCTCGGCCATTCCATCAGCGCCCTGAGCATTGCCTTTGGCGGTGGCAAATACCTTGTCCTTTTCCCGAACATAGGCCAGACCGTCGTCAAGCAATGTGAACACATCCGGCGCGATTTCTTCGCACAGCCCGTCTCCGGTGCACAGGTCTTGATCAATCCAAACCTTCATCTCGGGGGTGCTCCTTGTCTAGAAATATGTTGAAAGTGAATTGGGTACTGCTATCCACGGCCTCATGACCGACCTTTAGGGTACACGCCATGGGCATTCAAGTACGGGTTCTAACCGGCTTCTCGGCTGTACTCGTGCCCTCAGCACTGCTAGACACAGAGGTAGAACGCTTCACGGTCGAGGGGGGAAAACATGGCAGTTGAGCCCGAGTCAAGTGATTTCTCACTACGCCTGCGCAACCTTGAAGAACGACTACTCGAGACTAAGGGATTGTTGGCTCGAGAGCTCGCCAAGAACGAAAAATTGTCCTACGCGATGCGCGAATATCGTGAAAATATTGCCGCGTTGCGCGACGAAGTGACCAAACTCACCCAACCGCCGTCCGGCTACGGAGTGGTGGTGGGTAAAAACGAAGACCGCACAGTCGATGTGCTCACCAACGGGCGAAAGATGCGTGTAACCATTGACTCGGGCATCGACATCGACGCACTTGAGCGCGGTGCAGAGGTGGTGCTCAACGACAGTCTGAATATTGTTCTCGCCAGACGATCCGAGACAACTGGGGAAGTCGTTTCACTAAAGGAGATTCTGGAAGACGGCATCCGGGCCGTTGTGATTGGGAGAAGTGATGAAGAGCGGGTTTGTGAACTCGCTGACGCAATTCGTGGCATCCATCTCCGTTCCGGCGATCTCCTTCGGCTTGATCCACGCACCAATCTTCTGCTTGAAAAACTTGAACAGCCAGAAGTAGAACATCTTCTCTTGGAAGAAGTTCCAGATATCTCCTACAGCGATATTGGTGGTCTTGATGCTCAGATCGAACAGATTGCGGATGCTGTCGAATTACCGTTTTTGTACCAGGAACTCTTTGCCGAGCATCAGTTGCCTGCGCCAAAGGGAATCCTGCTTTACGGGCCGCCGGGCTGCGGTAAGACGCTGATTGCCAAAGCGGTTGCCAATTCACTGGCCAAAAAGGTTGCATTGAGCATTGGCGGAGAAAAAGGGCACAGTTACTTCATCAACATCAAAGGTCCCGAGTTGTTGAACAAGTATGTCGGTGAAACGGAACGACAGATTCGACTCATATTCCAGCGGGCTCGGGAAAAGAGCGAAGAGGGTTGGCCCGTGATTGTATTTTTTGACGAAATGGACTCGATGTTCCGTACCCGTGGCACGGGCATATCTTCGGATATGGAATCCACCATTGTCCCGCAATTACTTGCTGAAATTGATGGCGTGGAAGGACTTCGCAATGTCATTGTGATTGGCGCTACCAATCGCGAGGATCTCATCGATCCGGCGATCCTCAGGCCTGGGCGCCTGGACGTGAAGATTAAGATCGAACGTCCTGATGCCAATGCCGCTAGACAGGTGTTTGCCCGTTATCTCACGGCGGATTTACCAATTAGCGATGCCGAGATCGGCGGGGACGAAAAGACAGTGGCTGTGGAACGGCTGATTGATCACACGGTGGAGGAAATGTATCGGCAAGACGATGTCAACCGCTTTCTCGAAGTGACTTATCAGAAGGGCGATAAGGAAGTGTTATTTTTTAAGGATTTCGCATCCGGAGCAATGATTGAAAATATCGTCCGCCGGGCCAAGAAACTGGCAATCAAGCGGCTGATTGCTGGGGGATCTAAGGGAATATGCCGGGATGATTTGTCCCAGTCAATACGCCAAGAATTCAAGGAACACGAGGATCTGCCGAACACCACGAACCCAGACGACTGGGCCAAGATTTCGGGTCGCAAGGGTGAACGAATTGTGTTCATTCGAACGCTGGTGCATGAGGGAAAGGGCACGACGAACCAAGAGGGTGGTCGATCCATTGAACCAACGGCGACGGGACAATATCTCTAAGTGGCGATACCAAAGGTTTGTGGCATTGAAACCGAGTACGGGATCATCGTGCGTGGGGCGGATGCGAACCCCGTGGCCTCGTCAACCCTTCTGATCAACTCCTACCTCGGGCATAACCAACAATCGATCGGTTGGGACTTCCAAGATGAACATCCTGGCACTGATGCACGCGGGTTCTCACTCGACGATGTGTTAGATGCTGATCTTGAGATGCATCTAGTGAATAGAGTTCTCACCAATGGAGCACGCTACTACGTAGATCACGCTCACCCAGAAATTGCCACTCCCGAGTGTCGCACGGCTGATGAAGTTGTTCTTTACGACCGGGCCGCAGAAGAAATCATCCGGCAAAGCATGGTGAGTGCAAACGATGTCTTACCCAGCGGCGCGGAAATCATTGTTTATAAGAACAACTCGGACGGTAAGGGAAATAGTTATGGATGTCACGAAAATTATTTGGTGTCCCGAGAAACCCCATTCGGGCGACTGGTGAGTGAGATCACACCGCATTTCGTTACTCGTCAAATATTCTGCGGAGCCGGAAAAGTCGGGTGTGAATCTCCAGCGATGGGGCATAACGACATCTCATTCCAAATTAGCCAACGCGCAGACTTCATGGAGGAGGAAATTGGATTAGAGACAACGCTCAAGCGACCGATCGTGAATACTCGAGATGAACCCCACTGCGATCCGACGAAATATCGACGACTTCATGTGATCGTCGGAGACGCCAACATGAGTGAAGTCGCGACATTTCTTAAAGTTGGCACGACGGCGATTGTTCTATCGATGATTGAGGACGGAGTGCTCAACCACTCGCCATTCATAGCCCACCCTGTTCCGGCGATTCGACAAGTAAGTCACGATCCGAGTTTGCAGGTGATGCTGCTGCTTTCGAATGGAAAACGAGCGACTGCACTGGATATTCAATGGTCGTTGTTTGAAGCGGCTCAAAAATATGCCATGACTCACGGTCTGGAATCCGTAGGCAATGAAATTGGCCAAACAGTATTAGCGGAGTGGGAACAGGTGCTCAGTGGACTTGAAAACGACGTCGGTTCGGTAGCTGATGTCGTGGATTGGGTCGCCAAGGAACGAATCGTAACTGGCTATGCGCAACGGCATTCGCTGTCCGCAGATCATCCTCGTTTGAAGGCGATCGACCTTCAGTATCACGACCTGCGCATCGACAGATCACTCGCCTCACGGGCTGGATTACGCACCATGGTCGAGAAACAATCTGCGATCGTGGCAATGACCGAGCCGCCCACCACGACTCGAGCCTTTTTTCGTGGCACCTGCCTCCAGCGTTGGCCAGAGAGTATCGTCGCGGCCAATTGGGACAGCCTTGTTTTCGATGTGGACCGTGACGCGCTTCAACGAGTTCCGATGATGGAGCCACTTCGTGGCACCCGTGAATTGACCGAAAGTCTCTTTGCCGAGAGTTCGACACCGGCCGAACTCATTTCTCGGCTCGGTAGAGGAGCCCAGCCATTGTGATCCAATCCCCGTGCTAACGAGATGTCTGGCAATGGATAGCCCTCGTTGGGTATGGTGCGTCTATGGCTGAACGAATCAGAAAGCACAAACCCACGCCGGATCAGCGAGACGAATCCGCCCAGACGAACACGGAGCCCGGGTCCAACGGCACAAAACTCAAGGCAGAATTGGACGATCTCTTGGATGAGATCGACAATGTGCTGGAATCTAATGCCGAAGACTTCGTCAAGAGTTACGTGCAAAAGGGCGGGCAGTAGCCCTAACCTGCTTCAACCATGTCAATGCCAACGTTCTCTCATGCCCATGATCCCGGTGCAAATTTTGGCGAACTGCTAAAACGAGTTGGCCTATCACCCTTCGGACAATCCCATCTTGGTGGCGATGTTCTATTGCCTCATGCAACTACTTGCGTCGCTTTGAAGTGCGCCGACGGTGTGGTGATGGCGGGAGATCGCCGCGCAACGTTTGGCAATTTCATCAGTCACCGGGAAATGGAAAAGGTTGTGCAGGCCGATGACTTCAGTGGAGTGGCGATCGCCGGTGCGGCCGGACCGGCAATGGAAATGGTGAAACTCTTCCAACTGCAACTAGAGCATTACGAAAAAGTTGAGGGTCAACAACTTTCACTTGAGGGAAAGGCAAACCAACTCTCGATGTTCGTTCGCAGCAACTTACCGGCGGCAATGCAGGGAATGATGGTGGTACCAATTTTTGCCGGTTTCGATTTACTTTCAAATGAAGGTCGCCTTTGGGATTATGACGCAACTGGCGGTCGTTACGAAGAACGAGATTTCGTGACTACCGGTTCCGGCATGATGCATGCCGGAACCGTCATCCGAGTCAGTTGGCGACGTGACATGAGTGCTACCGACGCAATTGCCCTTGCTGCTAGGTCGCTGTGGGAAGCCGCAGATGCTGACTCTGCCACGGGTGGGCCAGACGCACTGCGCGGAATCTATCCCGTTGTGGCAACGATCACTGCAGATGGCTTTCAGCGCGTTGGCGACGACGTTCTTGCTGCGCTCTACGCAACCATTGCCGAGGGAGTACGTCAGCGATGAGCATGCCATTTTATGTAGCACCCGAACAGATGATGAAGGATCGTGCCGACTATGCGCGAAAGGGAATTGCGCGCGGCCGCGCGCTAGTGGCTCAACAATTTGCCGATGGTGTTGTGTTGGTCGCCGAAAACCCGTCCAACACATTGCGAAAAATCAGTGAAATTTATGATCGAATTGCATTTGCAGGTGTCGGTAAATACAACGAGTTCGATCAATTGCGCGTCGCGGGCGTTCGTGCCGCAGACCTTAAGGGCTACCAATTTTCCCGACATGACGTCGATGCCAGAGGACTGGCCAATCAATACGCCCAAATTCTCGGTCAGACCTTTACTCATGAGATGAAGCCGCTGGAAGTGGAAATTCTTGTCGCTGAGGTTGGCTTTACGAGCAGCGGTGATCGTCTTTTCCACATTATGTATGACGGCACGGTCCTCGATGAGCAGCGTTTTTGTGTTTTGGGTGGCGATGCCGAAAGCATTCGGCAACGACTTGAGAGCGGTTATACCGAGAATGGATCGCTCACTTCGGCCCTCAAAATTGCGCTGTCGGCCCTAAAGGGAGCCGATCGAGAACTTGCAGTGTCGGATTTGGAAGTCGCCATTCTTGAACGCAACGGTAAGCGGCGCTGCTTTTCCAGGCTTTCCGACGATGCTGTCACGCGTTTGCTGGCCTGATGGATCGACGCATATTCGGCATTGAAAACGAATACGGCGTCACCTGCACTCTGAGAGGACAGCGAAGACTCGGTCCCGATGAAGTAGCGCGTTATCTATTTAGACGGGTGGTGTCGTGGGGGAGAAGCTCAAACGTCTTCCTTGAGAACGGTGCACGCCTCTACCTTGATGTTGGATCGCATCCCGAGTATGCCACTCCCGAATGCGATTCAATTTATGACTGTGTAGTGCATGACAAAGCAGGAGAAAGAACACTCGAGAACTTGATGGCTGGTGCCGAGCAACGATTGCGAGATGAGGGAATCCGCGGGACAATCTACCTATTTAAGAACAACACTGATTCCGCCGGAAACTCGTATGGCTGTCACGAAAATTATCTCACTCGACGAAACAGCGATAATGGCGAATACTCCGATGTGCTCATACCATTTCTCGTCTCCCGACAGATTTTTACCGGTGCTGGACATGTGCTCCAGACTGCTCGCGGCCCGATTTTTTCCATCTCCCAGCGGGCCGAACACATTTGGGAAGGGATGAGTTCGGCTACAACACGAAGTCGTCCAATCATCAATACCCGAGACGAACCTCATGCGGACGCCGAAAAATACCGGCGTTTGCACATCATTGTTGGGGATTCGAACATGAGCGAATACACGACTTTTCTGAAAATTGGCTCGACGGCATGCATGCTTCGGATGATGGAAGATAAATCGTTCTCGCTGCGTGACTTCACCCTTGAAAACCCGATCAGAGCAATTCGTGACATCAGCCATGACATCTCATGTCGGCGCAAGGTTCGCCTCGCCAGCGGTCGCGAACTGTCAGCCATCGATATCCAACGGGAGTATCTCAACCGTGCGCTCAAGTACGCCGATCTGAGAGGGTTTTCCGATCTGGAACAGCGAGCATTGGAGATGTGGGAACATTGTGTCACCACGATTGAAAATGATCCACTCAAATTGGAGACCCAAGTTGATTGGGTAATTAAATATCGACTGATCGAGGCGTATCGTCAGAAACATTCGCTGCCGTTAGACGATGCGCGAGTGCAATTACTCGACCTTCAGTACCATGACATTCGCCGTGATCGGGGAATATTCTATAAGTTGCAGGAAAGGGGCTTGGCTGACCGGATATGTGCGGACCAGGACATCACTACTGCACTCACTGAACCACCACAGACCACCCGTGCACGATTACGCGGAGAGTTCATCAAGCGGGCCAAGGAGCGCAAACGCGACTACACGGTGGATTGGGTTCACCTCAAGCTCAACGACCAAGCGCAACGGACGGTGTTGTGCAAAGATCCATTCAAGTCTCGCGATGAGCGGGTCGAAAAACTCATCGCATCATTGTGACCATCGATCGCCATTCAGTGGCGACTACGGTAGACGAGATGTCTGATCAGGCCAGTTCAACGCAACCGGCGGCGAATAGCGCGGTAAAAACTATCCGCGATTGGGTCTTGGTGATCGCCATCGCCCTAATCATTGCCATTTTGGTGCGTATGTTCGTGCTGCAGCAGTTTTATATCTCTGGTCCGAGCATGGAGTCAACTCTGTTCCAGGACAATCGAGTTCTCGTTAGCAAACTGTCCTACCGCTTGCATGACATTGGCCGCGGTGACATAGTTGTCTTTGACCGAGTCACCGATAATGGTCAGCAAGTTCAACACGATGATCTCATCAAACGTGTGATTGGACTGTCGGGAGATGTGGTTGAGATCAAGGATTGTGTTGTGTATGTCAACAACCGGATGCTCATTGAGCCCTATCTGAGTTCATCCGATCTCGCCCAAAAATCTCTGGAGGACCGCTGTCGAATCCCAACTTTGGCCGCTCAACGCGTGCCAGCCAGTGAAATTTTTGTGATGGGAGACAACCGGCCCCAATCGTATGACAGCCGCATGTTTGGACCAATTAGCAAGGATCTCGTTGTTGGCCGGGCATTCATCGTCTTGTGGCCACTTTCCGCCTTTCAAGTGTTGTAGACCGAGTAGTGAAACTGTGTCACAATTCGTCGTTTCCGGAATCACCAATCTCGCGACGATAGACATCCACCATTCGATCTACCCAGTCGCTGTACACGGCGTCGATTCCCATTCGAAATGCTGACTGGAGGGCGGGTTCGTATTGCAGATCCCAACTGAACGCCGCGACCCGAAATCGATGGAAGAGAGCGACTAAGCCACCGCTCCAGTCGGTGTGGTGCATGTTGCATGCGTCGATACCGTTCGACGCAAGTGTCGCCGCACGTCGCTCTGGACCTTCCTTGATTTTGGCCAGACGAGTGGAGTCCACCAAGTGTGCACCTTCCGTGCCGTGTCGATTTGACACGAGAAAGAGATAGTCCGGATGACAAATCCATAGGCGCTCGAGCATCGATTCATCACGATTACGCACCACGGATATGACGGTTGCTAAGGCTGATGGGTCCTTGATATCCAGACTCAGGTGATAGGACGTGCCACAGCTGTCCAACAATTCGTCCAAAGTTGGAATGTGGGATGGCAACTGCGACCGAGCCAATTGGCCAATCGTGCGCTTTCGCCCTCCGAGTTTTATCACTCCATCGTGATCAAGTATCACCTCACCATCAGCAGTGTTCCAAATGTCACTCTCGAGACCTGTTGCACCCAAGCGCAAGGCCAAACGAAACGCCTCCAGGGTGTTTTCTTGTGCATGGCCCCGTGCCCCTCGATGGGCAAAGGTAATCGGATGCGCAAATTGCGAGTGAAGTCGTTGTTGCACGAATCCATGATAGGTACGAGCCATCCCGTGATACGGCTTTAGAATGACCATCGATGTTCAATTTGTCTGGTAGCGAGATTGTATTTCTGTTGATCATCGGCCTTGTGGTACTTGGCCCCGAGAAACTACCGACGGCACTTCGCAAGGCAGGTCGTCTCTACGGCGAGTTTCGACGAATTACCTCTGGGGCAGAGTCAGACTTTCGATCGGCATTTGCCGAACCCCTCCGCGAATTGCAAGACACTGCATCCGGATACAAATCCATGTTCACCGACGCAGCCGCCGGGATCACCGAGATTGCATCGACTGCCGCTCCGACTGTGGCAAGCGATGTCAAATCCTCACTCGGCGAGATCAACCCAGTTACCGACATCACGCCGACAGTAACTGAATCCGCCACCAGCGACGACATCGTTGACGGGGTCTGATGGCTTTACGACGTCGAAACGCGGTGAGTGGTACCGACGAGAACATGACCCTCACGAGCCATCTTGCTGAATTGCGAATGCGAATCGTGCGATGTCTGCTCGCCGTGGCCATCGGAGCGGCGGTGATTCTCATTTTTTATGACCAAGTCCTCCAATTTCTCACCCAGCCATACCGCAATTTGTGCGAGGTACGTCCGGATCTGAAATGCAACGGTTCGTTGTTCGTACTTGGACCGATTGAGGGGCTTGCTCAGCGCATGCGGGTTGCCGGGTATGGCGGAATTATCATTGCCTTGCCCGTGATTTTTTGGCAATTATGGCGGTTTATCGTCCCGGCACTCAATAAACGCGAGAAGCGGTACTCGATTCCGTTCATTTTCACGTCAGTTTTACTGTTCGCGTTAGGGGGAACACTTGCTTATTGGACACTGGATAAAGCCCTAGCGTTCCTTATTTCCTGGTCAGGCAAGGACGTCACCCAGGCCTATCAAATTTCGAAATACATCAGCCTTGTGGGACTGATGGTGCTTGCCTTTGGAGTCGGCTTCTTGGTACCGGTACTCGTCGTTTTCCTGCAACTCGTCGGCGTCGTAACTCCACGAACATTAATCAAACAGTGGCGCTATTCAATTCTGGGGGTCTTTGCCACCGCGGCTGTGATCACGCCTAGTGGCGACCCAATCAGCATGTTGGCTCTGGCAATTCCTATGACCCTATTATTTTTGCTGGCAATTCTGATTGGATACATCGTTGAACGTCGTCGTGCCAAACAACCTGCATGACCTCGTCACTTCGTTCGTCGCTAATCGGTCATTACGATTTCGCTCTCGATAAATTTCAATTGGAGGCTCTCGCCGTTCTTGATTCAGGCGAGAGCGTGCTTGTGGCTGCACCCACCGGCTCGGGCAAGACTGTCGTTGCCGAATACGCAGTGGCATCCGCACGGCATCACGGCAAGCGCACCTTTTACACCGCGCCGTTGAAGGCGCTGTCGAATCAGAAATATGCTGATCTGGTATCCCATTACGGCTTGGGTGAAGTGGGACTCCTCACCGGCGACAACAGCATCAACTCTGGCGCATCGATAGTGGTGATGACTACTGAAGTGCTTCGCAACATGATTTACGCGGATTCGCATGCACTCGACAATTTGGGAGTAGTCGTGCTCGACGAGGTTCACTTTTTGCAAGATGCATACCGGGGACCGGTGTGGGAAGAAGTAATTATCCACTTGGATCCAACTGTCCAACTGGTGTGCTTGTCGGCAACGGTGTCCAATGCCGAGGAAGTCGCTGACTGGCTCACGACTGTACGAGGTTCTACACGGGCCATCGTCGAGGAACATCGACCGGTAGAACTCATTAATCACTACGTGGTCGGCGACAATGCAACTGACCGGGTACAAATGTTTGACACACTTGTCGGGGACAAATTAAACCCAGAGATAGAACGGTTAGAACAAAACGCAACACGTCATGGGAAAATATCGCCGCGATCTGGCAACCAACGCTCCGCACGGCGTCCACCAAAGCGTTCACGTCTGTATGCGCCGTCACGTATTGATGTGGTGAGTCTGCTCAAGGATAATGATTTGCTTCCAGCAATATTTTTCATATTCAGCCGCAATCAATGCAATGAAGCCGCTGCGGCATGTCTCAAATCTGGAATTCGATTCACTACCGCCAGTGAACGTGCTGAAATTGCCACCCTCATTGATGAACGACTTGATCTCTTTAGCGATGACGATTTGGCAGTGCTGGAGTTTTCGCAGTATGCGAATCAGCTTGAGGCCGGAATTGCGACCCATCATGCCGGAATGGTGCCGACCTTTAAAGAGATCGTTGAGGCCTGTTTTGTGCGCGGGTTGGTAAAGGTGGTGTTTGCCACCGAAACCCTTGCCGTGGGAATCAATATGCCAGCACGGGCGGTGGTCATCGACAAATTGACGAAATTCACCGGTGAGCATCACCAAGCGCTCAAGCCGTCCGAGTACACGCAACTCACTGGAAGGGCTGGCCGCCGCGGTCTGGACAGTGTGGGCCATGCCTTGGTGTTGTGGAGCCCGTTTGTTTCCTCTGTAGCGGTCGCCGCGCTGGCGCTCAGCCGTTCCTTCAAACTCACCTCCGCATTTCGCCCCACATATAACATGGCGGCCAATCTCATTCAGACCACCTCGCAAGTCGAGGCTCGACACTTACTCAACTTGTCCTTTGCCCAATTTCAAGCCAACCGTGACGTAGTCGAAGTTCAAGCCCGAATCACCCGCCGGAGTCGAGAGCGAGATCGGTTGCGCACGCAGGCCGAAAGTCCGTTCGGTGACATACAGGAGTTCCGAGCCCGTGACACCACCTGGCGACGTCGCTCGCTGATCGAAGGTTCCATTTCGCTCCTGCGACCCGGCGATGTGGTCCTGGTGACCAAAGCGGGCAGTGAGTATCGGGGAGTTGTGTTGAGCACCGCACAACGGGGCAACGGGACGAAGCTTACGGTTCTTACCGTCGATCGATCAGTGATATCTCTTACCGAACGTGATTTTGAATCCCCAGTGGAGACGCTCACTCACATTGAATTGCCATTGCCATATGCCCCAACAAGTCCACGGTTTCTTCGGGAGACTCAAACACGACTGCAACATGTCAAGGTTGGAGCGCGAAGCACTCGTCGCCATGCACGTGAGTTCACGGCCGAGGCTCATCCGGTCGAAAGCGATCCCGATTTAAAACACCGACTTACCGCGGCTGGTTCGGCTGATCGTATCGATCGAGAACTGGACCTGCTTCAGCGCCGTGTCGACCATTCGGTACAGTCCGTCAGCCGACGTTTTGATGATGTGGTGGCACAAATGGAGGAGTGGGGATATGTCGCCGATTGGTCACTCACCGAACGAGGACGAACACTTTCGCGACTGTTTCACGAGTCGGACATGTTGGTCGCGGAAAGCGTGGTCAATGAACTCTTTGAAGGTCTTGATGCGCCTTCAGTTGCAGCCTTGGCCAGTGTTTTTGTCTACGAGCATCGCAGTAGCGATCCGGCGCCAAAACCGCGGTTTCCACACCCCGTTCTGAAAACACGTTGGCGCGATATCCAACAGATCAGCAACAGGATGTCAGTTGCCGAGGAGCAACGGGGAATTCCAGCACATCGAGCTCCCGACCCTGGGTTCATCGCCACTACGTATGCATGGGCAAATGGAAGCGACCTATTCGACATTCTGGATGACGAAGACTTAACGGCCGGCGATTTTGTGCGCACGATGAAACAACTCATCGATTTGCTTCGCCAATTAGGACAGGTTGCGGTTTCGGCACAGGGCAGACAAGCCGCGATCGAGGCGGGCGACGCGTTATTTCGGGGTGTTGTTGCCGCCTCGAGTGCCTTCGGATCCTCTCCGGTATGAAATATTGATGATCACTCGATGACGATTCGTAGGTTCAACGAATGGGGTCGGATCATCACCCGGCCAGATGCAATCGAAACGTGCAACTCAGACGCGGCCGTAGCGGCGATCGTAACTCGCTATAGACACGATCGGACGTCAATTCCTCATCTGCACCTTACTGGGGGAGGCCTGGCTACCGCATTGGGAGACTCACTGCCATTGTCGAGTACCGAAGTTCACGAATTACCGGCTGATCTATTACACGTGAGTTACCGCACCACGAATGGCATCCAACGAACCGCGGTTGCGGCGAATTCTGTTCTGATGCGACACAGGTGGTGGCTGGGGCAAATTATTGCCCTCACCAACGGCGGATATCTTGGCCCGTGGGAGATCGCTCCACGGGCACATCCCAATGATGGTTTTTTTGATGTCGTAGACGTGGCTGACGATATGTCATATCGTCAACGTCTCATCGCTAGACGTCGACTCCGACTGGGTACGCATTTGCCGCATCCATCAATTCGGCAACGTCAAAGCCAAGCCGACTCGTGGATCTTTACCTCGCCAATTCGTCTTTATCTGGATGAAGTCTTTGTTGGACTTGCGACACAGGTCCACGTCACCATTGAAGTGGATGCATTGAAATTGGTCGTTTAGTGGGTCTGGAGAGGGATTGAATCCACGAGCAACCCGCAACCGACTCGTATGATTAGCCGTCGTGACCGTGTATATCCCCGAGTCGTTTTCCGACTCAGAGTCTGAAGTACTCAAGAAATACTTTACCAATCTGGATGGCCCGGTGTTTGCCCTGGTCAATTTGCCTGAAGTTGTCAAAGGCGCTCTATTCGCCCGATATAGCCGAAGTGCAAAGAGCCTTCGTCGACTCTTCCTGGATGAATTTGTCACTGATCTCGACCTCGCGGGCGATCAGAGTGTGGACGCCACCGTCGGGGTTGATCACGCCGAGTCGCTGTATGAGAAAATTTTCGTGGAGTATGGCGATGACTCCGTGGCCCAACTTGGGGGAGTCCATTTGGCATGCGAACAAGCATCGAATCTTCTGACGAAGATCCTGGAGTGGGGTCGGTTGATGAGTTACCTGGAGCAAAGCACGCGCTATATCAATTACGACGCGCGACTCGGCGGCCGGTATCGATTCTTTCGTGATCCCGATGTCCTAATGGGACCATTTGGCACTCGTTATGTGGGTGACATGGACCGAATGTTTGACACCTATAGCACCCTCGTGGAAGGTGTTACCGAACACGTACGTGCGACAGTCAAGCGCGGAGTCAACGATTCTGACCTTGTATACCGACAAGCAACTCGGGCCAAGGCATTGGATGCGGTTCGGGGAGTGTTGCCGGCTGCCGCCTTGTCAAATGTTGGAATTTTTGGAACGGGTCAGGCATTCGAATCGATGTTGTTGCGGATGCGGGCCAACCAATTGCCCGAAGCGCGCCATTATGCCGATCTGATGTTGATCGAACTTCGTAAAGTGATTCCTAGCTTTCTTCGGCGTGTTGATAATCCCGATCGGGGTGAAAAGTCAAGTATCTATCTGGCCGAAAATCATGACAACACGATGCATCTCGTGGACGATTTATTCGGGGGTCTTGAGGCCGAACCGGTTTCAGAGGTGACGCTTGTGGATTTCGATCCAGAAGGCGAAGACAAACTACTGGCTGCAATTTGTTATTCACAGTCGCATCTACCCGAATCACAATTACTTGATCGCGTGCGGCGGCTCAGTCACGAGGAACGCATCGCTCTCATCACCGCGTATGTCGGAAATCGAGATAATCGCCGTCATAAACCCGGTCGCGCCTTTGAGCGCATTGGCTACCGATTCGATGTACTCGGCGATTATGGAGCCTTTCGCGATTTGCAACGCCATCGTCTCCTGACCATCGAATGGCAACGTTTGGCCCCGGACCACGGATATGTGATTCCGGACTTGGTGGAGGCCGCCGGATTTAAGGATGTCTTCGACGAAACAATGCTCCGCTCAGCGACGCTTTATGACGTACTTCGACCCGAGTATCCGGAACAGGCCGCATATGCAGTGGCGATGGCCTATCGGTTGCGTTACGTGATGCAATTCAATGCCCGTGAGGCGATCCACATGCTGGAATTGCGTTCTTCGCCCCAAGGACATCCTGCCTATCGGCGGGTTGTGTTAGAGATGCATCGCCTGATTGCCGACCAGGCTGGACATAGGGCAATTGCTGCCACAATGACTCATCTGACCAGAGAGGCACCCGAGCTGGAGCGCCTGGAATCCGAGCGACGGGCTGAATCACGCCGTATTCGGTAGAAATTCGTCATTTTGGTGCTCCAGTCGGCTACTGTACCGCCGCGCAATTGAATGAAGGGAACAACGTATGCCCGATGATGATGCCATAGGTGCCGAGGACCTCGATCCAGCGGTCTTGGTCGGTGTCGATATTGATCCAGAGGATATCGACTCAGACGCACTTGACATCGATATCGAGAACAGCGCCTTCGGAGATGAGTCCGAAGATGTCCTCGTCGATGACCTTGAAATCGAGCTTGTCATCGAGGAAGAGGATCCGGATGTTCTTCCCGTCGGAATAGTGGTCAAGAAATCACCGGGCGATGATGACGATGACGACAACGACTTGCGCACCGAAGATGATGTGGAGGCGGATTTGGACGCCATCTTGCGTCAAAAGTTGGTTGCGGCCGATGACACTCCGCCCAACGATGACGAAGATGAAATGGTCGTGGATGACAAGACCGATGGATTTGAACGTCTCCAACCGAAACGACCGGACGAGAATCAGTGCACCCAATGCTTCTTGCTTGTTCGCAAGAGTGCGCCAGGTTGCCCAGTCGAAGATGACGCGTGTCCACTTTTCACATGAACATCGAGTCAGCAGCAAGTGTCAGAACTATGGAGCGAATTCAGCAACAGATGGTCGCGGCGCGAGTGGTGGGAAAGATTGCGACGCAGTATGGATCTCGCCAGATCAGCAAGACAATTCGTCAATTTCTGGCGACAGTGACGGATCTGGCGGTGAAACCACAAGCGCACCAACCAAATCGATCGGTGGCGACGGCAGAGGAATCGGTAGTTGTAGTACCGAGCGAGACGACCATCGATACGGAATCTGATCTGGCAATCACCAACTATTCGGTTCTTAGCGCAGTTCAAATCGTTGCTCAACTTGAATCTCTTTCTGTTAATGAACTGCGGGCAATAGTCGAATTCGAGAATGCGCATCGGATGCGACGGACTATTTTGTTCAAAATTGATCAGTTGTTGCCGACATAACGGGGGAATCACTGGTGGATCACTTCGTGCGCCTTGCCCACCAAGGCGATGCCGATGCATTGCGACTGCTGGAGTCTGAAGCTCGAGCGAAACTTTCGCAATTTCGTGGCGGGGAACGTCTTGGCAACGAGTTGCCAGTGGTGGATGATCGGTGGGTTGAACGCATTGACTCCGACGAGTGGTTGGTTCTCGTCGCCGGATTCGACGAGGTTCCACTGGGGTATTTGTGCGCCAACATGGCGACCACAAATTCGGTGCCGTTAATTGAACGTGTTTACGTCACAGTTGATGTGCGTCAGCTGGGTCTGGGGGATGGACTTGTGAGCGCTGCAATTGAGGCCAGTCGCCTAAGTGGCGCAACCGCAATTGATGCCTTGGCTCTGCCCGGAGACCGCGAAACCAAAAACCTCTTCGAGCGCTCCGGACTCACGGCACGTCTGCTGATTGTCTCCAAGTCATTTGATGAAACGAAGTGACTGCAACATTCGCTGTTAGCGACCGGTCCAATTCGGTGGTCGTTTTTCAATAAATGCGGTGAGGCCTTCCTTGGTGTCTTCGGACCGCAGGATCTTTGCAAATTCCTGATTCGTCATCTCAATCAGTGTTTGGTCGGATTCGTAGGCCGCGGCAAGCACAATTCTGCGGCTTGCCCATACTGCTAACGGAGCCGCCGCACAGACTCGGGCAGCCAATTCCAATGCCGACTCGACTTCTTGGCCCGGTTCCACGAGTCGATTGAGCAGGCCGAGTTCGTAGGCGCGCTGAGCGGATAGTGGTTGACCAGTCAGAATTACTTCCATCGCCATGGCCCGTCCAATCGCCCGTGGCAGTCGAAACAGACCACCTGCACCAGCGATCAGATTTCGTGTCACCTCGGCCAGACCGAACGCGGAGCGAGTCGTGGCCACCACCATGTCGGCGGCCAACACTATTTCGCAACCACCCGCAGTTGCCAGACCATCCACGGCCGCAATGACGGGCTTGACTCGATCCCGATAGACAAACCCGGCAAAACCTCCGCGTTTGGTATTCAATGAGCCGGCGGCACCCGAATTGATGGCTTTGAGATCGGCACCGGCACAAAACACCGGACGTTGCTGTCCTTGAGTATTGGCCAGGAGGATTCCGACCCAAACATCTGGGTCTTGTTCCATGCGATCAATTGCCGATTCCATGCCAGCGGCAACGTCGCCATTTACTGCGTTGCGAGCCTCCGGACGATTTAACGTGATCAGGGCTACCTTGCCCCGGGTTTCATAGGTAACGATGTCTGCCATACCGGCAGACTAGAGCCTCAAGCGCCTTCGGCTGAAGTTGACACCGTTTCCACAGTCGCTGAGGGCGGTTCAGTTAACTCGGGTTCCGAAACAGGTTCGGTTACTGAGGCCGACTCTGTTGCTGTCACGCCTGCGACCTTTGGCTTGGCATGCAGTGGTTTGGCCGGGCGCGCCGGTCGTAGTGGCCGAGGTGTGTGGACACCAGGAGCAACAGTGATACCGAACACCACGGCGATCTGAGCAATGAGTGGCGCTAGGCGTGTCACGGTGGCAATCAGGGCCTCTGATGGCTTCTCTGGGGCAACGGTGGGCTTGACCTGTCCGCGTATCGGTGAAAACGCGACCGCTTCCAAGACAGCAATCCAGCGTTCGGAACCGCTTTCGGGAGTAAGTGATGCTGTGGCGGCTGCGGCAAGTTGGGCGCCAAGATCGGATGGAAACGGTTGACCAGCCTTGGGCGGTTCGCCCGACAATTTAAGGGCCCGTACAACTCGGGAAACCCCGAGTGCAGCCGAAATATCCTCACGCCACAGGGCCTGCTCTTTTTCTTGCCGCTCCTTCAGTGCTGCTTTCAATTCAACCGCCAGTTGGCGTGTCGATTCGTCTCGAACAACCATTGGATCATCAGCCCCAACGACGACCGAGCGTAAGTCCCGCAGGTCGAGGGTGGAAACTATTGCTTTTGCAGCTTCGGCTTTGTCAAGCCAATCGGCCACCCGCAGTTTTGGCAATAACTCTTGTGCCATCGAGATGAGTCCATCAGACGGCACCGGAGATTTACCTTCGCGACGAAGAAGATCATTTTGTATCTTGATGGCGTCCCGAACGGCCTTGATACCACCCTCAAGTGCGCGTTGGGCCACGGCACGCTGCTCATCGGGCAACGTTTCTATGACCGCCGAACGGTGGGTATGTTTTGGTTTGAGTCGTTTGGCCGCTGGACGCTTTGGCAATTCCGGTGGGGCAGTAAACGGCCGACGACGAACACGACGAGTGGTCTCTGTATCAGCGTCGCTGCGTGGTCGCCGTTCGCCGCTAGGCGAACCCTTCAGACCCGTGCGTGTCGACGTTGGGCGAGCACTGTCTCCTGGTTTGCCGTCGGGACGCTTCCGATCTGGACGCCGACCATCGGCGCGTTTGGCACCAGAGGGTCCGGGACCTTCTGGGCGTCGAGGGGACTTTCGATCACCCTTGCCGCGCTCGGCAAGTCGTTGGGTGACTGGAGTAAAGGCCTTTTCACTGGTGATCAACTGCAGCACATTGAGGCGCTGCGATTTTTCTTTAGCCGGTACTACTGCCAGCACACTGATGCCGTCAATATCGAAATCAGCCTCCACTTTGAAGACATCACCTGTTCGCACCGAGGTCGGAAGGAGCGAAGCCGCTACGACTCCCTTCGGTGCTTTGGCTCCAGCCGCATGCCACGTCCAGGTTCCATCATCGCGGGAACTGGTGAGTTGGATATCAATCCGTCGTGACATGGCTCCTTACAATACTGCCAAATACTTGGCTTTCCCAATGCGTATCTGGGAGAGACGTTTAGCCGCTTGCTTTGAGGTCGTAGAAACTACGGTTGGCTGATGACCATTTATGCACTCGGTGATCGCGTCCCCAACATCCATCCAACGGCCTACGTGCATCCCGACGCAGTGATCATTGGTTCGGTCGAAATCGGGCCGGAATCGACAATATGGCCGGGCGCTGTCTTGCGTGGAGATGACGGTGACATCATCATCGGCGCGCGCACCAGCATTCAAGACAACACCGTTATTCACACCATGCCTGATTTCCCGACGCGAGTGGGGGATGACTGCGTGATCGGGCATATTGTGCACCTCGAAGCCTGCACGATTGAATCGGGAGCACAAGTCTCAAGCGGAGCCGTGGTGCTGCATCGCGTCGTGGTGGGCAGCGGTGCCACTGTGGCGGCCAATGCAGTGGTTCTCAATGACACCATCGTGCCGCCAGGGGCTCTGGCCGTTGGCACACCAGCAGTCGTCAAACTGAATCGAGCCCGCGCCGATGAAATCAGCCGCGGATGCGCTATCTATGTCGCCAAGGGGAAACACTTTCGGCAAGCACTTCGCGAAATTACGTCATGACAATATCGAGCAGTGGGCTGATATCGAGTTGATCCAACTGGGGGAGATAGATCCGCGCAACCTCGCGTCGAAATTGTGTGCAGAGATCGGCACGAAAAAATTTTGCACCTTCGCGGATGACGTAATTGAGAATGAAAAATCGGTAGGCATACGGCAGGAAACGAATGTCGCTCTCGGTGAGCGGGTTGACTTGATGATAAGCCCGCACAAAAGTAAGAAAACGGGGCTCCACAAGCGTGTGGGGTGAATAACTGAATTGCGTGCGATCACCGGTTCGAGAAGAAACGCGGGACAGAAAGTAAAAATCCAACAGGCGTGAATCGACGCGAAACCAGTCATAATCCCAGCGACTGAACAATTTGAACCCGTTATTTGCTGACTCCACCGAGAAATTCCCGAGGTTCCAGTCCACCAAGATTGGAATTTTCTGCCACTCGTCGTAGTGCACAACTTCGAGATGCTCAAGGAACTGATGGGTACTCTTCCATAAAACCCCTATGTCTTCTGCATGCAATGAAAAATTTCGGGGAGCAAATGCATTGGTGAGTTGATCCAACAGGTGGATCGCATCGCCTTTGACCGAATTTGACATCGGCGGTAAATGGGGAGCGACCGCGGCACACGCTAGATGGAATTCGGCAATCTCACGAGCAAAGCATCCAACCTGCACCTCGCTGAGAATTTTCGGTAGCGACTGGTGACGCTCGACATCAATGTAAAACGCTGCCCAACACCGACCGTCGTACCAGGTGTACGGCCGCCCATCGTGGGCCAAAACTTGGGCCAAGAATCCGTGCCACCGGGTTTTTTGCAGTTGATTGTGAAGTCGAAACAGCCGGTCGTGGTCTTCGGCAAACAGAAAATACGAACCGTATGACGACACCTTGGCCACAACATGAGACAGATCTGTGAAATGGACGCGAAAGACGCGATTGGTGGAGACGTGTGCGCTCACTTCCTCGAGATGATCGATTCGTCGCGGATCGCCGTACTCAACCCAGGCCTGATGCACTACCGCGGCCGCGTTGGTCGGTGTTTCAAACATCAACTGACCCTGAGCCGACCAGGGCGGTCGAACTGTGTGCGAACAGATGGAAAAAGTTATTGACCAGCGATCGCCCGCACGCCAATCGGAGCGATGAGGTGATAACCGGCACTATGACGCTCTTCTTCTGATTCACCACCCCAAAAACCATACTCGTGATGTTCTCGAGCAAATGCGCGACATGTTTCTAACACTCGGCACTCGCTGCACACGGTTCGGGCAGTTAGCTCACGGCGCATTCGTGCCTGGGGGCGCTCCGCCAGTGGCGGGAAAAAAATATCGGTGAGACCACTACACGCAGCATGAAACATCCACGCATCATCAGTATGAACTCTCCGATTGAAAAACTCAATTGACGCCATCGCCGTGTACCCCTAACTCGTATGCCCGGATGGGACCATAGATGAAACTAACCGGTCAGTCAATTAGGGTTCTGACTCCAGCAACAAATGCAACTACATCGGCTAGTTCGATATCCCAAGCAGTCATCCAGCGGACCTGGTGTTGGGTTACATCCCAGTCCCAGAAGAAGGACCAATCCTGCAATTGGGTCTTGACCGGATCGGCAATGGTGGGGAAGAGGCTGTTGACCTGCGGCGGTTGGGTCAGCCCTAGCGACTTGATGTCGTGTATCGAGTCATACAGTCTGCGGGCAGCGACATTGGCCCGGACCCCAAGTTCGATGAACAAGTCGTCGGTGAGCAAGGCGTTGTATTGGGCGGAGATGAATCGCATTTTGCTGTGCAATTGCGTCACTTGCTTGCGAATGAACTGAGACCGTTGACCAAGGGCTGGATTGAGAAACACCACAGCCTCACCGAAGATTCCGCCTGCTTTAGTTCCACCGAAGGACAACACATCAACCCCGGCCTGAATAGTGAAACTGCGAAGTGCCGCGGTACTCGCCCCAAGTGCAGCAGTCGCATTGGCCACGCGGGCACAATCCATGTGTACAAGCATCCCCATCTCATGAGCCGTGTCACAGAGCATCCGAATTTCGGCTGGGCTATACATCGTGCCAAGTTCCGTCGGTTGCGTAAGTGACAGAACACCTGGTTGGACATGGTGAGTGTCACCGATGAACCCGGACAATTCGCGCAATTGATCGGGACGAAGTTTGCCATCTGGGGATGGCAAATCGATGAGTTTGGCGCCGAGAATCCGCTCTGGAGCGCCGGTTTCATCCACCGCAATGTGGGCCCACGATGAACACACCACGGCTTCAGCCGGTTTCAGCATCGCCGCCAGTGCCATCACATTGGCCCCAGTTCCGCCATAGACAAATAGGGTCCGCACATCGGCGTTAAAGAGTTCATTGAATCGCGATTCCGCTTGGCGCGTGATTTGGTCCTGTCCGTAGGCCAGCGCGTGACCCGAATTGGCCCGGTTCAAGGCCTCCAACACCAGGGGATGGGCACCGGCTGCATTGTCGCTGGCGAAGAGTCGCTGCGGGGCAGCGGGCAGGGATGTCACCCGTTCAGTATGCCGAGTCGAGTCATCATCACTGACCCCATCCACGACAAACGAAGCGCCGAGCCCTACCTTTTTGTCATGACGAAATCCAACCTAGGTTCACGCTGCCAATGGTGCCGAACACCGCTCAAGATTCAAGCCGGGGCCGGTCGACCACGACGGTTCTGTACCCAAGCCTGCCGTCAATGGGATTGGGTGGCTCGACAACGTGCCGCTGAATTGCAACTGAGCGAAAACGAACTCGTGATCAGCCGCACCGAACTTGACGCGCTACGGGATCAGATCTTCATTCTTAAATGTGCCATCGCCGACGTGGAAGGTGACCTAGACCCGGCTACAGATCCCACGACACGGGACTTCAAGGCGGCGCTGGAATGGTTACTGGAAGCAGCGAGGCCATTGGTTGACGAACAGTTGTCACCAAGTACCGGTGACCGCCCATAAGGTTAGTTATGTAAAGTTAAGGGGGATGAAGGGTGAATTGGGTATTTGACCGCCTCTTTCGACTACTGCCCCGCGATCGGCAACAACGCAACGTCTATCGTTCTGTCATGACGGAATTCTCGGGTCCAAACATATTTGGACCTGATGAATTCGCTTTAGGTGGTCAAGAGCCTGAATTGGTGATGCTCGAATTGGAGGCTCGCCGGAGCCGTGATGTGCGTTGGCGAGACGGTCGAGCCTTCTCCCTCGCCTATTACGCCGGTCCTGAGGCTGCTCACGTCGCGGAAGAGGCCTACCGACGATTCAGTGGGGAAAATGCTCTGAACACTGCTGCCTTTCCCAGCCTTGAGCAGATGCAGTCTGAGATCCTGAATATTGTCGGCGGGTGGCTCGGAGCCAACAAGGATTCGGCTGGATTCTTAACAAGTGGCGGTACAGAGAGCCTGCTGATGGCGGTCAAGGCTGCCCGCGACCGGGCCCGGGCCGAGCGTGGTATCAAGACACCGAATATGGTGCTCCCCACCTCGGCACATGCTGCCTTTGAAAAGGCTTCCGCATATTTCGATGTCGAAAGTCGGCGCATTCCGGTGCAGGCCGACTGGCGAGCCGATGTTGCCGCGATGCGCTCAGCAGTGGATGCCAACACCGTGCTGATCGTCGGCTCGGCACCGCAATATCCCCAGGGAGTGATTGACGACATTGTCGGCATCGCCGCAATCGCTCGTGAGTTCGACATCAACTGTCATGTCGATGCATGTATGGGCGGTGTCACGCTCGCCTATCTGACCAAACTTGGACACGACATTCCCCCATGGAATCTGAAGGTGGATGGGGTGAGTTCAATTTCGGTCGATCTGCATAAGTTTGGTTATACGGCCAAGGGTGCATCGGTGATGATGTACGCGACGAAACATCTTCGCTTGTATCAGGTGTTCATCACCACAAATTGGCTCGGCGGCTTATACGGCTCATCAGGTGTGCTCGGAACAAAATCAGGTGGCTCGATCGCTGCGGCGTGGGCAACATTGCGTCACCTCGGCGACGAGGGATATTTGCGTCTTACCGAAAGCGCCCGTGCGGCGACGGACGTACTTGCCAACTACATCGCCAGTGATTCGCGTCTGGTGTTGCGTGCTCAGCCCGAGGCAATGCTGGTCTGTTTTGGTGCCAGTGATGAAACGACTCTCGATATTTTCGCGGTCGCCGATGAATTATGGCGCCGCGGTTGGTATGTAGATCGGCAAGAGCCTCCCCGATCGCTGCACTGCACGGTCAATGCCGTACATCAACACACCGTCGCGGAATTTACCCGCGAACTCTCCAGTGCAATTGATCAGGTCGTATCTAGCAACGCCCGTGGTGCAGCAATCCCCTACGGCACCGTCTAAATCACCTTGACCAATTCAATTCGGTAATCGAAAGTGAGAAATTTAATCTTCTCCACAAACCGTGAGGCCGTATTCCGTTAGCCGACTGTCAATACTCGCAAACGGTGACTCTTCCGCTGTCAATATCGTTGCCGGATCCTGCTTCAATTTCTCCACCTCTACGTCGGTCTCATCCATCAAACCATCCAACAAAGCCTTGTCGGCTTCTGGAAATCCTAGATCACGGATTTCACCGATCATATTTTCGAATTCGGGAATCAGCACGTCAGTTACGAACGCAAGCACATCCTCCTCGGTGGAATCGGCAGTGAGTTCCGAGGTCTTTTCCTCGAGAGCCTTGTCGTATTCCGTACAGATGGCATTGGCCTTCGCAATAAATTCGGGTTTCGAAATCGACGAGCCATCGCTCCCGCATGCCGACAGTAAACCAAGAGAAATTACAAGTGCAACGAGACTGGAGTTTTTTCGATTCCGCATACCTCCGACGCTAGCACTTCTCGGTTCAGCCCTCAGTACAGGGCAAACCCAATTGAAATTGACGTTTCATGCATGCCGGATAGTATTGACTTATACCCACCTGGTACTTACCCTCATAGGTGAGACTAGAAAAGGTCGTTGCATGACAATTGATGTCAAAGAACCTCAATCAACAATCAAACGTTCGCCGAAAATTGCCTTGATCGCGATCTTCCTGGCAATGATTTTCGCCTACCCCTCAATCAAAAGCGCCTTGAATTTTGGTGGAAGTGACTCCACATGTGCGTCGTGGCCTAGTCGCCAGGGTGAATGGTATTCAGTTCCACCTGCTCTTTTGACCGCTACCGCTGACTACCCACGCATGGTCGACAAGACTGGCGTTTGGGCCAAGGGGAGCTTCGGCTTAACTAAGGGTTGGATTTATGCCGCCAAAACACCAGACGGTCCACTTGCCTACTGGGCGGTTGCCCAACACGGAATTCTCGGAAAAATGACAATCTCCGATTCCGATGGGCAAATAATTGGGGAGCGATCTAACACTTGGATGGCATTAAACCGCGAAGCCGTTTCTCTGTCACTCAGTGCAACGAGATCGGCACTGGGCGTCAACCCGGCAAATATCAATCGAATGTTTACTGACAAGATCAAAGATTCGATCGCCCACTGCTTGGGGTACTAGTTCGATTTGCCCGATTGACCCTCACTTGATGCGAACGCCAAGACGTAACCGTCCGGATCGAGTGAGTACGCCGCAACATGACCCCAACTACGCGGAAGCAGCGGGCTCAGTTCCCTCGCACCGGCCGCCAGTGCGCGTGAGTGATACCTGCTGGGTTCCGATAACACAAGGTAGAGCTCAGCGCGAGCAATGGCATTTGCAGCACTCGTACTTGGTAGAACGGAGCCAAGCAGACTACGAATGCCCTCCTCCGGCATGAGACCAAGCACTCCTCCACCGGGAAGGTCGAACTCGGTCATTCCGGGCACATGAAGCCGTGGCTCGACGGCGAGAATCGCTGCATAGAAAGCGAAACTGCGCTCTTGATTTGCGACGTAGAAGATGAAATGGGAAGCGGACTTCCCGCTCACCTCGGTGTGGCGCGTGCAATGATGGCCGCTACGTCAACTCCGCGCGGCAGAGTGCCGTAGTTGTGATGGCCCACCTGCGTGAGGCGCGAATTGCAGAATGCATCGCTGACAAAGTTCGGGGCACTGCGGATCAATAATGATGCTTGCAAAGCCAGCGCCATACGGTCCACTACCTCACGCGCCCGATATTCGAAATCGCGTAAATCCTTGAGATCCTTCGCCAGATCGGCGATGAGGCGATCCAACGCAGGATGCGCACCCTGCGCCATGCTGACCTCGGCAAAAAAAGCGCCAACCACACTCGGCGTACTTGACATGGCGCGCAGCACATCCAGACATTGCACGTTTCCGCTGCCCTCCCAGATGGAATTGACGGGTGCCTCCCGATACAGCCGCGGCATCATGCTCTCTTCCATCACTCCGCTACCGCCAATGCACTCCATCGCTTCGTAGGCATGGTTCGGCGTGCGCTTACAAATCCAGTACTTACCGACCGCGGTAACCAGGCGCACCAACGAATCTTCGTCTTCATCGTTGCGGTGGTCCATCGCCCGAGCCACCCGCATGCTCAGTGTCAGTGCTGCTTCGCTCTCAAGTGCCAGATCGGCCAATACATTTTGCATTAGGGGCTGGTGGTTGAGTACCTTGCCGAAGGCCCAGCGGACACCGCAGTGGTGTAACGCCTGGGACGCCGCCATACGCATGCCGGCGCTGGAACCAATCATGCAGTCGAAACGCGTCATGCTGACCATTTCAATGATGGTGCGTACGCCGCGACCCTCCTCACCGACCATCCATGCCAGGGCGCCACGCAGTTCCGTTTCACTCGACGCGTTGGAAGAGTTGCCCATCTTATTTTTGAGTCGCAGCACCTGCATCGGATTCTTGCTGCCATCCGGTCTCCAGCGCGGCAACAGGAAACATGAGAGACCACCGGGCGCTTGTGCCAACGTCAGAAACGCATCGCACATGGGTGCTGACACAAAGTATTTATGCCCCACGAGTTCATAAGCCTGTCCCGGCCCACCGGTGCCGATGGAAAAGGCTCGCGTGCTGTTGCTGCGCACATCCGAGCCGCCTTGCTTCTCTGTCATGGCCATGCCGATGGTGATCCCCCGCTTGTGTTCCATCGGCACGTTGCGCGGGTCGTATACGCGAGCAGTGATCTTTGGTTCCCATAAATTGGTCAGCGCGGACTGCAGGCGCAGCGTGGGTACTGCGGCGAAGGTCATGGTGATCGGGCAACCATGGCCCGCCTCCACCTGAGCGTGGAGAAAGACCTTCGCGGCACGGGCTACATGGGCACCCGGTCCGGGTGCGGTCCAGGGCGAAGAGTGCAAACCGTGTTCAATGGCGGTTTTCATCAATTGGTGATAGGCGGGATGAAATTTCGCCAGATCGATGCGCGTGCCGAAGCGGTCGTGGGAATCAAACTCTGGCGTGAACTTATTGGCCAGATAGCCAAGTTCAAGATAGTCGGCCGAACCGGTCATCTTTCCAAATTCGGTCAGTTCGCGCTCGGCCCATTGCCCACCTTCGCGCTGTACCGCCTCCTGCAGAGCGGCATCTTCGGTGTACATGTTGTAGTCGCACAGTTCGCGCGAGAGGTTGGTCACTTCGTGGGTTTCGGCAAGGTACGGGAAATCGGATGCGGGTTGAATACTGGTCTTCATTGGTCGTCTCCAATTCGGACGGTCGTCGTCGAGCATGGTCTGGATCTTGCGCACCGAGTCGAACCGCCTATCGTGACAGTAACTCATCTCTTAGGAGTCCAACAGTGCTCGAGGTTTCGCCACCGCCTGCGGACACTCTCCCCCCAACACGTTGAACTACACTGAGAGCGCCGTTTCATTCACGCGGGAGAGTATTGGCGCACAACCAGTGCGTTGATACACCGAAGGAGCAACCGCCCAGGAACCTCTCAGGTACCCGGACCGTGTGGACAGGCGACGCTGGAAAGTGGGTCGTGGCCTAAACACCACTACCCCACCGACGGGGAAACTGAGTTGTAGGTGACTCGGGAAGCTCTCAGGTGAGCAAACAGCGGGGGCGTATGGCACCGCTTGGTGTCGTGCGATAGCCCGACTCACCACACACGAGGCCATCCAATGAATCCGTCCGTTCATGTCTCAACACATTCGCTTGATGCGTTTGCTTCGCGCCATATCGGTCCCGATGCCAACGATCGTGCCCACATGTTGGCGACAATCGGCATCAATAATGCCGAGGAACTCATCGCCCAAGCGGTACCAGGTAATATTCTCATGACCGAGCCGCTAACACTTGCACAGGCCCGAAGTGAGTCTGAAGTGTTGGCCGCCCTGCGCGAATTGGCTGATGCCAACACCGTACGCACGTCGTTAATCGGTCTTGGTTATTACGGCACCAACACACCGCCGGTGATTCTCCGAAATGTGCTTGAGAATCCGGCTTGGTATACGTCCTACACCCCTTATCAACCCGAAATCAGTCAGGGTCGACTGGAAGCACTGATCAATTTTCAGACGTTGATCAGCGAACTCACAGGTTTGGAAATCGCCAACGCATCGTTGCTAGACGAACCAACTGCAGCAGCAGAAGCAATGGCGATGGCCCACCGTGCGGCCACAAACGAGAGCAACGTGTTTGCCGTTCACGACGACACGCATCCGCAAACAATCGCGGTGTTACAAACCCGGGCTGCGGCCGTTGGCATTCAGATCGCGCTATGTGCACTTGACCAACTGACCACGGTCGACTGTTTTGGTGTCCTGGTGTCGCGACCGGGAACTTCAGGAGCCGTCGCAGGCGATTCCCTCTTGCGCACTGTCACTTCCGCTGCACACCAGCGTGGGGCGCTTGCCGTATGTACTACCGATCTCCTGGCGTGCGTGCTGGTGACCACACCAGCCTCTCTCGGATTCGACATCGCCGTTGGTTCGGCCCAGCGCTTCGGCGTACCAATGGGATACGGCGGACCTCACGCCGGTTTCATGGCCACCAGCCAAACCTTTGCCCGCACACTTCCCGGTCGACTCGTCGGTGTCAGCATTGACACCGCTGGGCGACCTGCGTTGCGCCTTGCATTGCAAACTCGCGAACAACATATTCGTCGTGACAAGGCCACCTCAAACATCTGTACCGCTCAGGCCCTGCTGGCCAACATTGCTGGCTTCTATGCCATCTGGCACGGCCGAGATGGCCTGATCCGAATTGCCCGGCGCCTCGAGCGACTGACGAGTACAGCCGTGGCAGCGCTGCGCTCGGCGCACTTCGAGGTACTAAACGATTCGTGGTTCGATACCGTTCGGGTCCGAGTGGGCAATGCCGAGAAAGTGCATCACACTGCTCTCTCGCACAACGTGTTGTTGCGACACATCGATTCCACCACGGTTGGATTTAGTCTCGATGAAACATCATCGCTATCGACCATCGTTGCATTGTTACGCTCGTTCGATGTGGACTGCACGACCCGCAGTGTTGAGAACTTGTGGAGCGGTGCACTTGCTCTCGGAGTCCCTGCCGAATCTCTGCGCACCGATACATTCATGGATCAGGACATATTTGAGAAGTATCACAGCGAGCACGAGATGTTGCGTTACCTGAGGCGACTGGCAGATAAAGATCTGTCACTGGATCGGACGATGATTCCACTCGGCTCCTGCACGATGAAACTCAATGCCTCGGTGGAAATGATTCCGATCACCTGGCCCGAATTCGCCAACATCCATCCATTTGCTCCAGTAGATGACGCTTCTGGATACTTGCAACTCATTGAGGAACTGGAGACGATGTTGGTGCAGATCACCGGCTACGACGCGGTGAGCCTGCAGCCCAATGCCGGGAGTCAAGGCGAATTTGCCGGACTACTTGCCATTGGCGCGTACCACACCAGTTGCGGCGAGGAACAGCGGAGCGTGTGTCTGATTCCGTCGAGTGCCCACGGTACGAATGCGGCAAGTGCAGTGATGGCTGGCATGCGTGTCGTGGTCGTGAACTGTGATGACCATGGCAACGTAGATTTGGATGACTTGAAGACCAAGTGCGAACTCGCCGGTACCACCTTGGCAGCACTGATGATCACCTACCCATCCACTCACGGAGTATTTGAACAAAATGTTGTTGCGATGTGCGAACTAGTTCATGCCCACGGCGGACAGGTATATGTCGATGGAGCGAATTTGAACGCCTTGGTGGGCATTGCCCAGCCAGGCAATTTCGGAGCCGATGTGAGTCATCTCAATTTGCACAAAACGTTTTGCATTCCCCACGGCGGCGGTGGTCCGGGAGTTGGTCCAATCGGTGTCAAGAAACACTTAGCACCATTCCTGCCAACTCATCCACTGATCGATGTGCTCGCTGGTACCGCGAGTACAACACATCGGGTTGGACCAGTTGCCGGAGCACCATACGGATCGGCAGGGATATTGCCCATTTCGTGGGCCTACATTTCACTGATGGGCGCCAACGGATTGCGCGAGGCCACCGTGCAAGCGATTGTCAGCGCTAATTACATCGCCAAGCGACTCGCTCCGCACTACCCAACCCTGTATTCCGGTAGCGGTGGATTCGTGGCCCATGAATGCATCTTGGATATGCGGCCACTGACCAAGGCAACCGGGGTAACGGTCGATGACATCGCCAAGCGACTCATTGACTTCGGTTTCCATGCTCCGACGGTGAGCTTCCCGGTGTCGGGAACGATGATGGTGGAGCCAACCGAAAGTGAAACCCTGCGCGAGATCGATCGATTCTGCGAGGCGATGATTGCCATTGCCCATGAAGCCGACAGCATCGCCCGCGGCGAGATAGCCCTAAACGAAAGCCCACTGCACCACGCGCCGCACACGATTGAAGATGTTGTTGGTGTTTGGGAACGGCCGTACACGCGCGAACAGGCGCTCTATCCCCTGGCGTCGTTACGGAACAGAATGTATTACCCGCCGGTCTCGCGAATCGATGCCGCGTACGGAGATCGCAACTTAATGTGTTCCTGCGAGCCGCTCAGCCACTTTGCTTCTTAACAAACGGCGTCGTCACGACCAACCCAGGAAGAGCAGTTCCGCGCACATCAATGCTCACCTCGGTTCCCGGTTGGACATGGTCAATATCGACAAAAGCAAACGCAATGCCGTGATTCAGAGTTGGAGAAAAATTTCCACTCGTTGTGATTCCAATTTCACGGCCCTCGTGAGCAACAACGCAACCTTCGCGGGGTGGTCTACGCCCCGGTGTCGAAATTCCCACCAACTTCCGAGTGAGGCCAGCATCGCGAATTGCTGCCAAGGCAGTCTTGCCGCGAAAGTCGCCCTTGTTCCAAGCCACGACCCAACCGAGTCCGGCGTGCAATGGCGTGATACCGGCGCCCAACTCATGACCGTGCAGTGGGAGTCCGGCCTCTAGCCGTAGCGTGTCCCGAGCACCCAACCCGGCGGGTGTCACCCCAGCAGCCAATAGTGCATCAAATATTTTCTCGGCCACCGCGATAGGTGCGGCTATCTCAATTCCATCCTCTCCGGTGTACCCAGTTCCCGCCACAACACATTGAGTTCCAAAAATCTCGACGCGACGAACGGCAAAACGCGGCACCGCCGCCGCATCGACACTTGCCGTCAGTACTCGCTGACGCGCTTGTGGTCCCTGTACGGCGAGTACGGCTCGCGAACCGGTTGTGTCGTGGCCGGAAATGGCCTCGATGACTCGGGAGGTGTTGGAGGCATTCGGCATCACGTCAAAGGTCTCCTCGTCGATCCACCACACAATGATGTCGTCAAGTACCGAGGCGTCGGTATCGAGCAGATGTGTATATTGCGCCCGCCCTGGGGCGATCTTGTCCAAGTCATTGGTGAACGCCCGCTGAAGACTATTTTTGGCCGATGGACCACTTACCCGTACGGTGCCAAGGTGCGACACATCAAATACAACGGCATCGCTGCGACAACTCAGGTGCTCAGCAACTGTTCCCTGCTGATACGACAACGGCATCTCCCAGCCGCCAAATGGCACCATTTTGGCGCCAAGGCTCCGATGTCGCGCGTCGAGCGGCGACTTGCGCATTTCAATCCTCAATGAGGGCGCGATACGCAGTGGCATCCAGTAGCGAATTAGCGGCGGTCGCATCGCTGACCTCTAGGTCGCATAACCAGCCCTCACCGTATGGATCACTGTTCATCAATTCTGGTGCTCCCTCAAGAGCGTCGTTGACGGCGATCACCTTTCCGGCCACCGGAGCATAAATCTCGGAGACACTCTTGGTACTCTCAACTTCGCTGAAGGAGTCGCCAACCGACACCGTCGCACCGACGTGAGGAACTGCGACGAAGACGACGTCGCCGAGTGCGTCCTGGGCGTAATCGGTGATACCGACACGAGCAGTAGTACCACTTACTCTTACCCATTCGTGGTCTTTGGTGTATTTGAGTTCTGATGGAATATTCACGACACCTACCGTAATGCGTTAGTGAATCCGTTGACCAATTCAACGAACTCGGCGCGTTCGGCGGCATTCAGTGCACTCTCGTACGCCGGCAGCATCAAATTGTCGGTGAGCAATTCAATTCCCGCTTTGAGATCTCTGAGATGTATCGCGTTGCTCAAATCATCACCCCATCCGAATATCTTGGCATGCGATGGCCCATCATCTGTCGCCAACAATGCTTGTAGCGGAGTTATCCCACTGCCAAGTACCGCCACGATGTGTACGCTCCCCCGCCATTCACGCATCACATGCAACAACTGATATGCCCGACCCTCAGCATCCGCCGGCAACGGTTCGCTTCGCCATCCGGCAAATAAAGACAAACCGGCAACATCTACAGATTTGATGACGCGTTCGGCAAGTTCAGCAAAACGATCACAACCCTCAGCGTCCTTGAGTCGCTGGCGCCCCCAAGTTGCACAGGCCTCGGCATATCGAGAACCGGCGCGACGAGCACCTTCCACCGCGATTCCGGCCTCCCACATTTTTCGTACGATTTTGGGATTGAAATACGCAAACGCGGCCACAATCACATCGGCATCCACATCGCCAAGAACTCCGCCGCGACCTGTCACATACCAGGCAAATCCATTTGGATAGCCCGCCTGAGATCCAATTGCCAATGTGTCGGGATGCAGCATAAATCGCCCGCCAAGGTCGTTGATCTGCGGCGATACGGCCCGAATTGTTTCCAGTGTTCCTAGTTGTGTCATCACTGAAACATAGCCGCACGGCAACCTGGCGCCCAGTAGTAGTAGTAGCAGTAGCAGTATCGTTGCGCCATGTCCGACGCCGAGTCAACTGCCTCCCAATCTGCAGGCCAGCCGATGGATGATCTTTTTACCCTCCTCGGTTCGCTCAATCCACTAACTAATGGTGTCAAGGCACTGGAACAAACCAAACGCACGATTGACGCATTGATCGCTTCGCTGGAGCTATTTGTTCAATCCATGGACAATGTCAACCAAGTTGCGACTCGCGTCAACCGCCTCCTCGATGACGTTGAAGAACCGCTCCGAAAACTCATGCCTCAAATTGCCACGGCACTTGGGGCCGCCTCCAAACTTGGTGATGTTGCCGGTGCACTCAATGACCTGAGCAAACGTCTCAGTCCATTTGCGGCATTCCTCCCGCAATCGGGCGGTAGTAAACCGGAATGAAGTTAGAGCGCGATCGACCGCGTCACAACCCGGGGCGCTCGCTGTGCTTCGCTGGCGGCAAGACCGATAATACTGGCATCAATTTCTTGTTTGACCCCCGCGAGAGGCAATACGTTTAGCACTCCCTGCCCATTGCGCATCACGTCAATGAGTTGATCTCCTTGACACAGCACCACGCTTTGACCACTAATCACAATGTGAGCAGCGGCGATATCAGTGTCGACATGGGCTCGCAAATAATTGAACACCTCTCGAACCGACTCGAGACGAATTCCGGCATCGAGGAGATTCTTGATCACTCGCAATTCGAGTAGATCCCGATACTTATACACCCGACGCGAACCGCTTCCAGATGCATCACACACCGAGGGTCGCATCAGATCGGTTCGAGCCCAGTAGTCAAGTTGCCGATATGAAATACCGACGATTTGTGCCGCTCTGGTGCCGCTGAAACTTTGCTCCATGGTTCTCTCAGGTTATGGGCGAATAGTCGATTCCGTCAATGGGCAATGTGCTTGTCGTATACGGGAGATTAACTCTGGAAGTCTTCAGGGTTGATGCTGTCAATGAACTGTCGAAAATCATCCAGGATTTCCTCTTCATCAGCCGGTGATTCAACGATTTCAACACCTACGAGGTCGATCAATTCGGAGGTGGCGAATATTGGTGCACCGACACGAACCGATAAGGCCACTGCGTCGGATGGTCGGCACGACACAACTCGTTTCCCTGCCGGGCTATCGATGTGCAATTCTGCAAAAAAAGTGTGCTCACGTTCTTCGGTGATAACGATCTTGGTGAGTTCCCCGCCCATATCGTTGATCACGTTGACGAGTAAATCATGTGTTAGTGGTCGCTCCGAAACAATTCCTTCCAGTGCAAAATGGATCGCCGAGGCTTCTGGTCCGCCGATGTAAATCGGCAAACCGCGACGCTGACCACCAACTTCACGGAGCATCAGCACCGGTGTGTTGGCCGGTACCTCAAGCTTTACGCCTTCGACCTCCATCTCCACCATGTGTTGAATCGTACCGCCGCCTACGGAGTGATACCGAACGCCTAAGGGGTGCCTATCGTCGCGCCTATCGGGTCTCGGTGTATTGGCGAGACGCTGCCGCAATGAGTGCCGAACGCAATTGTTGGCCCAAATCAATCAACTCATTGAGCAGTGCCAGTGCCTGCTCCCGGGCTGCCGGATTGCGTTGTCGAAGAAGCGGAACGATCCGTTGTTCGAACAGGGCAATCTCTCGCTCGGCCGAATGTTTCCAACCCTTGAGGTGACGAACGTCGATTCCGAGATCGATGAATTTTGAAGCAACGCCAACAATGTCTCTGTCGCTGGCCGAATACAATTCGACATCTCCGACCAGACGTGGTTTGACTAGTCCACTCGCGGTCAAATCTCTGAGCAATATTGGGCTAACGAGAAGTTCAGTCAAAAGTTCTGAACGAGTAACCGACGACGTATCGTCACGCTTCTTAACCGTTGCACGGCTGGTTGCCGCTGGTGCTCGAGCAATGGTCTTACTTGCGGCAGGGTGCCCACCAGGACTTGACACGTTTCGAATCCCTCGGGGCGATGAGTCATCATAAGGACGCTCGGCTCCGTCGCTGGTGTCACCGTCAAGACGGTTACGAATGACCTTCAGCGGCAGGTACCTCTCGCGTTGCTCGCGCAAGATAAATCTCAGACGTTCAATCTCGGTATCACTGAACTTGCGGTACCCAGATGCTGTTCGCTCGGGTTCTATGAGACCTTGGCTCTCAAGGAATCGAATTTTGGAAATCGTGACGTCAGGAAACTCCTCCAACAACAAGCCAAGGACTTCGCCAATCGAGAAATAGTTCTTGTTACTCATCATTGTCGGATTCCGTCATGACGAAACTTCGGCTCCGTCAAAGTACACCATCCGGAATTTTCCAATTTGCAATTCATCGCCGTGCATTAGCTGTCGCTCTTCGACTCGCTCTTGGTCAACATAGGTGCCATTCAACGACCCCAGATCGCGCACAACATAGGCTCCACCAACATGATGCACTTCGGCATGGCGACGCGAGACCGTTACGTCATCAAGATAAATGACACTCTCTGGATGGCGACCAATTGAGACGATGGGAATATCGAGGGCGAAACTCTCACCTGTTTGGTCACCAGACCGCACAACTAACAGTCCATGACCAGAACGTGAATCGGTAATCGTGACGTGCACATTGTCAGAATCCCCCGGAGCGTCCTGCAGTGGATCAGTTTTGGCGAGCACGATTGTGCGTTGTCCAGGGTGATCCAAAACTCCCCCGCACGCGGAACAGAAACTCGACTTTGGCGGGTTGCGATGCCCACAGGAGTTGCAGAAGATGTAGATCACGATCCACCACGGGAAGTAGAAGTAAACAACTCGGGTCTCTCCATCAGGTTGAGGTTGACTCCCACTACAGTACCGCTTTTAACCCTGACGATTAACTGTCTTTGGCCAGATTCCGTTGTCCACGACCGATGATCAGGTTTTCCCGAATTTTCGGGATGTAGGCAAATGCCGTGTAATAACACAAGATCAGGCCGGGGACGCCAAGCACCCATCCGGTAACTTCAGCGGCTGACGCTGTGACATGATCGCTCGAGCCGAGCAACAGGAGCGGAACCGCCATCATCAGCAGAAACGTGTATCGCTTACCAAGCAGACTGACGTCAAATCGATGCATGCCGAACAATGTGGCGATGACCATGACCGCACTGACGACGGTTTCACGGGCGATGATCGCCACGGCGAACCACAGTGGAATGGCGCCACTCGCCAGAACGGCACCGGTTCCAACAATGAAGAGAATGCGATCGGTAGCGGGGTCAAACAGCGCACCGAATGAACTGCGCTGGTTGAACCTGCGGGCAACCCATCCGTCCACCCAATCGCTCATCCCCAACACACCCAGTAAAAGGGCGGCTTGGGCACGGTCGTCACGTCCAAAGAGAACCCACAGAAATACCGGCAAACAGGCCAGGCGCGCGGCCGTGATCAGATTAGGGACGGTGAGAACGTTTCGCGTTGGGGCGACAGACATCACTCAAAAAGACTACAAGCCACGGCATCACCTACGATCGGCGGATGGTCATCGAACCTGAGTCCAACTCCCTGCGCGGCGCCGTCGCGATCATCACCGGTGCCGGATCCGGAATTTGTCGCATGGGCCGACCAGAAGAGATCGCCGAACTGGTGCGCTTCTTGTGTGGCCCGGAGAGCAGTTACTGCACCGGAGACATCTTTACCGCCTCCGGTGGATACAACTAGGTCGGATCCGGATGCCGACACTGTTCACTCGAATCATTACCGGCGAATTACCCGGGACCTTCGTGTATCGAGACTCCCAGTGTGTTTCATTCATGACGATCAACCCGATTACCCGGGGTCACGTACTCGTGTTACCGATTGAGGAAATTGATCACTGGCCGGACTTGTCTGCCGATCTCACTGCCCACTTGTTCCGGGTCGCCAGGCTCATCGGCCAGGCCCAACAGCACGCCTTCAGGTGTGAACGTGTGGGCCTGATTATTGCTGGCTATGAAATCCCCCACTGCCATCTTCATCTCATACCGACAACATCCATGGCCGATTTCAGTTTTGCCAATGCGGCCCAAAACGTGCCAATTCACGAATTGGAAACCGCCGCCAACGAGATCATTGTGGCGATGGGAAACCTATCGGCTCAATGAGTTGAGGTCCGTGATTCCGGGTGCTGTTGACAGCCGTGCTCACCTTGACGGCTGACAGAAAATCATTTGGTGCTGGTCTGAGCAGATGAAGTGGAGCGAGATCATCATCGGCGATCCACTGGTCGACACCATCCTCATCCAATAGTACCGGCATGCGATCATGGACTTCATTGGCAGTGTCGTTGGCGTCGGTGGTGATCAACACGCAACTGTGCAGGACCGGCGCATCTGGTGGTAATTCGGGTTCCCGCCATGTGGTCCAGAGTCCAGCCACGGCGAACAGCGCCGATTGCGTCGGAGTGAAGTAGTAAGGCTGTTTGAGAATTTTCGCACTCCCGGGAACCTCCACGGCTTTCCATTCGTAGTATCCGGTGAGCGGAATGACACAGCGATGGCGCTTGAGGAGTCCACGAAAGGATGGTTTTTCTGCAATCGTCTCGGATCTGGCATTGATCAAACTGGAGGCTCGGGATCGATCTTTGGCCCAGACGGGCACGAGTCCCCATGAAAAATTCTCGACGACCCTGCCTTCATCGCTGTGCACAACTCCGTAAATGGTTGCGGTCGGAGCAATGTTGTAGTTGGGAGGTAGATCAACGGCCCGAATTAATGCTTTGAACGCTTCAGCAATCTCTGCGGCACTGGAAGTGGAGACGAATCGACCGCACATGGATTTCCTGAGCGACTTATTGCCAGATTCTACCCGGTACGGCAAGTAGCCACACCAGCAGTGGAGTGAGAAATAGTCCAGGTAAAAGCGAACCCAGTCGGATCTTCTTAATCTCCAGCACATTGATGCCAATTGCCATCAATGCAATGCCTCCCGCGGCGAACAGCTCAATGCGCATCCGATCAGTGAGCATCGAATCGATCCCGGTGCCAAAGAATGTCAGCATTCCCTGTACGACGAACACGCTCACAGCCGCAAAGATCGCCCCAACTCCGTACACGGTTGAGAGAATCACCGTCATAAATCCGTCAAGTGCTCCTTTGATGATGTACAACTGGGGGGTTCGTCCACTGGCGTCTTCAATGGCGCCGAGAATCGTTAACGGGCCAATGCAAAACAGCAACGTGGCGGTGACAAAGCCCTCCACAAATCTGTGTTCGGTACCAGGGCGCGCAAACCGATTTCGAAGCGCTCGACCAACAGATTCCAATCGGCCCTCAATATCAAGCAGTTCTCCGATGATTACTCCGAGCACCATCCCAACAAGGGGAAACACCATGTTGTGAGTATTCATGACATCCCGTAGCCCCAACGCCAAGACAACAAGCCCAATCACCTGGACCACCGTGGTGCGAACCCGATCTGCAATCCGATCACCGATCAGTAGGCCGACCCCACCACCCACCAAGATGGTGGCGGTGTTGATGAGTGTTCCAAGCCCTCGCACGACGACTGACGCTATCTGCTCGCTCGAAGCCGCTTGTTGTTCATGTATCACTTCGAGCGAGTACCTTGGCCGCAATGTTCACCCTGCTTGCAATTGGCGCCGCGGCAGCGTACGGGATCGCCGATTACGCTGGCGGTCGAGCGACACGAAGCGCCCCGGCAACATCGGTGACATTCATCGGACAGTTCACTGCCCTGATCATCCTGCTGATACTCGTGCCACTCACCGGCGCGCCCATACCAACCCTCCATGACTGGATTTGGAGCGGACTCGGTGGTTTTGGTGGGGCCATCGCACTCTTGGCCTTTTACCGGGCGATGTCGCGAGGTGCGATGACGGTGATTGCACCCATTTCGGCGGTGATTGGTTTGAGTATTCCCGTTGTTATTGGACTGCTCCAGGGCGAACGTCCGGCGATCGTTGCCTATCCGGGAATATTGCTGGCAGTCGTTGCCGTGGCCTTGGTCGGTGATGTTTTGGATACACATAACTTGCCAACCCCGTGGAGTGCAATCGGCCTCGCCGCTCTTGCCGGTGTCGGTTTCGGTCTCATCTTTGTCTGCCTGGCCCAAACCTCATCGGCCAGTGGACTGTGGCCCCTGGTCGGCCAACGAATGGTCAGCGTGCCCACCGTGGCCGTAGTGGCATTGATGCTCAAGCATCGAATAGCGCTTCGCGGAAATGTGCTGCGACTGGCCCTGTTATCTGGAGTACTCGACACCACAGCAAACGGACTGTATTTAATTTCAGTCCGCCACGGTTTGCTCTCCCTCGTGGCGGTGATCACCGCCCTATATCCAGTTTCGACAGTGGTGCTGGCATTGCGCTTGGATCGAGAGCATCTTCATCGCTCTCAGGCTGCTGGGCTAGTCCTGGCAGCGATCTCGCTGGTCATGGTCGGCTACGCCTCGGCGCTGTAGGCGCCCGCGCCCAAAACTAATTCACCGGCGTAAGTGGCTCCCGACCGGTAGCAACAGCAACTGCGTTTTTCGTCGCCAGCGTTGCCATTGCCGAACGAGTTTCAATCGTGGCCGATCCCAAATGCGGGATGAGGACAACATCATCCCGCTTCAACAACCCCGGGTGAATGATTGGCTCGTGTTCATACACATCGAGGCCTGCACCGGCAATCTCGCCGTCTTCCAGAGCCGTAACAAGTGCACCCTCGTCAACAATCGGACCGCGAGCAGTGTTGATGAGAAACGCACTCTTCTTCATTTTTGCAAATTGCGGCGCTCCAATGAGATGGAAGGTGGAATCGTTCGATGGGCAATGCACTGACACCACATCGCTCGTGGCAAGTAAGTCATCCAGCGACATTCGCTCCATCTCCAACTCGCCCTCGAGTACATCACTTGCTTTGCTGCGATTCGTATATGCAATCGTCATGCCGCAGGCGCGAGCCCGACGGGCCGTTGCTGTCCCGATTGCTCCCATTCCAATGATCCCCAGCTGTCGCTGTTGAATCCCTGTGCCGAGCATGTAGTGCATCCCCCATTGCCACGGTGTCCCGCTTCGTATCACGCGTTCACCTTCGGCCAAACGACGGGTCACCATCAATATCAGGGCAATCGCAATATCAGCCGTTGCTTCGGTGAGCACTCCTGGGGTATTGGTCACTTTGATTCCACGCTGTGTGCAGGCGAGAACATCGATGTTGTTGAAACCGACAGCAACGTTGCATACGGCCTTGAGTTGTGCGCCAGCGGCATCCAATACATCGGCGTCAATTTTTTCGGTCAGGAGCGTGACCAAAACATCGGCGCCCACCACCCTCTTCAACAACTGCTCACGGGATATTGCCGCATCGCTTGTCCACGTCTGAGCCATGATGCCAGCGTTCGCCAACTCGTCTAGGCCGGTTTGGGGAATATTGCCCGTAATGACAACCCGTGGAGTCATGCCGCCGTTACCGCCACAGCCAACACGGTTTCTGTGCCTAGACGTCCGAGCCGTTGCGCCAACTCCATACAAACTCCCTGGTTACGATTCGTGCACATCCTAGGCGTACATCAATCGTGCAGATATATCAGTGGAAATTCGTTGTTCCGCAGTCGACTAACGTTTAACGTTTTTCCATGCTCGCAGACGATGTACAACGGCACTACACCAGTGGTCAGCTCCAAGAGATGATGCTGGCAGCAATTGTTGAAGCCGGTTACGACCCTGAAAATTTGGATCCAGAGGCATTGGCACCGGTAGAAGAGTTTCACTCCCTCGGTCGCCCGGCCACGATCGCCCTAGCCGATGCTGCCAACATCACCGCCGCCGACAAAGTCCTGGATGTCGGTAGCGGTCTGGGTGGTCCGGCACGTTTGCTCGCCAGGCGCTACGGATGTCACGTCAATGGGGTGGACTTAACCGCGGAATTGTGTGCAGTTGCGACAGATCTCACCCGGCGTGTCGGTTTATCAGACAAGGTAAATCTCCGACAGGGAAATGCGCTGCACCTACCGTTCGAGAACGGTTCGTTTGATGTGGTGTGGACCCAACATGTGTCAATGAACATCGCGGACAAGTCGAAATTGTTCTCAGAAATGCGTCGCGTGTGCAAGAAAGGTGGTCGGCTGGCATTCTTCGACATCCTTGCCGGACCATTGCAGCCAATCCATTTCCCCGTTCCGTGGGCAAATGATCAAGCAACTAGTTTCCTGTCCACGGCAGATGAAACCCGAACCAACGTCGAAGCTTCAGGATTCAAGATGCGCATTTGGGATGATGTCACCCAAGACGCGGCAAACTTTTACGAGCAACTCAGCAAAGCGCCCCCCGTGCGCGCTCCACTCGGTCTCCAACTGCTGATTCCCGACATGCCGACCAAGGGGGCGAATCTCAAACGCACCGTTGACGAAGGACGGATTATCGTCGTCCGTTGTGTCGCAGATGCTGTCTGACACATTCCGGTAGCTAACTACTCGGATTTGTGCGCTCTCCCGAGGATGTGGGGTGCGGCGAGTTTCGCCAGGAGGCATGGCTGAAATATGAATTGTTCGTATTTATCAACAATGAAACCCGCTGTCTGAATCACTTCGAAAGTGTTACGAGTGAGTCGGCAGCCGCCAGCAAAACGACTCCAAATCGGATCTGCAACACGCTGGAGACGCGCTAGGCCCGCATCATTCGCCCGTACGTGTTCGTAGAAACGCAATTCACCGCCCGGACGCAGCACTCGTTGTACCTCCTTCAGGGCAGCGAATGGGTTATTGACCGAGCACAACACAAGTGAAGTCACGGCAGCATCAACCGAAGCGTCGTGTAGCGGGAGATGTTCGGCATCACCGTCGATAACAGAGACCTTGATCGGCGCGTTCCGTGCTGCTTCCTTGGCGCGAGCACGAAGATACGGTTCCGGTTCAACCGCAATGACCTCGGTAACGGTTTCGGGATAGTGGGAAAAATTGAGGCCGTTACCAGCACCGACTTCAACCACACGACCAACGAGTCCAGTGAGCAATCGGTCGCGGTGTTCGGCTACACCCGCCAATTCCATGGATGCACCCATGCGCTGGTACATACGGGCGAAGATTGGGTGATGGACGCGTGTTGCCATTGTCACAACTCGAATCTGATCCCCATCACCGAGATCATAACCATAGATTCGGCGGAATTCGCCGCGTCTGTCACTTGTCCGACGCCGTACATCTCACGGAACTTGGTATTACTCTGAGGTGAAGATCGGCTGGTGAAAGAGGTCGCAAGGAACACGATGATGCTGGCAGTGGGTTCTGATACGAGCATTTTCTTCGGAGGTTCCATCGCCGCCGCCACCATTGCCGGCATGATCGCACTGTTTGCTCCATGTTGCGTGTCGGTCATGTTGCCTGCCTACTTCGCGGCATCGTTCCAGAACCGCCGACTGCTCATCGCCATGACGTTTCTCTTCGCGGCAGGAATTGCGACGGTGATCGTACCGATCGCCCTTGGCGCGTCGCTCGTGCGGCGCGTGCTGGTCGACGGTCACGGTGTCATCTATGCGATTGGTGGTGTGATGCTGCTATTTCTGGCCGCATTCACTTTGAGCGGTGGACAGATCCGACTACCTTCTCCCAGTGGGCGTCCCACAGGCCGGGGTCCGATCGGTGTGTACGCGCTCGGGTTGTTCTCCGGGGTGGCGAGCAGTTGTTGCGCACCTGTGCTGATAGGCGTCATCGCACTGTCGGGTGTCACCAATTCTTTCCTGCAAGCATTAGGTCTCGGTTTGGCGTACGTCTTTGGCATGGTGGCGCCGCTCGTGGTCATCTCTCTGCTGTGGGATCACTTCGACTGGAAGTCCAGCCCACTGTTTCGTCGGCGCAGCGTGACTTGGCGCCTCGGCAAATTCGCTCGCACGATTTCCGGTACGGATCTGGCCAGCGGAATCTTGCTCACCGTTATGGGCGGATGGGCGCTGCTGGTCTCAGCCCAAGGCGGGATGCGAGCCTCGTCAACTGGGTGGCAGGGACGGATGCTGTTGTGGCTCCAACGCCAGGGCCGATCGGCGTCCGACATCTTGGACAATTTTCCGGGTTGGAGCATCGCGGCTGGTTTGATCGTGATCGTCGTAATACTCGCCCGGCTTGCTGCCCGTCAGATCGGCTGGCTCGATTCAGCAACTCAAACCGACGAATCAATCGACGAGAAAGACACAGACCATGAATACCAAAAATAGGCGGAAATCCAAACGCCGCAAACCTCAACGTCCGCTGTTAATCACTGGCGGTATCGTCGTCCTCGCCGTAGTCGTCCTATTCGCTATCTTCGTCGCCTCCAACGGATCCAAGAATGCGAATTCTGCCGCAGGGCAGTACCGCTTCGCCGTCGGCGACCCAGGTCCAGGTCAAGAAGCTCCGCCGATTGTCCTTCCGTCCACTGCAGGTGAAATGTTCGACTTAGCCTCGTTCAAAGGCAGGACGGTACTGCTCTACTTCCAAGAAGGTATCGGATGCCAGTCATGTTGGGATCAGATGCGCGAAATTGAAGCGAATCGTCAAGAGTTGGCCGCCGTCGGCATTGATGAGTTCGTCACTATCACCTCGGATTCCCTCGAACTAACCTCGCGTAAGATCGCCCAGGACGGAATCACCGGACCGGTTCTCGCTGACATCGACCTCGCCGTGTCCAAGACCTACGACGCCAACAGTTACGGGATGATGGGCGACTCAACGAATGGACACAGTTTTATTGTCGTCGGATCCGACGGCATCATCCGATGGCGGGCCGACTACGGCGGCGCCCCGGACTACACCATGTACATTCCGATTCCTTCATTGCTGGCCGACCTCAGCGTCGGACTAGCTGCAAGCACGACCAGTCCATAACAAAGCGATGATCGTCACCCTGCTCACCAAACCTGACTGTGACTATTGTGTCCAGGCGAGGAAGATTCTTGGCCACTTGAAAGCCGAGATTGGCTTCGAGTTGCACACCGTCGACCTTGAGGATCCAACCGGTCAAGCACTCGCGGCCAAACACGGCATCCTGTTCGCCCCTGGCGTGCTCATCGATGGGCGACTATCGGCCTACGGTCGACCATCGGAACGACGGCTGCGTCGAGATCTCATCGCCGCCCAGGGAGCAATATGATGCACCGGAGATGCACGACGCACACAGTCGCTGAACCTGACCGCTTTTCAAATCTACTGATCGTTACAGTCCCTACCAAGCAGCCCAGTGAAGGAGTCAAAGCATGAAGTGTCTCAACCGTAATGTTCTTATCGGACTCGTCGTGTTTGCAATCGCCATGTCCGTCCTCGCCCCCAATTCTCGAGGCGCACTACCCCTGTTGTTCGTGGTGGTATGTCCGCTGTCGATGATGCTGATGATGTTTGGAATGTCGAAAATGAAGTCGTCGAACGGTTCGTGTCACACTGATCAAACCGATCCCCAAAAAGAGATTGATCTCAAGAACGCCGAAATCGCTCGACTTGAGGCAATACTTGAGGACAACAGTCAAACCGATCGCTCCTAACCGCACCGGTGCCGATCTAAGGAACGGTAGCAATGGGATGCCAGCCGATTCGCTGGGTCCCAAACAGCCACCAACTGATAAGTTGGCGATGAGACCTGCCCCAAGGGGCAAGCACTGATGCAATCCCCGTGGCAGGAACGAGTCGGGGAATAGTCCTCGAACCAAATGAGGAGGCCTGAGATGGATGAGAAATCGCAGAAGAAATTCAATGAATCAGTAGCGAAGGCTCAAAAAGCGCTTGACAAGACGACAGCCGCGGCTCAAAAGACATTTAACGCAGCCACCGCCGCAGCGCAGAAAGCACTTAACGCGGTCAAGAAGAAGTAACAAATTGCCCGCGCAGAATTACGTTGCAAATACTTGGTCGGGCTGGGGAGATTTGAACTCCCGACCTCTTGTCCCCCAGACAAGCGCGCTAACCAAGCTGCGCTACAGCCCG
>CAYHCC010000009.1:0-105587 GCA_964355165.1 uncultured Acidimicrobium sp.
GGAATTATCAACATGGAACTTCTTAGCCGCGCCTACCTCGGATCCGTTGGGTTCCGCTGGTTGCACATTCTCTCCGGCATCACCTGGATCGGCCTGCTCTACTATTTCAATTTGGTGCAGGTACCGGCACTTGCGGCCTACGGCGACGAAGGCAAGGCCCGCAATATCACGATCGATAAAGTCGCGCGGCGTGCCTTGTGGTGGTTCCGATGGGCAGCAATTGCCACGCTTGGAACTGGAATCCTCATCACCGGTCTGATAGAGAACTATTATCAGGACTTCTTCAGCCTCGGTCGTGCCGCCCATGACGCCGCAATCTCGGTGGGCATGATTCTCGGCATCACAATGGCGGCCAACGTATGGATGATCATTTGGAAGAACCAGAAGGTTGTGCTGGCCAATGTCACCAATGTGTTGGGCGGAGCTGAAGCGGATCCAAACGCGGCACTCGCCGGGCGTAAGGCGCTTCTCGCTTCCCGTCTAAATGTAATTTTCTCGGTGTCAATGCTCTTTTTCATGGTCGGCGCACCACATTTCTATGCTGGTGCTTTCCCCGGAGCCACCAGCGGCAACGCCTGGACTTTTTTCATCATTGCCATGGTCATCGCGACCCTGTTCGAACTCACCGCCGTTGGACTCGTTGGTGGTCTGAAGGCTGGAAACAAGCTGTTGTGGTCATTGGAAAGTCACAAGAACGCGCTCATCACTTCGGGAGTGCTGTGGCTGGTGTTGTGGATTCTCTCAGAGGTGCTGTTCGGCTAATCACAGCCAAAACGGCCATCTAAAAGTTTTTGAAAGCGGGTTTCACGTAACGGTGAAGTCCGCTTTCATGTTTTGATGGCCGGGCACCGTGCACTGAAAGACATAATTGCCGGGTTCTAGCGACACAGTCCCTTGGTCGACATCGTTCTTTTTGCTCACACTCAGTTCAAAGCCGGCAACTGTCGTACCGTCGTGCACGACTACCAGCATGTGGTGGATCGTGTCATCGTTGACGTAGGCAACCGAGATATCCCCTGATGGCGCAGAATATGACGTTTGGTCAAGGCGTAGTCCGCTTTTGGCAATGACAACGACATCGGCAACCACGGTGGTCGTAGGAGTCGAACTTGTCGAACCACCGCAACTGGTGAGGGCGCCTACGAGCACCGTTGCAATGACGAATGAACGTTTGCGGATTCGTGTCATGGATTCATACTAGTTACATCGCGTACCAAAGGGTCCGCAGATACGATAAGTGGCGATGTCTGAACCGCGGCGACCCGAAGAATTTGGTGCCAACTCCTGGCTTGTCGAGGAAATGTACGAGCGGTATCGTGATGACCCGAAATCGGTTGGGGCAACCTGGCAAGAGTTCTTTAGCGACTATCGCTCTGTATATACACCTAGGCCTGATGACACGGCCGAGATCATGCGACCCGTTACGGTCAAGCCAGTTGAGTCGACTCAATCAGGACTTGGTATTGAAGCACCCAAACCCCGCTTCGCGACGCCGGTCGTTATCGTCGAAGATGGGCCGCCGGAGCCGATTCGTGGTGTCGCGGCAACTATTGCCGCGAACATGGAGCGCAGTCTCGGCGTGCCAACGGCCACCAGTTTTCGCAATGTGCCAGCGAAACTATTGGAAGTCAATCGCAAGGTAATTAACAATTACCGGGCCCGAACCGGTCAGGGCAAAGTGAGCTTTACTCACATCATTGGTTATGCCGTTGTTCGCGCGATCGCTGACGCCATGCCGAATCTGAAGAACGCGTATCTCGAAGATGCCGACGGCAAACCACTCCTTCAAAGGCATGCTCATGTGCACCTTGGTCTGGCAGTAGACGTGGACAAGGGCAAGGGTCAACGTGCGCTCGTCGTTCCAGTTCTGCGTCATGGGGACACACTGGATTTTGCCGGATTCGTGCTGGCCTACGAAGAAATTATTCGCAAGGTGCGCGCAAACAAGCTCACGGTTGATGATTTTCAGGGTGCAAACGTGACTCTTACCAATCCAGGAACGATCGGCACCGTGCAGTCGGTACCACGATTGATGCCGACTCAAGGGGTCATCGTCGGGGTCGGTAGCATCGACTATCCGGCCGAGTTTCAGGGAAGTGACGAACGCTCGCTGGTACGGCTAGGTGTGTCAAAGGTGGTCACGGTGACGAGCACGTATGACCATCGCATCATTCAAGGCGCCGAAAGCGGGCTATTCCTCAAATATGTTCATGAACTATTGATCGGCGAGCACGATTTCTATCAAGAAATGTTCCGCAGTTTGGGTGTGCCATACGCGTCGGTGAAGTGGCATCAAGACTCGAATCAAATTGACAGTGAAGATGCAATGCTCGATAAGCAAATGCAGGTTGCGACCCTCATTCGTGTGCATCGCGTACGTGGTCACCTCATTGCCGATCTCGACCCGCTGCGCTGGCAGGAACCAGCGATGCCAATGGAACTCGATCCTGCCACCTACGGATTGTCAATTTGGGATCTGGAGCGGGAGTTTCTCACCGGTGGTGTTGGTGGAGTTCGCAAAGCAACCCTTGGGGATTTGCTTGGTGCCTTGCGCGACGCCTACTGCCGCAGCATTGGCATCGAGTACATGCATATCCAGAACACCGATGAGCAGCGCTGGATTCAAGATCGTGTTGAAGGCCCGCGTCGCAACGAACAGGTCGTCGACAAACGGTGGTTACTTGAGCGATTGAATGCCGCCGAGGCTTTTGAACGCTTTCTGGCCACCAAATACGTCGGCACCAAGCGTTTCGGTCTGGAAGGTGCCGAATCGGCAATTCCGATTTTAGATGTCATTCTTGAAATGGTTGCCGACTCTAAAATGCAGGGTGCAGTTTTGGGCATGGCTCACCGAGGACGGCTAAATGTGTTGGCCAATGTGATGGGCAAAAGTTACGACCAGATCTTTCAAGAATTCGAGGGCTACATCGACCCGTCGTCGGTGCAGGGCTCGGGTGACGTGAAGTATCACCTCGGAGCTGTTGGCACGTATGTGTCACGAAACGGAGCCCAGTTACCGATTGAGTTGTCAGCGAACCCGAGCCATCTCGAGGCGGTGAACCCGATCGTGCTTGGCACCGTGCGTGCTGCCCAAGATCACATCGAGCCACCTTTTTCCTACTCCGTGTTGCCGATACTCGTTCACGGTGACGCATCGTTTGCTGGCCAAGGCATCGTTGCCGAGTGTTTGGCGATGAGCGATACCAGTGGGTATCGCGTTGGTGGCACCGTCCATCTGATCATCAATAATCAAATTGGTTTCACGACGTCTCCTCAGTATGCACGTTCGTCGCACTATTGCAGTGATGTGGCCAAAACGGTGCAGGCACCAATCTTTCATGTCAACGGTGATGACCCGGAAGCGTGTGTGCGGGTGGCACAACTGGCCTTTGAGTATCGCCAGCGCTTCCACAAGGATGTAGTGATTGACATGTTGTGTTACCGCCGCTATGGGCACAACGAAGGTGATGACCCCAGTTACACCCAGCCACTTATGTATAAGGCGATTGCCGAGCGACGCAGCGTGCGTAAGTTGTATGTAGAAACATTGGTTAAACGCGGCGACATCACTCTCGAAGAGGCCGAGAGTGCACTTGCCGACTATCAGTTGCGACTACAAGGTGCTCTCGACGAGACGCGAGCATCGGCACCCAAGCCAATTCGCGTGCCGAAGCCACCTGCACCTGCGGGGGTGTTACCTCATGTTGCCACGGGTGTGAGCAGGGAGGTGCTAGATGGCATATTCCGCCACCTCACCGACTATCCAGAAGGTTTTGCTCCGCATCCAAAGTTGGTGAAACAGTTCGCAGTGCGATCTCGTCAATTCGAATCACTGCAAACTGTTGATTGGGCAACGGCAGAGGCGCTTGCGTTTGGATCACTAGTGATCGAGGGCATGCCCGTGCGATTGGTTGGCGAAGACACTCGTCGTGGCACATTCAGTCAACGTCATTCAACGCTCGTGGATTACAACACTGAAACCCGCTGGGTGCCATTGGCAACCCTGCCGAATGCCAAGGCGAAGTTCTGGGTCTACGACTCGTTGCTCTCAGAATACGCGGCACTTGGTTTTGAGTACGGCTACGCAAATGGCAACCCGCGCACGCTGGTTATGTGGGAAGCACAATTCGGCGACTTCGTCAATGGTGCCCAAGTCATCATCGATCAATACCTTGTCGCCGCAGAATACAAGTGGGGTCAAAATAACGGGCTCGTGTTGTTGTTGCCGCATGGATTTGAAGGTCAAGGTCCAGAACACTCGTCGGCGCGAATGGAGCGTTTCTTGCAGCTCTGCGCAGATGACAATATTCAGGTTTGTTACCCCACAACTGCAGCGCAATATTTCCATATGCTACGACGTCAGGTTCATCGCGACGTTCGAAAACCGTTGGTGGTCATGACGCCAAAGCAACCACTACGGATGAAACAGAGCCACTCGCACATTGATGCACTCGCCACTGGCTCTTTTGAAGAGGTACTCGATGATCCAGCATCGCCACCTGCACAAACTGTGTCGCGCATCGTGTTGTGCAGTGGCAAGGTGGCCTGGGATGCCATGACTGAACGCGACAAGCGAAAGGCCAATGTGGCGATCGTACGGGTCGAACAGTTGTATCCGTTCCCACAACGTCAACTGGTCGAGTTGTTGAAGCGTTACCCGAATGCCAAAGAACTCGTGTGGTTGCAAGAAGAGCCGGCGAACATGGGGGCGTGGCGATTTGTCAATCATCTCGGGTGGAGACCCAAAGATGAGGGCTACGACTGGCGCTACGTGGCGCGTGTTGAGTCGGGAAGCCCAGCAACCGGTTCAAAGGCCATTCACGACCAAGAACTTGCAGATCTCATGGAGCAGACTTTCAGCCCTTGGTGAGTCGTTAATGCAATGCGCTTGGTGGGCGTATCTCGATCGACAGAGCTCGAGCAAGTTCATCGAGCGCTTGCCCGCTCGAAGTAACTTTGATGGTGGTCATGCCCATCGCCGCCGCCGGCTTGAGGTTGATTCCAAGGTCATCTAGAAATACGCATTCGTGGGGCCTCACATTAATTGTTTCGCAGGCGATTTCGTAGAAGCGTGGTTCTGGTTTACGCACACCAATCACGCTGCTCTCAATGACTGCATCGAATCGAGCCAGCACATCTCGAAGCATCTCCTCACGTTTCGTCGGCGTGGCTGATTTGCCACTGAGAGTGTTGTTGGTCAAACAGGCGATGATGTACCCGCATGATTTGAGTACGTCAAGTGCATGAACCATTTCGGGTCGTAGTTCTCCCGCCAGCAACGAGAGCACCTCGGCACCCGCCACGCGATGGCCGATGTTCTCGCTTTCAGTGGCAAATAGTTCATCAAATTCTGAACGTGTAATGTCGCTTCGTTCGAGTTTGGCCCAGGCATTTTCGTGCGGATTTAAGGCGTTGACCGAGCGGATGAAATTAGTGGGCAGGCCATGGTCTCGCTCGTAATGGTTGAATGCTTCAAAGGGGCCCGAAACGATGACCCCACCGAAATCAAAAAGGACGGCCCTATGCACGCATTGAGCGTAGGCGTCCGCAAAGCCCGAGAAACCGGCTTACGCAATGATTGACTACATAGCATGGCAAAGCATGTGGTTGTAGACGGATCCAACCTTGCCACAGAGGGGCGTACGGCGCCGAGCCTGAAACAATTGAATGAGGCCGTGCTCGCATTCTTGACTGAATACCCCGATACCAAGGTCACCGTGGTGGTGGATGCGTCATTCGGACATCGCATCGATAAGAAGGAGGTGGCCGAATTCAATAGCGCTATCGACAACAACGAACTGGTCTCTCCACCAGCTGGAGCCGTTGGTCGCGGGGATGGTTTCGTGCTCACCATTGCTGAAAAGGTCGGCGCAAGCGTTCTGTCAAACGATAGTTACCAAGAATTCCACCATCACTACAAATGGCTATTCGAACCGGGTCGGCTCATTGGTGGAAAGCCCGTTCCGCATGTGGGGTGGGTGTTCATTGAGCGCCTCCCAGTGCGTGTTTCTGCCAATCGCACCAGCGTGGGTGTGGTTCGTAAGAGTGCAGGGACAAAAATCAAGAAAGCGAGTAGAGAGGCTCAGCGACCAATGCCAATACCAAAGTCGCCACCACCGGGTGCGCGAGTTTCGGCGAAAATGAAATTGCCGACGTCGACGGTCAAGGCGGCTGCATCGGCCAAACATCCAGTTTCGAAACAGTCCGTGTCGAAGCAGGTAATGGCAAAGAACGGAGTATCAAGACAGGCGACACCAAAACTTCATTCTGCAAAACAGCAGGTACCAAAACAGCAAGCTCCCAAACCGCTAATTCCAAAACAGAGTGTTAAGACATCGGCCATCAATGAACTTGTTCCATTTCTCAACTTCGTCGAGCATCATCCAGTTGGCAGTAAAGTCAAGGGTGTCGTTGACACTTATTCAGCCCATGGTGTGTATGTTCGTATCGGTGATATTCGTGGCTACTTGCCGATGCAGTTGATGGCCAACCCAGTACCTCGTAGTGCGCGTGAGCATGTGAAACTCGGTCAACAGGTGTCGCTTGTGGTCGCAAGTTTTACACCTTCACGACGAAGCATTGAGGTGAGCATTGCCGGGGTCATTCCATCGGCGAAACGCGCTGCGCAGTCGGCGGTGAGCAATTCATTGGCGAAAAAGTCAAAGAGGCGAACAGTTGCCGTGCCGAGCCGCAAGGTTCCCGCGCGAAAGAAGTAGGTTGTCGAAGTGCTCATCGCCACCTGGAATGTGAACTCTCTCAAGGCTCGGCTGCCACGAGTACAAGCCTGGATCGAAGATGTTCAGCCCGACATTTTGTGCATGCAAGAAACCAAAATGACGGACGCTACGTTCCCTGCACTCACATTTACGGAGATGGGATACGACTCGGCACATTTTGGTCAGGGTCAGTGGAACGGTGTCGCCATCATCTCCAAAGTCGGTATCAGCGACGTAGTTGCCAACTTTGCAACCGGCGAGCTCGATGCCGAGGCTCGCATCATCACGGCACGATGTGGAGGATGTTTGGTTTCGTCCGTATATGTGCCCAATGGTCGTGCGCTTGACCACGACCATTACCAGTACAAACTGCGGTGGATGAAGCAACTGAAGGATCACCTCGGTGTAATGGCCAAAACCACTGATGATGTAGTAATTACCGGAGATTTCAATATCGCGCCTGCCGATATTGACGTGTGGGATCCAAACGCGCTCATCGGCTCAACCCACGTGAGCGAACCGGAACGACGTGTGTTGAAGGATCTATGCTCGTGGGGTTTAAGCGACGTGTTTCGCGATCAGCATCCCGAAGCACAGCTTTATTCATGGTGGGATTACCGCAATGGAAGTTTTCACAAGGGTCACGGCATGCGTATCGACCTAGTGTTAACGAGCGCGTCTGTGGCCAAGCGCACAACATGGAGTGCCATGGACCGCAATGCCCGCAAGGGTGATTCACCCAGCGATCATGCCCCAGTGCTCATTCGTGTTGAGGACTAGTGATCCGATGAGCAACATACCGGGCGCGCCAGACAACTTCGCCGGCTTCCATATTCGTACCGGCGAAATGTCGGAATACGACAAGGCGCGCGTTACTTTCGCGGATGAAGTGCGTGCGGTGATGAGTGAACTGCTTTCCACATCGGCATCCATCAACGACGTGCGGGCGGCACATCAATTCATTGCAAGTGCCGTGGCGCTATTGAGGCAACGTGCTCACGAAGACAATTTTGCGGGTCCCAGCGAAGCGGCGCTTGCCGCAGTTGGCTCGTTTCTCGACCGCAGTCCGCTCATTGGCGCCATCAACCCACTCGCCCCACCGGTACGGATATCCAGCGAACCTGACGACACAGGTGAACTCGTTGCAGTTGGTCGAGTCCGATTTGGTGCCGCCTATGAGGGACCATCGGGGTGCGTGCATGGTGGATTCATTGCCGCGGCCTTTGATGAAGTGCTTGGAGTTGCTCAATCACTCAGTGGCAACCCAGGGATGACCGTGAATTTGTCGATCGACTATCGGTCACTAACCCCTTTGGATCAACCGCTGGTGTTTCGGGGACGAATCAAACAAATTGACGGACGCAAGATTTCAACGACGGGCACATTGCATCACGGTGACACGTTATGTGCCGAAGCCAGCGGCCTGTTTATTTCCATGCGTCCTGAAGTCTTTGAACGTTTGTTGAAGATCAGGCAGGGCGATCGGGGTTAAACCGTCTCACTCATCGAACTTCGGAACCCATCGATGATCGGTAAAAGTCCGCTGGCGAGTTGCTTGGCAGTGAGCGCACCAACGATGACAGCGAGATCCTCGACGTTCGCCGGCAACTCGTGTTCGATGCGTAACAGTTCGTGATCGCTGCACACGAGACTTGGTAATTGCCGAAGTTGGCGAGCACGGGTTGCGCGCCATTTGGCAAGTTCGTCACGCAGGACTGGCCCAGTCGCGCGACGAGCGATCGGGGTGGGGGTGAACTCAGGCGTTGTCGTGCTGTCGGCGGTGGGCAGATCGGCAAACAATGGGCTGATGCCAGTCAGGCGGCCGTTGCGGGTATTGGCATAGCTGATGAACAATTGATGTTCGGCCCGGGTGAGCGCAACATAGACGAGACGAATTTCTTCGTTTCGTTGTTCCGTTGAAGTTGCCGAAGCGTGGGGCAAAAGTAGTGCCTCGGCTCCGGCAATGACGACACAACGCCATTCGCGTCCCTTTGCCGAGTGAAAGGTGAGTACTTCAACGCCATGCGTGTTCACAGGGTTTAGCGAAGTGGCTGATATCCAGGCGCTAAACGCCCGTCCATCAATGGCACCGGGTTGATCGAGGTGAAGAAACTGCCGAACTTGCTCGGCGACCTGTCGCTCGGCTTCATTCATAGATTCGTTCAGTGTGTCGGCTGCCCATGTTGTAAGTCCGTGTCGGCCCTTACATTGGGCGGCAACGGCACGGGCCGCGGCGACATCGGGGGACGGTCGCGAGGTACGCACGGGAATGTTGGCTTTGGTGAGTGCCGCCTGGATTGGCGCGATTTGATTGTTGGTTCGAACCAGCACGGCACATGATTGCCACGGTTGCGCGCCACCAGTTGGTGCATATTCCCATAATGCGGCGGCAACTGCGGCAGTTTCGGTTGCCGCATCAGCACATTCGATGAGACGAACGGCCGGGCCGTCATCCTTTGTTGCCCGAATGTGGACCGGCTCATTGGTGCGCTGAACAACTCGACGAGCGACTTCAAGAATTTGTGGTGAGCATCGGTAGTTATTAGGTAGTTTCAGGATGGTCGCCTGGGTGATGACCTCGGGCAGAGAATCAAAAATCTTGCGATCGGCTCCGTTCCATCCGTAGATTGCCTGCAATGGGTCACCAACCACAAACACATCGCCGCGACCACCGCGGATGGATTCGAACAATGCGAACTGCAGGGGGTTCATGTCTTGGGCCTCGTCCACAAAGAGATGTCGGAACCGCCATCGGACGGCTTCGGCATAGTTGGGATCTTGGCCCATGTCATGCACCACATGGGCAATGAGATCGTCCAGGTCAATGACTTGGCGGCGCTTCTTCAGAGTCTCGTACTCTTTAAAGATGTTGGCAATATCGCCAATAGGCCCGGGTAGGTAACGCTGAGACCGCTTGACAACAGCCAGGTAATCAGCCGGTGACACCATTCGGGCATGCGCCCAGTCAATTTCGACGAGAAGATCTCGCGGGCGTTCGGCAAGAGGGTGCGAGCCAGCGGCTGCCACGACGAGGGCTTGTCGATTATGGACTATGTTGGGTACTGGTTGGCGCAGGTCAACGAGGCGCTGGCGTAAGAGGGCGAGTGCCACGGCGTGAAACGTGCCGACGGTCGGCGCGTTGCCAACTCCGAGCGACTTCAATCGCCGCCGCATTTCGCTCGCCGCTTCACGAGTGAAGGTAATTGCCAGAACGTTTTCTGCCTCAGCACTTCCGGTGGCGATGCGATAAGCGATGCGGTTGGTGAGCACTCGAGTCTTGCCTGATCCTGCTCCGGCGTGAACAATGGTGGCCGATGCTGGACACATGACCGCTTCTCGTTGTTCGACATCAAGGCCATACACGAGTTGCTGGGGATCCACGAACACACGCTAGGCGGTGGGTGTAATACTGCGTATATTGTCGTGCGGTACGATACACATATGGCATTTTCACGAAAGTCGCTGAATCCCGACGAGGAGTTAATACTCGACCTACATCCGCACTGGTGGCTCTTTGTCAACCCAGTCGGTGGTCTCATTGCCGCGGCGGTAGTGGCAATTTTCTTGACCAAGTGGACCGGTCAAGTTGAATGGAATTGGTTTGAGCAATTTATCCGTTGGGCGAGGTGGGTGATTGTTGCCGCCGCAGCAATATATTTTGTTGTGCGCATGCTGGTGTGGAACACCACACACTTTGTCGTGACATCACATCGGGTAATATTCCGACATGGTGTCATCGGAAAAATCGGAATTGATATACCGCTAGAGCGAGTGAATAACGTAAGCATTCATCAGTCGGTGTTCGAACGGATGGTCGACGCAGGCGATTTGCTCATTGAATCCGGTGGTGAAGACGGCCAACAACGCTTCAGCGATATACGTAGCCCTGATGAAGTTCAAAATATCGTTCACAACGCAATTCGTGTGCACGGTGGGAGTGGCTCAAGCGGCGCGGGTAGTTCTGTTTCACAACTGGAGAGACTCGAAGCAATGTTGCAGCGGGGCAGCATTACCCAGGAAGAATTCGAAGAACAAAAGGGGCGATTGCTCGGCTAGATACGTTTCATCGCTGCACTGAAGCGCTCAAGTGTGTCGATATCAAATGGCGCACGCAGAGCAATGTTTACTTGGTTGGCTCCGGCGGCTACATACTCGCTAATTCGATCGATAACTTGCTGATCGCTTCCGGTAAGTACACCTGGTCTGACATATTCGGCGATGGCACCGAACTGCAGCGCGAGGCTTTCCTCTGTCCAGGCGATGCCAACATTGATGGCGCAGGTAATTTCGTTCAGGTCGCGTTCTATCTTGAGGCAATGATCGTGCAGTATCGAGCGCTTGTGGGCAAACGCTTCCGGGCTAATGAACGGAACATTCCAACCATCGGCGTACTTGGCGGCAATATTCAACGTGCGTTTTTCGCCCCGCCCCCAATCCAGATTGGCAATTTCTTCTGTACCGGTTTGGGTACGCATTTTGCGTTGGTGAGCGAGAAGTAGTTGCCTGAGAAATTGGTGACGTCATTACGCAACAATCCACGCACTGTAATAGAATGGTCTCAGGCTCTCTGCAACTGGATACATGGGTCGAACTTATTGGTGGAATTTCCCAATAATGTCAACTGCTGACATGAAGTTGACAGTAGACAGGACTAGGGCTATTGTCATACCACGGCGGATGTAATCAGTACTTACGCTACAGAAAATAGGTCTGGCCTTCTAACGAAGATCCAATAATGAACGGGGTTCGCAAGTGCATTTTGGAGTGAATCTAAACAATCGGGAGCCGCTCATTGCGCCCCAGTATTCACTCGCAGACGCGCTTGACCTGTCGGAGACAGTTGAAAAGTTGGGCTTCGACTCCGTGTGGGTAGGCGATAGTCTTTTTTCAAAGCCCCGTTACGAGGCAATAAGTCTTTTGTCGGCGATTTCGCAGCGAACCAGCAAGGTCAAACTTGGTACCGCATGCTTGGTTACATCAACACGCAACCCACTGTATCTGGCTCTTGAATGGGCAACTCTCGACGTTCTATCGAAGGGTCGCACGATTCTTGGTGCATGCATGGGTAATCCTGAAAATGGGGTGCGCAGAGAATTTGCCGCGCTCGGTCTTGAATTCAAGGAACGAGCAGACATTTTTGAAGAGGGTCTACAGGTTATTCGAGATCTTTGGACAAAGGGAAAGACCGATTTCCACGGTAAGCATTTCAACTACGACAATGTCGAATTCTTTTCCGGAACAGAGATGGGCCCATTGATGCCTGTACAAAGTCCCCCTCCCGTCTGGGTCGTCTCTAATATTCGATTAACGGGCGATCTTCCAAGTGAAGTTGCGAAGAAGCGTCTTGAGCGATCATGTCGTCGGATCGTGGATCTTGGTGAGGGATGGATGACATGTTGTCGAGCAATGCACCCTGATGAGGTGTATGAGCAACTTAGATACTTGAAAACTGCAGCCGATGAAACTGGAGCAAGTATTGGTAATCATGCAATTTCCTATCAAGTTACGATGAACATCGGTGATTCCAAAGAGGATGCGCAGAAAGCATTCGGTAATTACATCTCGCAGTATTATCCGGAGTTGAGTCAACAGATGGATCTCTCTGAGTGGGGTCCGGTGGGGACTCCAGATGACATTATTGCTTGGCTTGAAACCTTCAGTGCGGCCGGTGTAACGGATTTCATTTGTCGGTTTGGAGATCTTGACCAATTTGGCCAAGTTGAACGGTTTGCCACCGAAGTGCTTCCGCATTTTAGAAAATCTTGATGAAAGATAACAACGTCAATCATGCAGTTCTGCAGTAGCAGAGATCGGGGAGCGATATGAACGAAGAGAAGGACAAGGCTCGGACAGAGGCGGACATGAGAAAGTCCGCAGAGTTGATTGTTGACACTTGTTTTGGCGTTGAAGAAGACGACGTCGTCACGATCATCACCGATGACCGACGCAAAGAGGAAGCGGAAATGGTAGCGCTAGTGGTTTCCGAACGCGGTGGCTGGCCGATTGTGATGAACAACGAGACACAAGTCAGTCGAGCGATGAAAGACACTCATTTCCCAATGGTTCCTCCAAGGAATTTGCATCAGGCAATGGTTACATCCGATGAGATCATCATTATTACGAATCTCGAATGGGCTAATCGTTTTGCTCATGTCAGCGCGGTTAAAGAGTCCTGCTTGGCAAATGCGCGAATTGGCTCGGTCGAAGAAGGCTTCGGACGCTGGACGATAAGCGTCTCGGATATCGAAAAGACGATCGTGAATGCGCGAAATGCAGTTGCCAAACTTGAAGGTGCGCGTCGGGTCCGAGTGACTTCACCAGGTGGAACTGATGTGACCGTCAGTATCGAAGAGCGCCCTGCTCTCGAGGTGCTTCCACGCAAAGAGAGAGGGAAGATGATGGGTCCCGTTCCTCTATGGGGAGAGGTCGCCTACGCCGCAGTTGAAGACCAGACAAACGGCAAGATCGTTATTGATGGAAACATGCTGGGAATTGGAGTGCCGCACAATGTTGAGAATCCAATCACTTGGCACGTTGAGGATGGCCGTTACAAGTCGATTGAAGGGAAGGCTGAAGCAACCAGGCTTCGCGACACTGTGGCAGGGGTTGAAGGAGCCGATGTTGTAGCCGAGTTTGCTTTCGGCACGAGCGATTTTTCCCCACTTGGCTCGCCATCAGAAAAGGGACGCAAAGGTACCGTTCACTTTGCGCTTGGAGACAATCAAAATTGTTACCCGGGTGGGCAAAATCACTGCCGTCTACACCTCGACGGAGTCATGCATAACGCGACACTTGAGATACTTGATACGGGCGAGTTTATTATCAAGGACGGGGTATGGCAGCTGTAGACGGGGTCCGAGTCGTGCGACTTGGCGATGTCGATCCTGTTGCTCTTTCTGGCGGCAGTTGGAGCAGGGTGCTCATCAGTTCAGCAACAGTTGGAACGAATGATGCATGTCTTGGCTATTCCGTATTCACAGTGGGTATGGCAACCGATGACTTGTCCCACGAGGTGGAAGAACTTGCCTATGTAGTGTCTGGGGATGGTGAACTCAGATTGCGAGACGGAATCGTGGCACTCAGCGAGGGAAGCGCTGCTTACATAGCACCGAAGATTTGGCATACCGTGGCCAATACAGGAACGAAAGACCTCGTCATGGTTTTTGCTTTTACATCATCGGACTATCCGTCAACTGAGCACGCGCCTTCGCGCCTTCGATAGACGTCATGACAACGGCAAGAAAACCTGCAGCGTGGCTGGCTTTGAATGCGGAGGATGCGGCTCTTCAGGTTGCGCTTGGTTCGCGGATGGTGTCAACACTCGGTGAGGACTTGACGCTTGGACATGTTAGCGTCCGCCATAAATGTGGAAACTTGATCTCAATTAAGCGAAAGGGAATATCGCTGGCAGAGGTCAGTACGTCTGACTCGTTAATTGTTGATTTGAAAAATCCTGATGGCCTTTCCGTACCAGGGATGCATTTAGAGGCTCTGATTCATACAGAGATATATCGAGCTCGACCAGAAGTCGGTGCTGTCATTCATAGTCATCCCGTCTACTCCACTGCGATGAGTGCAACCGATTCCGATTTGGAGTATCTGACACATGATTCTGTTCTCTTTCACGACGGGTTAGGTCGCTATCGCGATTCTGCAGATCTGATTACGACTAGCAACCAAGGGCAGAGAGTCGCTGGAGCGCTTGGGAATCGACGAGCAGTTCTGCTTCAGAATCACGGTGTGGTATTCGTCGGTGAAGACATTCGATGGGCGATTCTTGCGGCGATTACTTTAGAGCGATCATTGAACATCCAAATCCTTGCCCACCAACTTGGATCGTTGAAACCGTTGACGGTTGCTGAAGTCAAGAAGATTTATCCCGTGAAGTATCAAGGCAGGTTTCTCAATGAGTATTGGGAAAGGTGGGTACGAGAGTTGGGTGCGCCGAATCTGACTCAAAGTATCCAAGGTAATACAAATGAAAATTAATGTCGAGGTAAATGGTGCCAGTATGGAGTCGGAGGTTGCCGATAACGTTTTGTTGCTGGATTGGTTGCGCGATGAATTGGGGCTCACGGGAGCAAAGCAATCTTGCGAAGTTCAGGTTTGCGGTGTATGTACGGTGCTAGTGGATGGTGCTCCCGTGAGTTCATGCACGATGTTGGCAATTGAGGCCCGCAACTCCGCTGTGACAACAATCGAAGGATTACGAGAGACGGATTTTTATCGCCGTGCTGAAGAAATTTTTATTCGACACTGTGCTGTGCAATGCGGATTTTGCACCCCAGGTTTTGTTCTGACAATCTTTTCATTAGTCAACGATGGTCGTGTTCTTGATGAGCATGAATTGAAGGAGGCCCTCCGGGGGAGCATGTGCCGGTGCACTGGCTACAGGTCGATTGTGGATGCAGCCCTTGAAATCGTTTCTACCGAAATTGCAAGGAATAGTTAATGTCCTCTTCAATCGTCAGCGATGTGGATCTGCGGAGAACTACTGCTGCGGTTGGCCAGAACCATCCACGAATTGATGGTCCGGTGAAAATTAGTGGTAAGGCCCAATACGTTGGCGATCTCAGAATTCCGGGGATGCTTTACGGCAAGGTTTTTCGAAGTCCTATTGCGCATGGTCGAATTGTTTCTATCGATATCTCGGAAGCTCAATCCATGATTGGTGTCGTTGCCGTTTTAACTGGTGATGACCTCAAAGACCTTGATCCTTACTATGGACATGCAATTAGGGATCGTCCAATTGTTGCTCTAGACAAGGTGCGCTTTATCGGCGAACCAATAGCGGCTGTCGCCGCCGAGACATTGGCCCAGGCAGAGGCGGCGGTAAAAAAAATTATTGTAGAGTTCGAAGAACTCCCGATTGCCGCAAATCTTGATTCGGCTCTTCATCCTGATGCCCCGATGATTCATGATGGTCATACGCACGGCGGATTCGCTCATGGACTCGGAACATTGCCTGACCGTGATGGAAATATTTGCTACAGCTATTCGCTAAATCGCGGCGACTTGAATGCGGTCTCATCGCAGGGCGAAATTGTGATTGATCGCGAGTACCTTTTCCCGGCGGTGTATCAGTATTCCATGGAGACTCACGCGATAATTGCAGAACATACGGGGGAAGAGATACGACTTTGGGCAAATTGCCAGCACCCGTTTTTGGTGCAATCTGAGATTGCGATGTTATTTGGACTACCAATATCGAATGTTCGAGTCAATGTGCAATTTTTGGGTGGTGGTTTTGGCAGTAAGTCATATACAAAAATGGAGCCAGTGGCGACTGCCCTTGCGAGAAAAGCCAAGCGACCAGTAAGAATCGTGAACGAAGTAAGCGAATCGATGGTGACGACCCGGCGGCACAACATGAAGTGTCGAATGATCACAACTGCAAAGAAAACTGGTAAACTGTTGAGCCGAAATGTAGAGATTTGGCTTGACACAGGCGCGTATGCGGATAATGGTCCACGAGTCACGGCTACCGCAGGAGATGCAGCGGCTGGTCCATATCGCTGGCAAGCAACGCAGGTACGGGCTCATTGTGTCTATACAAATACCGGCCCTGCGGGTTCCTATCGTGCTTTTGGCGCTACACATTTGCAGTGGGTGGGTGAGTCACAGGTTGATGAGATCGCCCGCATTGTGGGGATAGACCCACTTGAGATTCGCCGAACGAATTTGCTGCGACGCGGCGAGGAAGTGCGGTTTCGCGGCAAACCCCTCGACGCCGATTTGATTGGTGACATCGAAAAAGTTGCTGAATCGCTTGGGTGGGGCGGTCCAAGAATCGCCAATCATGGCCGTGGTATATCGGTTGGACTGCTAGCGGCTGGAGCGCACCCCGTGTCGCTGGCGACGGTGCGCATGGATGCTAGTTCTGGCGTAAGCGTGCTCGTTGGGAGCACGGAAATGGGTCAAGGCACACGGACGGTTATGGCACAGATTGCAGCCGAAGTCCTTACAATTCCCGTTTCCAACATTGTGGTTCCAGGTGCCGATACAAATTTTACGCCATATGACCGATCGACAGGTGCGAGCAGATCGACCACGGTCGCGGGCAAGGCAGTGGAGCGAGCGGCGCTCGCGGTACGCGCGTCACTTTTAGAGACCGCGGCAATAGTTTTTGGCGTAAAGAGTAGTGATGGTTTGGAAGTTGCTAATGGTGGAGTCACTTACAACGGAGTGTCGCTCACATTTAGTGAGATCATTGCAAAGCGTTTTGGCTTTGCCGGTGGAGAATTGATTGGCCATGGAGAAGTGAAACCTGTAGGCGGTAGCGGTTCATATGAAGAAGGCCCAGTTTTTTGGGAGGTATGCATTGCTGGTGCAGAGATAGAAGTCAATAAAAACACTGGCGTTGTGCGGGTCGTGCGCACGGTGAGTGTTGCAGATGTGGGTAAAGCAATTAACCCAGTGCAGGTAGAGCGCCAGGACGAGGGTGCGACTATGCAGGGTATTGGTAATGCACTTTTTGAAGAAATGCTGCATTCACCTGACGGGGACCTGCTCAATGACACGCTCCTCGACTATCGGATCCCTACGATGCTGGATATGCCAGAGGCGATGAAATGTGTCATCGTTGAAAATGGTGATGGACCTGGACCGTTTGGGTCTAAGGGTTGTGGAGAGGGTGCGCTGGCTGCTATTCCAGCCGCAATCGTTAATGCGTTGGCCGATGCAGGGATTGATATGTACGAACTTCCCCTGACGCCCGAACGTGTGTGGAAACGTATTCACGAAATTCAACAAGAAAAAGCGAAAGGATAATTCCATGAGGGAATTCAAGAAAGTTGCAGTTATCGGTACTGGGACAATGGGCCCGGGAATGGGTGCCGTTTTGGAGCGCGCAGGGTGCGAGACGCGACTGTATGACATCAGTCAGGCTGCTTTAGACAAGGCCGCAATCGTGTTGGATATTGCCCGAGGAGTCCTCGATCGACTGTCTGCGCCTCAAGTTGCAGGTGGAAGTGTACGGTTCTGCACAGATTTAGGCGATGCCATCTCGGATGCAGACTTGGTAATCGAGGCAATTCCCGAGAAGTTGGAACTCAAGCACGAAATTTTCAATAAATTCCTTAAACTTGCTCCGAAACACGCAGTTTTAGCGTCAAACACTTCCGGAATTCCGATTACCAAAATCGCCGCTGGGTGCGATTCTGGTGCAGAGCGGATCATTGGAATGCACTGGTCTAACCCTCCGCATTTAATCCCGCTGATTGAGGTCATTCCAGGGGACGGTACTGATGATGCGATTACACAACGATTAGTTAAATTTTCTGAGTCGTTTGGCTACAGCGCGGTGCTCGAACGGGAGGTTCCAGGATTCGTTGAGAACCGAATTTTGTACGCGATTCTCCGGGAGTGTGTGGAACTGGTTGAGCGTGGAATCATCAGTCGCAGCGACATGGATACCTGTGTTAAGTGGGGAATCGGATACAAACTGGCGGTTATTGGGCCACTGGAACTTATTGACATGGCCGGCCTAGATATCTACCGAAGTGTGGCTTCTTATCTCAACAAAGATTTATCGACCGCATCAGATGTCTCCCCGTTCATTACGGAAATTGCCGATAAAGGTCGGCTTGGCATGAAGACTAAGGGCGGTATCTACGATTATTCGGATGAAGATATCGCGACAAAAGGGGCAGCACGCGCGGCAAAGTTAATTGCTGTGCGAAAGGTTCTTTCGGAGTCCTAAATGTTCGTTCCACCATTTCAGATGCACGTGGCATCCTCGGCTGTCGAGGCGCTGCAGTTACGCTCTGAGTTTGGTGATCAGGCTGCTCTCTATTGTGGTGGAACAGAACTATTGTTGGTCATGAAACTTGGTTTTACAGAACTCACACATCTCATCGATATCAAGCACGTCGATGAATTGCGCTCCGTCACGATTGATGATGCCGGTATTCGGATTGGTGCTGCGGTTACATATCGAGAGATTGAACGAAATTCGATTCTTCTTGCTGATCGACCCGAGTTTGTTTCAATGATTAGTGGAATTGCAAATCTTCGCGTGCGCAGTGTTGGAACTCTCGGAGGCAATCTGGCGTTTGCGGATCCCGCTTCAGACCCGGCGACATATTTGCTGGCAGTTAATGGCGAGGTTGAGGTATGCGCGTTAAGTGGTCAGCGGAGAATTGTGCCAATGGCAGATTTTTATCTAGGCCCGTATCAGCCGGCGATGGGCAAGGATGAAATGATCGTTGGAATTCGTATTCCACGAGTTGTTCCACGAAGCGTCGTCATTCATGAACGAATGAAATTGCGTGAACGCCCCAATATCACTGTGGCCGTATTTGTATCTGCCGATGGCGGCAAAATCCGCGAAGCAAGAGTGGCTATTGGATCGATTGGTTTGGTTCCTCGACAAATTTTCGGAGTAGATCAATCTCTAATCGGCGCCGAGATCTATTCACTGGATGAGTGCCTAAGAAATTCTTCGGTGGCTGCCGTAGATGGAATCGCTTTATATGAGGACCCAAATGGATCAATTGAATATAAGCGCCATCTTCTTCAATATTTTGTCACGAAAGTCGCTCGCCGCGCAATCGAGGAAGTTCTAAATTGAAAACGTATTCTCGGGAACGCAAGGGGATGCAATGAAAGTGGCGGAAGTAGAGTTCAGACGAGACATTTTGGGGGTAATGAGATGAATGACACCAAGGTTTATATTCTTGACGGGGGATCGCTTGTAATCGACGGATTCCATATATTGTGGAATAGGGGTCCCGCTGGGGAAGTCCGATTTCCGTGTTACAGCGTTTTGATAGATCATCCAGAAGGTAAGTTCATTTTTGATACAGGCTTTGACAAAGAACACGTGGAAAAGGTTTTGCCATTTGAAAAGCCTTTACAGACCGACGATCAGACACTCCCGGGGGCGTTGCATCAAATTGGTCTCGATACGGGGGACATTACTCATGTGATCAATTCGCATTACCACTTCGACCATTGCGGTGGCAACAAGCACTTGCCCAATTCCACGACAATCTGTCACAAGGCCGAGCTCGAGGGTTATCACAAACCACAGCCGTTTGAACTTTTAGGTTTTTCGGATAAGTCGTTTGATCAAGCAACTGATATCTATACACCAAGATACGAATTGCTTGAAGGTGACGTTGAGATTGCCAAGGGCGTACATCTCATGGAGACACCAGGTCACACAAAGGGTCACTACAGTCTTCTGGTTGAACTGAAGGGTCGGAGGCCGATGTTGTTCACGGCTGATGCGTGTTATAGCAAGAAGAACATGGATATGAATTGCATCTCTAGTTTTCACCTCGATCCTGTTGCGAGTCTGGAGTCGATGGGGAGACTCTCGGCCCTTGCATCTGCCCATGATGCAGAATTATTTTTTAGTCATGATCCGGATTCATATGGAAGCTATTTGAAAGCACCGGGTTATTACTCATGACCACCGAACCACTGTTTACATTGACGGCAGGTCCCGTTCAACCGTCAGCAGAAACTATCCGTGCCCTTGCGACTCCGATCTATGATCAGTTTGACCCATACTTTTTGGAGTTGTACGAATCAACCGTAGAGAACTTGCGAGTTGCTATGGATGTCAAGACGGCTCCAGTAATTCTGCATGGAGAAGCGGTTTTAGGGCTCGAAGCCGCTGCGGCATCGTTGATAACGCGAGATGACGTTGTGCTTAACCTTGCTTCAGGCGTCTATGGCAAAGGTTACGGATACTGGGCTGCTCGGTATTGTAAGGAACTTCTGGAAATCGAAGTTCCTTACGATCGGGTAATCGACCCAGACGCAGTTGAAAGCATGTTCCAAAAGCATCCTGACATCGGCATAGTTGCGGTTGTGCACTCGGAAACTCCATCCGGGACTCTGAACCCCGTTCGTGAAATTGCAGCCATCTGCGCACGCCATGGGTCATTACTCATCGTGGACGCGGTGTCGTCATTTGGTGCTACTGAAGTTGACTTTGAGGGTTGGCCAGCTGACCTTGTGGTGGTTGGTCCGCAAAAGGCGCTTGGTGGACCACCGGGGCTGTCCTTGTTGTATGTCAGCGACCGAGCATGGAAAAAAATTGATGCTAATCCTGATGCACCTGTTGCTTCGATGTTGAGTATCAGCGATTGGCGAAATGCTCATCTGGCGAGTGTGAAGTTCCCCTTTACTCCTTCGATTACGGAAATTTATGGGTTGGATTCCACCCTGAAGCAGTATCTTCGTGAAGGTCCTCGAGTGGCTTGGGAACGCCATGCTCGAGTCGCCACGGCGGTACAAGATGGGATATTGGGGCTTGGTCTCGAATTGTGGCCTGTCAGTCGCTCCATTTGCTCACCCGCTCTCACCGCTTTCAAGTTACCTAGCGGTTGCACGGGCGCTGCCGTGCGTGCGCATGCACGGCAGCACTATGGAGTAATGATTTCGGGTGGGTATGGCGAGTTGACTGATTCCCTGTTGAGAATCGGTCATATGGGGCCAACGGCGCACCCAATATTTGCCGCCGTTGCCATTTCGGCGGTTGGACAGACTCTTCGTGATTTAGGCGTCAATGTGCATGTTGGCGCAGGCGTCGAAGCCGCGATGGAATCAGTTTCGACATCAATCAAGAAATGATCAAACACTTACGAATCGGAGTAATGCGATGAAACCATTGGATGGTCGTATAGCAATAGTAACTGGGGCGGCACAAGGTATTGGCGCCGCAATAGCAACCAAACTGGCAGAAGATGGTGCGACAGTTGTCGTAGCTGACATAAATTTTGCTGGTGCTCAGAAGGTTGCCGCGCAGTGTGGAGGAGATTCTTTTGCGTTCGCGACGGATGTTGCCGAAGAAGATCAAGTGGCCTCCCTCCATACCGAAGTGAGGAAGCGATTTGGCAAACTTGACATTTTAGTGAACAACGCTGCAATAGTTCCCTTTACTGCATGGGATGACACAGACTTTAAAGAATGGCGGCGAATTCATCGGGTAAACCTCGACGGTACATTTTTGATGGCAAAAGCATCTTCAGAAATAATGCGGGAACGCAACTTTGGTCGGATCATAAATATCTGTTCCAACACTATTTTTGCAGGAACCCCGAATATGGCGGCATACGTTGCGTCAAAAGGCGGAATTCTCGGCTTCACTCGCGCCCTTGCCACCGAACTCGGATCCTTCAACATTACGGTAAATGCCGTAACCCCTGGCCTTACCGCTTCTGAGGGAGTCATCGCGGGACCGCATAACAACGCTTTCGGATTTGTTGAAACCCTGCAGGCACTGAAGGGACAGGCCACCCCTGACGATATTGCTCCGGCGATCGCGTTTCTTGCCTCGGATGGCGCCCGTTGGATCACGGGCCAGACCATCAATGTTGATGGTGGCCATATGCGGCACTAACGGTACTATTGGTGCGCCTTGGGGCCTTGTCTACTTTCGCCGTATTTGGTTCGGTAATGTTACTGATCGCTTGTCAATCATCGATAAGCGACGTGGAGCCGTATGTACGTGCTGCAGGAGTGGTTGCAGACGCCGCACAAAATAATGATGTGCTTGGACTTGCGCAACTGGCTGGGGATGATTTGGTTTTTGAACTTTCTCATCCTGACATTTCGTTTGCCGGATATTTGGATTCGATAGTTGACCAGCGACCGCTTCAGAAGTTGGTTGCTATGACGGAATTTTCACCAGCGCTTCGTCTATCGCCACTCGGAGACGGGACAGTTCAGAGGTTGTGGGTCTATCCCGGGATCGCCATTTCATCTCCGACATGCTGGTCGTCAGACGACAAGAGGTTGGGACTGTCGTCGGGGCTGTTTTCAATGCAGGAGTTGGCTCGGTACGAGATTGCGGACGCTTACCTTGGGTTTAGCGTCGGTTTTACTGCGGAAGGGAAATGGGTCTTTTTTCTGAAGGATCGGGTTTCTCGCACTCCTCCGAATGCAGAAGTTACCAGCGATCTCCGGTGTGACTAGTTACGCTGTTTAGTGCCGCGTGTGGCCCGCATCGGTCACAACTGTTGAACCCGTAACCCAGTGGGATTCTTTGGATGCCAAAAAAAGAATACTCGGAACGTGGTACTCCGGTTTCGCTCTTCCCTTGATCGCTTGCATAGCCTCAACGAGTTCAAAGGCCTGATGATGGAGTGTTTCCCAGTTAGCGTCAGTGTCGGTGAGACCTGGGCAGATGTTATTGACCGTGATGCCGTATTGTCCGAGTTCTGTTGCAAGCGCTCGAGTAAAGGCATAAACCCCTGCCTTCGCCGCTACGTAGTGGGTGAGGTTTGGTGTCCCGAGCATCACTGTGTTGGACGAGATATTTACGATTCTTCCGTAGCCGTTCTTGCGCATGAAGTCTGATGATGCCCGGCACATCAAAAAAACCCCATCTAGATCAACGCGAAGTATTTTGCGCCAGTCGGCAAAAGTGATGTCTTCCCATTTTGCGTATGGCACTAATGAAGCATTGTTAATCAGAATATCGAGCTTGCCGCACCGTTCGATTACGTGCTGATGGAGCGCTGTCACAGAATCTGGATCTCCAATATCGGTCTGAATGCTAAAACACGTTCCTCCGATGTCGGAGGCGGTTTTTTCACCACGTTCACGATTTATGTCTGCGATGATCGCCGTACCACCTTCCGCACTTAATTGGCGTGCGGTTGCCTCGCCAATGCCTCGACCAGCACCCGTGATAATTGCAACTTGATCGGTAAATCTCATCTGTACGGATCCCATGGTGCTCCTTTGATCAGAATTTGTAGGTATTACTCATCTACAGTCAACTGTAGGCAATTGACAGGACCTGCCGAGTTCAACTATACTTATGCAAAGGAGACTGGCTAGAAGGCAGTCGCAACTACAAAAGGGGAAAAGGGTATGAAGTCGCATTCCAAGAAAAAATGGATCCGCAAAGCCCAAATAACTGGAGTATTAGCAGTGCTTGGGTCATTCGTAGTGGGTTGCAGTTCAACCAGCGACAGTGTTGACACAACCGCCGCTCCGATTGTGGAGACAACGGCTCCGGCCCCAGAGGCAATTGTAAAAAAGATTGCCATTCTGACGCCAGAAGCTGGCAATGACTTTGGTTGGAACCAGCAGGGCGTTGATGGGGCCAAAGCAGCAGCTGCGGAAATGGGTGTTGAAATAATTGTTGCCGACAACCTCGGATATGGCGATATCACCCCAAACCTGCGAGAACTCGCAGATCAGGTGGATTTCATCATTGCTCACGCAAGTGGCTACAACACCGCAGCACCTGAAGTTGGAGCTGAATTCAATAAGCCAGTCGCAATTGTGGATACGCCTGATGCGATGAAGGTAGGGTTGGTCTCCGACTACACCGCTAGCCCGAACGAAGGTGCGTACCTTGCAGGAGTATTGGCCGCGAAGATGACTCGATCATCGACACTTGGAATCGTGGTGTCCGGTGAGCCACCAAGTTGGAACTCACAATCTGCAGGTTTTGCTGATGGCGCAAAGTCTGTCAATCCAAAGATCAAGTTGCTCTACTCGGTCATTGGACCTGCCGCTTACGCCGATGCTGAAGGTGCCAATCGAGTGACCAAGACTTTGATAGCTGCTGGTGCAGACATCATCTTTGGGCAAGGTGACGGTGCCTCATTCGGCATGCTTTCGGCTATCGAAGAGACTCCTGCCGCTGATGGTGGCAAGGTGCTGTTCATCGATGTCGTTGGCAACAAGACAAGTATTGATCAGGGTTTCTTGCTTTCATCGGTACTTTGGGATTTCACCCCAGCCTTTGTCGCAATGATCACAGACATTAATGCTGGGACCTATGGTTCTAAGAACTATGGACTTAGTCTCGCCGATGGTTCAATCTCCTTGTTGAAGACAGCGCTCATCTCAGACGAGATTTGGGCAGAGGTTGAAGATATCAAGGCCCAGATCGTCGCAGGTACTCTGAAAGTTGAAAATATTCAGGATGCAGATGGTGTGCGGTCACGCATGTCAAATGTGACGGCTGGTGATTAACTAGGCAGAGGTTGAAAATCCTCTTGAGGGTTGGTGGGGGTGGTCTCGTCAAATATCGGCGAGGCCACCTATCACTTTTCTACCGAGATTTTGTCAGGGATATCGAAGTACAGTCACGCTGGTTGATCTCAGGAGTGTTCGCATATGTTGTCGACAAGCAATCCTCCTCCAGTTGTAGAGTTGGTTGGAATAACTAAGACTTACCCAGGAGTTATTGCTAACGACAATATTGACCTGTCGTTGTGGCGAGGGGAAGTGCATAGTCTCCTCGGCGAGAATGGTGCAGGCAAGTCAACCCTAATCGGGATTCTTTCAGGGATGGTTCAGCCTGACGCTGGGGAGATTCGTCATAACGGTCTAACGGTTCAAATTAATTCACCTCGTCATGCTTTGGAGCGTGGAATTGGAACTGTGTATCAACATTCGCTTCTTGTGCCTACGCTGACGGTCCTCGAGAACCTTCTGCTTGGTGTCGATCAAGGGTGGCGACTCGGGCGAGAAGGTGCGCAGAGGCGCTTGCAAGAACTTTCGACCCTGCTCGATGTAGGAATTGACCCAGAGGCCATCGTTGGTGACCTCGCTCTCGGTCAGAGGCAACAAGTAGAAATCGTCCGTGCCCTGTGGCGTGGTGAGGGCGTGCTCATCCTTGATGAGCCAACTTCTATGTTGACACCACAAGGGACCCAGAAACTTGTTGAAGTGGTTCGGCGATTAGCGGATAAAGGACTCGCAGTTGTTTTCATCACACACAAATTAAACGAGGCCGTTGATTTGGGGGACAGAGTCTCAGTGCTTCGGCGAGGTCGCGTTGTCGGAGAAATAACGCCTGATCAAATCAAAAATACAGGGCGTGAGGAATTAACAGGAAATGTCTTGGAGATGATTTTCGGTGATAATAGTGACGAGACACATGTTGTCCGGGAACAGGTCATGGCGGCGGTAGGCGACCAGACCCGATTTAGCGTCGAGAATATTTCGATACAAGGAGTTGGTCTGCAGCCAACCCTAGACGACGTATCGTTTCGTCTAGGAAAAGGCGAGATTCTCGGTATCGCCGGAATCGACGGCAATGGGCAGAAAGAACTTGCCGAAATTCTCGCAGGACAACGACGCACGGAAAGTGGTCAGATTCTGCTGGATGGAGAACCGATCCAACATCTCTCGATTTCAGCACGCCAAGCAAAAGGAGTTCGATATGTCACCGATGATCGCCAGGGTGAAGGAACTGTAGGGCCGCTCAGTGTTGCGATGAACGTAGTGCTGAAACGTGTCGGAGAAAGTCCCTTTTGGAGGCGCTCTCTTATTCGCCTTGGAGTTATCCGAGAATTTGCGCGCGAACTTATTAAGCAAAATGATGTTCGTACGCCAAGTGAAGATGTCGGAGTCTCGACGTTGTCGGGCGGTAATATGCAAAAATTAATTCTGGCACGCGAATTAGCACTGAACCCAACTGTGGTTGTGTATAACAAGCCGACGTATGGGCTTGACGCTAGGACGACATCATTAGTGCTGTCAGGTATTGCATTACGGGCGCAGCAAGGTGTGAGCACGGTGTTTATCTCAACAGAACTCAGCGAGATCGTTGCTATTTGCCACCGTGTCTCTGTGATGTATCACGGTCGCCTGAGTGATCCCATCGATGTTCGTCCAGGCATAGAAATACAGTTGGGAGCGCTGATGACGGGGACGGCAAGGCATGAACGGGGCAGACCCGGTTCAGATGGAGACGCAGAATGAATCAGATGGTGAACAAACGGTCGTATTCGTGGTGAAAGCTTCCAAGGTGGGTCGCAACTTGGTCTTATCTTTGGCGCCTGTATTGGGTGCGATCGTTATCGGTGGCCTACTCCTCGCTGCACTCGGACGCAATCCATTCGAGTTCTACTCAAACGTCATTAATCATGGATTGGTTGGTTCATTGGGTCGACAAGAAAGTCTCATTCGGATGGCCCCGCTCCTTCTGATTGCAGCCGGTTTGATGATCTCCTTCCCTGCAGGTATCTGGAATTTGGGTACCGATGGACAATATGTAATGGCAGGAGTAGTCGTTGCCGCACTCGGTCCCGAGATTGCACCTCGTGTTGGTGGGCTTGTGCTGTTCACGACACTCTTTATCGTCGGGTTTTTCGTTGCTGCCGTTTGGTCAGTAGTGCCTGCGGCTCTGAAAGCTTGGTACGGTATAAACGAAATAATTTCGACATTGATGATGACTTTTATTGGGCTGAGACTCTCTGCGTTTCTTGTTAAAGAGTTTTTCTACGATCCGGACACAACAGTTCCTCAAACTAGAGTTCTTGCTGTTGCCGATCGGCTTCCAAAACTCTTTTCTTCTCGAGTCCACATTGGACTTATTGTCGGACTTGTAGCGGTTGTCGCAGTGCATTTTGTAATGCGGTACACGGCATTCGGTTTACGGCTTCGAATCGTCGGAATGAATCCAAAAGCAGCCATCCATGCTGGAATGAACATGAAGGCATTGACGTTTGCAATATTTGCTTTGAGTTCAGGGTTTGCTGGACTTGCAGCAGCGGTGAATATCGCTGGAGTTGACGGTGTCGTGAGAGCGGAATGGAATCCAGCGATTGGACTTCTGGTGGTGCCACTTGTGTTCTTGGCCCGATTCCACGGGGCTAGCGTCATCGCATTCATCGCGGTCTTCGCAGTCTTCCAAGTTGGTGGAGAATCTGCGTCGAGGAAGGCTGATATTCCTAACTTTTTGATTCTATTCATGGTCGGATTACTCCTCATATTCATGGCGCTCGGTGAGAACATGCAGTCGCGCTCGACCAGAAAGAATCAAACATGAACGGCTTACTTTCTCAAGTATTCATTTCATCTCTTATAAGTGGGGGGGTTGTCGCTGGAATTCCTCTTATTTTTGCGGGACTCGGCGAAGCGATCTCGGAGAGGGCTGGAGTATTAAATGTTGGGCTAGAAGGCATGATGCTCGCTGGGGCCTATGGTGGTTTTGTTGGCTCCTTGTATTTTGATTCAACTTGGCTCGGGCTTCTATGCGGCGGACTTACTGGGATGTGCGTCTCCCTGCTGATGGTGATTCTGTGTGTACGTCTGAACTCAAATCAAATCGTTGTTGGAATTGCCATAACGCTTGGTGTCGAAGGCGTTACCGCACTACTTCATGGTGCCCTGTACGCGGATACGTACCCGCGAGTTCCGTCGGCGGCGCCATTTGCTATTCCGTTTCTGTCAGATATACCAGTTATTGGACCGGGACTGTTTAAACATCATCCATCAGCGTATTTAGCAATCGTGTTAGTCGTCGCTGCGAGTTGGGTGATGAAATCAACAGGCATTGGTCTCAGTATTAAGGCGGCGGGCGATCAGCCGCACGCGCTTGAGGCTGCGGGGGGAGATGTTCGAAGGACGCGAACTGTGGCTGTACTGGCAGCTGGTCTTTTTGCAGGTTTTGGCGGAGCGTTCATCGTTCTTGTTGGTGCAGGTCTCTTTGTTCCGTTTGTAACTAACGGCAAGGGTTTTATTGCGATAGTCTTGGCGATGCTTGTTCGAGGGCGGTTTGGCTGGATCATTGTTGCGGCAATCGTGTTTGGTATGTCGCTATCACTCACGACGGCTTTCCAATTGATCGGCGTGAATGTGCCGATTGATCTAGTACTTATGCTTCCGTTTGTGCTTATCATTGTGGTTCTATTTTTCTTTGGCAGAAAGAGTTACTTGCCGGCTGCACTTGCCTTACCGTATGACAGGGAACAACGTTAATATGGAGCGCCATGTCGCCAAAAGTTGAGTCGCGAACTCTCGCGGAGCAGGCATTTCATGTCATTGAACATGCAATTTTATCAGGGGAGTTTCAACCGGGTGCAGAGCTCGCGGAAGTAGACCTGTCTGCGAAATATGGTGTGAGCAGAGGACCGATACGAGAAGCACTCCGTCAGCTGAGCGCTGTGGGTCTCGTACAACTTACCCCGCGGCGCCCCGCTATTGTGCGAGTATTTTCGAAGAAAGAGTTTCTTGATGGGTATCAGCTGCGCGAGGCGCTGGAAGCTCTAGCAGTTCTCCTTGCGGTTCCCCATCTCACGGAGATGGATTTGGAACAACTTGCGGGATTAATGTCGGCAATGGATCGTGCTGCAGAAGTTGATGACATATCGAATTTTTTTGAGGCTAACAACGCATTCCACCGGACGTTTATCGAACGTTGTGGGAATTTGCAGTTGCGTGATTTCTATGACCAAGTCACGAGACCAATGGCCCGTTATCAGCGGTGGACATTGCAACTCCGAGGAGATCTTCGGCTATCTCTTGATGAGCATGCACGGGTTATGCAAGCGGTACGTTCGGGTGATAGTGAAAAGGCAGCGAGCATGATGAAGGAGCACATTCACGTCCCGTTGACTCGCTTGGATGAATGGATTGACAGATAGAAGCAGGGTCTACCAAGATCTTCAATCTTGCGCCAAAGTGCACGTACCTCGTCGGTCGAGGTGTGTTGAAGTCCGGCGCGCACCCCAAACAATGTTGCCGATTTCGCCATGGCACAAGGCTAGAGGAGAGGCAGAGATTGACCCGCACCTATCCGAGCGGTGAGACTAGAACAATGTCACGTGCCAAGGTAAATAACCTCATCGAACTTGAATATGATACGTTCGGCTCCCAGACTGACCCAGCGTTATTACTGATCATGGGTTTCACGGCCCAGATGGTGGCGTGGGACGCCGATTTCTGCAACATGCTCGCCGCCGGAGGCCTGTACGTCATTCGCTTTGATAATCGCGATTGTGGTCTCTCCACACATCTCGATGGTGTAGTCGTGAATTCTGATGCGGTGGTTCGTGCAACGATGCTCCAGGAGCCGATTCCGCCAGTGCCCTACACACTGTCGGACATGGCCGCCGATGCAGCCGGATTGCTCGATCAATTAGGTGTTCAGCAGGCCCATGTGCTCGGCGCTTCGATGGGCGGAATGATTGCCCAGACATTTGCCATCGAGTATCCACAGCGAATTCTGAGCCTCACATCGGTGATGTCACAGACCGGCGAACTCGAGTACGGCCAATCCACTCCTGAAGCCCTTGACGCATTGTTGACGCCGCCGCCAACAGATCGCGAGGGCTACATCAGTTTTTCACCCCGTTGGCAGGCTTGGCACTCCAAGAAATACCGGAGCGATGAACTCTCGTATGCTGCCGCTGTACGAGATTATGACCGGATGTTTTATCCAGAAGGTGGAGCGCGACAACTGGCCGCGATCTATGCCGGCTTGAGTCGGGCCGAAGGATTGAAAAAATTGAATGTACCGACGCTGGTCGTGCACGGTTCGGATGACACGCTCATTGCCCCAAGTGGCGGCCAGCGCACGGCGGAACTTATTCCAAATGCGCGATTGCTGATGTTGGAGGACATGGGACATGACTTGCCGCGACCACTGTGGCCAGCGTTTGTTGCTGCCGTGCATGAACTGACCCAATCTGTGACGGTGTAATGCCACAGAGTGTCGGACCGCTGGCGGGTTATCGCATCGTCGAGATCGCCGGTATTGGTCCGGGGCCATTTGCAGCGATGATGCTTGCCGACATGGGTGCCGAGGTCATTCGCGTCGAGCGCACGCAAGCCGTGCGCGGTCCTGCACCTGACGAACCGCACTACGACTTACTGCTACGCGGTCGACGTAACATTGCCATCGATCTCAAGAAACCAGATGGGCTCGAAACGTTGCTTGCCTTGATCGAACACGCCGATGCTCTCATCGAGGGTTTTCGTCCTGGTGTTATGGAGCGACTCGGAGTTGGACCCGACGTATGTTTGCGGCGAAATCCGAAATTGGTGTTTGGTCGGATGACGGGGTGGGGACAACAGGGACCATACTCTGCGGCAGCCGGGCACGACATAAATTACATCGCTCTGGCTGGCGCGCTGGCGCACTTTGCGCGGGCGGGCGAGGCTCCAATGCCACCACTCAACATGGTTGGCGACTTCGGCGGCGGAGGCATGTTTCTCGCCTTTGGTGTGGTGTGTGCGCTGCTTGAGGCGCAAAGAAGCGGCAAAGGTCAAGTAATTGATGCGGCGATGGTGGATGGGGTAGCCGTTCTGATGAGTATGTTTTGGGCCTTTAGTCAGGCTGGACACTTCAACGAAAACAAGCCAGGCACCAATTTGCTTGACACTGGGGCTCACTTTTACGACGTGTATCAGTGCGCAGATGGCAAGTACGTCTCGATCGGCTCAATTGAGCCTCAGTTTTATGCGTTGCTACTCGAAAAAACTGGTTTGAGTAATGACCCAACCTTTGCCAAACAAATGGATTCATCACAGTGGCCGGCACTTAAGGTGAAGTTTGCCGAAGTGATGCGCACCAAGACGTCCGATGAATGGTGCGCACTAATGGAAGGTACTGATATATGTTTTGCACCGGTACTGACGATGAGCCAAGCCGCACAGCATCCGCACAATGTTGAGCGCAAGACGTTTATTGAAGTCTCCGGAGTGACACAACCTGCACCTGCACCACGATTTTCTCGCACGCCCAGTGCCGTGCCTACGCCTCCAGCGCACCCAGGCCAGCATTCCCGCGAGATTCTTCTGGATTGGGGATTTGGGGATTCAGCCGTTGAGTCACTATTAGCCAGTGGTGCGGTGAAAGACGCCTAGGTCCGACATCAATGGCGACAATGGTGTGTTTTCATGCTCACCCCGACGATGAGTGCCTCTCAACCGGTGGCACAATCGCGCGGGCAAGCGCCGAGGGTCATCGCGTCGTACTGGTAGTGGCGACAAATGGCGAGCATGGTCAGGTACCAAGTGATCTTGCACCTGGCGAAACACTTGTCGAACGCCGCCGCAAAGAACTTGAAGCATCGGCTGAAGTGCTCATGATTCAGCGCGTTGAGTGGCTCGGCTATGTCGACAGTGGAATGACCAACTGGGAGCAAAATTCCTTTGCTGGCGCGTTCATCAATGCCGATACCGAAGATGCGGCGACGAAACTGGCAAAGATACTGATCGAGGAAAACGCCGACATTCTCACCGTTTACGATTGGCACGGCAATTACGGCCATCCCGATCACATCAAGGTGCACCATGTTGGTCATCGTGCGGCGCAGCTTGCCAGCACTCCGCAGGTGTACGAAATGACGACAAATCGCGACTTCTTTCGTCAATTGCGCGCCAAGTTCCAAGCAGACCCGCTACTAGTGGCCAGCGCCGAAGGTATTGGCGATTTCGACCCCGATGCGCCCGCCGATGACGGGAACCCACTGGGCGAACCGGAATCCGTTATCACCCACAAGGTGGATGTAGTCGCATTTTGTGAGCAGAAACTGCGGGCAATTGCCTGTCATGCCAGTCAAGTCACCGACACCACATTTTTCACAAGTATGAATCCAGATGTCTTTCGCTTCGCCTTTGGCACGGAATGGTTCATCAAGGTTGGCGAATCTGGTCCACCGCGCGAGCGGTGGCTCTTTGAATGAGTGTGACCCGTTTATATCTGGTTCGCCATGGTCGGGCTTCGGCTGGATGGGATACGGCAGTTGATCCGGGACTTGACGCACTTGGTCGCCAACAGTCCCGTGAGGTGGCACAACAACTGATATCACTCGGACCGATGCAAGTGGTGACGAGCCCACTTGCACGCTGCCAGCAAACTGCGCAACCACTATGCAAGATGTGGAAGACGAAGGCCGAAATTCGACCCGAAGTCGGCGAGATTCCCTCGCCCGAGGGTGTGTCAATTTCCGACCGAGTCGAATGGTTGCGTCTGGCGATGGGTGGTACGTGGGGATCACTTGGTTCGCGTTACACGGCGTTTCGCGACGAATTATTGAAATTCGTTCGCCAGGTGAGTGTAGAAACCGTCATCTTCAGTCACTTCGTGGCGATCAATGCGGTCATCGGTGCAATCGACGACGATGACCGACTGGTCATCTATCGACTCGACAACTGTTCGGTCACCACGATTGATTGTGATCGTCATGGTGGACTAAAACTTGTTCAAAGTGGCCGTGATGCCGACACACTGATTCGTTAATTCAATGCGTGGATGGTGCATCGACTAGATTGAGCATCGCTATGAATTCAACGACACTTCTCAATTTGCACTCGCAGTGGGCGTGGGTAGTCATCATCGCCAATGCGCTTGCTGGAATCTGGGCACTGGCTGCGCACAAATTGATCTCACTACGCAGTCGCGCACTGTGGTGGTTCACCGCGGTCGCCGAGTTCACCGTGTTCGTTCAGGTGGCGATAGGCGTACTGATGGTGAACCGCGACAAGCGAGTGTTTCCTCAGTTTCATGCCTTCTATGGATTCGTGGCGATCATTGCTATTGCCACTATCTACTCGTATCGCGCGCAATTGAAGGGACGACTGTATTTGCTCTATGGCTTTGGCGGGTTGTTTATTATGGGCCTAGCCATTCGAGCAGTCCTCGTCGGTTAGGCCATCAAAAAACACCATATAGCATGTCACTATGTTTCCAATATTTAGTGTAAAACAAGGCACCGTCGCAGTCATCACTACTTTCGGTAAGTACCGCAGACTCGTCCGCCCTGGTCTCGGATTTCGGATTCCTTTTGTGCAAAAAATACACTCAAGGGTCTCCGTGCAGCACCAGTCGATGGAACTTTCGTTTCAAGCCATCACGCAAGATCAGGCAAATGTGTATTTCAAAGTAATGTTGCTCTATTCCACTATCAACGAAGCTGAAGATAGTGTCAAAAAAGTTGCATTTAAGTTTATAAATCGGGAGTCGCTTACGATTGCGCTGGTCCGCACCGTGGAAGCGATCACTCGTGGTTATGTAGCCACGCAAAGGCAAGCCGAAATTTTGGGATTGCGTGCCGAAATAGTAGCTGAGGCCAAAAAGCATCTCGATGACACTCTTGCGGATTGGGGTTACCACCTCATAGATCTTCAGCTCAACGACATAACCTTCGACGAAGTAATTACTCGAAGTATGGCCACCGTAGTGGCAAGCGCTAATTTACGCGCAGCAGCTGTCAACGAAGGCGAGGCCCTGTTGATACGTGAAACAAAAGCAGCCGAAGCCAAAGGTGCGGCGATCCGAATTACTTCGGAAGCTGAAGCACTCGCTTCACAGAAGCGAGGTCAAGGTGTGCGCATGTTCCGCACCGAAGTGGCCGCAGGTCTTGCCGAGGCTTCTCGCACAGTTGAAGCGTCCGGCGCAAGCGAAGCATTGGTCTTGTTTGCGATGTGGACTGAGACCATTCGCGATGCCGCAGAAAACGGACAAGGCAATGTCATATTTCTGGATGGATCGGTCGACGGTATGGAGCACTCCGTGCAGCGCCTTTTAGCAATGGATCTGGCTGCTAAATCTGTTCGAGGGGATTCGACGAACACTCAGTGAGATTTCCCGCTCACTGACAGATCATCCCGCTGGAGCCCTAGGCCAGCGAACGTTCCAGAGCGTCCAGAGAGTCAGTGAGTTGTTGCGGCAAACGATCACCAAATGCGGCGTAGTGGGCGCGAATTTGTGGCACTGCATCTCGCCAACCTTGGCGGTCGACGCTGAGCAAAGTGTCAAGATCACTGGCCGACACATCAAGATCAGTTACATCCAATGCTCCAACCGTGGGCAGATATCCAATCGGTGTCTTGTCAGCCCCACTTTTTCCATTGATACGTTCAAACACCCACTTCAGCACGCGACTGTTCTCGCCATAGCCCGGCCACAGAAACCGACCGTCGTTGTCGCGCCGGAACCAGTTGACGAAAAAAATCTGTGGAAGTTTGTCGTGTGACGTCTTGGTGCCAATATCCAACCAGTGGGCGAAATAGTCAGCCATGTTGTAACCACAAAATGGCAACATCGCCATCGGGTCGAATCGCAACTTTCCAACCGCCCCGTCGGCCGCAGCCGTTGTTTCAGATGCCATGATCGAGCCAAGGAATACTCCGTGGTTCCAATCGAACGCCTGGGTGACCAGTGGAACTGTCCCACGTCGGCGACCGCCAAACAAGATCGCCGAGATCGGCACTCCGCGCGGGTCTTGCCATTCCGGTGCAATCGACGGGCACTGTGTCGCCGGAGCCGTAAATCGCGCATTGGGATGAGCCGCTGGTGACGCTGACTCGGGATTCCACGGGGCGTTGCGCCAATCGGTGGCCCGCGCCGGTTTGTCCGGAGTCATGCCTTCCCACCACACGTCACCATCGGGAGTGAGTGCAGTATTGGTGAACAACGTATTACCCCACATCGTTTCCATTGCATTTGGGTTGGTGTCGTAGCCCGTACCCGGTGCCACGCCAAAGAACCCGGCTTCGGGGTTGATGGCATACAACTGTCCGTCTTGGCCGAATTTCATCCAACAAATGTCATCGCCAATGGTCTCGGCCTTCCAACCTGGAATTGTTGGTACCAACATCGCCAGGTTTGTCTTTCCGCACGCGGATGGAAATGCGGCGGCGATGTACTTGTGGGACCCCTGCGGATTGGTGAGTTTCAATATGAGCATATGCTCGGCCAACCAACCGTTGTCGCGCGCCATCACACTGGCAATGCGCAGAGCGAAACATTTTTTGCCGAGCAATGCGTTACCACCATATCCAGAGCCGTAACTCCAGATTTCGTGTGTTTCTGGGAAGTGCACAATGTATTTGTTGTCGGGATTGCACGGCCATGGTGAATCGATTTGGCCGGGTGAGAGTGGTGCCCCCACCGAATGCACGCACGGCACCCATTTGTCATTGCCAAGCACGTCGAGTGCGTCACGACCCATCCGCGTCATGATGTGCATACTCACTGCGACGTATGCGCTATCGGTGAGTTGCACTCCGATGTGGGCGATGTGTGAACCAAGTGGTCCCATCGAAAACGGCACCACATACATCCGACGCCCCGCCATCGCGCCGGTGTATCTCGCGGTAAGTTCAGTGCGCATCTCATCGGGATCACGCCAATTATTGGTAGGCCCGGCATCAATTCGATTCTGCGAACAAATAAATGTGCGGTCTTCCACCCGTGCCACATCACCTGGGTCTGAGTGCGCCCAATAACTGTTCGGACGCTTGGCCTCATCGAGTTTGACGAAGGTTCCAGCCTGAACGAGTTCAGCACATAATCGGTCGTATTCCTCTTGGCTTCCGTCGCACCAATAGATATCGGCAGGCTGAAGAATTTTTGCCCAGTCGGCGACCCAAGAAAGAAGTGATTGATTTTGTGTCATTGCGCTCAAAACGGGTCCTCTTTCATCGGAGAAGTAATCGGTGATGTGTTACGCACCGGGTGTGTGCATGTCGCGCTCGGAACCAAGCCGCAAATGTGTGGCACGTCCTTCTCCATCAATGTCGAACACGACGCGTTGACCTTGACGCAGCATGCGAAAGATTGATCCCTCGAGTGCAGACGGTGACAGTTCGAATTCGCCGAGGTTGGTGTCGCACAGAACAACGCCATCACCGCTAGACGGGTCATAGGCCTTGATGACTCCCTGCATGATGGTCAACCTCCGCGGTCTGGAATGCGCTCATGAAATCTTGTCAGATCGGGGCGTTTTGGACCATGTTGGGTAATCTTTGCAGGTGCCTGTTCTTGAGCATTTTGGGGCTGATGCCCTCCGTCACACGGTCATTGCCTACCGTGACACGATGCATGCTCATGCCGAGGGCATCAATCGTCTCAACGTATATCCCGTTCCCGACGGTGACACCGGTACCAATATGGCGCGCACGTTAGATGCGGTGGTAGCCGAACTTGAAGATGCCGACGCCGCCCTGGAGCCGACATGTGAGGCGATTAGCCACGGCTCACTGATGGGGGCCCGCGGCAACAGTGGCGTGATCTTGAGCCAAATCTTGCGTGGATTGTCGACCACATTGCGCACGGCCGGGGCGGCCGGGGCGTCCAAGGTCGCCGAGGCGCTGAAGGCCGCGTCAGATGCGGCATACGAAGCAGTTCTTAGACCAATTGAGGGAACAATTCTTACTGTGGTTCGTGAAACCGCTGATGCCGCACAACGCGCCGCATCCGACGGAGCGACATTGGCGGCGATGTTACGAGTGGCCCGGGCAGCAGGTCGAACAGCGCTGGCCAACACACCAGAGCAACTGGCGGTGTTAAAAGATGCCGGCGTGGTGGATGCCGGTGGTGCCGGTTTCATGTTGTTCATGGATTCGGCGATTCATATCGTGGATGGAGAGCCATTGCCCGAACCGGATCCACTTGATGGTCCGTCAGTCGAACAACTTGAAGCGGCGATGCATCGTGTCTCGAGCACTGGCGGAGTGGATGTAAGTGAGTTGCGTTATGAGGTGATGTTCCTGCTGGATCTCGTAGACGCAAAGGCCAAGGCATTCAAGTCGGCATGGGGTGACATCGGCGATTCCATCGTCGTCGTCGGTGGAGATGGTTTGTATAACTGTCACATTCACACCAATGACATCGGCGCGGCGGTTGAGGCACCACTTCAACTTGGTGGACGGCCGCACCGAATTCGTGTCACCGACTTGTTCGAAGAAGTCGCCGAGGAGCATGAAGCGCGTGAGGCGGTACTCGGGGTTGGGCCCACTGGCGAGTCCGGTCGCAAGCACCTCACCATGTCGACTCTCCCGCCAGTGACCTGTGCAGTGGTTGCGGTCTGCAGCGGTGATGGGCTGGCGGAGTTGTTCGGTCAGATGGGTGTGCACGGAGTGGTGACGGGTGGACAGACGATGAATCCATCCACTTCGGAACTGCTCGATGCCGTCGAGCACATGAACGCCGAGCAGGTCATCATCTTGCCCAACAATAAGAACATCATCCCAGTGGCAAATCAGATAGATTCGCTCACCACCAAGGATGTTCGAGTAGTGCCCACTTGTTCGATGCCGGAGGCGCTTGCCGCACTGGTGTTCTACGACCCCGAGACAACTGCGGCTGACAACGCGACGAACATGACCAATGCCGCCCAGGCGATGGCCACTGGCGAAGTCACTCGGGCCGTACGGGATACCAAGGCCACTGTCGGGGCCGTTCATGCCGGTGACTGGATCGGTCTAGTGCGCGGAGATGGCATTGTTGCCATTGGCGGCACCGAGGTTGAGGCTGCGGTGGCTTTGGTTGATCACCTGATCACCGATGGCCATGGCGAGTTGCTGACGATTATTACGGGCGCCGATACAACCCCAAGCATGACGGCAGAACTATGTGCCTATGTCGCCGAGCATCATTCTCATGTCGAGGTTGAGGTTCACGCAGGCGGTCAGCCGCTGTATCCGTTCTTATTCGGTGTGGAGTGAGCACAACTGCCGGCGATTGCCAATGATGTCACCGATTACCCTTCGCGAACTCGCAGACATAGATGTAGAAATCCTCAAGGGTGTCGGCGAGAAGCGCAAAAAGTCGCTGAGCGACTTCGGAGTCGAGAATGTTCTCGACTTGCTCACCACGTATCCCCGACGCTGGGTGGATCGAACCGCCGAAGCGCGAGTGATTGATCTCGTACCTGGCCAAGAAGCACTTGTGCTGGTGGCGATTCGCAAGGTCACCAAGCGGCCGATGAAGGGCGGTCGAAGCATCGTTTCGGTGCAGGTGGGGGATGGCTCGGGGCGTCTCACCGCGGTGTTTTTCAACCAACCGTGGCGTGCCAAACAACTTGTCGAGGGACTGCAGGTGGCGATGTTCGGCAAGGCCGACCTGTTCCGTGGCCTCTTGCAGATGACGAATCCAATTGTGGATCTGATTGGTGATCGCACCGGCCGCATCGTGGCGATCTATCCGCAGAGCGAAAAGGCCAACTTGAGTACGTGGGAAATCGCTGGATGGGTAGAAAATGCACTCGAGCGATGCAAGGCGAGAGGAATTTGTGATCCAGTGCCAGTTGCCGTACTTGATCAACACCAACTCGTGACCCGGTCAGCCGCTCTGTGGGGAATTCATCTGCCAGAGAGTATTCAAGCCAAGGAACTGGCGCGACGGCGACTGGCATTTGATGAATTGTTGCGGGTGCAATTGCTGCTCGTGGGACGCAAGCGTGCCTTCGAGCGCGATTCAACCGGAATTCGTCACAATGTGGGCGGAATATTTGTGACGCGATTTGAACAGACCTTGCCGTTTCCACTCACGGATGCCCAGCAGCGCGTGATTCACGAAATCACTGCTGATCTGGCTGGTCCCCATCCGATGCATCGCCTGTTGCAAGGGGATGTTGGCAGCGGCAAGACAGTGGTTGCAGTTGCGGCGATGCTCGTTGCGGTGCAAGGTGCACATCAGGGGGCTCTGATGGCTCCGACGGAAGTGCTTGCCGAGCAACACTTTTCGAGTATCAGCCGAATGTTGGAAGGATTGCAAGTGCCCGATCCGGGCAGTCTCTTCGGTGACCGACCGTTGCGTGTTGAGTTGCTCACCAGTCGAATTACCGGCGAGCGTCGTCGCGACCTGCTCGCCGAACTCGCGGCTGGAACCATCGACATCGTGATTGGTACGCACGCCCTGATTCAGGAGCATGTCGAATTCCACAGCCTCGGCGTCGTTGTGGTCGATGAGCAGCATCGTTTCGGCGTCGAACAACGAGCCGCACTTCGCAACAAGGGTGGTGGAAGTTCGGGGACTGCCACCACCCCCGATGTGCTGGTGATGACAGCGACACCAATTCCGCGCACCGCGGCAATGACGGTGTACGGCGACCTAGACGTGAGTGTGCTGGATGAATTACCACCCGGTCGCACGCCGATCACTACTAAATGGGCGGCTGGCCCTTTGTTTGAAGCCCTGATGTGGACCGACGTTCGGGATGCGGTTGCCGCCGGACAACAGGCGTATGTCGTGTGCCCAATGATTGAAGAGAGCGACAAAATGGAAGTTGCCGCTGCTGAAGAGATCTATCAACAACTTCGTCAAAATGAATTAATTGGACTACGACTCGGACTGTTGCACGGTCGCATGTCGTCGCCAGAAAAAGATTCGGTGATGACGGCGTTTCGCAACCGGGAACTGGATGTGTTGGTTGCGACCACAGTGATCGAAGTAGGAGTGGATGTTCCAAACGCAACAGTGATGGTGGTGCTGGATGCCGACCGATTTGGCATCGCCCAGTTGCATCAGTTGCGCGGCCGCGTGGGGCGCGGATCGATTGCCTCGGTGTGTTGGTTGCAGACCAAGGATCCAGAAGTCGCCTCACCTCGGGTGGATGCTCTCGTGAATTCCACCGATGGGTTTGTGCTTGCCGAGATTGATCTTGAACTGCGCGGTGAAGGCACGCTGATGAATTCGATGCAAAAGGGACGCAGCGACCTGAAACTGGCCTCGCTGCGTCGCGACCGTGAACTCATCGATATTGCCCGCGATTCAGCGTTTCAGATCATTGATGCCGACCCGACGCTGGCAAAGCATCCCGAATTGCGTGACGAGCTGGAATTACTGCTCTCCCCGCAAGACGAGGAGTTCTTGTTCAAGAGTTAGTCCCTTGGATTACCTGTCAGTGGCAGCGTCCGTTGTCGGATAGTTCCAGGTTCGACAACGATGATCGCTCCGCGGTGGAGTAGCAATCGGTTTGTGTTTATCGCAGATTTTAGGAGCTCGACTAACTCTGCAAAATTAAGTCGTTCAACTTGGCGAAGTGTAATTATTGAAGGCTTGCGTAAACGGTGCTTCATGAGAAGATTGCCGAAGTCGACGTCAGCAGTGACGACTACGGCACGGCGTTGCTTGGCGAAATCGATGATTTCCATGTCAGAGGCACGCAACAACCCAAGTTCGGCTACATGCTGCGTATCGCAACCAGCAGCGTTCAGTTCGGCTGAAAGTCGTGGGGAGAGGTTTGCGTCGAGGATGAACTTCACGCAGGAAGCGAAAGTTCATGCCCGCTAGTGATTTTGGCCGCAAATTCGAGTGCGGCGATGATGTCCTCTGAATCTAGATAGGGAAAATCGTGGAGAATTTCATCATGAGAACGACCGCTCGCAAGTTGTCCGAGAATCGCCGAAACCGTCACTCGGAGACCTCGGATGCACGGCATTCCGTTCATATGATCGTTGCTGATTGTGATCCGTGACTGACCCATGAGCGAAATCATACTGACCATGTGTGTTGCCAAAGGCCGATTTTCTGCTTATCAATTAGTCACCCAGCGGGGGTAATTCGATATCCCAGCGATCCAGGCAATCGCTGCAGCGGTAGGCCACAACGTCGCCAGCCAGCCACTCGTCATCTTCACGGACGGGAGTCAGGAGGTGGGCTATACCGCCGCAGTCGATACAGATAATGGATTCGGTTGGCGTTTCCGCCGGTCCATCAACAGGATCATCACCCACTGAGGTCATAGCGCTGATTCTACGTTGACAGGAAGCAAGTGGATGTCATAATGAAAACTGTGCGCGTAACCAAGATTGATCATGTCCAGTTGGCAATGCCACGCGGAGTCGAAGCAGTAGCCCGAGCATTTTACGACGGCCTGCTGGGCGTCGGAGAAGTTCCCAAACCTCCTCACTTAGCGATTCGTGGAGGTTGTTGGTTTGAGAATGGGGACTTGAAAATCCATCTTGGCGTCGAGGAAAATTTTCGTCCGGCTTTGAAGGCTCACCCCGCGCTTCTCGTCGAGGATTTGCCGGGCTTGATTGCAAAATTGACTGCTGCCGGTGTGGGAGTCGAGGCGGAGGAAATGGAAGGGTACCTTCGCGTTTACATTCATGACCCATTCGGCAATCGGCTGGAACTGTTGGAACCGCGCTGACCTGGGCGAGGCAATAGCGTGACTGTATGCGCATAGTGGCGGGTGAATTGCGCGGTCGACGAATAGTTGCACCCAAGGGCACGAATACCCGACCCACTACCGACAAGGCACGCCAAGCCACCTTCAATGCATTGGGAAGTCTGAACGTGGTAGTCGGTGCACGCGTTGCTGACTTGTTTGCAGGTAGTGGGGCACTTGGCATTGAGGCGCTTTCACGTGGGGCTGCGCACTGCACGTTCATTGAACGCGATCGTGTCGCACTTGATGCTCTGAAGTTGAACATTGAAACTCTCGGGTTGAGTGCACGAACCAGCGTCATCCGCGGTGATGCGTTAGTGCACGCGGGCATGGTGCAGGAAGCCACGTTGGTGCTCGCTGATCCGCCGTACGATTTCGCCAAATGGCCTGAGTTGCTGAGTTGTCTGACCGCTCCGTTGGTCGTGGCCGAAAGCGATCGAGAACTAACGAGCGAAATTGCCGATTGCATTGACTGGCAAGTGATTCGCGCCAAGCGATACGGGCGGGCGTATGTCACCTTTATTCAGCGGATACCGTACAAGTCATGATTGCGCTGTACCCGGGTAGTTTCGACCCGATCCATTTAGGTCATGTTGACACCGTCGAACAGGCCGCGTCGCTCTTTGGCGAAGTCGTGGTCGCGGTCATCCACAATCCGGAAAAGCCAAGTGGCTTGTTCAGTATCGACGAGCGTGTTGCAATTGCCAAGGCCGCGTTGACTCATGTTCGCGGTGTACGGGTTGAGGCATTTGCCGGGTTGGCCATCGATGCCGCGGCGCTGGTGCATGCCAACTTCATTGTCAAGAGTGCGCGTAACGCTGGCGACTTCGAAATAGAACAGCAGATGGCAAATACCAATTATTCGGTCAGTGGTATTCGCACCGTCGTGATGATCGCTTTGCCAGGCAACAGTTTCATTAGTAGTCGATATATTCGAGAAATCGCGGTACACGGCGGCGATGTGTCCACACTGGTTCCGGTCAACGTGAACACAGCCATCCGGGACAAACACAAGTAGAGGACACGTGCATGAACCACGATGATGATAATTACGATGATTTCGACTCCGACATTATCGACGACACGATTCCCATTGAGTTGGGTGATACTGAAACGATTCTGAACGAAGTCATCGATAAGATCGCAACAGCACCCAACGTTCCGTTGTCGAGTACGCCGCGAATTGATCGCGACAGTATCGTTGGATTGTTGCAAGACGCGGCTGCGTGCCTACCCGATGAAATTCGTCAAGCCCGATGGATGCTCAAAGAGCGCACTGACTTCATGGCCAAGACCCAGCGTGACGCCGACGAAATCGTCGAAGCCGCCCGAGTACAAGCCGAACGTCTGGTACAGCGCACCGAAGTAGTACGTGCGGCAGAAACACGAGCCCGCCAAGTGCTGGAGGCAGCCGATACCGACTCGCGTCGGTTGAAAAACGAAACCGAAGATTTTCTCGATCGTCGTCTGGGAAGTTTTGAAATCCTGCTCGATCGACTCACGCGCACTGTGGCCCAAGGCCGGCAACGGTTGTCAATCACTACTCAAGGTAAGGGTGATGGGGACGAACAATCTGACGAACCTGATGAAAATTTGCGTTCACATGACGGCTTTTTCGATCAGGACAAAGCCGACGACGAGTACTAATCACTGAGCAATGTCGCTGCACCATGGCATCGCCACTTATTGTCAATACCGCTGAACTGCTTCGGCGGCCGGGCACCAAACGAGACATTTCACTGAGTGTGCCGGCGAGTCTGTTTGGCTTCGACGACGTGCGAATCGCCGATGACTCGAGCATCGCTGTAACACTGCATCTGGAAAGTCTCACTGATGGCATCGTGGTGCGCGGTGAACTCGGCGGATATTGGCAACTGCAATGTCGACGGTGCCTGCGACCGGTTGCCGACGTGTCTGTGGCCAGTGTGGACGAGTTGTATCAACCAATTCCTGACAATCCAGACGCCTACCCGCTCGATGGCGAGCAACTGGATTTACGACCAATGGTGCGCGAACTTGTCCTGCTCAGCCTGCCCGAGTCCCCGCTCTGTCGCCCAGATTGCCCAGGCATGTGTCCGCAATGTGGGGCTGATCTGCAGTCGGACCCTTGTTCCTGTAGTGCTCAACTTACTGACGAACGCTGGGCTGTGCTCGATGAGTTGCGCCAGCAAATGGGGGATTAAGAACCGCGGGCGATAACCTGACAAGCCGTTGAATTGATGTCCACCGTTTTGTGGGCGATACACCGAAAGCCGAGCGAGCGATGCCAGTACCAAAGAAGAAGAAATCCAAAATGAAGGGCCACAGTCATCAGGCTGCGGCCTGGAAGCTCGGTGCACCATCCCGCAGCGTCTGCCCTCGTTGTTCCAGTACCAAGTTGCCACACAACGTGTGCGGTAATTGCGGGTGGTACAAGGGTCGCGTCGCCGTCGACGTCGGCTAGTTTTCTCTCCGGCGCGGCTGGGTTGCCTACCCACATGTTGCCCGTTGCCGTTGACGCACTAGGCGGCGATAAAGCGCCAGGTGAAATAATCGCCGGTGCGCAGCAGGCCACTGATGCTGGAATCCCAGTGTTGCTTGTCGGACCCGCAAATCTTGCTGGACGTGGAAATCTAGCGCTGCATATTGCCTCCGAGTTCATTGATATGCACGACGAACCGGCATCGGCGGTGCGCAACAAAAAAGATTCCACACTCGTGCGCTCCGCTGAACTTGTGCGCGATGGTGTGGCCAGTGCGATGATTTCCGCTGGCAACACAGGTGCCACGATGGCTTCGGCGCTATTGCGCATGGGACGGATCAAGGGGGTCAAGCGGCCGGCGATCGCCACGCCAATCCCCGTGCCCGGCTCGACACCCACGGTTTTGCTCGATGCTGGCGCCAACGCCGAAGTCGAGGCGCAATGGCTCACTCAGTTTGCGCTGATGGGTTCGGTGTACGCCAACGCGCGCTACAACATCGACAGCCCGAGGGTGGGTTTGCTCTCGATCGGTGAAGAACCTGGCAAGGGTGATTCATTGCGCAAACAGGCCTATGAGTTGTTGAGCGATACCTCGGGCATCAACTTCATCGGCAATGTCGAGGGTCGCGACATCATGACCACCAATGTTGATGTCGTTGTGACTGATGGCTTCACCGGCAATATCACGCTCAAAACTTTGGAAGGCACAATGAAGGGTGTTGTTAAGGCATTGTTCGCCGCAATCGGTGCACCCGAATATAAGGAACATGCAGATGCGCTCATGCCGGCGTTACTCGGCCTGTACTCGCAGTTCGATCCCGACAATACTGGTGGAGCAATTTTGCTGGGGGTTGATGGCGTATGCATCATTTCGCACGGGTCATCAAACGCGCGGGCGATTTTCAATGGCATCAAAGTTGCCAAAGACATGGTGGACTGCAATATGGTCGGTCGCCTGGCATCAGCAATTGCCGCACAATGAACGACCAACTGCGAGCACTTGCGTCGCGAATCGGGCACACATTTAGCGACGAGTCGTTGTTGGAAGTGGCGATGGTGCACCGCAGTTGGATTGCCGAAAACGATGGCTACGAGTCCAACGAGCGCCTCGAATTTCTTGGCGATGCGGTGCTCGGTTGGGTGGTGGCCGACATTGTGTATCAGCGCTACTCCGATCTGGCAGAGGGAAAACTCACTGACCTACGCAAAAGTGTCGTCAATGCAACCTCACTGGCAGAAGTTGCCGACCAGATCGGCATTGGTGAGTGTTTGCGACTTGGTCGTGGCGAAGATGCTGCCGGTGGGCGTGAGAAAACTTCGATTTTGTCCGATGCGCTCGAATCATTGATTGGTGCGGTGTACTTGGATGCTGGTGCCGACGTGGCCTATAACGTGGTCGGAGCGTTGATGAGTACGAGTATCGGTGAGGCAATTGAAAATCTGGACAGGATCGATGCCAAAACTCGTTTGCAGGAGATGACGGCGCGGCTGTTTGACGTTGCCCCGCACTATCACCTCACCGATCAGGGACCGGATCACGAAAAGACCTTCTTCGCCACCGTCGTTGTCAACGGGCGCGAACTTGGCCAAGGTGAGGGACGATCAAAAAAGGCGGCCGAACAGATCGCAGCAGAAATTGCTTGCGACACTCTGCAACGCGAACACGGTTAAAGCACGTGCCGGAACTTCCCGAGGTCGAAACGGTTCGACGCGGGCTTGCCGCACATGTGGTTGGTCGTCGAATTGAGCGAGTCGAAGTTGGTCGCGAGCGAACAGTACGCCGGACCAGTCGTGAGGCACTCATCCATGGATTGTCGGGCGTGTGCATTACCAGCGCAAATCGTCGCGGCAAGTACTTGCTCTGTTCGCTCGATTCGGGTGAATCGATGATGATTCATCTGCGCATGAGTGGTCGTGTGCTGGTGGCCCAACCAGGGGCCGAGCGGCCAGCACATACTCATGTCGTATTGCACCTTGCCCCTGACGCTAGGCATGAGGCGCAAGAACTTTGGTTCGTGGATCCGCGCACATTTGGCGAAGTAGTGGTGTTCGACCCCGCCCGGGCGGCAAGCGTTGTTCCAGAGTTGGCACGACTGGGAATTGATCCACTGGTGGATGACTTCACTTCCGAAGTGCTGTACGGACTTTTACGACCCAAGCGAGGGAGTCTCAAGGCAGTGTTGCTCGATCAACGCGTTGTCGCCGGAATTGGCAATATCTATGCCGATGAGATCTTGCATGTGGCACGTTTACGCCCGCACCGAGTGCCCGGTCGGTTGTCGAAAGCAACGGTTGATCGGTTGTATCACGCAATTGTCGATGTACTCAATTCTGCTGTTGATCTAGGTGGGAGCACATTGGCCGACTCCCAATACATGGATATGGATGGTGAATCGGGTAATTATCAACATCAGCACCGGGTGTATGGCCGTGCCGGTGCAACCTGCATGACCTGTGGGAGTGCACGCATCGCTCAAACGGTGGTGGCGGGAAGAACCACCTGTTACTGCCCGAAGTGTCAGCGCTAAGAGTGTTGAATCGTTGCCGAGATACGGCGCTGCGACGAAATTTCAAGTATTCTCGCCGATTGACGTGTTTCTTAAATCGCTAACCCTCAAGGGCTTCAAGTCCTTTGCTGATACCACGGTGATGGAACTCGAACCAGGGGTCACCGTTGTGGTCGGTCCCAATGGTTCGGGCAAATCCAATGTGGTGGATGCGATTGCCTGGGTGCTTGGCGCCCAAGCCCCTTCGGCGGTGCGCAGCCAAAAGATGGACGATGTCATTTTTGCTGGAACGTCGAAGCGACCCCCCCTCGGCCGCGCCGAAGTCACTCTGATGATCGACAACAGTGCTGGGTTGTTGCCCATTGAGTTCACTGAAGTCAGCGTCAGTCGCACGCTGTTTCGCAACGGTGAAAGTACCTACGCAATCAACGACATTGAGTGTCGCCTATTGGACGTGCAGGAGCTGTTGTCGGATGCCGGAGTGGGACGTCAACAGCACGTGATTGTGAGCCAGGGTCAGATCGACGCAGTGCTCAATGCGCGACCCGAAGATCGTCGTGGCATCATCGAAGAAGCATCTGGCGTACTCAAGCATCGCAAGCGCCGAGAAAAGGCTCAGCGCCGCCTTGATAATACCGAAGCCGACCTGATGCGGGCGCAGGATCTGTTGCGCGAGGTCCGACGCAATTTGCGGCCACTAGAGCGTCAAGCCGACGCCGCCCGGCGACACGGTTCGCTCGCCACCGAGTTGCGCAACCTGCAGGTATTTTTGACCGGTCGGGAGATATCTGGTTTTCAAAAGCGACTCACAAATTTGGCCACCGATAAACTTGATGGGGAACAAGCCGAACGTGGTCTGCGGGCACGTTTGTCGGCACTTGACACCGCCGTGATGGCCGATGAAGCATTACTGTCGGCACGCGGCGACTCGGGTGTCAACGACGAACTAGTACGGATCGAACAATTACGTGGGCGTGCCCGCGGACTCTTGGCCGTGCTCGCCGAACGTCGTCGCTCGGTGGAGCGCGATCGCGGTCAACTCATGGACTCTGGCGTGATTGCCACGCTCGAAGCCGACGCCGCGACGTTGCGCATCGAATTACAAAAGGTCATCGAACAACTTGTGGCCCTCGAAGCGGCCGAGGTAAGCGGTACCGACGACGCAATGAGCAGTCTTGAAGATGCGCGTAGCACAACCCAGAAGGTGAACGAACTGACGGGGTTAGTTCGCGGACTGAACGAAGAGATTGATCGACTTCGGGTGGTGGTGGCCAACGAAGCGCGTGCAGAGCTCGATTTGCTGCAACGTCTGGCTATCGTTGACACTGCACGTATCAGCGCCGAGAATGCACTTGATGTTGCCTTTGCCGTGCACACAACGGCTGCGTCAGATTCGGGATCTGCTGGCTCTCGGATGCAGGCGTTGCAGACCACGCTTGAAATGACGCGGGCGGGTAGCACAGTGTTGCGCGACCTCGACGGGGCTGTGGGTTTGCTTTCCGACTTATTGGAAATTGATGGTGAACGTCGCTCGGCGGTGCAAGTTGCACTCGGTGATGCACTTGCAGCGATGGTCACCACCAATGCTGATGCAGCCCGCCGTGCCTTGCAACTGTTACGCCAGGGTGCACATTCGGGCTCAGTTCTGGCGCTGAATGCAATTGCGACCGTGCCAATCACTCCGACAATTGATAAGGGTGTGAAATTGCGGAGCAATGTGCGGGCGCGATCCGGCGAGCACGAAGCCCAGATCAACCGGTTATTGGATGTGTTGTTGTCACGTGTCGTGTACGTGCAGTCGTGGACGGATGCTGTAGACGTGGCGTTGGCGCACCCAGATGTGGTTGTGGTAACCGGTGATGGGGATCGCTTTTCATCGTCGGGAATGAAGGTCGGGGCGAGCACGGTGACTGCCGCCGCACTTGACGAGGCCACGCGTCGTGCCCAGCGAGCAAGCGAGGCACTACAGAACGCCGAAGATGACCTGACCGCGGCGCGGGTGAAGGTCGTCCAAACCCGCGATTCCCATACCGCGGCATTGAATTTGCTGGCGCGTCATCGTTCCCAGGCAGCACAGAGCAATGAAAAACTTGCGATTGCCTACGACAAATTGCGCCTCGTACAAGCCGAGTTGCAGGCCCTGTTATCTGTGTTACGCAATGATCTGGAAGTGAAAACTGCTGGTCTACAGGAACGCCGTCAATTCCTTGACTCCCGTTTGGCTGATGTAGAAATTCGACTCAGCGCCGATGCCGACGCACGCGATGTGGCTGCCGTTCGACGACGACGCATTGAGGCGACATTGAATGCGATTGTTCGCCTGGCACATTTTGTCGAGGCCCACAGCGCAAAACTTGACGCACGCCAAGCAGCTTTGCAAGAAGTCCGCCGCCGCCAAAGCGATGAAGTTCGCGCCATTTCCCAGCGTCTAGACGAGTCGCGACGCGAGCGATCTGGTCTTGAACAACAACTCGATGAAAAGCGCGAGCGAAACCGCCGCGTAGAAATTGAAGAAGCCGAAGTACGTATGCGTCTGGAAGCCGCAGTTGACGGGCTGCGTCGCGATCAGCAAGTGGAACCACAAGTCGCCATCGAAACTCATGTACCCCAATTACCGGAGGGAATCACACCCAATTCTCGGTTACGCGAACTGGAACGCGAACTGCGAATGATGGGACCGATCAACCCGTTGGCACTGGAAGAGTTTGACGAGTTGCAAACGCGACACACCTTTCTTGAGGAACAACTGGAAGATGTGAAGAACTCGCGTCGCGAACTGATTAAGGTAATCAAGCAGGTCGATCGTGAAATTCAATCTGTCTTTGCTGCGGCCTTCGCCGATGTACGCGACAATTTTGAAAAACTCTTTTCCATGTTGTTTCCGGGTGGCATCGGCAATCTCACTCTGACAACGCCGGACGACTTGCTGAACACAGGAATTGAAATTGAAGCCAAACCAAGTGGCAAGAACATCAAGAAGTTGTCCCTATTGTCGGGAGGTGAGCGCTCTTTGGCTGCGCTGGCATTCTTGTTCGCGGTGTTCCGTAGCCGACCATCGCCGTTTTATGTCATGGACGAAGTTGAAGCCGCGTTGGATGATGTGAACTTGCATCGATTCTTAAACCTTGTCGACGAATTTCGCCAGGAAGCGCAATTGCTCATTGTTAGCCATCAGAAGCGCACAATGGAAGCCGGCGACTGTCTGCTTGGCGTAACGATGCAGCCAGGTGGTTCATCACGGGTGATCGTTGAGCGCGCCGCCGCAAAATCGGCATGATCGCCCAGACTTCGTCTCTCGTATTGCCTCTGCTAGCGGGCAGCGTGGTGCTGTTTGGTATTGGCGTAGTGGTGTTCAACAGGCGTGGCGCAACACCCGAACGAAAGTTGCCCGTTGCATACATACCGGTTGCGGGCGTGCCCGTTGGGCTCGTACCCGACGCCGTTGTCGCACCGGCCAGTGTGCGGGATCGGCTGGCCAAGGCGCGGAGTGCATTGTCGGGTGCCATTTCAGGAGTTTTGGTTCGTAGCCATATCGACGACGACACGTGGAACGATTTGGAGGAGGCGTTGTTGCTGGCCGATATCGGCGTTCAGGTAACCCATGTTTTGCTCAACGCACTACGCCAACGAGTAAAGAGCAAAGAGATCACTTCACCCCAACAATTGGTTGCCGCACTACGTTCAGAAATGAAGTCACAACTTCAGGGTGCAAACCGCGAATTGGTGTTCGACAAGTCGATTGCGGGGCCGAACATTTGGCTCGTGGTTGGTGTCAATGGCGCCGGCAAGACCACAAGCATTGGCAAGATCAGTGCCCAGCAAGCTTCCGCCGGACGCAGTGTGCTGCTTGCCGCCGGGGACACGTTTCGCGCCGCGGCCGTTGAACAACTCGCCACATGGGCTGAACGCTCCGGTGCTGTGTTGATTCGGGGCGCCGAGGGCAGCGATCCGAGTTCGGTAATTTTCGATGCCGTGCAGAGTGCCCACTCGCGACATATTGATCTCGTCATTGCCGACACCGCTGGTCGTTTGCAAACCAACACCAACCTGATGGAAGAGTTGAAAAAGGTCCGACGCGTTGCCGAAAAAGATACCGGAAAAGTTACCGAGGTTTTACTCGTGATTGACGCCACAACCGGACAAAACGGTTTGGTGCAAGCGCGCCAGTTTGCCCAAGCCACGCAAGTGACGGGAGTAATTCTGTCAAAACTTGACGGTTCAGCCAAAGGCGGTATCGTCTTTGCTATCGAAACCGAACTTGGTATCCCGGTCAAGTTGGTAGGTCTTGGTGAAACAATTGACGACCTCGTGGCATTCGACCCGGACGAATTTGTCAATGCGCTGTTTGACTAGTGATGCTTGATCAGCAATGAAGCGCGTGGTCCTGCTATGTGCGTTTGGAGCATTGGGCGGCTTGACGTTGGCGGCGTGCTCATCGGCAAGTGATTCGACGAGCAACACCACGGTTGGATCAGTGGTAGTTGTTCCCGGCACGGATGTCGTCATCACCGCTGAACAAGCGGCAACACTAATCGGCAAGACCGAGGCAATTGCCGAGGCCGATGCGCATGCCAACGGTTGGGTGTGGCGGGTCGGGCGTCGCGATGGCGAAGAATTCGCGCTGACCATGGACTACTGCGAGTGTCGTGTCACGGTGTCAATTGACAATGACATTGTGACTGAAGCCGTCGTCGGCTAGGGCCGTTTGCACCGCTAACCTTCGGCAACACCATGTTCGACATACTCGGTGATCGCCTCGGGGGAGTTCTCAAGCGCCTCCGTAACAAGGGTCGTCTGACCCAAGAAGACGTCAACGAGATGCTCGGCGAGATTCGCACAGCCCTTCTCGAAGCCGACGTCAACGTCGGCGTGGTTGGCAGTGTGATCGAACACATCCGCCAACAATCCGTTGGCGCCACAGTGTCGTCGGCGCTCAACCCTGGTCAACAGATCATCAAAATCGTCAACGCTGAACTGGTGGTCATGCTCGGCGGCGAAACGCTAAAGATTTCCTACGCCTCGCATCCGCCCACGGTGGTGCTGATGGCTGGTTTACAGGGTTCTGGTAAGACCACCAGCGCGGCGAAATTGGCAGGGTGGTTTAAGTCCCAAGGTCGTCAGCCGCTACTAGTGGGAGCCGACTTGCAACGACCGGCCGCCGTTGAACAGCTGAAAGTGCTCGGCGCCCAACTCGATGTGCCGGTGTTCTCCGTACCCGGCGATCCGGTTGCCACGGCGAAGGCTGGACTGGCTCAGGCGCGAAGTCTCGGGCGCGATGTGCTGATCGTGGATACAGCCGGTCGACTCGCAATTGATGAAGAGATGATGCAGCAGGTTCGCCAGATCTCGAATGCAGTTTCGCCGCACTTCACGTTCTTGGTGGTAGATGCGATGACCGGTCAAGATGCCGTCACGGTCGCCAAGGCATTCGACGATGCGCTGGCTATCTCTGGTGTCATCTTGACGAAACTCGACGGCGATGCCCGCGGTGGTGCGGCGCTGTCGGTGAAACAGGTCATTGGTAAGCCGATCGCTTTTGCTGCCACCGGAGAAAAACTTGACGCCTTTGAACAATTCCATCCCGATCGGATGGCCAGTCGCATCCTTGGCATGGGCGACATGCTCACACTTATTGAGCAAGCCGAGCGGGTCTTCGAAACCGATCAGGCCGAAGCGACGGCCGCCAAGATGCTCGAAGGCGCGTTCACCTTGGATGACTTTTTGGACCAATTGCAGCAACTCAAGAAGATGGGACCACTCCAAAATGTGATGGGTATGATCCCTGGCATGCCCAAGGAAATGAAGAATGCCGAAATTGGCGACGATCAGGTGAAACTTACAGAAGCCATCATCCGCTCAATGACACCCGACGAACGACGTCGACCCGAAATCATCAACGGCAGTCGGCGGAACCGCATTGCCAAGGGGAGTGGAACGCAGATTGCCGATGTCAATCGACTCGTTAAGCAGTTCGGCGAGATGCAGAAGATGATGAAGCGAATGGGTGCATCAGGAGCCAAAGGTGGCAAGGGCGCCAAAGGTTTTGATCTGGCCGAGGCGTTGGGCTCACGGGGGTCGCCCCGCTAGCCTGTCACCCATGTCAGTCAAGCTTCGCCTCACCCGAGTGGGCAAAACCAAGCAGCCGCACTACCGCATCGTTGCTGCCGATACCCGCAACGCCCGGGATGGCAAATTTCTGGAAATCGTCGGAAATTATCACCCCAAGAGCGACCCATCGGAGCTCAGCGTGGACAATGCCAAGGCCATCAAATGGCTGAATCAGGGTGCATTACCAAGTGAGCGAGTGAAAAAACTTCTTGAAATCTCTGGTGCATGGGCTGAGTTTTCCGCCTCAAAGTCCGCCAAGTAATTCTGCGTATCGCACGTGTCTGAAACAGCCAACATTATTCCAGCCCCCGTTGCCTCGGCAGTGCTTGACCACGTGGTTCGCTCCATCGTCGACAACCCTGAAGAAGTTCGCGTGGAAGGTTTTCCTGACGGCGAAAAAATTCTTTTGGAAGTGCGCGTTGGCGAGGGCGACCTCGGCCGTGTCATCGGTCGACGTGGTCGCACTGCGCAAAGCATTCGCACCGTGGTTCGCGCGGCTGCCACACGCGATGGCGTAGATGTTGATGTCGACTTCGTCGACGACTGAGCGACTTCCGCCTGCGGGCCTGTTGCATGTTGGCCGTCTCGCACGGCCTCACGGAATTCACGGAGCAATGTATGTAAATTTGTACTCCGATCACCCGGATCGCACCGCACCTGGTGCCCGTCTGTGGGCAGCTGGCGCGTGGTACGTGATCGCTTCATCGAAGAAGCAAGCCGATCGTTGGCTAGTTGAATTTGTCGGGTTGGTAGATCGCAATGCAGCCCAACGTCTTGTCAACCAAGATCTGTACGGCGAACCAATTCGCGATCCGTCAGTGTTGTGGGTGCACGAAATGATCGGTAGCGAAGTAGTGGGCGCCGACGGCACGTCGTACGGAACATGTGTCGGTGTCATCGACAATCCCGCCCATCCAATCATCGAACTCGATACCGGTGGTCTGGTGCCGGTGCCGTTTGTGGTGTCGCACGTGGATGGTCGCATCACCATCGACCCGCCGGAAGGATTATTCGACGCATGAGCACCAGTGACGGCGGCCTACGGATTGATGTGTTTTCGATCTTTCCGTGTTTGGTGGATGATTTTTGTTCCGAAAGTTTGCTTGGTCGCGCCCGTAGTGAACAACTCATCGACTTGCGGTGTCATGATTTGCGGGAGCACTCCACCGACGTGCACCACAGCGTCGACGATGCTCCCTTTGGGGGAGGCGCTGGCATGGTGTTACGGCCCGAGCCAGTGTTTGCTGCTGTGGAGGCAATACAACCACCACGACCGTTGTTGTTGTTGTCGCCCGGTGGGCGACGCTTCGATCAGCACTTTGCCGAGCAACTGCTGGGCACCGGCGGGTTTAGTCTGTTGTGCGGTCGCTATGAGGGCGTTGATCACCGCATTATCGAACATCTCATCGACGGGGAAGTATCGGTAGGCGATGTTGTGTTGGCCGGTGGGGAAGTTGCCGCCTGTCTGATTATTGAGGCAGTCACTCGATTGGTGCCGGGTGTGATGGGCAATTGCAATTCTCCGGTATCCGAAAGTTTTGGTAGTAAGGGCATCCTCGAGGAACCGCAGTACACGCGACCGGCCGAGTTTCGCAATTGGCAGGTGCCAGACGTGCTCCGTAGTGGCGATCATGCCCGTATTGAGCGCTGGAGACAGGCCCAGGCATTGCATCGCACGGTGGCTACGCGGCCAGACCTAGTGGCCAAGCGAGGAGGTCTGAGCGCCGCAGAGGAGCGCCTGTTGGAAGAGTTCCCGCCCGTGCCGTATCCTTCTAGGTTCCCCAGTTAATGGGTTTCCCCTACTAAAGGATTGCTCGCCATGAAGTCCACCGACATCGTCGACAACCAATTTCTACGTACCGACATCCCCAGGGTTGGTCCCGGAGACGAAGTCAAGGTGCATGTCCGCGTCGTCGAGAGCGGCAAGGAGCGCGTCCAGGTATTTCAAGGCAACATTGTCGCCATCGCCGGTTCAGGCGTGGCGGAAACCTACACCGTGCGCAAGATCAGTTATGGCGTGGGCGTCGAGCGCACCTTCCCGATGCATAGTCCATCGGTATCAAAACTTGAAGTCCTCAAGCGCGGAGATGTGCGCCGAGCGAAACTCAATTTCCTTCGTGAGCGCAAGGGCAAGTCGGCCAAGATTCGCGAAAAGCGCGAAGTGTAAGTAGCAATTTTTGCATTCATTTCCACACATTGATCGTCGACGTCGTTGAATACTGACGATCTCGAAAACTTTGAGGCAGAGCGTGAGCTCCACCTCGCTCAGGAGTATCAAGACGTTGTCGGCATGTTTCGTTATGCCGTCGAAACTGATCGTCGGTTTTATTTGGCCAACAATGTGGATGTGAAGGTGCTGTCAGAGGGACCGCGCCCAATAGTTGAAGTGGTGTTGATTGACGCATGGGTGTGGGACATGTACCGAAAGAGCCGATTCGTGCCGCGAGTGCGCGTACTCAGTTTCAAGGATCTCAACATCGAAGAACTTCCGCGGGTCGATCTGTAAGTGCCGCCGCGCGCATCGCGCGCGGAATGTGGGCAGAAGATCTCGCCGCCCGTTGGTATCGGCGTCATGGTTATCGGGTCATTGCCCGCAATTGGCGTTGCCCGCGCGGTGAACTGGATGTAGTTGCCATTTGTGGCGACGAACTTGTCGTGTGCGAAGTCAAGGCTCGGGCAAGTGTTTCCTTTGGAACACCGGCCGAGGCGATTACTCCGACCAAGCAATTGCGTCTGCGTCGTGCCACTGCCGCATTGCTTGCCGAATTGCGCGCCAATGAATCGATGACAATTCACCATGTTCGATTTGATGTTGCCAGCGTGCTCGGCACACAACTTGAGATCGTTAAGGATGCCTTCTAGGTGCGCCAACGTCACTACAATACGTACTACGAACTTTAAAGCGCCGACTAAAGAGGATTCGCATGTCGACCAATGGCCCGTCACAACCACTGTGGGGACACCAGACCGAGTTGGCGTTACTCAACTTCAATGTGTCCGGCTTGTCGTTGCCGATCGAAGTCGTGCATGCACTAGCGGCGATCAAGGTTGATGCTGCAATTGTCAATGGTGCCGATGCCGTTGGCGAAGATATTGCTCGGTTCGCGGCGATCGCTGCGGCTGCCGCAGCCGTGGAATCTGGGGAGTACAACGAACATTTCCTGATTGATGTCTTCCAGACGGGGTCTGGTACGTCGACGAACATGAATGTCAACGAGGTCGTGGCTCGATTGGCCAGCGAGGCCTCGGGGATGACCGTGCATCCAAATGATCATGTCAACGCCGGCCAATCCTCCAACGACGCATTCCCAACCGCCGTAACGATCGCCGCCGTTGTGCAGATTCAATGGTCGCTACTTCCTGCCGTCGAAACATTGACGACATCATTGGATATCGCCGCGACCCGATTCGCCGATGTCGTCAAGGCTGGACGCACACACTTGATGGATGCCGTACCTATCTTTCTCGGTGATGAATTTGACGGTTACGCCGCACAGTTGCGCGAAGCAAGTGAGCGCCTGCAGACCTCGTTGCCGCGTCTCGGCCGGGTACCCCTCGGTGGGACCGCCGTTGGCAGTGGACTCAATTCCACACCAGAGTTCGGCGCAGCCGTCGTTGAACGCATCGCCGGTCGATACGGCATCGACCTGTCGATTGCCCCAAGTCGATTCGCTGCTCAGGCATCACGCGACGGTCTGGTCGAAGCATCAAGCCACCTTCGAGGACTGGCGGTCGCATTATTCAAGATCGCCAATGACATTCGTTGGATGGCCTCAGGGCCGCTGACCGGGCTCGGCGAGATATTCCTTCCTGAGTTGCAGGCCGGTTCATCCATCATGCCCGGCAAGGTCAACCCGGTGATGTGTGAAATGGTTACTCAAGTCGCCGCCCAGGTATTTGGTAATGACGCCACGATCGCGTTCGCCGGATCACAGGGCACGTTCGAACTGAACACCTACCAGCCGTTGATCGCCGCCAATCTGCTCGGATCGATTCGTTTGCTGACCAGAGCCTGCACGCTGTTTGCCGAACGATGTGTGGATGGCATCGAAGCCGATACTGAGCGCTGTGCGTACTACGCCGATGCAACACCGGCGCTCGCCACCAGGCTCAACATCGTGCTCGGCTACGACCGCGTTGCCGCCCTCGTTAAGAAGGCTATGAACGAAAATCGTGCCTTGCTCGACGTCGTGATCGAAGATGGTGAACTCAGGGCCGAGCTAGCCGCTGAGTTGCTCGATCCAAACTTCGTGGCCAAGGGTAATCGTTCGGACGATTTACGTCGACGCAGTTGACCCTGACACACGGTTGTCCCAGCACGCGTAATGCCAATGTCGACGTAAATCGCTGGCACCAGCTGGTACGCACACGTAGTGCCCGATACCAGGTGAAATGTCGCGGTTGCAGCCCGGGCACACGTAGGCCTTGATCGCTTGATAGGGCTGGACACGTCGCACCTCTATGTTTCCGAATGCGCCATCCCACATACTCATCTTGTGCCAATCGCTATCCGCGAAACGCCCACATCAAAAGTAACGCGATGACGATTAAAGCACTTGCCACAATTGCGTAGTCACTGGCGCGCTTGACCCGTTTGCGGTGTGGATTGAAACCCATGTAGCAAGTATCGTCGCTTTCATGGAAACTCTTGAGGTTGTACGCGCAAACGGCGTCGTCACAGTGACAATGAACCGGCCGTCGAAGAAGAATGCCGCCAATGCAGTGATGTGGCAAGAGTTACTGGAGGTGTTTCGTCAGATCGCCAACACCGACACCGATCGGGTCGTGGTACTTACCGGTGCTGGCGGCGAGTTCTGTTCCGGTGCCGATCTCAGTGATGGCGGGGCCCGACGGGCGGATCGCCATCAACTCGCTTCGATGCGCCATATTGCCGATGTCTGTTTGGCTCTGGCGCGCATTCCGCAACCGACCATTGCCAAGGTCCGTGGGGTTGCCGTTGGCGCTGGTTGCAACATGGCTCTCATCTGTGATCTTGTCGTTGCGTCTGACACCGCACGTTTTTCGGAAATCTTTTCCAAGCGTGGTCTATCACTCGACTTCGGCGGATCGTGGGTCTTGCCCCGACGTATTGGCTTGCACCGAGCAAAAGAACTTGCGTTCTTTGCTGACATCATTGGTGCAACAGACGCCGAGCGCATCGATCTTGTCAACCACGTGCTTCCCGACTCCGAACTTGATGCATTTGTTGACAACTGGGCGAAGCGACTCGCCGCTGGCCCACCGATTGCTCTCGCCCAGTCGAAGCGACTTCTCAACAATTCGGCCAACGTCACTCTTGAAGAGGCACTGGACGACGAAGGCGCGGCGCAAACCGTGAATTTTGGTACCAAGGATACTCACGAGGCAATGTCGGCCTTTTCCGAGAAGCGCGAACCACGTTTCACTGGTCGGTAGCGTCATAGGCGTGCGTCGCCTTACCGCTCTGGCTTCCGTAGGCACTACCGCACTTGCCATTGTCGTGATGGGCATACCCTCGTTGGCGCTCGCCACCAGCACCACCGAACCACCACCCGAGTCAATCGACGAACAAGGTGGAATCACCGGAGTGCCATCGGTAACGGCGCCACTCAATCCGTCGGCGGTGACCACGATTCCGGCCGGTTGCACCGCACCGAACGATCCTCAAGTGGTGTTTGTCGGTCAACTGATCACACTTGACGACACCACGGCGACGTTTTCTCAATTGCAGGTCAGAGCGGGTTCACTTGGTGGGTATTCCAACAGCGACAGCCCAGACGGCGATGTGGTGAACGTACGCTACGGCCGCGACACCAAGTTTCTCAGCGAAGGAAAGCGATATCTCGTTGGCGCAGCAGGTGCAATCAACTCACCGATCTTGGTCTCCAAGGTCCGCGCATCAGCCGAGTTGTTCGGTGGCGACCAAGTGGTTGGTCTCAGCGATCAGGGCGTTACCTGTCCCCGATATGACGATCCGATTCGTACCTTCAACGACGATGGGTCATCCATCGACACAGGGGTGCTATCACCTTTGCTTGATCACCAGTGGCAGATCATCCTTGCCATTTTCGTGGCAGTTGGGCTGGTGCTGGCCGGTTTGGCCGGAGCAGTAATCGTCAAGCAACTATTTCGCTGAGAACGCTGCCGTAGCAGCGGCGCGAAGTTCGCCCACGGCGTGACCGAGACCGAGACTGTCGTTAAATAGTGCGCTGCCGGCAACCAAAACGTTGGCACCCGCCGCGGCCGCACCGCGAACTGTTTGGGGACCAATGCCGCCATCTACCTCGACGTCGACGACATCGTTCAAACCAGCATCGCGTACCATCGCTCGAATTTCAGCAATCTTTGGTTCCATTGCCGCAATGTAACTCTGTCCGCCAAACCCAGGGTTTACCGTCATGACGAGTATCAGATCCACGAGATCGAGCACATGTGCGACCACGCTCGCCGGTGTTGATGGGTTGAGCGCCACGCCAGCCGTGGCACCCAATTCGGCAATGTTGCCAAGTGTTCGGTGCAGGTGAGTGCAGGCCTCAGCATGGACGATGAGTCGTTGGCATCCGGCCTCGATGTAATGCTTGGCCATGGCATCGGGCGTGAGCACCATCAGATGGGCCTCAAATGGCAACGCGGTGAGTGATCGCGTGGAGGCGATGATGTCTGGACCAAACGTGAGATTCGGCACAAATTGACCGTCCATGACATCCCACTGAATCAAATCCACGCCCGCTGCATCAAGTGCCACGATGGCTTGGCCAAGGTTCGAAAAATCCACAGGTAACACTGATGGGGCGATCTGAATTGGTCGCGTCACGCATCTCATCCTAGTTCTCGTGCCGTAGAGTCACGCGCAGTGGGTTCTCAACAGGTGCGTATCGAACGACTCGTCGCTGGTGGTGACGCACTTGGTCGGCTGAGCGATGGGCGAGTGGTGTTCGTGCCCGGGGCGCTGCCCGATGAAGTGGTGGAAATTGAAATCACTCACACCAAGGCAGACTTCGCCCGCGCCAAATTGCTCCAGATTGTGACCGAGTCGCCCCACCGCATCGCGCCACCATGCGAGCATGTGGCACGGGGCTGCGGGGGATGCTCGTGGCAACACCTTGCCAGTGCGGCACAAGTGACGGCCAAAGTTGAAATTGTGCGCGAAGCGCTACGACGTAATGGCAAGATCACCGACATTGAAGTAATTGCTGGCGGGCGTGTGTCTGATCGCGGAGCCCGAACCACACTCCGTATGGCTGTTGACAGCAACGGCCGGCTCGGCTTTCGGCGCGGCTCGTCGCATGATGTTGTCGATACACCGGTGTGCATGGTGGCGCACCCGTTGTTGAATCAACTCATTCACGGCGTACGCGCGCGCGATGCCGATGAAGTGACCCTCCGTTGTGGCGTAATGACCGGCGAGCGAAGTGCGTGGGTACACGACGAGGATGGTCGGGGCACATTGAGTGGACTTCCCAATGATGTGAGTGTTGGCCACGAGGCAATCGTTCATGAAATTGTCAGTGGTGTGAAATTGCAGGTGTCGATGGCAAGTTTTTTTCAGGCTTCACTCGAGGGCGCGGAAATGCTCGTGAATGCGGTCCGCCACGCTGTCGGCGAGCACGCCTTGTCCGGAGCCGACGGATCCATCATCGACGCCTATGGTGGCGTTGGGTTGCTGTCGGCCACGCTTGTCAGCCGCAGTACGCCAATCGTGCTCATCGAGTCAAACAACTCGGCTTGTGCCGATGCCAGAGTAAATCTTGGTGGCTACAACGCCACGGTCGTGCGCGGTTCGGTCGAGCAGTGGTTGGCCGAGCCTGCCGGTGTCGTGATTGCCGATCCATCGCGAAGTGGACTCGGAGCGGCGGGGGTCAAACGACTGGCACAAACGCGCGCGCCACGAATCGTACTTGTAAGTTGCGATGCGGTGGCTGGCGCCCGCGATACACGGCTGTTACGGGATGCCGGATATTCGTGTTCGCAGGCAACCGTGCTCGATCTGTTTCCGCACACCCCGCACGTCGAAGTGGTGAGCGCGTTCAATCTTGGATAACTTTTGGTCTGTAAGACTTATCCAGTGGATTACATAAAGCCCCGGCGGCTTCGCACCGGCGACACTGTGGCCGTTATTTCCACATCTTGGGGCGGACCGCATGTATTTCCACATGTGTACGACAAGGGAATTTCAACTCTGCGAGATCTCTTTGGGCTTCGCGTTAAGGAGTACGCCTCGACGCGGATGAGTCCGAGCGAACTAGCGGCCAATCCTCGGCAGCGTGCCGCAGATTTGAACGCCGCATTTGCCGATAAGTCCGTGTCTGCGGTGATTGCGAGTATCGGTGGAGACGATTCAGCGCGCATTCTGCGCTATCTCGATTCTGACGTAATCCGTACCAACCCGAAGATTCTGCTCGGCTATTCCGACACAAGCACCCAACTCGTGTTCTGCCACGACCTTGGACTCGTAACGTTCAATGGTCCTTCGGTAATGGCCGGATTCGCCCAACTCTTGAACTTTCCCGAGGCAGAGACGCACGTCCGCAAGATGTTGTTCGAGCCTGATGACACGCTCCACTATGAGCCGTTTCCGCAGTGGACCAGTGGTTATGCCAAATGGAAAGAGGCTGACAACGCCGGACGCGTCAACGAATTACAGCCGCATGACGGATGGCGCTGGCTCAATGGCTCTGGCGTTCATGCGGGCCGTCTGTTCGGAGGTTGTTTCGAAGTACTTGAATTTCTGAAAGGGACACGACATTGGCCAACTAGAGAATTCTGGAAAGATCGACTCATCTTCTTGGAAACTTCGGAAGATAAACCATCTGTCAACCAAATTCGCCACTGGCTTTTCAACTACGGAGTTCAGGGTGTGTTTGATCAGGCAGCTGGATTGCTCGTCGGTCGCGCCCGCGACTACGCCGCCGACGAAAAAGCCGAACTGGATCAGGGGATCCTCGAAACAGTTGTTCACCAGTTTGGCGCCCGTAATCTGCCTATCGTCACCAACATGGATTTCGGGCACACCGACCCGCAATGGATTCTGCCTCTTGGCATCTGCGCCGAACTTGATTGTGATCAGAAGACCTTCCGACTCCTCGAGTCGGCCGTAATTTGAGTACGACACTCTCCGCGACCACGCGGCGACGGCTGAATGTTCAGGGGTTCTGCGACGTAGACGATGAGACCCTGACCAACGTTGCGCCGTGGCTTCGGATGGCATTCGGTATGTGCGCTGCTATAGCCGGAGCAGGAACCGTGCTTGCCTCGCCTACGATCTTGTGGATCCTGACGCCTATCGCGGCGCTGGGAGCGTTGACTCCAGTCCACCCGTTCGACCTAATTTACAACTACGGCATTCGTGTTCTTCGCCATACAGGGCCGCTGCCCCGACGCCGGGCGCAGAATCGCTTCGCCTGCGGCGTCGGAGCGGTGTGGCTGGTGGTGACAGCATGGGCATTTCAGTCTGGGGCGCTAACTGCGGGATACATCTTGGGTGGCGTGCTTACAGGGATAGGGGTGCTGGTGAGCACCACCGACATTTGCATTCCGTCAATGATCTACAACACCCTCTTTTCGCGTTCACGAATAGGGTGATCGGAAAGGTTGATATAAGTGCCCCCCTCGGATTCGAACCGAAGTCAGGACCGACCAAAGCTAACACCAGTAGGAAAGCGCGCACCAAACGCGCACCGTATCGCTCAAAGTAGGACTATCGGCCATGTCTTTCTGACGTTTACAGGATGCCTTCGCCCAGATCTGGTTGCCCATTTTGTCATAACTCCTAACCACCCATTTTGTCAAGGTATACCATCAGAAATCTGAGCAAACTTAATTGATTGAAGAGGAAGGAACCAAAGATGATAAGTGACCATGATGATGAGGTGATCCACGCAATGGAAGAGTCGATTGCGCTACACAGAGAGTATTCACAAAAGTATGTGAACACTGAACCCCTTCCCCACAATCAAGACAAAAAGCCAATGCCATACAAGGAACTTTCTGAGTTGACCGCGAAAATCGAGGCGGCTGATCAACGCTTCAAGGAGTTGAGACTGAAACATTGGAACTTCTAAAACACCTGTATGAGTCGATGGACTCCACTGCATAGTATTTTTGGGCAGTCGTGCGGATCTGATCCCGGATGTAAAGTCCTAGATTGAGCAAACATTCATTCTTAATTAGCAAGCTCCCTCGGTTCGAACCGAAGTTAGGTTCGATTGAATCCAAAACCAGCATGATGGCCCGCACCAAACTCGCACCAAACGACTTGACGTGGGTCATGTCTGCGACATTTTTGATGATGCGCAACTCTACAAGTATCGCCACATACTGCGTGACACCTCTTAAATATGCTGTGGGCGTGTCAAGACACAACTTTTTTAACTTCGCTGGGCGCATCCCCGATCCGATCAGTGCTTATGACTACGTGGAGAATTTCCGGTAACAGGGAAATGTTGGGATTGAAGTTTTCAGGTGAATTACAGCATTGTTGGCGCACAGCACCACGGCTCGGTCCAGAACATGAACTGGTACCTCGGCGAGTTTTACTTTCGGTATTTCGCCTGCAAGTTTTGCGACACCGCGCCCACCGCCGAATTGGATTGCCCGATGGTAGGTATGAGATTTCGTTACATGCTGCTCATTAATTTATTTGTGCTCGCATCGTCACCGCAGGGTAGGCTTCGGCGGTGAACCATTGGGGGCCACAATGAGCATGTCAGCGGCACGAGTTGCTGAACGGCGTGCCGAAAGGCTAATCGAGGAACTTCTCAACTCCCAGGGCTGGGACATTCGTCGACCACCTGCTGGTGAGTTGCTCAGTCAACAAGAATACAAAGACTATCCAGCGCTGCGTGAGGCGCTTCAGAAGGCCAGTAAGTCAGGTAGTGGTGCTGGGATACCAGAATTCGTACTTGTAGAACCTCAGACCGGCGAGCCACTCGCCGTGTTCGAAGCTAAGTCCAAGGCGACCGACATCGACCGCGCCATCGCAGAAGTCCAAATGTACTCGCGGGCACTAACCGATGTGGGGTTCAGACCGCTTGCCGTCGCGGTGGCTGGAACCCAAGACGACACCTTTGAAGTGCGCGTGTTCAAGCTGCTTCGTTCGTCGAAGTGGGAGCCAATCACCTATGAGGGTAAGCCGATCACTTGGATTCCTAACCGCGATCAGGTCAGCCGTATCCGCGCCGCGAGTGGATCGATCGATCTTCGTCCGGCTGTGCCCCCACCCGAGGTGCTAAAGGCAAGAGCCGAGGAAATCAACGCTCTCCTGCGCGAAGCGGGGCTGAAAGACGACTTCCGGCCCGCCGCCATTGGCGCGATCATGCTGGCGTTATGGAAGTCAGAGGGTCAACTTAGACGTGATGTCAAGTTCATTCTTTCCGATGTAAACCATGCCTGTCAGCAAGCCTTCTGGGATGCAAAGAAAACCGATCTAGCTAATAGTCTTCACGTTGATGAGGCGAACGACAGACTCGCCGTTAAGACCTTGCGCATCTGCCAAATTCTTGAACGCCTAAATATCACGAATCTCACAGCTGAGCACGACTACCTCGGTGCACTCTACGAAGAGTTTTTCCGTTACACCGGTGGCAACACGATCGGTCAATATTTCACCCCCCGTCACATCACTAGGCTCATGGCCGACCTCTGTGAGGTCAATAAAAAAGACGTGATCCTTGATCCGGCCTGCGGTACAGGTGGTTTTCTCATCGCGGCAATGCAACGGATGCAACGTGAAGCTAACCTGTCCCGCGATCAGGTGGTCCAGCTTGTCAAAACTCAGCTAATCGGGCTGGAGAACGAGCCGGTCACGGCCGCACTTTGCGTTGTCAACATGATCCTGCGAGGAGACGGTACTTCTAGCGTCCAACGTGCCGATTGCTTCGATGATCGCAAGTTCCAGAAGGACGTGGCGACGGTCGTGCTGATGAATCCACCATTCCCACACAAAAGAACGGACACCCCGTCCGAGGACTTTGTCGATCGCGCGCTATTGGGACTGAGACATCGTGGGCGAGCAGCGGTGATTGTGCCGAGCAGTTTGCTCGGAAAGCGGGCCGCGGCCCATTGGCGAAAAAAGATCCTGGAGGACAACACCCTCGTTGCGGTCATCACTTTGCCTGGTGAGTTATTCCAGCCCTATGCGGCGGCCAACACGGCGATCGTGTTAATTGAACGAGGAGTACCACATAGATTTGATCGGAAAGTTGTCTTCTGCCGAGTCACAGAGGACGGGTTCCGACTCCGTAAGGGGGTCCGGTTGCCTCGGCTCGGCTCGCAGCTTCCAGACGTGCTCGAAGCCGTTCAACAGCCTGCGAACCGCCCCGGATTCTCTGCCGCTGCGGCTCTAATTGGAAACGACTGGGCACCTGGAATATATATTGAGGCGAAGACACTTACCGATGACGAGTTTCGAAGCGGCGTCACCACCTTGTTACGCGACAAGGTTGCCTTTGTGGTCCGGTTTGCACCACAGTTGGTCGCGTCGGCCACGGCGATTCGTCACGGCGAACTGCGAACTGTCGCGTATTCGAAGAAGGTAAAGCAACCGAAAGGAACAGCGATCGGTCGAACAACGATCGGTGGACTATTCGACATTTACTATGGCTACAGCGAGTTGGAGAACAAGGCTGAACTTGGCGTAGGCGATGTGCCGGTCATCTCGTCCAGTGGAACCGATAACGGCCTTTATGGTTTTCTCAACTTCCACGAAGTCATTGAGCCTCCATTCGTCACAGTGCCCCGCACCGGAAGCTTCGGGGAAGCCAGGGTTCAGGAGTACCCGTGCGCCGCAACTTCGGACTGCCTGGTCTTGATCCCCAAGGCTGACACCCCGCTTGGCGCGCTCTACATCGCGGCAGCCACGATCCGTGACGAACGTTGGCGTTTCGACTATTCCAGAAAACTCACTCCGTCGCGTATCGTAGATTTCCCGCTCCGGGTCGATGATGATCTGCTGGCATGGGTTCAGGAACAGCGGGAGGTTGCCGCCGAAATAGAGGCTCGTGCTCTCCATATTTTTACTGAGATGGCGACTATAACTGGCGACGACACTGGTATTAATTTACAAGCTGCCCTCGAAGATGGACAGCGTGACATGCTTCGCACACCGCGACTCGCCGTCGCGACTGCGGGCGACGTACGCCGCGCATCCCGTTCGGAGCGGGAGGCGGACGAGGATTACGTAAGTGGCAGATTCGCAAACTTTGACACAGTGGACGATCTGCTCGCCGATCTTGACTCCGACGATTGAGCCTAGAGGTGCCCACATATGACCGTTCAGATGTCTTCAAACGGGATTACAAGCGCCTCACCGCCGAAGAAAGAGCCAGGTTCTCAACAGTGGTCCGAAATTTCATCGAAGACCTGACACTGATCGAAGAGGGCAAAGCCAAAGGCTTTAGGCCGGGGCTTCGCGTTAAGTCGATGCAGGGCCATCCCGGTATTTGGGAATTGACTTGGGAGTTTGTCGACGGCCGGGCGACCTTCACCTACGGTGCAACCGTGAAGGGCAATAAAATCCACATTGAGTGGCGCCGGTGTGGAAGTCATGACATTTACAAAAACCCGTAAGGAATATTTGTCACGTCACACGTCTTTTTTTGGGACAATCATGCAAGCCCCCGCAGCCTTGATTTCGTATATCCGCTGAATAACTCCGGATCGACTCGAACTAGAGCCTGTCAATCACTTTTGGCCGTGATTGGTCGGATATTGCGGAGAATGAATTGACTAGGGCTCGGAGTCGGCCGATAAGCCATTCGAAAACGCTTACGGTCGGCAGCGACGGCATCTGATAACACCAGATCGATCGCTGGCCGAAATCCAACGGTGTTGTCACACTCAGCGCATTTCGCGGCGGTGTTTACTGGCCGATCATCGCCAGCCGCGCCATTTGACAGCGCGGTGGTGGTGGGCGAGCGGTTGTATTGATTTATGTCTTGGTTATGCATTGAAGTTGCGGAACTTGCACCGCGTCTACGTTGAGTTAGTCCGCGCATATTGCGCCAGTATCCGCGCCAATTCTCATCGGCTAAGAGCGGATATTCCGAGCATAAGCCGTTCAGTAGCACCAACATCGCATCGACATTGATGGCGCCTCTCGTTTCTCCTGACGCGGATACCTAAAAGGAATTGCAATCCGCCCTATTTGGTTAGAGTGCGTCGATTTCCAACTTCATACAAGCTTGGCGAACCGTTGCCGTAATAAGCTGAAACTAACGGAGCTTGACTCCGTCTTTCGTTCAGCCACGAGTTCGACCAAGTCCTCATCATCGAGTGGGATGATAAAGCCCCGGTTGTCTATCGCAGTGTCACGACATCGTGCGATCAGCCTCTCCTTGTCCCCATACCCCCGATGCAAAAGGAGTCCAAGTCGTCCTCGCAGAGGTGAGAACCGCCCGGAAAGCTGGTCAATCTCGGGATTGCCCATCTCGCTTCCATAGTTCTTGCATTCGACGTACACGTTTGGAGCGGGAGCATTCTGGACTCGGTTAACCCAGTCGAAGAATCCTCCGGTTGCGAGATTTGTATAGGTAATGTCGATGCGTTTTCGCCCGTCATGAATACGGAATTCTCGAATTGGCTGGTCCAGCGCTGGATAGAACAAGGCAGTTAGGAGAGCCTCAACTGACAGGTGGTAATTGTTGGCGTCACTGGCACCAGTTGGAACAGTCCTCACGGCCGTCAAAAGGGCGTCCCAGTCCGGTGGGGCGGACTCGGTGAGGTCAGCTATCTCCTGATGCCCCATCGGTTGGTGCCGCACGTTTTTGATTCGGCGGTACTGATCCAGTATGGACCGGTGCTTGATCGTTGTGTCGAGATTGACACTTTTGCCGCTTCCATACTTTTCTCGTACAGCTTTTTTAGTGACTCGGCGTTGATTTCCTCTCACTGTCTCGACCAAAGCGGTACCGGCTTGGAGTTCGTCATCTTGTAACTGAGGAAGGACGAAATAGTTGTAGTACTCACCGGGATTAAATATCTGATTTCGACGGACGATTGATTTCGGTACGAGCAATATTGGACCATGCGCGGTGACGGGCAGCGGAGCGTACATTTGGGTCCATTTCCGGTTGTGCCGGTCCCAAAGTTGACCAGATTCGACGCTATTCACCAGCGGTATTTTGTAATAGGTCGCTACATCTTGTGTGAACTTCAATAACTGTCCACGGATTATGTTGGTTGTGATGTCAGAAATGATGTCGAAACCGATTCCGTCGACGAAGAGAACGGTGTCTTCCAGATCCTCAATGAGACCGGAAGCGATCGCCCGGCTTCCCGAAATGGAAGCCCACACGTGTCGAGCAAGTCCAGTCCCCATGCCGCGACCCTGGGCACGACCGCTAGATAACCCGAAATGAGTCTCATTGGGCTCACTAAGTGATGCTAGGAGCCGACGAGCTGTCTCGTGCCGACCAGTACGAATTGCGTGCATGACAGTGTCAAAGAAGTTTTGGAGAAGGCTCACGCATTCCCGCGACCAGTCGGAATCCAAGTACCGAATGGCGCGAGGGTCCACAAAAACAGGAATGTCACCACGAATGTCTACATCGACGAACTCCAGCGACGGTTGATCCCGTCCAAGACTGTAGTGCTCTGATACTCGCATCAGTTGGCGATACTGTTCGATGGTCGGAAGTGTTCGGATTTAGAACCAGTCGCCTTTGGCATGTCGTCAGCGGCGACCAGTACCGATGCATTCACAACGATCACTTGTACGAATACGTGCATCTGTTCCTCATTGGTTCGACAGTAGCAAACAAATTCAATGCTTCGGTCGACACTGACAAAGCTTTTCCCGTCGTCGCGTACGAATTCTTAAGCTCCCGGATCTTTACAACTCGGCAAGTAAATCCCGCTAGTTTTCATCTTTTGCGACACATTTTTTCCACTGCGAAAATTGGCCAGTCAGCTTTACTACCGACGAGCTATGGGATTCATTTGATTATATTGAAATTGCTTGCCACAATATTGTGTAATTGAGAGAAGTGGTCTCTTGCGATTAGTTTCAGTTATGCGAACTCAAATTGCTCATAGGAGAACCTTCCAATCTGAAATCTGAAAAACCAGGTCTTCTACTCCGGGCCAAATTTACTTCGCGGTATGACCTCAGCTGGAGAGTTTGTATGAGAAAAATACTTTTTGACGACAGCAAACTCACACTCAATCAATTCTCGAAATCGGCTGCTGATCACTTGTCCGGTGCCAGTTATTGCCGTTCAAGCCTAAGTTGTTTATCAAGCCTGACGAAATGAGAATTGAGTGATACCAGGTTATTCGACTCTTCGAATCCTATTCGAGTATCTGCGCAATGCGTCTGTAAATTCAAAGGGCTGGGACCGGCGTGTCTCAGGTTTCTAGACCTCTCGGTCACCCTATTTTTGGTATTCGTCTCGTTGTGATTATTTAGAATATATTTTCACACCTGAATCGTCGAGCACTTCACTCATCGCAGTTTCAACGATGTACGACGCGCACAATTAACGGTACGTACCGAGTTCGCATAAGTGTTGCAAGTAAATGGCGATTCTGCCCGATCTGACGAAGTAATCGCGATATAAAACGAAGCTCCGTTTTCAAGCGCGTTGTCGGCGTATATGTCGGAGACATCAACAGTCATTATGTAGGTTTCGCGGCAACCGAACCGACCTCGAACTAAATGAAGGAACACTTTAAGCTACAACTTGGACACAATTGGGTACAACTATTTTAACTTAGGCGTTATTTGGATTTAACCCACCTCGTTTTTTCAAATGGAACTTCAACACGATTGGTAGAGGTGTCTTTCCAGAGCGCCAAGTACGTCGCCGTCGGGCTTGCTGGCGCGAAATTAATTGCCCATTGCCTATATTGCAATTTATTATTCTTGTTACCGGTAAGTCTGTTCGCGCCATAGCAGACTTCAAGACAGCTGGGATAGAGTTTTTTAGCATTGGATCTTGACAGAGTATCTTCCGCGGGATTGCCTAATGTGCACGGCCGGTTCCGTTCTTTGTGATATTCCCAAAATAGCTCGTTTTCACTTCGATCCGGGTCAAAGAGCAGCCGATAGCCCTCGCGTCCTTTCGGTCCCATCGGATGGAGGTGCCATCCCTGGCCATGATCTTCAACGCAACTAGTTAATGCGCAAAACTGTACTAACACATCCGTGGGAGGTGTCCATGGCCACATGGTGAGGACCGAAGTGCGCCACAACTCCATGCCATACCTATTGCCGCTGACGTAGTTCAAAAGCTGTCTCTTCAAAAACAGCGGCGACCACGCAGGAGCATCACCAGAGCGATCCGTAATGCGCTTGCTCATGTCCTTCACAAGCCATTTGAATTCGTCCGAACTGCGGCAGGCATTCGTCGATTGGCTAAGATCCCGTCGAAGTGCAGCATAAACGTGTTGAACATCAATCGGCATCCAGCCGGTGAACTCATTGGCGATCGAGTCATCAGCTCGAAAGTCTTCGTCAGCGACGCCAAAGCATTCGATAATGAATCGGAGAAACTCTGGGAGCAATTTTCGCACATCGGGAACATCTCGAAGCAGCGCCTGCACTGGCGTGAAACGTTCGCCCCTAACTTCGTAATTGGCCATCACTGGAGAATAGTTTGAATTTGGTTAGGTTGATCCCCTTCAGATTCGAACCCGAGTCAGGATCGACCAAACCCAACACCAGCAGAAAAGTGCGGACCAAACGCGCACCCAACCGCTCAAAGTAACGCTATTGCGCGCCGATGAAATCCTAACGAGTCGGAAGTTGGAGCGAGACGGCGCGGTTCACATTCGCCACGGTGCACGTGCGAGGACGAGTCCGTCGACCGACTCTGCACCATTGTCCATCAGTAACCGACCGACCTGGTCGAGCTGGTTTCCGGTTGTGAACACGTCGTCGTAAACGAGAACCTTCGCCCCCCTGATCCGCTTTCGATCGACAGTGATCGCTTGAGCGTGCATCTTCGCGGCATGGACTTTGTCGTCCAAGGTCCCGCCAGCTGATCGCGGAGTCACACGAGTTTTGGTCAGTGCCCAGGGAGCACGATCAAATTTCCAGAATCCGAATACGTCCAATTTTCGTGCAGCGTCAATGACCATTTCGGTGTGTTGGCGGCCCGTCGAGACGTTCGGGTTTGGAACAATTATGTCGTAATCGTGGTAGTCGAGATTTTCTTCGAGGTAGCCGCTTACGATACGCCCAAAGATTTTGGCCCATCCATCCTTGGCGCGGTACTTGAACAAGTGGTTGACTTCTTTAAGTGGATCAATATGGACCGAAATTACATGTGCGACTCGGAATCCTCGGCCGTCGGTTCTGCAGATCCTGTTGCGGCAAAATCCATTCTCGAGTTGCTGCGAACATACTTTGCAGATCAAACGAGAATGTTGGGGGAGCGTCTTAGAAGCACATGCGTAGCAGATCGATGCGCTTCCTGTGCTTACCAGCGGACAAATGCGACAATTGGGGAAACCGGCTGGCTTAAGCGCTTCAGGGATAGCCACATGCGTCTTACAATATGTTGTCAGCGAGGGAGAGCTGCTGCGGTCCGCCAACGATTCGACGAATTTGTTCGACGGGCGTGAGCTGGTCAATGACGTCTGAGACTTTGCTCACAATTACGACACCAGGTTTGTCCTGATAATTCTGCGCCCACGTCTCCTTGGCGACAAGTCGTCGAAGAAGGAAAAGTTTCTTATTATGCTCAAGTGCGAGGCGTGCTTGCATTTTGGCTCCCGAAGTGCTCGACGCCTCGACCACAACTGTTCCTTGACCGAGGCCGGACATCACGGCGTTCCGACGAGGAAACGTCCATCGCGCCGGAGGTGAGTCTGGCCAGAATTGCGAGATGATCGAACCACCGGACGCCAGGATGTCCGAGGCGAGACCCTCGTTGACTTTTGGATAGGTCCGAGTGATGCCGGTTCCAATGACTGCAATCGTTCGACCGTGCTCGTCCAAGGTCGCACGGTGTGCCGCAGTATCGATTCCGGCAGCGAGACCAGAAATAACTGTGACCCCGTGGGCGACGAGCCCGCGAGCCATCAGTTGAGCCAGTTCGATGCCCTTAGAGGACGGTTTGCGTGTACCCACGACCGCCACGGATCGAATATCGCGATCGCCGACACTCTCCCCGAGCATGAATATAAAAGGCGGGAGATTTGGGACCACCCGAAGGTTGGTCGGGTACTCACTGTCCAAGACGGTGAAAAGCGTTGCACCGACACTTTGAGCGGCGACAAGTTCATCGTCGACGCGCTTGCGCGCACGATCAAGGTTGGTCGTTGCAATGAGAGTGCCAATGTCGAGGGACTGCCGAAGTAGTGGTAAGGCCTTTTTCGCGTCGATGGAATCTTCGAGGATTTCGCCTTGGTAAAGGCGGTCGAGCCCGCCTGCTCTCACCGCCTCCCGGGCGATCAAACTCCAGTCGATTCGTCCATTCTCACCATCTAACGCACATAGCGTTAGAAGTCGATGCGTATCGTCAGTCATTCCATTTATCTCCTACTTAAATGAATACATATTCGGAGTGTGAGCCATTATATGCCAACCGTGGCACACAGTTTTGTTATCGATAATAAACCCATTGAATTGACGGCCTTGCGATGGAAGCAATATCGGTCATCGCCGCATGATTGGCCACGAGCGCGGCATACGTGAGCGATCGAAACCACCCAACTCCGTTCAGCACTATTCGTGCCCACAACCACCGATTGAAATTACCAACTTGTAAGCAAGCTAATGTTTTGGTTTTAATGCGAAAGAGGACTACATGACAGATCTTGGTAACCCAGATACGACACCAGTGGCGCCGACTGTGACTGAGAGAAAAATCTCGGTTCCAAAATGGGAATTGGCTGCTCGCGCTCGGGTGCAGTCAAACCTTAAGAAGATCGTCAAGTCGATAGGTCCATTAAAGGAACGTGATGCGGTTGAGGCCGATACTCGACTTCTAGTGACTGATTTGTTGTGTGATTTGCTTGGCTATGACAAGTACGAAAACCTGACCGCTGAATACAGCGTCAAAGGCGAATTCGCTGATTATGGCATTCGGCTCGATAAGCAACTTGTTGCTTTTGTTGAGGTGAAGCGTGTGACGCAAAAACTCAATCCAAACCATCTGAGACAGGTGGAGTCGTACGCACTAAAGCAAGGTGTTCACTGGGCAATCCTTACGAACGCACAGGTCTGGCAGGCATACTACGTCGAGTCGATTAAGGGAAAGCAATCTGAGCTGACATTGGTGTTCGAAGTCGACCTCCTCGACGTGAACATGAAACCAGCAATCAGAACAGACCTACTTTTTCTATTGTGCAAAGAATCCGTAGAAAAGGGAAGAATTGAAGATTTCCGGCTCGCACAAAATGCTATTTCACCCAAAACATTGCTTCCAATTCTGCTTAGTGATGAGGTACTTGAGAATGTTCGCAAGGAAATCAGGCGACGAACCGACCAAAAGGTCGAAGTAAAAGATTTGAAGATGGCGATGAAGAGGATGTTGGACGCGAACTAGATCGCTGCGACATTGTCGATGCAGACATGTCAGGGGATCAAATCGGCTTGGCGTGCGGGATCAATCGTGAATAGTTCCGTCGGGCATTGTGGCAAAGGACAGATTGGCATCAGACAGGTTGGCACTCGACAGGTCAGCACCGGTCAAGTCAGATCCATACAGGTCAGCACCGGTCAGGTCAGCCTCGGACAAGTCGGTATTCGACAATACTGCATACAGCAAATTGGAATACGTCAGGTTGGCTCCTCGCAGGTTCGCTCCGGTCAGGTCAGCACCAGACAGGTCGGCAAAGTAGAGATTGGCATCAGACAGGTTGGCACTAGACAGGTCGGCATTTCTCAGATTGGCGTGGGACAAGTCAGCATCGGACATGTCAGCCCTGGCCAAGTTGGCACCGGTCAGAGTCGCACTGTGCAGGTTGGCACCGGTAAGGGTCGCGCCGTACAGGTCGACACCCCGTAGGTCGGCTCGGTACAGATCGGCACCGCGTAAGTCAGCATAGGGCTGAATGTTATTTGACATGTCCACGCTGGGCCCGATTTCGTACCCGCTCAAGGTGGTGTCACCCACGGTCGTTTCGATCACTGTGGTATCGATCACTGTGGTATCGATCACTGTGGTCGAGCTTTTGCTGCACCCAGCAATTAGGACAAGACCAACAACAAATACGCGAAACTTCACAACCTCAAACTAACCGACGACCTTCAATGCGAAACGCGAAAGCATTCGACCCCCGTTTTGCTCAGAAGACCTTGACACCGAGGAAGATAAGACCAGCAACAATCAATCCACTGACAACATTCTCCCAAAGCGAACGGTTTCGGAAGAAGTCGGCAACCGCATGTGCGAACCTGAATTTAGCGTGACCTTCAGTCTTCTCGGCATGTTGAAGCTCTTCCCCAATAGGGTCCAATCGTGCGGTTAGAGTTCCCGATTGCAACACCGCAAGGATTGTCTCGGCATTCTCTTGAAGACGAGGACGCCAGATCCAGTCAGGATAGGTGAAATCTGGCATAGGGAACCTACCGAATGCCAGCTCCCAGACTGGCTGCATTGAGTAGTGCAGAGTACGCATCTCGTGCATCGTCGTCGCGTCGTTGTTGTGAGTATCGAGGAGTTGAAGAAGCTGGCGCACTGCACGAATCATCTCATCAGTGTGTGGTGTATTCACCATTTGGGACTCGACCGATAAGGGCACCGATACACTTCCTGAACCGAATCTACGTTTACTGACCGACTTACGAAACATCGCTCATAACTCCGTTCCGCGAGTAACGCTTGAAAAACAGCATAGGACATTTGTGAACCCGAACGCAACGAAACTCAATTCGTCTTACAGCTGACGTCAACCCCAAGCGAAATCCTTCCACATACACGCGAACTTGAATCCGCGTTTTTTTATTTGGACATACTCAAGCCCCCGCAGGCTTGTTTTCGTATATCTGAATCAGTGATGGACCTTAGAGAATTGAGGGCATCGCCCGCGTGTGCGATCACCGACCGGAACGAATCCGCTAACGCAATCAGTCACCTGCGCACCGCCGCAAACATCGCAAACGTCGGGACTTTTCATCGCGACACCGCCAGCGCGCAGCGAGCTGGGCGGTGTCGCGCCTTTGGTAAATGTTTGGTAACTCTTGGTAACTCTTGGTGTTCGGGGCAATTGCCCCGTGAGTTCGACCGGTTCCCCCGTGAGTTCCAGCGTTCGCCCCGTGAGTTCCAGCGTTCGCCCCGTGAGTTCATCGCTCGATTGTTCGGGGTTCGCCGCGTCTGTAACGAGCACTCGAACGGTCGGCAACCTGTTTCTTCCCCCACCGTGCTTAATCGTTTTCGTTATTCCTCTTGTGCTCATAAACCGCAGTGCATCGCTAACCGTAGCTGTCTTCATAGCTGTTGCTTGAGCAATCTGGTCAAGAGTTTCATAGACGCAAACGATCCCGTATTTTTCGCGGGAACGCTGGCGATGCCCCAAGTAGGCGGCGATTGCCTTGACTGTTTTAACGCTCGGCGTATGGTGGCCCTTCACCTCGCGTCGGTAGTCGGCAAGCGAGGCGGCCAGCTCCGCGTTGTCAAGGTTGTAGGCGTAGGTTGCTGCTTCGGTTGTCATAGTTCACGGCAGTTCACGGCATCGGTTCGTTACGTTGGAATTACTTGGGGAATAGTGGACCGTGGTCGAAAGTTGATCGGTCGTGTATTGCCGAATCTCAGATCAACGCCGGACGGCCTAGAGCGATGCGCAGGTGAGCGGTCGAAACCACGCAACGGCGACCACATCGGAGAACCGGTACGCCATCGATTAGGTAGCCAGTGCGCCGATTCGCATGGTGCGCGGTCGCTGGTGACACGCCAAGAATCGCTGCCGCTTGCGTAACGGTGACGGTAGTGCGCGTGGGATCATCGAGCAAGAACACGGCATCGGCCTGCGAAATCTGTGATGGTGCGGGTTCTCTAGGTGTCGCACCTATCAAATCTCCATCGGTTGATATAGTCTGGAGTATTGATGTAGTTGCCATTCATTCAATATAAGTGCAGAGTGCTTACGTAGTCAATAGGTATCCGCTATATCTGTATTACCAATATCGAGGCTCGCGATGAAAGATCGAAGAAACTCAATGGGCGCAAGAGATGTGCGGCGTGTCACGATTGGAAAGATCACCGTTGAGATGACCAGTCCAGCGGTGTCGGCCGATGGTTCGCAATGGCCACGATCCGCGATGGTGCGTTATCGCACACCGGCAGTATCCAATGGCAGTCCGATCACTGTAATCGGCAATTTTGTACCGGCAACGTTTCGGGTTACGGGTTGGCGTTATCCAATTGAGTTCACCACGGAGACTGATGTAAAGAACTTTCAACAGATCAAAATTGATCAGTTCATTATTCAGGCGGGCGGCGAAAACTCGACACCATTGGCATCAACCGAGTTACTTCGAGATTTGCCGGTAGGTCGGATACTAAAAGCGGCGGCCATCGCGTCATCGTTTGTCGCAAAAGTTAAACCGAGGCCAATAAATCTGCCAAACAAAACTATTTATCCCCAGCGCGGCTATTGTGAAAGTGCGAGTCGATTAGACATTGTTCTGGTCGGCGCAGATATTCCGGCAGTCGATCTATTTGAGATGACCACAGGTACACGCAAAACCAAACGCGAGAATAAGCCACCGTATGAATCTCTAACCGCGTTAAGGGAAATCGCAAAGTGGTACAAGGCCGCACCGCCAAAAGATGATCGCGGTGGAAAACGATTAAACGAGTGGATCGCCACACAAACCGGCGGTAATAAAAACACGATCCAACAGCAAATCCATTTAGCGGTAGAGCATCGTTTGATCCCACAATCGAAACGACCATATAAACCAAGTCAGAAGAGGGGAAAGAGGATCAAGAAATGACTAAAGCACGAGGCCACATCAGCAAGCGCAATGGATCATGGTGTTACCGGTTTTCATTTCGAGATAGTCAGGGCGCGCGCCGCTACAAGTCAGCACAAGGTTTTGCCACCAAAGCCAGTGCGCTCAAATATATGACGCAAGCCATCGCAGAAATTGACAGTGGCCGTGGCATCAATCCAGCAAAGATTTCGCTGGCCGACTATTTGCGTGGTTGGTTCGATGAATATCGGCGTGCCAACACCGGTCGCAAAGCCACCACAATTGCAGAAACACGCACCAACATCGAGGCCTACATCGTGCCGATGCTTTGCGGCACAGCGGAGCGGCCGCTGATGTTGGCCAAGGTACAGCCTGAAACAGTTGCGCGCTTTGCCGCCAATCTGCTCGAACATGGCCGCCGTGGGGTGAATGGCAACGCCGGTGGCCAGTTATCGCCAAAGAGCGTGCGCAACATCATTGCTACTTTGCGTCATTCCCTGGAAAGCGCACGCCGCCGCGGATACATCGCCAGCAATCCCGCCGATCATGTCGAGTTACCAAAATGGGAGCGCCGCGATTTGCAAGTGTGGGAGTCGGCGCAGTTTGCACATTTCTTAGCAGTTGCAGCCGCGGTCGATGATCCGCTGTATGCGCTCTGGCGGCTGGTGATCGCTACCGGTATGCGTCGAGGCGAGTTGCTTGGCTTGCGCTGGATCGACGTGGATTTAGTTGATGCCACGGTGACGATCAAGCAAACGCGCGTGAGCGATGGCTACAAGGTCAGCACGACGACCCCAAAGACCAAAGCAGGGCGGCGTACCATTGCCATCGATTCGGGCACCGTGGTTGCACTGGCGTACCTAAAAAACCAGCAAGACGCCGCCACCGATTTGCTTGGCTTGAAACCATTCGAATTAGTGGCAACCGATCACGATGGCCGACCAATCAAGCCAGATACCTTGCTCGCACGCTTTCACGCCGCTACAAGCCGCGCCGACCTACCCAAGTGTCGTCTCCACGATTTGCGCCACTCAGCGGCCGCCTATCAACTCGAAATCGGCACACCAGTACATATCGTGGCCGGTCGGCTCGGCCACGCATCACCAGCCACCACGCTTTCAATCTATGCGGCATTTCTACCAACAGCAGATCGAGATGCCAGTACCGGTTTTGGGACCACACTGGATCGACTCATCGCAAACAGTCAAACGCGCACCGACCAACACGCCGCGGGCGACAGAGATACCGAATTGACCAATCAGGGCAAAGATTCGAGCAATGCAAAAGTGCGCCCCAAACGCGCACCGACTTTCGAAAACAGGACCTATTTCGACACCACTAGAGCACACTCGGTAAATATGAAACCCAATAAAAATAACGATGTGACTACTAGCGACGACACCGAAATGGTGCCCCCCCTCGGATTCGAACCGAGGACCTGCGGATTAAGAGTCCGTTGCTCTAACCAACTGAGCTAGAGGGGCGACTGATTGACGGAGAGAGCATAGAACAAACGAAACCCATAGCAACAATGTCGTTTGACTAGGTCGTAATTGGGGTACTGTGCTACATACAACTTTGAGTATTTAGTGAGGATTATCGGAGAGTGAGACCCAGGGTACTAATATGACCGTGGTAACCACTTCCTAGTTTGCCGAAAAAGGGTGGGTTATGAAGCATATGCAAAATAGCGTTCAGTCATACTTCAGGGGTGTCGGCGCGAAAGCCCGGGCCTCGCTCGTTGCCGCAGTCTTCCTTGTACCGATCATGCTCGTGTCTCTCACGGGTAGTGCTCAAGCCGCCACCGCCGTGTCGCTTGGTACCGCTGATGCATTTGTTGTTCTTGCTGGTTCTGGTATCACCAACACGGGACCAACCACTCTCAATGGCGATATGGGTACGTACCCAACGCTTACGATCACCGGAAGTTCCTCGATAACGATTACTGGAACGAATCATGCCGGTGACGCCGTCACCCAGGGTGCCAAGACTGATCTCGTAACGGCCTATAACTCGGCTGCAGGTCAAACATCGACTAATGCCATCTCAGGAGACCTAGGTGGTCAAACTCTGGTCCCCGGTGTGTACACCTCGTCTTCGTCGATTGGACTTACCGGTGCGCTGACACTAAATGCTGGCGGCGACGCAGACTCGGTGTTTATCTTCCAAGCCGGATCGACTCTCACGACTGCATCAGGCAGCAGCGTTGTGTTGACCAATGGTGCTCAGGCTTGCAACGTGTTCTGGCAAGTGGGGAGTTCGGCGACCCTTGGTACAAGTTCCTCATTCATTGGAACAATCATTGCTCTGACAAGTATCACCCTTACAACTGGTGCGACCGTTAGTGGGCGAGCATTGGCACGAAATGGTGCTGTCACGATGGATACAAATACAATCACTAGGCCTACCTGTGTCGCCGCTGCGGTAACTACGACAACAGTTGCGGCAACTACAACAACTGTTGCGGCAACTACAACAACTGTTGCGGCAACTACAACAACTGTTGCGGCAACTACAACAACTGTTGTCGGGACTACGACGACCACCACGGTTCCACAAGTAACCCCGCCGGTTGGGCCGGTTACATCGGGCCAGGGCAACGCTGTCGGATCACTCGCCCGAGTTTCGGAACGTGAACAAGTTTCGCGGTTTGCACCTGCTGGCAAACCGATGAAAAAATCTGTTCCGCTTCGCCTTCAAATTCCGGCTATCGGCGTGGATACCCAACTCGTCGGTCTGGGCCTCGCCAAGGGCGGATCCCTCGACGTCACCAAGAGTGGATTCCCGGCAAGTTGGTACACCGGTGCTCCAACGCCAGGTGAGATCGGACCAGCAATTATTACTGGACATAGCAGTTGGTCAAAGAGTCCTGCGGTTTTCTACAGGCTCGGCAGTCTCAAAGCGAATGACCTGATCACAGTTGGACGACAAGATGGAACTGTGGCGACATTTCGAGTCACGCGAGTTCAATTATATGCGAAGAGTAATTTCCCAACTAAGACGGTGTACGGCAATATCAACTTTGCCGGGTTGCGATTGATCACCTGTGGCGGTTATTCGATTTATACCGGACAAAATGAGAAGAACATTGTTGTCTTTGCAGAACTCTTTGATTCCACAACGCGGCATCCTCGTTATTTCTGAGTCACTGAAGGCAGATACGTACAACTAGAGAATTGGGGTGGACGAGGGGTCTCGAACCCCCGGCCTCCAGGACCACAACCTGGCGCTCTAACCAACTGAGCTACGCCCACCACGAGACTTTTAGTGTAGGCTGTTGAGGACGTAATCACTGGAGTTGATAACCATGTCAGCGATGGATTCCACGCTGCGCTTCTCATTGGCGGACCGAGCCAAGGAGATCACAACACGAGAACTAGCAACCTACGCAGAGCGTACGAGGGCCTCGCAACGGGCGAATGCTCGGGCGCGAAGGGTGCTGCCACTCGGAGTGCCGTCCAGTTTTCAGGCCTACGATCCGTATCCCATTGTCGTGCGTGCGGCGCAGGGATCGTGGATGGAAGATGTGGACGGCAACCGTTACACCGATTTCGATATGGGTTTCGGAGCGCTCTTTGCCGGGCACGTGAACCCGCTTGTTCGCGCCGCAATTGAGAAGCAATTAGGTAGTGGCACATTGTTTGTCACCCCATGTGAGGCCAATGCCGATGTCGCCGAATTGCTTGCGGCTCGCTACGGATTACCGATGTGGCGATTCACGAACTCGGGCACCGAAGCGACCATGGATGCCATTCGGGTGGCTCGGGCCGCCACCAAGCGCGACAAAATCGTCAAAGTCGAAGGCGGATATCACGGTCATCACGATGAGGTAATGGTGTCGATGAAGCCGCCACTGCATCTCGCTGGGCCGCCTGACGCGCCATTTTCTGTTCCGTCATCGGCGGGTGTTCCAACGAGTGTTGTCCGCGACACCATCGTCATTCCGTACAACAATGCCGAGGCACTTGAACGTGTGTTGCGCAATGGTGACGTGGCATGTTTCATCGTTGAGCCAGTGATGGAAAACATTGGAATTTGCTTACCTGATGATGGCTACCTGAAGTCGGTGCGTGAAATCACCTCTCGGTACGGAACGCTATTGGTATTCGATGAAGTGAAAACCGGAATCACCGCCGGTTGGTCGGGCGCCAGTGGAGTTTTAGGCGTGACACCCGATCTTGTTGCCGTTGCCAAGTCAATTGGCGGTGGGTTACCCCTCGGTGCATTCGGTGGCAAACAGGAATACATGGATCTCATCACTAGCGGGCAGGTTGTACACCTCGGTACCTACAACGGCAATCCGTTGTGCATGGCGGCTGCCAAAGCGGTGCTCGCCGACATCTGCACCCCAGAAGTGACAGCGACAACGATTAATCGCAACTCAATGCTCATCGAGGCGGTGAACACGGTAATCGAGGATGCTTCGCTACCTGCTCACACCGTTCAATTCGGCGCCAAGGGTTGTGTCACCTGGGCCGAAAATCAGATCCGCAACTATCGCGACTATAAGAACACCGATTTTGATCTCGCCTTTTCCCAATGGATACATGGCATCAATCGCGGCATATTGCTGCCGCCGGGCTTGGATGAACAGTGGCTCATCTCGGTGATGCACAGTGACACCGATGCGATGCACTATGCCGACGTATTCGCTGAGTTCGTCGACGAACTCATCAACTAGACGTCAATCTACCAATGATGGTCAGTCCACGGCCGTCGTTTCTTCGCCTCATCGGTCGTGGTTTGCTGCGGCGTTGTGCGCATTGCGGTGGCAAGGGAGCATTTTTCGTGAGTTGGTTTCGCCATGTACCGCGCTGTCGAACATGCGGACTGAAATGGCAACGTGACATGGATGGATTCATGCTTGGCGCTGCGGCAATGAACGCCATATTCATTCTGGGGTCGTTACTAGTAGTCATGGTGGTCGGAGTCGTGATGACCTACCCGGAGACCGCCACGTGGCCGCTCATTGCTGTCACTGGGGTTGTTGCCCTGGTAGTTGGCATTGGCGGATACCCGATCAGTTACACCACCTGGCTCGCAGTGGACCTGGCGATGCACCCGCTCGAGCCCGACGAGATTGCCGACGCCCAGCGTCATAGTGGATCCCAAGTCCAAGCCCAGTAAGGGCTCCGGAATGCTTGACCGAACACCTGTTCGGGGGTATGGTTCATTCACACATCCACCCAGAACTCTGTGACACCCGGTTTCTAAGTTGCAACTTCCTAGATCACACCAATCACGAACTATCTACAGCGAAAGGCACGCCATGGCCAAGCACATCGACAAAGAAAACAGCAAGAGCAATGTCGTCAACAATTCCGACAATATTGTCGAGCGTAATAAGGCCCTCGAGATCGCTCTAGGGCAGATCGACAAGCAGTTTGGCAAAGGGTCAATTATGCGGATGGGCGAAAAGAAGTCGATGACCATCGCCTCCATCCCAACTGGCGCTTTGCCACTTGACATCGCACTCGGAGTAGGCGGTGTTCCCCGCGGCCGAGTCGTAGAGATCTTCGGCCCCGAATCGTCAGGCAAGTCAACACTGGCGATGCACGTAGTGGCCGAAGCCCAACGCAATGGCGGCATCTGCGCCTATGTCGATGCCGAACATGCCATGGATCCCGCCTATGCGGCTGCCATCGGCGTAGATATCGATAATTTGCTCATCTCCCAACCCGATACCGGCGAACAAGCACTCGAAATTGTGGACATGCTCGTGCGTTCTGGTTCGCTCGACGTCATTGTTGTCGACTCGGTTGCTGCACTCACTCCACGCGCCGAAATCGAAGGCGAAATGGGGGATAGCCACATGGGTTTGCAGGCTCGCCTGATGAGTCAAGCATTGCGCAAACTCACTGCCGGGCTCAGCCGGTCCGACACCGTGCTCATCTTCATCAACCAATTGCGGGAAAAGATTGGTGTGATGTTCGGTTCCCCCGAAACCACCACCGGTGGTCGTGCGCTCAAATTTTATTCATCCGTTCGGCTCGATATTCGCCGTATCGAATCCATCAAAGATGGTATGGAAGTCGTGGGTTCACGCACCCGCGTGAAAGTGGTGAAGAACAAGGTGGCTCCGCCATTCCGTCAAGCAGAATTCGACATCATGTACGGCAAGGGCATCAGCCGCGAGGGTGCGGTGTTGGACATGGCCGTCGAGATGGGTATCGCCAAGAAATCTGGTGCGTGGTTCACCTACGAAGGTGAACAACTTGGTCAAGGTCGCGAAAACGCCAAAACCTTTCTTCTTGAAAATCCCGAGATCATGGTCCAAATGGCCGACCGCGTACGCCAAGTGGCCGGTATCGGTACAGCCGTGGTTCCCGAATTCAGCGCACAAGATGATGAGCCGATCGAACTCGACTAGTCAGCAACACCAAGTTGTCTAATTTTCCCGTTGGTGGGTGTGCCCTACGCACCCACCAACGGGGCTGCCAATGTCCACGGCGGTAAACTCTTCAGCCTGTGACTGGCAAATACATCATGCGCACCTTTGGGTGTCAGATGAACAACCACGACTCCGAACGCATCGCCGGATTGCTTGAAGCAGATGGCCTCGAGGTCACCACTATCGAAGATGACGCCAACGTTGTGGTAATCAATACCTGCTGTATTCGTGAGCATGCCGATGAAAAGCTCTACGGCACACTTGGCACCCTGAAGAAATGGAAAGACGCATCGCCCGGACGTCAGATTGTGGTAGCGGGTTGTTTGGCCCAAAAAGACAAAGACATCGTCCGGCAACGGGCGCCCTATGTCGATGTGGTGTTGGGCACCCACAATGTTCATCGCGCCAGTGAACTCTTGCAACACGCCACATCGGTAGGTCCAATCACCGAAATCTTTGACGAAGCCGTCATTGATGATTACGCGCTATTTCCGAGTGCCTTACCGGTGAAACGACAGACCTCGTATAACGCCTGGGTCACGATTCAAATAGGCTGCGACAACACCTGTGCCTATTGCATCGTGCCAGCAGTGCGGGGCAAGGAAATCAGCCGACCATTCGATGACATTGTCAACGAGGTCCAACAACTTGCTGCCAACGGAGTCACCGAAGTGACGTTGCTGGGGCAAAACGTGAACAGTTACGGCCGTGATTTGTCATTGACGCAGCGGCGACTTGGCGATTCGAGCGTGAAGATTCGACCCCAGTTCGCACAATTGTTGCGCGAGGTTGGGGCGGTTTCTGGGATTCGTCGGGTGCGTTTCATTAGTCCTCATCCCAAAGATATGCGCGACGACGTCTTGGATGCCATGGCCCAAACCACAGCCGTGTGCGAGCACCTGCACTATCCGTTGCAATCAGGTTGTGATGAGGTACTCGGGCTGATGCATCGGGGATACACCGTGGAGCGGTATATGGAACGCCTCGCTCAGGCCCGGGAAATCATTCCCGATTTGGCGGTCACTAGCGACATCATCGTCGGCTTTCCGGGGGAAACTGAGCAAGATTTTCAACGCACGCTTGAGGTTGCGGCCGAAGCGAGGTTCGATGCGGTGTTCACTTTTGTATTCTCGCCACGCCCGGGTACCCAAGCCGCGGAAATGACCGATCGTTTCATTGATCATGAGGTGATGATTTCGCGCTTTGAACGTTTACGTGTGGTCACTGAGCGAACGGCGCTTGCTGCATCTCGTTCCCGTATTGGTCGCGTTGAAGAGGTGATCGTGGAAGGAATGAGTCGCAAGAATCCCGATCGCACCACCGGCCGGACGAGACAAAACAAACTCGTGCACTTCGTCAGTCCAACTCCGTTGCGATTAGGGACCTATGCCACCGTAGAAGTTACCGACGCTGGCAAGCACCATCTAGTTGGCCAATTGTGCGAAGTTGGAGATGCTCCAACCCACAAGTTGCGTCTCGTGGTTCAGGCCGCACACTAATTCGACGCAATCGTGTCATCCTCGGTTCCAGCGTCCGCGGCTCGACGTGATCTTGCACCTGTTGTCATTGTCGGACCCACGGCGAGCGGTAAATCTGACACTGCAATGGCGGCAGCGATCAGCCATGGCAATACACAGATCGTCGCCTGTGATGCGATGCAGGTGTATCGCCACATGGACATCGGCACGGCCAAGCCAACTGCAGCCGATCAAATCCACGTAGTCCATCACTGCCTTGATCTAGTCGAGCCGAGCGAACGATTTACCGTGTCTGACTATCAAACCCATGCCCGCGCTGCCGTGGCCGAAATTCAGGCCAGCGGCGCACGGGCACTTGTGGTCGCCGGAACGGGTTTGTATCTCACGGCCCTCATTGATGACTTAAATTTTCCCGGCGAGTGGCCCGAAGTGCGCGCCGAGTTGGCAAGAGAACCAAGTATCGAGGTGCTTTACCGCCGCCTGCAAGAACTTGATCCATCGGCCGCCTCAAAAATCGAAGGCAGCAATCGTCGACGCATCGAGCGTGCACTTGAAGTGTGTATTGGAAGTGGTCGGCCGTTTAGCGCAACTGGACCTGGTACAGGTGCATATCCCGACAATGGGGTGGTGCAGATCGGCATTCTGTGGAAGCGCGAGGCACTCGCCGCTCGTGTTGCACGGCGAGTGAGTCGGATGATGGACGAGGGCTTGTTGCAGGAAGTGCGCGACCTTCGTGCTTCGGGATCGCTTTCGCATACGGCACGTCAAGCCCTCGGTTACAAAGAACTACTCGAACATCTGGATGGCAAGTGCTCGCTTGCCGAAGCGATCAGTGCGATGGTCACTCACACCCGACAATTTGCAGTGCGTCAAGAACGATGGTTCAGGCGTGATCCACGCATACGCTGGCTACATGTTGAAACTGATCCGGTTGCCGAAATCGGTCCGATTCTGGCCGAGTACTTGCGCTAAAACGGTGCAGTACACAAACTAGAAATGGTCGTTAGATGAAGGTCACGCTTACCAAACATCACGGTCTGGGCAATGATTTTCTCGTGCTGGATGTGGACCAACTCGATCCGCAGGTCGTGGCTGGGGCCCAGTGGCCGCGGCATGCCCGCACTTGGTGTGATCGCTCGACGGGTATCGGTGCCGACGGTTTGTTGTTGCTCGGACGCGGTGATGACAACCACCTGACGATGAAACTTTTCAACCAAGACGGCTCCAGTGCCGAAATGAGTGGCAATGGAATCCGTTGCTTGGCCCAAGCGTCCTACATGCACGAATCTCGAACAGGAACAATTGTGTATATGGTTCGCACCGATGCCGGTGAGCGCCGCGTTGAAGTGACACCGGACGGTTACCGTCGCAATACGGTGCAGGCAAGCGTCGACATGGGTGCGATTGAAACACTCACCGAACCGAGCAATTGGGGTGCCGTCGGATGTGATCCCAGTCGCCCAGTCATTCATGTATCGGTTGGCAATCCACATACCGTGGTGGGCGTTGAGGATGTCAAGGCGGTGAACCTATTAGAACTTGGGCTCAAGGTGCCGCAGATCAATCTGGAAATCATTGAACCTGGCCCGGAGGACGATGCCATCACGATGCGGGTGCATGAACGTGGTGCCGGAATCACCCAGGCATGTGGCACTGGGGCATGTGCAAGTGCATGGGCTGCCGTGAAATGGGGTCTCGTTTCGGCGCAGACTCTTGACGTCCTCGTGCACATGGATGGCGGGGACGCTCGTGTGCGAGTGAACTCACCGACACCAGGTCGAGTCACGCTCATTGGTTCTGCTGAGTACTTGTACGATACGACTGCAGAGATGCCACTATGAGTTCTCCGTATCAACAAGCCCTCGGTGAGACGCTCATTGAGCGTGGGCGCCGAGAACGAATTGTGCTCGTAGGTGTCATCTTTGACGGTCACGATGAACTGGAAACCGAAGAAAGCTTGGACGAACTGGCGCGACTCATCGACACCGCCGGTGCCGATGAGGCTGGCCGCCTAACTCAACGTAGGGAGGCTCCGGATTCCACGTATTACATTGGCAAAGGCAAGGCACAAGAGCTCAAGGAGCTGTGTCTGGCGGTGGATGCTGACACGGTGGTGTTCGATAACGAACTCTCACCGGCTCAGCAGTACAACCTAGAAAAATTGCTCGGGCGCACCGCGCTTGATCGCACTGCAGTCATTCTCGACATCTTCGCTCAAAATGCGCACACACTCGAAGGCAAAGTTCAAGTCGAACTCGCGTTGCTGCGTTACCGATTGCCGAGATTGCGACGCGGAGTCGCGGGCGCAATGTCACAACAAGGTGGTGGTATCGGCACCCGAGGTCCTGGTGAAACAAGACTTGAAGTTGACCGCCGACGCATTCAAGATCGCATCAGTAAATTGACCCGTGATCTCAAGGATCTCGGCCGTACCCGCCACGAGCAGCGCAAGAACCGCGGGCGAAGTGGTCTCGGTTCAGTGTCGATCGTTGGTTACACCAATGCAGGGAAGTCCTCACTACTCAACGCCCTCACAAATGCGGGAGTGCTGGTCGAAAACCGTCTGTTTGCCACGCTCGATCCCAGCACGCGACGACTCGCCCTGCCCGGTGGCGAACCGGTGCTGTTGTCGGACACCGTTGGCTTTGTTCGTCGTTTGCCTCACGCGCTCGTGGAGTCGTTCAAGAGCACGCTTGAGGGTGCGGTGACGAGCGATTTGCTGATTCATGTCGTGGATGCCACGGCGGCCGACCCCAAATCGCAAATTCAGGCGGTTCGTGAAGTCCTCACTGAGATCGGTGCAAGTGGAGTACCTGAGTTACTGGTGTTCAACAAGGCCGATGTCGAACCCCAGGTGGCTAGACAATTGGCCGATGAGGTTCCGGGTTCGCTAGTGATTTCCGCGGCTACCGGTTTAGGAATTGCCGAACTCGTGCGCACGATCGGTGATCGGATGCGCTCCATTACCACGATCGTGGAATTGCTTGTGCCCTATGAGCGCGGAGACATCATGGCCTCGGTTCATCGCGAAGGTGAAGTGGTGTCGACTTCCAACGAAGATTCTGGAATACGCATTCGCGCCCGCTTGGCTGATGCCTCGGCGGGTCGACTTGCAGAGTTTGTGGTGCGACCGTGACGACTTCTGGTTTCATTCCACCGCCGTATCCCTACGACCGGCTGGATGCCTTCAAAGTTCTGGCCGCGGCTCACGAAGGTGGTGTTGTCGATCTCTCGATTGGCGATCCCTGCGATCCGCCTTCGAGGGCAGTGATCGAGGCGCTCTCAACTTCCAATTCCGAACGCGGCTATCCGGCCAGTATCGGAATTGAGCCGTTACGTGCTGCGGCGCGCGCATGGATCCAACGTAAATTCGATATCGATGTACCACTGGCCCAGATCGCTGCTTGTGTCGGTAGCAAAGAGTTCGTCGTCACCACACCTCAATGGTTGAAACTGCGCACCCGATCGAAGGACACGGTGTTGTACCCGGCGGTGTCATATCCGTCGTATGCGATGGGAGCGACACTGAGCGGATGTCGCGGCGTGCCGGTGCCGATGACAAGCACCGGTGGACTGGACCTTGCGGCAATCAGTGCCGACGACGCCCGTCGAGCCTTGATGATCTGGATGAACACACCGAGCAACCCAACCGGTGCACTTGACGACATCGAGAGCGTCGTTGCCTGGGGTCGTCGACATGATGTGCCGGTGTTTAGCGACGAGTGTTATGTCGAATTTACCTGGCGCGGCAAACCGTCAACCGCTTTGCAGTATGGAACGCAGGGCGTGGTGGCAGTGCATTCTCTTTCCAAGCGTTCCAACTTGGCTGGCTTGCGCGTTGGTTTCTATACCGGTGATGCGGACCTCGTTCAATACCTCAAGGAAGTTCGCAAGCACGTTGGAATGATGGTGCCTGGACCGGCCCAGGCTGCCGGCGTGGTTGCGCTCAACGATGACGCTTCGGTGATTCTGCAGGCTGAGCGCTACCAGCGACGACTTCAGCGTTGTGCGGAGGTGTTGTCGAAGTGGTCGGGTTGTCGAATTGAACAGCCGGCAGGGGGTTTCTATTTGTGGTTCGACGCCGGCGATGGGTGGGCGTTTACCGAACGGTTGGCACGCCAAGGGGGAGCACTCGTGAGCCCGGGTGACTTTTATGGTGCTGGCGGGGCGAACAATGTGCGAGTCGCGATGGTGCAACCCGACGAAAAGATTGAGCTAGTGGCGAGACGACTCGGTATCGCGTAACACTCTTTGTGTCTGCTGTGAGAATCGCATGGATGACCGCTGTTAGAGGCGGCGCAAAACGGTAACAAGTTTGCCGAACACGGTGACCTCACCGGCATCAAAGACCATTGGCTGCATTGCCGGGTTCGACGGCGTGAGGGTGATCGCGTTTCCTTTGCGACTGAAGGTCTTGATGGTTGCCTCATCACCGGGAATTCCGGCGATGACAACATCGCCGTTGTCGGCAGTGGCCTGTTGACGACAGACCACATAGTCGCCATCCAGAATGCCGGCGCCAATCATTGATTCGCCGCGTACTCGCAACATGAACAAATCTCCGTCGCCGGTGAAATCCATTGGCAGAGGAATGAGTTCTTCAACGTTTTCGTGGGCAAGTACGTTCACACCGGCGGCGACATCGCCCACGAGCGGCACATGTTTGGTCGGTCGGCGTTCCATCGCCACACCACTGGTGGCCTCGTAACGCACTTCGATGGCTCGTGGCTTGGTTGGATCGCGGTGGAGATAACCCAGTTTTTGCAAAATGCCGAGGTGATTATGCACGGTGGCCGATGAACTCAGTCCGACGGCTTCACCGATCTCGCGCACCGAAGGTGGATATCCCCGATCTTGCATGTTTTGCACGATGAAATCGAGAATCCCGCGTTGGCGTGCAGTGAGCTGCGTTTGAGCGGCTGGAATGGCTGATAAGGGCTGGGTCATGGTTCCATCGTACGGGTGTTCGCCTCCAGAGTCAAACACCTGTTCGACAAACATTTGTTCGTGACAATCCACCAACTCCGAACACCTGTTCGCTACTATCGACTCATGGCCCTCGCACTCAATACCCATCCCGTATTCCGCTCCCATGGCGTAGTCCCTTACCGCCGTCCGACCCACTTGCGACTCGTGGTCGCCGAGCCAATTCGCCACCAGCACAGCCACCGGGCGTCAGCCTCGGTGTACCGTCGCCGCCGGCTGGGGGTGGCTATAGCCACTTTGGGCCTACTCGCTATTGCGATTTTCGGTCTCGTCGGGGTCTTTGGAAGCTCGGCGCGAGCCGATGAAAATACCCCCGGTCGTATTTCCACACCACGCGTGGTGATTGCCCAACCGGGTGACACCCTGTGGGCAATAGCCCGACGACTGGCACCAGTGGGAAGCATTACCGAACTGGTGGATCAACTGGTGCTGATGAACGGCGCCGAGATCGCGGCGGGCCAAGAAGTTCGATTGCCCTAGCAATCACAGTTGACGTCGTGTCCGAAATACTCTTGCAAGCACCGGGGTGTACTCTGTCTGCGGTGCGTTGCCCGAGTTGTCTCTTTGATGACACCAAAGTCATCGACTCCCGCGTTTCGGAAGAAGGCGCGGCGATTCGTCGTCGGCGTAGTTGCACACAATGCTCCTATCGATTTACGACGTATGAACGACTTGAAGAAGTGGCACTGAACGTCATCAAGCGCAACGGCGGTAAAGAACCCTTTGACCGCAGCAAAGTCATCGCCGGGCTTCAAGCAGCAGCGAAAGGGCGCCCGGTAACTCAAGAGGAATTGCTGGCGGTGGCCGAGCGCGTCGAAGACAATCTTCGTTTGGTTGGTGGCGATGTGACGAGTACCCAAATTGGCCACGAAGTTTTGGATCAACTGCGTGCGCTTGATGAAGTTGCCTACCTGCGCTTTGCCAGTGTGTACAAAAACTTTGATGATGCCGCCGATTTTCGCCGCGAACTTGCCCTGCTCGAAAAGCACGCCACGACTAAGCAGCCGACGAACACCTAACTGACTCGTTACGTTCTTCGTACGTAGCGTACGAACAAAAAACCATCGTCGTGGATGACGTGGGCAATGTCGTATCTCCGGTGGAGATCGGGCGCACTATCGGTAAGTCGCGGACCGGCGCCACCAACCACTAGTGGGCTAATCGTGACATTAATTTCATCCACCAGATCGGCAGCGAACATGGCCGCATTGAGGCTTGGTCCGCCCTCCAGTTGGGCGAAGGTCCCACTCAGTTGTTGCATCGCCGCTGGCAGGTCAACGGTTCCGTGTCCGGCGCGGACACAACGGACGGATGTATTGGCGATCACGACTTCCTCGGGCAAGATAAGAAAACCAGCACGGCTACGAAACAGTTCGGTTTCCAAATCAAGGCTTCCGCTTTTGGTGACCACGCCGACAGTGAGTCCCGGTTTAGACGGTGGTCCGTATCCCTCTTTACGTACGGTTGATGCGCCGACGACGATGACATCGGCGAGCCAACGTAACCCCACCAGTACCTCAAGATCGGCTGGTCCGGACAAACCCTGTGAATCGCCATTCACCACTGTGGACCCGTCGATGCTCATCACCATCGACAACCCGATCCACGGTCGACCATCGGGGTGACGTTGGCGGGCCACGCCGTAAGCCTCGGCCACGGTAATACCGGTATCAGGCTGGGGGAAGATGCGGTGCACGAATCGAATACTAAACGGCGCCGGGTTTTAAGGCACGGTAGAGAGATGAATCGCCCAACGCCAAACCTTGACGGCAAAAGGCGAGTCGCCTATCGCATTCAAAGTGACCGATTCGGTACGACCGCGTGTCGTCAGTTTGCCCCATGGTTGGGGCCATGGCATTAGTGGTACACGAATGCGAGTTGCCGCCGAGCACGCTGGTGTCAATTCCAACGTGCTCACCGATGACGAGGCAGTAGATCCGCTGTCAGGCAATGCGGTGCTCAATGCCATTCCGGTGAGCGTTGTCGCCTTGTAGGTTTATCCACAGGTTGTCCATCTGGAAAACCCTGTTTCCACAGGCACATCCCCAGAAACAGCTAGAAATCCCCAGAAACGCCGACAAATTCACAGGCTTGTCCACTTCCTCCACACAGGGATGCACCCGTAACCTCTCATTTGCGCTGCTGTATGACTTTTCGGTGATATTTTCTGAGATCCCGCAAAGCGTTATGGGGTACGGGTTAGCGGGGGCATAAATTTTGCGATGATGTTTGACATTGGCAAACTACAGTGCTGTAATGAATCACTACCGGTTGTGGGCGGATCTGCGATGGGGGAAGGTCTGACACAACATGTTGTGGTCTCTTCGGAGACCTTGGCAACGGTGTCGGTCTGACCCCCTTGGAGATCCCTCCAAAGCCCGAGAACTACCCGAATATCCGAGAAATACCCAAGCAGTACGGTCAGAGCCGAATACCAGGAATACCAGGAATGCCAGGAATGCCAGGAATGTCAGGAAAGGCCAACAACATGTCCATCGCCCCAGAGCGTCTCGCTATCGGCATCCGTCGTCACTTCACCACGCCGGGCGTCCATCCCTACGACCAAATGGTGTGGGAAAAGCGCGACGCACGAATCAGCAACTGGAAAGACGGCACGTATGCCTTTGAACAACTGGGCGTCGAGTTTCCCGTTGGTTGGTCGCTCAATGCCACCAACATTGTGTCGCAAAAGTACTTTCGGGGAACTCCGGGCACCCCGGAGCGCGAACACTCGTTGCGTCAGGTCATCGACCGCGTGGCCGACACCATTGCCAACTGGGGTATTGAAGGTGGTTACTTCGCCGATGCAGCGGAAGCAGAGTCATTTCGTGACGAACTGAAGTTCATCCTTGTCACTCAACGCGCTGCATTCAATTCACCAGTGTGGTTCAACATCGGCGTCAAGGGTGTACCGCAACAAGCAAGTGCGTGTTTCATCCTGGCGGTTGAAGACACGATGGACGCGATTCTCAATTGGTACAAAGAAGAGGGCATCATCTTCAAAGGTGGTTCGGGAGCGGGTATCAATCTCTCCAACATTCGCAGTAGTGCGGAGTACCTTAAGGGCGGCGGAACCGCATCGGGACCGGTGAGTTTCATGCGCGGAGCCGACGCCTCAGCCGGCACCATCAAGTCGGGTGGCAAGACGCGTCGCGCTGCCAAGATGGTCATTCTCAACATTGATCATCCAGACATTGAAGAGTTCATCTGGTGCAAGTCGCATGAAGAGAAGAAAGCCCGTGCACTTCGTGACGCTGGATTCGACATGGATCTGGACGGTGCAGATTCATTCTCGATTCAGTATCAAAACGCCAACAACTCGGTGCGAGTCACCGACGAGTTCATGAATGCGGTCAAGGAAGATCGCGACTGGACGCTTCGTGCTGTAAAGGATGGAGCGCCAGTTCGTACCCTTCGGGCGCGCGATTTGTGGCGCCAAATTGCCACCGCCTCGTGGGAGTGTGCCGATCCGGGTTTGCAGTTCGACACAACTATCAACAAATGGCACACGGCTCATGCCACCGGACGAATCAATGGTTCGAACCCATGCAGTGAGTACATGCACATTGACAACTCAGCATGCAACTTGGCCTCAATCAACTTGCTGAAGTATCTCAGCGAAGATGATGTGTTTGATGTCGAGGCTTACCGCCACACCATTGAGGTGATGTTTAGTGCACAAGAAATTTTGGTCGGCAATGCCGACTATCCAACCGAAAAGATCGGCGAGAACAGCCGCAAATTTCGTCAACTCGGTCTCGGCTATGCCAACTTGGGCGCATTGCTGATGGCACTCGGAATGCCCTATGACAGCGATGGCGGTCGGGCCTGGGCCGCGGCGCTCACCTCGTTGATGACCGGTCATGCATATGCCACGAGTGCCCGCACGGCGAGCCGGATGGGTGCATTTGCTGGGTTTGCAGCCAATGAGAAGTACATGTTGAACGTATTGCGGATGCATCGCGATGCCAATCATGAGATCAAAGACATCGAGGTCGTGCAGAGCGATCTAGTTGCTGCGGCCAGCGATGCATGGGATGCCGCAGTGCGCGATGGCGAAGAATTCGGCGTGCGCAACAGTCAGGCCACCGTATTGGCGCCAACCGGAACGATCGGTTTGATGATGGACTGCGACACCACCGGAATCGAACCTGACCTTGGTCTGGTGAAGTTCAAGAAACTCGTTGGTGGTGGCAATATGTCGATCGTCAATCAGACGGTTCCTCGTGCACTGGCGCAACTCGGCTACACCCCGCAACAGATCGATAACATCGTCGCCTACATCGACACCAACAAGACCATTCTCGGCGCGCCCGATCTCAAAGTTGAGCACTTACCAGTGTTTGCCTGCTCAATGGGCGACAACACCATTCACTACGAGGGTCATGTGCGAATGATGGGGGCCACGCAGCCGTTCTTATCCGGTGCCATTTCCAAGACGGTGAACATGCCCGAAGAGGCGTCCGTTGAAGACATCGAAAAGTTGCACATGTTGTCATGGGAACTGGGCATCAAAGCCGTTGCCGTGTATCGCGACAACTGCAAAGTCGGTCAACCCCTTTCCACCGCCAAAAAAGACGGCGAACAAGGCATCGCTGGTGCGGCAACAGTTGTTGAGCGCATCGTCGAGCGAATTGTGCATCAGCCAGTGCGCCAAAAACTTCCTCGTTCTCGTCGCGGTCGCACCTTTGAATTCCGCGTTGCCGATTGCAAAGGTTTTGCCACCATCGGCGAGTACGAAGATGGTCGCCCTGGCGAAGTGTTTCTCACCGTGTCCAAGCAAGGCTCCACACTGGCCGGGATCATGGACGCATTTGCCAAGAGCATCTCCTATGGTCTGCAGTATGGGGTGCCATTGCGGGCGTTCATTGAAGCCTTCATCAACACTCGCTTCGAACCGGCTGGTATCACCGATGACGCCGACATTCGGATGGCCTCATCCATCGTCGATTATCTCTTCCGTCGTCTGGCCGTTGAATACCTAAGTGATAACGAACGGGCCGAGTTGGGCATCTATACGCGCCAAGAACGGATGCAGCCCACGCTCCCAGGCGTCGAAGAGTCAATGGTGGAAACAGCCCAGGGCAGAGATGTGATGGCCGACCCAAAGACGATTCCGTCGGCATCTGATCTGGTGGCTCAACTGAATTTCGACGCCCAAAATGCGCCACCTCACGGCGCTCATGCCAAGCCGGCTCGAACGGGCCAAATTTGCACGGCGTGTGGTTCGGCCAACATGCAGCGCGCTGGAGCGTGTTACGTGTGCGGTGATTGCGGGACCAGTAGCGGCTGTTCCTAATGTCGAATGATCACATCGGTGTGAACCTTCCTCAGAACCTAAATGCATGAGTTTTGTTCCTAGGTCGCTTCGACAACTGCTGGGGTCAAATACCCAGAAGGTCACTGAGGATAAATTGAGCAACCTGCTCGAACTACTAGAGAGCGATGAGCTCGAATTTAAACAGCAGTTGAATGACTTAAACGAGGAAAAACGCCGTGATCTCGGCGCAGATATCGCAAGCTTCGCGAATCATAAGGGCGGCATAATAATTATCGGTATCGCAGAGTCGGGCGACGGTCAGCCATATCGTCTGGCATCTCTGTCGAATGACTCCCTCGATGGTGAGGGATTACGAGTCCAACAGATCGTCGCTACTTGGGTCGTTCCCATGGTCTCAGGGTTACAAGTAATTCCGATCCGAGGGGACGAAGGCGGCTACTTGCTGATTTCTATACCTCCTAGCGTTCGACGACCCCATGCTGTTGTCAACGCGGACAGCCTCCGGTACCCAATAAGAAGCGGATCAGGAAAGCGCTATCTAAGCGAAAGCGAAGTGGCCGACAAGTATCGAAATCGGTTTGACGAGGCAGCCGGACAAGTTTGCCAATTGCACGATCGTCATGAATTGCTAGTCGGAGAACTCGATCGCTCGTTCAATGCGTGGCTAACTGTTGCCCTCCAGCCTGACATGAGTGGCTCAGTTCCATATTCGCGTGAATTTGCCTCGAGTCTTGAGAAATGGATAGATCGGCATCTTGACACATTCCTTGGCCTGCATGGCATACAGAATCGTTCACTGCCATTAGCTGTCCGAGGTGGTTTTCGTTCATATCGTTTTACGGACAACAAGCCAGATCCGGAATTTCAATTCGGGATACTTCACCGAGATGGCGGGGGGTCTGTTGCCCACGGATGGAATACGTCGGACGGCGATTCTTCACACACCAAGATAATCCCCGAGGATCTCGTGTCTGCACTTATTAACTCATTGTTCCTTCTTGCCTCGTGGGCCACTGAACATGCCAGTGTCGACGGCGATGCTGCGGTCGTCGCCCAATTTCATCCACCACCAAGTGGAAGCATGCTTTGGCGCAATAACCCCCCTTTTACCGGGGCCATTCCCGGGTCGTCCCCGCTTAGTGGCTCAACTTCGATTGCAAACTTGACGGTTAATCTCACTGCGATTGTGGAAGACGGACGAGATTTGCTTCTCGCTGCGCGGGGTCTGAGCGAAGACTTGCTATCCGAGTTTGAATATATTGGACCCACCCAGATTGACCTTGACGGCTCGCTTCGGATCAAATACTTCTCCAGCGATCGACAGGGAAAGATTCGCGAGTGGGCAGCGGGGCACAATGTCGTTGTTACTGAGGAAACATTGAAATCATAAAGGTATTGAACTTATTTTCGGACGACTCTTGGTATCTGAGCGCGTCATTCGTATGCAGTCGTATCCCTGAGTTGTAGCAAGTAAGGCGCCTCTGGCTACTGTGAGCAGAGCAATAATCACATGATCTAGGTCGTTACGATCCCGGATTTTTATATAGAGGAGCCCATCATGACAGAAGCAGTTATCGTCGCTACCGCACGCAGTCCAATCGGTCGCGCCACTAAGGGCTCTCTTGTTGACCTTCGACCTGATGACATGGCGGCGCAGATAGTTCGTGCGCTGATGGCTAAAGTCCCACAGGTCAAGGCCGCCGATATTGAAGATCTAATCATGGGTATCGGTCAGCCGGCGGGCGAGGGCGGTTTCAACATTGGCCGCGTCGTGGCCATTCTCGCCGGTTTAGATGATGTGCCTGGAGTGACAGTGAATCGCTACTGCTCATCTAGCTTGCAGACCATTCGCATGGCTGCACATGCGATCAGGGCCGGCGAAGGGGATTGCTTTATTGCTGCCGGTGTCGAAACGGTGAGTCGCTATGCCTCCGGTGCCAGCGACACAGCACCCAATCCAATGTTCAAGCCCGCCGGTGAGCGCACGAAATTGCGCGCCCAAGGTGGTCAGCCGTCATGGACGCCACCAACTGGTTTGCCCGACTACTACATGTCGATGGGTCAGACTGCAGAGAACGTACGTGAATTTGAAAACGTCACTCGTGAGGAAATGGATGCATTCGGTGCGCGCTCGCAGCAACTGGCTGTGGCCAACCAGAAAAACGGATTCTTCGAGCGCGAAATTTCGCCACTCACACTTCCCAATGGCACCGTCATCAGCAAAGATGACGGACCTCGAGATGGCACGACGGTTGAAACACTTGCTGCGTTGAAGCCGGTGTTTCGTCCCGATGGTCAGATCACGGCGGGTAATGCGTGTCCGCTCAACGACGGCGCGGCAGCAGTGTTGGTGATGAGCGAGGCCAAAGCCAAGAAACTTGGTCTTACACCACTGGCTCGCATCGTCGCTTCAGGCGTGTCGGCCCTCAATCCAGAAATCATGGGTCTTGGTCCGATCGAGGCGTGCAGGCAAGCGTTGAAGCGAGCCGGAATGACAATGGATCAAATCGATCTTGTGGAGATCAACGAAGCATTTGCGGCCCAAGTCATTCCGTCGGCCAAACATCTCGGCATCCCGATGGAGAAACTAAATGTCCATGGTGGCGCGATTGCACTTGGACACCCGTTTGGAATGACCGGCGCGCGGATTATGACCACCCTCATCAACGGTCTGCAGACGACGGACAAGACATACGGTCTGGAAAGCATGTGTATCGGTGGTGGCCAAGGAATGGCCATGATCATCGAACGTCTTAACTGAGCAAGTTTTCTCGGTTGGTCTTATCTGCGCGTTCCAGTCGGGCATGCAGAATTGCGGCAGTCGCGGTGAGGGCAACCATGAGTACAAACACTGACCCAAACGTGACGGTTGCTCCGTAGCGGCCGTATACCGACGGCATGGTGAAGGCCATGATCATCGCCCCCACGAGTCCGGCCGATCCACTGAGACCTTGTGCGGCTGATGCCCGACCGTTCGGTGCTGCCTTAGCCACAGCGGCGACCGTCGCCGGATAAGCGACTGCTTGGGCGATGCCTTCAAAAATATTGAGTCCGACAACAATCCAGAGAATGTCAAAAAAACCATAGAAGAAAACGAACGGCGAAACGACGAGCATTGACCACAACGCGATGCGTTGCGGATTTCCCCGATCGGCAATTCTTCCCCCCGCCGACGACAGCAGCATGAACGGCACACTGTAGAGGGCAAATGAGAACCCGACCATCAGGTTGCTGCCGCCCAAGTCGGTGAGGTAGCGATCCCACAAGGCGTCGAATACTCCGATCGGGAGCTGGATCGCCATGACGACTAGAACGGCGACAACAATTCGTGGATGTCGAAGCAATTCGAGACTTAGTTTCCGAGATTCGCCAGTCTCAACAAGCGTTGGAAACTCTCGGGGAGCAACAATGACAACGGTGACGAAGGCGACGAGCCCGAAGACGAAAAATGTCGCCGACAACCCAATCGGATCGATGAGAATTCCACCAAGGAGTGGCCCACACACGAAGCCGAGGAGTTCGATAGAAGCAACCCTGCCTAATCGCTCACCACGCCGATCCGTATCCAGATTTGCGGCCAAGGCCCGAACCGCGGGAAACACAAAACCAAATGACGACCCAACCACGGCACGAGCCACAATGAATTGAGTAAGCGTTGTTCCGGTTGAAAAGAGTACCGAACCAGCACCGGCAAGAACCAGGCCGATGACGATGAGGCGTTTGGCATGTCCTCGATCGGCCAAGGGTGCAATGAACAACTGAACCAATAGCCCGGTAAGAAATCCGGAACCGGCAATCAATCCCAAACCTGAAGCAGCAAAGTGGTAGGTGTCTTGCAGGTCGCCAAGGGCGGCAAAGATGACGCTGTTGGCAGTCGCAGTGCCGAAGGAGCAGGTCAGCAATAGCCACAAATCTGCGCGGTGGTCGGCGGTGTTTGGCTGCAAGTTATTCAACGTCCGAGTTCAGCGAGCACCGCGTCGCCAAAGATCGGCCAATGTGTACGTGCCCAATCACCAAACTCGCGATCAGCAAGTGCACAACAGGCAACATTGGCAACGGGATCTATCCAAACAAAAGTTCCCGATCCACCAAAATGTCCGTACGTCGATGAACTGTTTCGCGTCGCGGTCCAGTGCGATTGCTTGTGGCCGCGTAGTTCTGGTCCAAGACCCCACGGGCACGGGTTAAATCGCCCATAGCCGGGAACCACACCATCCAAGTTCGGAAACTGCGACCTTGTTGCCTCAATAAATGTGGGGGAGCTCATGAGCGTCGGCTTTCGTAGCTCGACCATGAATTTGCCAACGTTGTCGAGTGTGGAGTGGACATCTTTGGCGGCACTGCCGGACAACTGACTGGAGTTCATCCCAAGGGGTTGGAACACCGATTCATGAAGATAGTCGGCGAATTCAAGATGTGTCGCCGCTGAAACATGCTCGGCGACCATTTCGTAACCAGTGTTGGAGTACACCCGCTTGCGCCCCGGCCGAATGATGGCCTCTGTGCTGTCAAATCCGTAGCCACCGGCATGAGCAAGCAAGTGCCGCAGAGTGCAATCGGGTTGGCCGATTTCGTCAGTGAGACTTACCGATCCGTCTTCAACCGCCACAAGTGTCGCCCACGCGGTCATCAATTTAGACACCGAAGCGAGACGGAATTCTGCGTCCGTATCGCCGTACAGATGGAAATTCTCGTGCTGATCGATCACCATCACCGCCACAGTCGATACCGGCCAGTCCCGTACCAACTCGAATGCCCGCATGGGCACTAGTTATTGCTGCGAATGAGTTCCGAGACGCGGAATGCCAAGTCGAGTGCTTGGCGAGCGTTCAGGCGCGGATCGCACACCGTTTCGTAACGATCATCCAAGTCGTCACTCATCACCGCTTCTGCACCGCCCAAACATTCGGTGACATTGTCGCCGGTAAGTTCAACGTGAATGCCGCCTGGCCAGGTACCTTCGGCGCGATGGGCGTGGACAAAGCCAACGATCTCTTTGATGATGTCGTCGAAGTGTCGCGTCTTGCGTCCGTTCGGGGCACTGAATGTGTTGGCATGCATTGGATCGCAGGCCCACACCACTGGATGACCAGCATCGCGAACACCACGAATTAACGGTCGCAAAGATTCTTCGACGCTGTCAGCACCCATTCGCGAAATGAGTGTGAGTCGACCTGGAATGCGGGCCGGATTGAGCACCTCACACAGCGAAAGCAGATAGTCGACATCGGTAGATTTGCTGATCTTGCAACCGATCGGGTTGCCGACACCGCGCAAGAATTCCACATGTGCGCCATCGAGTTGTCGAGTCCGCTCACCGATCCACAGCATGTGTGCACTGCAGTCGTACCAGCCTCCGGTGAGGGAGTCTTGACGCGTGAGAGCCTCTTCGTAGCCCAAGATGAGCGCTTCGTGGCTGGTGTAGACATCAACCTGGTGCAGTGCACTGTTGGTCTCAGTGTCAACTCCGCACGCCCGCATGAAGGCGAGCGCCCGTTCAACTTCGCCAGCAACCTGTTCGTAGCGTTGTCCCTCAGCGCTGGAGGCAACAAACTCTTGGTTCCACGCATGCACTCGATTGAGGTCGGCGAAACCACCCTTGGTGAATGCCCGCAACAAGTTGAGGGTGCTGGCGGCCTGATGGTACGCCTGGATAAGTCGATCGGGGTTTGGTCGGCGCGCCTCGTGATGCGGAGCAGAATCGTTGACCATGTGCCCGCGGAACACGGGCAGTTCTTCGTTGCCAACGATTTCGGAGTCACTCGAACGCGGCTTGGCGAACTGACCCGCGATGCGTCCAACCTTTACGACGGGAACACCCGTCGAATAGGTGAGCATGACTGCCATCTGCAAAATTACCCGAAGTTTTTCGCGGATGTTGACGGCAGTGAACTCATCGAAACTCTCTGCGCAGTCGCCTGCTTGCAGCAAGAACGCATTTCCGCTCGCGACTTGACCCAATGCAACTTGTAGTGATCGGGCTTCTCCGGCAAAAACGAGTGGTGGGAATGACGCAATCTGCTTGAGCGCCCGATCCAAGTGTCCGCTATCTGGCCACTCTGGTTGCTGGGCGGCTGGGAATGATTGCCACGAGGAAGGAGTCCAACTGCGTGCCATGGTCATTCAGTCTCGCTGAACCCGCAAGGGTTCAGACGGTTAGGAAATCGCCTGCGTCTTCGCGGAGCGAATCAACCGCACGGCTGACCAAACGTCGAGCAGCCTCTGCCGTGACGCCGAGTTCTTCGCCAACTTGACGGAAACTCTTGCGCTCTCCGTCGTGCATGCCAAATCGTGCCTCCACGGCGTAGCGAGCGCGGTCATCGAGAGTGTTGAGCAAGTCGCTGAGCAAGTCATTGTCCACGAGCGACATCACCGCTTCCTCTGGGCTGATGTCGTTATTGGGAACGAGATCGCCAAGTGTGGCATCGCCATCATCGCCGATGGTCTTGTCCAGCGACACCGGGGTCGTCAGCCGGTGCAGTTCGGCGTTCAGTGAGTCGAGGCCTTCGGCATCACCCGAACCCTGACGAAGCGCGGCGCGAAGTGTGGCCGAACGATCACCGGGAATGCGAATGAGGCTTGCTTTTTGGTCCAGTGCCCGACCAATCGCTTGGCGAATCCAGAAGGTGGCATAGGTGGAGAACTTGAAACCACGACGCCAGTCGAACTTGTCCACGGCGTGCTCAAGACCCAAATTGCCTTCTTGAATGAGATCTAGCAGATCCATGCCTTGTGGCAAGGGGTAGCGACGAGCAATCGAGACGACAAGTCGAAGATTGGAGCGAATAAAGCGATCTTTGGCCTTGGCTGCACCACGCAGGTCGGCTCGAAGTGCCGCACCACGTTCGCCAGACTCGAGTCGTGTGGCCGCATCGCGACCGCGCTCGATTGCTTTGGACAAGTTGCGCTCATCTTCGGCATTAAGCAACGCAACCTTGCCGATTTCGTTGAGATAGAGACCAATTGCATCAGACATACTTCTAACAACCATTTCCTGTGGGCGAATGTTCCATGCTTGGCGGTGAAAGTTGGCATAGTGCGCGCCAAAAGTCGCAAAGCGACCGATAGGCGCACATCGGGCCGGAAACTACGGCCGAGCGGCGCAATTTCACAACTACTGGATGGGTGGGGTTTGGGAGGATTTAGTTTTGAGGGGTATCGGGGGTTACTGGATGGAGACTAGACAGTAGTTCATCGGTTGAATTAATGGAAGACCTTAACGAAAATATTTATAAAATTTCTTTCCCTGAATACGTATGGCTTTCACGGTCACCGAATTTGTGGGTCGGTGGGAAATGACCTGAGAGTGGGTAGAAGCAGCCCTTCGTAGACTGCGGGGATGCCTCAACGGATCGGACTCTTCGGTGGCACCTTTGATCCGCCTCATGTTGGCCATCTGGTCACTGCGGTCAATGTCCGCTATGCACTTGACCTGGATCTTGTCATTCTGATGGTGGCCAACGACCCGTGGCAAAAACAGGGTACTCGGAGTATCTCACCCGCACCGGACCGGGTTGCGATGGTGAAGGCGGCCGTTTCTGGAGTGGCCGGGTTGATCGCCGGCGAGGATGAAATTCGCCGTGGCGGCCCCAGTTTTACCGCCGACACTCTTGCTGGACTGGCTGCAAAGTATCTAGATGCACAGTTGTTTACGATTCTTGGTGATGATGCGGCAAGTGCTCTTTCTACGTGGTCACGAATTGATGAAGTTGTGGCCCGGTCGCAACTCGTCGTCGTCGACCGACCGGGTTCACCGGTGACGCCCCCCACCGAATTCACATGGATTCGCGTTGAATCGCCTCGCCTCGAAATAAGCAGCACCGATTTACGAGCACGTTGCGTTGACGGTCGACCGTTGGACTACTTGCTTACTAAACCGGTGCTTGATGAGATTTATTCGCGCGGATTGTACGGCGCGGCGAAAGCCACTCATCAATGACTTCAATTCCAGCGCGACAGCGAAGGCGACTGCTCGCGGCTTTTGTCACCGGTCTGGCTGCTGCCTGCGCGTTGCCACTTGGCGTCCTAGCCGGCGCGAATTTGTTGCTTAATTCCTCCGGAGGACGCAACGTTGATGCCAACAAGCAATTAAAAATTCCGAGCACACCCGCTGCGCTGTTGGCCACGGTGAATGACGCCAACGAAGTTACCACGCTCACAGTTTTCGTTCTAGCCCCACAAGGCGTTGGCGGCACGATCATTTCATTGCCTGCAAACACGCGTGCCGAAATGGTTGGTAACGAAGCTTCACGTCGACTCGCTGATAGTTATGCTCAAGGCGGACTTGCCGCACTCGCTCTCGATACCGAGGGTGCGCTGGACGTAACATTTGCCAGCGTTGGTGCACTCGGCGTTGGCGATGTTGCGGCATTGCTAGCAGTTACACCAGTAATACACGCCGAATTTGATCAGCCGGTGGTGGACACAAAAATGGTCCTACCAGATCCGACGACGACAACCACGGTGAAATCGCGTACCAATGTCACCACGCCACCGATTTCCGTTGCCATTGACACCGAATTATTTCCGGCCGGAGATATTGATCTTTCTCCCGATCAGGTTGCGTCGGTGCTCGTGGCAAGGCGTGCCGGAGAACCCGAGAGCGCTCGTTTTGTGCGCACGAAGTCGCTGTGGTCGGGTGTGGCAGCGGCAGTGGGCGGTGGCGTGGCTCTTGATCCAACTCAAACAACAATCACATCGATCCCTGATGCAGTTCCCGCTGATGTTGCCGATTTCGTGCGACGTGTATTTGCAGGAGCCGTACAGGTGTGGCAACTCAACGCCGCGCCGTTGTCAGGAGTTGACAATCCCCTTGGAGTTGATCTCTATGGGCTTGATCGCATTGAAGTTTTACTGCTCATGGCGAGTGTGGCGCCAAGTTCGTTGTCGGGAGTCAATGGTGGATTTTCTGTTCAGGTCGACAGCCCGTTCAGCGATGTGAATATCTCTCATGCTGTAGTCGAACGATTGTCATATTTGGGAATCGGGGTTGCACTGGTACGTGAAGTTGCGGGACCGCCCGCACAGGAGACAATTTTCAAGTACAACGACAAAGCTGCGATTGATGGTTTTCAGTCGAGTCTTGAATCAGTGCTTGGCTCACTCACATACGCCAAGGCTAAACAACCAGTCGAAGGCATTAGCGCACAGATTGTTCTCGGTCAGGATTTTGCCGATTTCATCACTGCATCCCCGACATTGCCAGCCACGACGATTCCAGCGTCAGAGGAGTAACAGATGCCAGCAGTAAGACCGGCGGTGGAAGGAGTGTCACCTTCTCAGCCGTATAAGGAGGCACCAGACGATTCGATGATTCTGGCGTGTATCGCTGCTCAAGCCGCCGACGACAAACAGGGCAGCGACATCATTGTGCTCAACGTCGGTGATGTGCTTGTCATCGCCGAACTGTTTGTTATCACAAGTGCAAGTAACTTGCCTCAGGTAAGAACCATTGCCAATGAAGTGAGTTCCAGAATCCGTGAACAACTTGGAATCTCGCCGCTACATAGCGAAGGACTAGCCGAGCAGCAATGGATCCTGCTGGATTATGGCGATGTGGTGGTTCACATCTTTGCTGAACTGACGCGACAATTTTACGAAATTGAACGCCTGTACGCCGATGTTCCGGTGATCGACTGGCGCGCAAGCGTTGAACAATGAAAACATCAATCACCTCTGCGCTTGATGACCTTGTCGCTGCCGCGCGCGAACGCTACGCCGCCACCCGTCAGCAGAGCGAAGCGCTATACCACCGCGCAGTCAATGTGATGCCCGGTGGGAATACGCGCACGGTGTTGCACTTCGAGCCCTTTCCGTTCCGTGTAGTTGGCGCCGACGGTGCCGTGCTGAGGGATGCCGACGGGCATCGCTATGTAGATCTGCTGGGCAATTACACGGCTGGGTTTCTGGGCCATGCCCCGGCACCAGTGCGCGCAGCCGTCGAGCGCGTGTTGAGCGAGGGCTGGTCAATCGGGGCAACCCAACCGGGTGAGGTTGAATTGGCTGAACTGATCTGTGCCAAATTTGCCAGTATCCAGCAGGTGCGCTTCACCAACTCTGGCACCGAGGCCAACGTCTATGCCATCGCGGCTGCGCTGCATCACACACAGCGTCGTGGGGTGCTGGTCTTCGAAGGTGGGTACCACGGCGGAGTGCTTTCATTTGGTCATGGCCCCAGCCCGATCAACGTCCCGCACCAGTTCACCCTCGGTATCTACAACGACATTGACGCACTTGAGGCGCTGTTCACTGGCGACCGCGGCCAGCAATTGGGGTGCGCAGTAGTTGAGCCGATGCTGGGATCAGCTGGCTGCATTCCCGCCAGCGACGAATTTCTTCAGCGTCTGCGTTCATTGTGCACGCGCCATGGTGTCGTGCTTATTTTTGATGAGGTGATGACTTCGCGACTTGCCCCGGGTGGTGCACAACAATTGCTGGGCGTCACACCCGACATGACGACTCTCGGAAAATATCTTGGCGGTGGATTCAGTTTTGGTGCCTTCGGCGGCACGCGCGAGATCATGAGCGTCTTTGGCGGTGGCTCGCACCATGGGGTGCCGCTTGCCCATGCCGGCACGTTCAACAACAACCCGGTATCGATGGCCGCGGGAGTGGCAGCCTTGCGCGAGGTGCTCACCGATCAGGCAGTGAGCGAAGTAAACGCGCGTGGCGATGTCTGTCGCCAAGCACTGGCTGGCGTACTTGCCGAAGCGGGCCTGCCGATGTGCGTCACCGGTCACGGTTCGATGATCGGCGTACACGGTTGCAGGGGTCCGGTGCGCGCTCTTGCTGATGTTGCCGCATCGGACGATCGGTGGAAAGAGCTGTACTTCTTTGCCATGCTTGAGCACGGCTACTACCTAGCCCAGCGAGGATTTATCGCCTTGTCGCTTGAGGTGACCGAGGTGATGGTGGATGGATTCGTCAACGCGACGCGGGATTGGGCGGGGGAAATGGCGACGCTCGTCAACAGTTAATCAGTATCAAACAGGTACGCTCATCATTCCCGCTACGCTCGGAGACGAAATTCGGGGCTGTAGCTCAATTGGTAGAGCGCCTCCATGGCATGGAGGAGGTCAGGGGTTCAATTCCCCTCAGCTCCACGATGTGATGTGTCGAGACATAGTTGACAGATGTGTCGAGACATAGGTGACACTTTAAGTTGGAGATTTTCGTTTTTTCTCGTTGAATTCCGACACGCTAAT
>CAYHCC010000010.1:0-79379 GCA_964355165.1 uncultured Acidimicrobium sp.
TCTCATCAATCTATATCGTCAATGAGGAATGTAGTCAGAAAGTGACTACATTTTGGTTTCTATGCGGTGGTGCACTTGGAGGAGAATTGGGAGGCGTTTGGGTCTCACCGTTGGTTGCTTATTGTTGACTGCGGCCTGCGCCAAATCCAGCACACAGACTGTCACCGTGTTTGCGGCGTCATCATTACAGGATGCGTTCAGACAACTTGGATCCGAATTTGTCGATACTCACCCAGAATATAAAGTGACGTTTTCCTTTGATTCCTCAACCCAATTGTCTCATCAAATTATGGATGGTGCACCAGCAGATATCTTTGCCGCCGCCGATACCGACGACATGGACTTTCTCGTGTTGCACGGCGAAGTTGCGGGAACTCCAACAGTGTTCGCGGCTAATCATTTGCAAATACTTGTTGCCCGCACCGCCGTTGACAGGATTCATTCAGTGACTGATCTATCGCGCCGTGATGTCGTCGTCGTGCTCGCCGCAACCGATGTTCCACTTGGGCGTTACTCGACGGCAGTGTTGGCGACGGCTGGTGTCACCGTCTCGCCAGCGAGTTATGAGCCAAGTGCAGCGAGTGTCGTTTCCAAGGTAGTGAGTGGTGAAGCCGATGCCGGGATTGTGTACTCCTCCGATGTGATGGGTGCCGGCAGCACCGTCGTCGGGGTGGATATTCCATTGGCTTTCAACGTAGATGTCTTCTATCCAATTGCCGTGATGCGCCATGGATCGCAACAACCGGGTACCGCCCAGTGGTTACAACTCGTCCTTTCGGAACGAGGCCAAGAAGTGCTGCGCCAGCACGGCTTTTCTTCGCCGGATGCAAAATGATCAGGCAATCCCGAATTCCGGTGTTGATTTGGGCTCTGGCGGCCGTTGCTCTGGCGTTGTTCTTCGTCCCACTGCTCTCACTTGTTATCCGTGCACCATGGAGTGATCTGGGGCAAACACTGTCATCAAACGTCGTTCATGATGCACTCAAGTTGTCACTGATATGTTCGGCTATTGCAACCACGTTATGCATCGCCATCGGAGTTCCGTGCGCATGGGTCCTTGCATACTCTTCACTCCCGGGTAAATCCACCTTCCGAGCGTTGTGCACTTTGTCGATGGTGCTTCCACCGGTAGTCAGTGGCGTGGCCCTCATTGCCGCACTTGGACGGCGGGGAGTAGTTGGTCAGTTTCTCTTTTCGTGGTGGGGAATACAAATTCCATTCACAGTCGTTGCGGTGGTGATTGCCGAAACATTCGTCGCCTTACCGTTTTTGATCCTTACCGTGGATGCGGCTCTTCGCCAACTGGATCCAGTATTCGACGAATCAGCGCGGGTCCACGGTGCCACAAGTTGGTATTCCTTCCGTCGGGTGATCTTGCCAAGTATTCGACCGGCTGTGATTTCGGGTGTTGTACTTGCTTGGGCCCGGGCGCTTGGCGAGTTCGGCGCAACCATTACCTTTGCGGGCAATCTTCAGGGACGCACTCAAACCGTGCCATCGGCGGTGTTCTTGGCCCTGGAGCGAAATCGGGGAGAAGCGATCATGCTGAGTCTGATCCTTGTCACGGTCTCGCTCGTCGTATTGGTGTCACTTCGTGATCGATGGATCACGGCAGTAACGCGAGGTGGATCGTGGTGAAGCTGGGCGCACATGGTTCGATCCAAATGGGATCGATGCGAATCGACGTTGATATGAATGTCCACGCCGGCGAAGTGGTCGGGGTGGTAGGACCAAATGGAGCCGGGAAAACATCCTGGTTGCGGTGTCTTGCTGGATTCATTCGGCTTGACTCAGGGTCAATCCGCTGCGACGACATCGTATGGGACGATCCGCTGGCCTCACGCTGGGTACCCCCAGAGCGCCGTGGAATTGGCATGGTGTTCCAACAGCCGGCCCTCTTTCGGAATTTGAGCGTTCGCGAAAATATCGCCTTTCCATTGCGTGCTCGAGGGGATCGGTCACTACAGGTTGATGAAAGAGTCGTCGAGTACATGAAACGGTTTGAGCTGGAAAGGTACGGCGAGTTTCGCCCGCAACAGTTGTCGGGCGGCGAGCAACAACGTGTCGCGGTAGCACGTGCACTAATCGGTGAACCCAATGTGCTACTCCTTGACGAACCCTTTAGTGGCATCGATGAGTACGCAAAACGAACCATTCGTTCAGATTTGGCAATGTTTTTGTCCTCATTTGGTGGGGCGTGTGTGCTGGTTTCTCACGACAGACATGATCTGGATGTATTGGCAACATCAATAATCGCCATAGACCACGGCATGCCACGCGCATCATGAATAATGGTGCGGTGAATCTTCATCAACTGTTCGATCTCGTTGCCCATGGAGGTGACGTGTATGTCGGAGAGGGCCTCGAGTATCCGTGGGGTGGTCTGTATGGCGGGCACATCGTGGCTCAGGCATTGCGCGCGGCGGCCTTCACGGTGGATGATGAAATGACCCCCCATTCACTTCGGGCATATTTCATTCGTCGTGGGAACAACAAACAACCTGTGCGATACGAAGTTGACCGCATTCGCAACGGGAAGAGTTTTACGACTCGTCGAGTGGTCGCACGACAGGACGATGGCGCAATTCTTAACCTTGAGGCATCGTTTCAGCGTCACGAAGAGTCAAACGATGTAACAACGGTTCAGTTTCAACATAATTTACGGAGCCCTGAGACTATTGATGAATCATCCTGGAGCACGTTCTTGCAGCGCCGAATGCTCACCCCAGATGCACTCGCCGGCCAGCATCGCGATGGGTCGGGTCGCATTGCAGCGTGGATGCGAGTCAAAGATTCACTCGGTGACAGTGAGCTTCTCAATCGATGTGCCCTTGCCTATCTTTCCGATGATTTGCCAACCGAGAGTGTCATACGAGCTGTCCCCGAGCTGCAAAAAGCATCTGATGAAGGACGGAGGTTCGGCGCAAGTCTTGATCACACGGTGTGGTTTCATCGGCCGGTACGCGCTCACCAGTGGCATTTCTATGAAATGACCTGTCATACCTATGTGGGTGGTCGCGGATTGACCTACGGATATGTGTTTGGCGCCGATGGTACTCATGTTGCGACTGTGGCTCAAGAATCGCTTGTTCGCATTATTCCAAGCGTGCACTAACTACGTGCTGGCTGTGCACAAGTAACAGCCATTGAAATCATGACATATTGGTGGTCGGGACCGGCGTCGATCCGGTGACCCTGCGCTTTTCAGGCGCATGCTCTGCCTACTGAGCTACCCGACCGAGAAAAGTGCATGCACCTCCTCAGCGGTCCCGACGGGACTCGAACCCGCGACCTCCGGCTTGACAGGCCGGCGTGAACTCCAACTTCACCACGGGACCAAAATGTCAGAACCGTATTTTCCACGACTCTGGTGTTCTGATCTTTGTTACTGAATTTCCCTCTATCTGTTCTTGAATTGCACTCGCTGTTCTTGAATTGCACTCGCAACTTACCTTTCTGGCTGGCACCCCCAACGGGATTCGAACCCGTGCCGCCACCTTGAAAGGGTGGTGTCCTAGGCCACTAGACGATGGGGGCATGGACGAATATTCAGTTGAGAGAGCCATAGAAATCTAGCAGTGAGCGACACCGAATCCCCTGCTGGTTTGTGGCCTTCGTGGCGATCCATCATTGGTCGGCTTGAAGAGCACCGGTTTGCGCCGTGACTGCCCAATCAAGAAGCCATCCCAAATATGAGTAGAGGTGGTGGTGGAGTCGCGCTGGGTCGTCGCTTGCAATGTCGTCACCGGCGTCGCTGTCGTCGCTTTCCTGGACGTCGAGCATTGTGCCGAGTACGAGGCGTAGGTTGTTAATGGACCGGGTAAACACATCAAGTTCATGTGGTGTCAAGATGAGCGTGTCATCGTCGGGTGTTCGCTCAAGTGCTGCCCGTGCCGAAGAAAGCGAATCAAGCCGTGAGGCGAGTAATTCGCCTTTCATCAATCGTTGATACTCAACATCCAATTCAGGGTCGTTGTGGTAGGCCGTTGGAAAGAGTCTTCGAAACTTGTCGGTAGTGGAATCATTCACCTCGCTGTCATCCAAAAGCGTGTCACGCAACTCACCGAGTAGTCGTAGCAGTGAGCGACGGTCCTCGGTGTCGATACACAACAAGTAGGTTCCATGGCGACCTACTCGAATAGGTCCGCGCCCTCGACGTGTCACGAGGAGTTCGAATCTTTTTGCATGGTTGCCCAAAGACCGTGCTCATGAAGTCGATACACATCGAACTCAGCCCGCTCCCGTGGACCGGAGGACACCACGGCTCGACCCTTATGGTGGACATCAAGCATCAACGCGGTCGCCTTCTCCAAGCTGTATCCAAAGAGTTTTTGGAAAACAAAAGTTACATATGACATCAGATTGATCGGATCGTTCCAGACGATCACGATCCATGGGCGATCGGTAAAGGTTGTCTCGGACGTGTCTGGTTCATTCACCACGACAGGACGAACATCAGTAGTAGCAGTCACGACTGCGGCGTGAGCCGTGGGTCTGATCTGTCGGTTCGTCACATCTCCATTGTGCCGTGATTCAACCATCAGTAAACCACATTGAATCTTGTAATTGGTGATGAAATTCGCGTCGAATTTGGTCGCCGATTGATGAGTGTTCATTTGCTGCCGTAGTCTGAAGGTGTGGCACTGGGAGTCCGACCTGTCGTACCGTCGCGGCTCACCACCAAGCTGTTTGGTCATGGATCAAACGATGGGCACCGGAGCCAGTCACAGAGTCGACGAAGTGCCTATCTTGCACTTACCAAGCCTCGGATCATTGAACTGCTCTTGGTGACGACCGTTCCGACAATGGTGCTGGCAGAGGGGGGTTGGCCGTCATTTTCATTGATGGTCATTACGTTGGTCGGAGGCACCCTCGCGGCGGGAGGTGCCAACGCGTTCAATATGTACATCGATCGTGATATCGACCGATTGATGTCGCGAACCCAAGGTCGACCCTTGGTAACGGGTGTCGTGACGCCACGCGCGGCGCTTGTATTTGCAGCATTGCTGGAAATATGTGCCTTTGTTGTGCTTGCTGCTGGCGCCAATGTACTTGCTGCCTGCTTGGCACTCAGTGCGACGTTATTTTATGTGTTCGTTTATTCGTTATGGCTTAAGCGCACCAGCAAACACAACATCGTGATTGGTGGCGCTGCCGGAGCGGTACCGGTGCTCGTCGGTTGGGCAGCCGTTACCAATTCCTTGTCATGGGCGCCGGTGATCTTGTTTTTAGTCATTTTTTTTTGGACACCGCCCCATTTTTGGGCTCTTGCCATTCGTCATGCCGATGACTATCGGGCCGCAGGTGTTCCGATGCTTCCGGTGGTGGCGTCGCTTAACGAGACCATTCGCAGTATGTTGACGTACACCGTTATTCTCGTCCTCACCACGTTGGCCTTGATCCCTATTGCTGGTATGGGCTGGGTGTATGGAATCGCAGCGCTTGTGTCTGGCGTGGCCTTTATCGTTGGCACCATACGCCTAGGTGGTGACCCTAGCGAGGCTCACTCGATGCGACTGTTTTCGTTCTCAATTACCTATGTGACGGTTCTATTTTTAGCGCTTACGGTAGATGTCTTGCTCCGTTGAAGCCACGGGATATGTCTTCAAGTTCGGGTTGGATCGCTACGTATTGTTAGTGTCGTAGTCGACTATGACCGCCCTCGATGTACATTCAGCCGTGAGTTCCAGCCACTCCCGTGCCGATGGCTCCCGCGATCTGGTTGGTGCGTTTGCAGTGTGGATTACCACGACCGACCACAAGCGCATTGGCCGTCTGTTCATGCGCGGTGGCTTCGTTTGGTTGATCGGAGTGATTGGAGTTGGCGTCGTACTTGGCGTCGAGCGAATTGACTCCGGGTCAGAGCTGGTGTCTGCCGACAGCATCACCCAGCTCTTTTCCTACTTTCGTACTGGTCTTGGGCTGGGAGTCTTGGCGCCGTTATTCGTCGGCTTAAGCGTTGCGATCGTCCCGCTACAAATTGGTGCCCGCGCGATTTCTTTTGCCCGCTTGTCGCTCTTTGGGTTCTATTCATGGATGATTGGAAGCGTCATTGTGATCGTTTCAATCATTGCCAATGGCGGCCCGTCAGGCGGAAATACGCAGATGGTGGACGCTTATCTGCTTGGTGTTGGCTTAGTCATCGTCGGATTGCTTGCCGCTGCAATTTCGGTGGTCGCTACGGTAATTGGCGCTCGTTCGCCAGATCTTGCCATGTCCGATGTGCCAGTGTTTTCTTGGTCTGCGCTCGTTGCCGCTGCCGGGCTCGTTCTCACTCTCCCAATTCATCTCGGTTCGGTGATTTACGTAGCGGTGGATCACCACTTCAGCCGCTTGGCATTTGGCGGAAATTATGGAATCGACAAATGGATTGGGGAGGTCTTTGGCCAACCGCAAACGTTCATCTACGTCATTCCGGTTCTCGGGGTGCTGGCTGAAATCATCTCAGTCAACGGGCCAACGCGTCGCATCATACGAACTGGTGGGTTCGTCGGAATCGGAATCATGTCCACCGCTCTACTCGGTGCGGTGACTCGTACTCAGCACATGTTCGAATGGTCTGGATCATTGGGCGACAAACTCACGAGCGCAATTCCGTACGCACTGTTCAATGTGCTGCCAATATTGGGAATCTTGATCGCATTCGCCGTGTCGTTGCTTGCGCTTAGAACCAACTCGTTGCGATTAAATGCTCCGCTCGTGCCGTCGTTGCTTGGGGTAGGTATGGTGCTCACTGGAATGCTCGGTTTTGCGGTCCAGATGATCTCGCCCGCAGGCTTATCAGGAACCGTCTTTGAAGAAGGTGTCTACGTCTACCTTGGCTACGGTGCCGTACTCGTTGCGATCGGAGCAATTGCGCATTGGAGTAATCAGTTGCGCGGTCGCAGCTTGCCCTCCGGAGTCGTCATCATTCTTGGAGTTGTGGGATTCATAGCCACGGTGTTGGCAACATTGCCCTATTACATCGTCGGATTTGCCAATCAAGCGGCAAATTCGGTGACGGATTTCGAATATGGCGGACCGCATGCGATATGGAACGCCCTGGTAAGTGTTGGGCATGCATTGATGGCCGTTGTCGTTATTGGATTTGTAGCAGTTGTGTTCAGACCGACTCGTTCAACAGTTGGGACCGAGTCATGACAGCAGCAGTGGTTGCGCCACCACGATCAGAGGCGAGACACCAAATATTGATTGCCACCGCCGTCGCGGGAGGCGCTGCATTCATGCTGGTATTTGGCATGCTCGCAGTGTGGCTTCGTTTTCGCGATGCTGCTCCACTTCGCGAGTCATCGAATGGTGTCAAGATGATTCGCGACTGGTTACCCGCCGATATCAAAATTCCTGAGGTTGCCACCAACACCATCTTGATCACATTGGTGATGACCTGCATCATTGCTCAATGGGCCGTATATGCGACTCGCCGTTCTGACTCTTCGCATGCGTATCTGGCCCTGGCAATTGTTGCGGTGCTCGGCATCGCGGCGATCAACGCTCAAGTTGCGGTCTATGTGCAGATGGGAATCGGTATTCGTGACGGCCAATATCAGACATTGTTTTATGCAATTACTGGCACCATGACGGCCTTGCTTGCAAGTGGTGTGGTGTTCAGTCTGGTCGCACTCTTTCGAGCTCTTGCCGGGCGCCTTGGCGACCGTCAAGTTATGAGCGCTCATGCGCTCTATTGGTATGTCCTCACCACAGCATTTTCTGCAATGTGGTTCGTTGTGTACGTGCAGAAATAGGACGACAGATGTTCACGACTGGTTCAAAATATTTTCTTGGAATTGACACTCTTGCTGCTATTGCAATTGGCGTCTCAATGTTATTCGTCCACCCGTCAGCACTTGCTGCAACCGTATTATTTGGTCTTCTAGGGGCGGTTGGCCTGCTCGCAGGAGTTGCCCTGTATGTGCGGGATGGCGAAGTTGCTGGCAATGAAATCTCACCATCAAGCCATCCGGCACCGACGACAAGCATGTGGCCACTGCTGACTGCCATTGGCGCCGCACTTGTGTTGCTCGGCACCATTACCCAGGCCGTGATCTTCCTGTTGGGAATTGTGGTACTGGTCGCGGCGCTTGTGGAGTGGACGGTGCTCGCCTGGAGCGAACGGGCGTCATCGAACGATGCCTTCAATTCCGCCGCTCGGAAACGATTGCTCAACCCAATTGAGTTTCCAGTACTTGGAGCAGTCGGATTGGGTCTGTTGATCTTTAGCTTTTCGCGGGTGATGCTCGCAGTTGACAAACAAGTAGGTGTCGCACTTTTCATCGCCATTGGTGCTTTGCTGCTGGTTGGTGGCGTACTGTTTGCAGTACGGACGACGCTCAGACGCAGCATCGTGAGTGCGACCTGTGCATTAGCGGCGATCGGTATTGTGGCTGCGGGTATTGCAGGTGCGGGCAACGGAATGCGCTCTGAACTTGTAAGCGCAAAATATGAACAGGATCATGAAGTACCGCGCGAATGCGGCGCCGAAACGTCGGCACATAGCGACAAAGGGGCCACACAGACGATCTCTTCAAAAAGTGGTGTTATCGCCACCGTTGATTTCGTAGATGGAAAATTGATCGCTCATACTGAGGGTATTGAAGGCGAGCAACGGGCAATAACAGTGCCACGATCGAATCCGTCGAACATCATTTTCCGTAATCACGATGCAGGCGACGTCAGATTGGTCGCCCACCTCGGTACAAGGGCAGTCACCGAGGGCGTCGTAGAAGAGGTGGTGTCGTGTACACGAATGACCCCTCAAGGTGCGGAGCAACTACTCACCTTTTCAATACCAAAACCATCGCTGGCCAATGGTCCCTATACTTTGTCAATTGCAGGAGTTGAAGGCCAAGCCATTGAAGGCCAAGTCATCGAATTGATCGTGCCGTGATTCACCTCCGTGCATTACAGCGCCTTGTGACCCTATTGATGAATATGCTTGCCTCCGTGCTACGAAGTCTCCGCGGTAGATTTATTGTCGGCGGTGCTGTGATTGCCTTGGCTGGTTGTGCCACGAATGCGCCCCAGGACACCTGGAAACCGAAGGGTCCGAACGCGGCCAAGATCGACAATCTGCAAAAGCCGGTTTTTGCCGTGGCAGGAATCGTCGGCGTCATTGTCTTTGCTGCCGTGTTCTATTGCGTCATCAAGTTTCGTGATCGAGGCCAGCCGATACCACATCAGTCGCATGGCAATCCCGCACTTGAAATTACTCTCACTATCATTCCTGCACTCATCCTTGCGGTCGTCGGTGTCTTCACCGTGCGTTCTGTGTTTGACTTGGCCAAGACGAGTGATACCGAGATGATCATCAATGTCACCGGTCAGCAATGGTGGTGGGAATACGACTATCCGGTCCAAGAACAATTTGGAATAACCCAGCCAATCGTCACTTCTGGCCAATTGGTCATACCAGTCGGTACAAAAGTGCTATTGCGTGAGACGAGCCGAGATGTCATTCACTCATATTGGATCCCGATGCTGAATGGAAAACGCGATGCGGTTCCCGGTCGGGTACAAACAAACCGTATCGAAGCCGATACCCCCGGAATTTATGCTGGTCAGTGCACCGAGTTTTGCGGTTTGTCCCATGCCAACATGCGCATGGAAGCAATTGCACTGAGTAAAGAAGATTTTGCCAAATGGGTGGCGAATCAGCAAGCTACTTACGTTGCCCCCGCCGAGGGGACATTGGCCAAAGAGGGCGAGGCCGTATTTTTAAATCAATGCGTTCGATGTCACCAAGTGAACGGGCTCAAGAGCGCCGATGGGTCGCTGGCCATTTCCGCACCGGATGAAAACGTATGGGCTGGTGCCGCGCCAGACCTCACCCACTTGATGTCACGAAACACCTTCGCCGGAGCAATGTTCGATCTCGCCAAACCCGAATGTCGCAAGGGCGTCTGGGAATCCGACCCTGCCACATTTGGTGGTAAGTATCTGACGGGTGTAACAGAGGATTGCTTGAACGAGTCTGCTCTTCGGGACTGGTTGCGGAATGCACCAGCGGTAAAACCGATGTATTCGGACCCAACACAATTAGCGGCAACCGGCGGGAAGTATCGCGGGATGCCATATCTCGGGCTTTCAGAATCAGACATCGAAAAACTCGTAGCCTATTTGTTGACCAGAAATTAATTGGAGATCTCAGTGACCATTATTGAACGTTCAACATCGCAGGTCGCCTCACCGGTCGACGGTGTCCAGGTCACGGCATCGTCAACATTTGGAGTTCTCAAGCGCCCCGTGAGTACGACGGGGTGGAAGTCGTGGATCTTCACCGTTGATCACAAGAAGATTGGCATCATGTACGGCGTCACGGCGATGTTCTTTTTCATCGTTGGTGGAATTGAAGCTCTGCTCATTCGGCTTCAACTGGCTGCTCCAAATGGAAAAGTGCTCAACGCAGACGTCTACAACCAGATGTTCACGATGCATGCAACCACGATGGTGTTCTTGTTTGTTATGCCAATGGCGGCGGCATTTGCCAACTATTTTATACCGCTTCAAATTGGGGCTCGCGATGTCGCATTCCCGCGTTTGAACGCCTTTGGTCTCTGGGCAGTCGTATCCGGTGGAATTTTTCTTAATTTGGCATGGTTCCTTGGCGGTGCGGCCGATGGCGGTTGGTTCATGTATGCGCCGAATTCTGGACCGGTATTTTCACCCACACACGGTATCGATTTTTGGGTTTTTGGTCTGCAAATTGTTGGAATCGCTTCACTTGCCGGCGCGATCAATTTGATCGTCACGGTGTTGAATATGCGCGCACCTGGAATGAGTCTTATGCGCATGCCGATCTTCTCGTGGATGGCACTTGTCGTGCAATTTCTCCTGTTGTTTGCGGTACCTGTTATCACGGTCGCGTTGTTTCTGCTTTCATTCCAGAGAAACTACGGTGCCACATTCTTCGACGTCAGTGCCGGTGCTGATCCATTGCTGTGGCAACACCTATTTTGGATTTTCGGCCACCCAGAGGTCTACATCTTGATATTGCCAAGTTTTGGCATCGTGTCCGAGGTGATTCCGGTATTTTCACGCAAGCCGTTGTTCGGATATCCGTTCGTCGTATTTTCGGGAGCTGCAATCGGTTTTGTGGGTTGGGGTGTTTGGGCACATCACATGTTCGCCTCTGGACTCGGCCCGGTTTCAGTCGCCGTATTTTCCTTGACAACAATGATGATTGCGATTCCAACGGGGGTGAAGATTGTCAATTGGACGCTCACGCTGTGGGGTGGAAAGTTGTGGTTTACGACGGCGATGAAATTTGCTATTGGCTTGATCGTGCTGTTCACCATTGGTGGACTGTCGGGCGTGACGCATGCAATTGCTCCGTCTGATACTCAGCAAACCGACACTTACTACGTTGTCGCCCATTTCCATTACGTGCTGTTTGGTGGCGCGGTTCTGGGGCTGTTCTCGGGGTTCTACTATTGGTGGCCGAAGATATTCGGCAAGATGCTCAGTGAGCGACTTGGCACTTGGAACTTCTGGCTAATGGTCATCGGGTTGAATCTCACATTTGGTCCGATGCATATTCTTGGACTTCAGGGTCAACCACGTCGGATGTATATCTGGACCGAGGCTCGAGCCGGTGAAGGATTTTTCAATCTCGGATTTTGGAACCTCGTGTCATCAATCGGCTCGTTCATTCTGGCAATTGGCGTGTTGCTATTTCTCATCAATGTTGTCCATACAACACGAAAGGGCGTAATCGCGCCGTTGGATCCGTGGGACTCGCGCAGTCTTGAATGGATGACAACTAATCCGCCAAAGGAACACAATTTTGACGTCATTCCGACTGTGCATCATCTGGACGAATTCTTTCACCGCAAATACACTGAAGACGAGAATGGCGCGATGATCAAAGTCCGGAATGCCGAGGAAATCATTGCCGAACAAGAACTAATGGCTGACAAGCACATTCACATGCCATCGCCTTCGTATTGGCCACTCGTAGTTGCTCTTGGTTTACCAATTATTGCCTACGGTGTCATCTTTTCGACTCCGATTGCAGTGTTTGGCGGCGTCCTCGTGCTGTTTGCCGCGTTTGGTTGGAGTCTTGAACCAGCCACCGCAAAGGCATCCGATTATGACCCACCGGCTCCAACAGGTGATAATTCGGGGGAGGTGATTTCCGTTGGCTGATCTTGCAGTTCAGACAGAAAGCGGTCACGAGATCCATGGTGCGACAACCCATGCTTCATCGGCCGGTATTTCCAATGTGAAGTTGGGAATGTGGCTCTTTCTGGGCTCCGAATGCCTGTTATTTGGTGGTCTCATCTCCACCTACATGCTCTATCGCGGACGCGTCGGTCAAGGGCCAACCCCGTCGCAGGTATTCGATATTCCGTTCACATCGGTGAGCAGTTTCGTGTTGTTGATGAGCTCACTGACCATGGTGCTTGCAGTGTCGAGCGCAGCCAAGAGAGACGATCGTGGAACAGTTTTGTGGTTGTCCGTAACGGCACTTCTTGGTGCAACATTCGTTGGCGGTCAGGTGTATGAGTTCACTGCCTTCAAGAGCGAGGGTCTCGGATTCGGAACCAGCTTGTTCAGCTCTAGTTTTTACACTCTCACGGGTTTCCATGGAGTGCACGTCACCTTGGGAATCATCATGCTGATGGCCTTGGTTGGGATATTGCAGCGTAGCGAGATTCCGGGCAGCAAGGCAGAGACCGTTGAGTTGATTGGCCTCTATTGGCACTTTGTCGACATTGTGTGGATTGTTATCTTCACCCTCATATATCTGATTCCGATCTAACCGTGAACACGACGCAAACGCCTTCTCCCGAAGCCTCGCATGGCATGACGAATTTCGGATATGTGCGTATTGCTGCGATTTTGGGAATCATTACCGGACTTGAGGTCTCCACCTACTATGTCGACTTTGGACCATTATTCTTGCCCGCGTTGTTGATCATGATGGCGATCAAATTCGTCATGGTAGTGAGTTATTTTATGCACCTAAAATTTGACAACAAGATTTTTAGCATGATGTTCTACGCCGGTCTCATCCTCGCTATTGGCGTGTATTCTGCCGCCCTCGCTACATTCAAATTTTTTCTATCCTGAATCTCATCAATCGAGTTCGATCCTGACGGCGATGCAAATCGCGACGAATATCCATCCCTGGAGATTTCAAGCCCATCCAGAAGTGTGGCTGCTTGTGGCTGCTGTTGTGATCGGCTATATCTATGCAATTCGTGTCATCGGACGGCGAGCAGTCGATTCCGAATCCGCGATTACTCGCCGAAATGGGCTTTTTTTCGTAGTCGGTGTGCTCATCTTGTGGATCGCCTCGGATTGGCCCATTCATGACATTGCCGAGGAGTATCTCTATTCCGCGCACATGTTGCAGCACATGATGTTGTCGTATTTTATGCCGCCGCTTATGTTGCTGGCGACTCCGCCGTGGTTGTTTCATGCCGTCATTGGTGAAGGTCGCCCCCGACGCATCGTTCGCTTTCTCGCCAAACCCGTCGTTGCTGGCGTGTTGTTCAATTTGGTAGTGATTGTTACCCACATTCCGGATCTGGTGAACCGCAGTGTGTCGAATGGTCTGCTGCATTATTCGTTACATGTCGTGCTCGTCACCACGGCACTGTTTATGTGGATGCCAATATGTGGACCGGACAAGTCATGGCAGATTAGTTACGGCGGGAAAATGATCTACGTCTTTCTAATGTCGGTCGTCCCGACGGTTCCGGCGGCGTGGTTAGCACTTGCCGACGATGCCGTCTATAAGCACTACGACATTCCGGTGCGCGTATTTGGTTGGTCGGTAATCACCGACCAACAAATGGCCGGGGCTGCGATGAAGAGTGGTGGTTCCATCTTTCTGTGGTCGATTATAATTTTCATCTTTTTTCGGCGGTTCATTGGAGGATTCGCTGGTGAACAGTCGTATCGGACGACTCGCTCAGTCACTGCCAACGAAACAAACGAGCCGCGACCATCGGAGTAGCGATCGTCCACACACACAAGATGATCCACGACGATTGAGGGTGGGTACCCGCACCAACAAGTGTTTCCCGCAAAACATCAGCAAGGGCACCGGAGGGCGACGCATACCCAATGGCACGCAATGGACCTGGAAGCGAAGTGACTGGCAGCACCGCGCCACCGATGAGAAGAAAGACCAGGTAGACACCATTTTGCATCGCCAAGTTGAGTTCTGCCTTCAAAGTTCCGGCCATCAAAAGCCCAAGTCCAGCGAAGGCAAGCGTCCCAAAAATGAGGGCGATCACGCTAAGACCCCATGCAGTCGCTGTCGGGCTCCATCCCAAAAGCACACCAACGGCAAGAAGAACTGCGCACTGAATAATCTCCACCGCGCCAACCGCCAAACTTTTTGCTAGGACCAACCTAGAGGTGCCAAGCGGGGTGGCGCCAAGTCGCTTCAGCACGGAATACGAACGCTCAAAACCAGTGGAGATACCAAGACTTACCATTGCCGTTGACATCACCGCGAGGGCGAGTATCCCAGGCAACAAGAAATCGATCGTGTTCTGAGTTCCCGTGGATAAAACATCTACATTGCTAAAAAATATGAGCAAAATCATTGGAATTCCGATGATTACCAGCAGCTGCTCACCGTTACGGGCAATCAGTGCAAGTTCCATTCGAAGTTGACTGAACAACAGTTTCACTGGCCCTCTCCGGCCGTGAGTCGTCGGAACACATCTTCAAGTCGTTGTTGGCCGGCTCGTAGATCACGAATATCCGCTCCGACACTTGCCATCCACTGCGACAACCTTGCGATTCGCCGCGCATCCGTCGTGCCAATCACCAGAAATTCGTCCGGACCGATCCGTTGTACTTGGATTCCAAGATGACGTGAAAGTTCGGCGAGATCAAATTCGGACGGGGACCGAAATCGAATCTCATCGCGACCGCGACGTAAATCATCCAGCGATCCATCGGCGATAATTTTTCCACCATTAAAAATGATGACCTTGTCAGCAATGCGTTCGGCCTCGTCAAGCTCATGTGTGGCCACGATTACGGCACAACCACTTGACGCCAACCCGCGGATGATGTTTCGAATCAGATCACGACCATTGACATCGACTCCGGAAGTCGGTTCGTCCAGAAAGGCCACTTCCGGACGCGCTGCCATGGCCAAGGCAAGGGAAAGGCGCTGTTGCTCTCCACCAGAGAGTCGTCGCCAGGTGCGATGACGCAAATCAGATAGTCCAACTTGGATAAGAAGTGGCTCGGGATCTACGAATTTTCCATACAGAGTGCAATAATGCCGAGCTACTTCAGCAACTCGTGCGCTTGGGTAAACACCTCCACTTTGAAGCATTACTCCCATTCGTTTGTTTAGTTCATACCGTTGAGTTTGCGGGTCGAGTCCGAGCACACGAACTTGACCAGAACTAGCCTGCCTAAATCCTTCGCACACTTCGATCGTTGAGGTCTTGCCTGCCCCGTTTGGGCCGAGAACCGTCGTCACCTCACCGGCACAGGCACTGAAGGAGACATTTTGGACTGCATGAACCGAACCGTAGTTAACAACGAGATTTTCCACACTGACCGCCGGTTGATAAGACGATTCCACAGTGCAACAGTACGCAAAGCGGACGGCGCGCCCCATGTCGCACCACTAACCTGAACTGCTAGTGATCGACATCCGACTGTTGCGCGCCAATAATCAGGCCATTCGAACGGCGATGGGTCGCCGCGGTAAGCCCGATCTATTGGCACAGGTGGATGACGCCGAGCGACTCGATGGCCGCCTCAAGGAAATCGTGATTGAAAGAGATGCGATTCGTCATCGAGTCAACGAACTGTCCAGTCAGATCGGAGTGATGCGCCGTTCCGGGGATGAACATGGCGGCGATGCGCTGATGGAGGAGAGTCGACGACTTGGAAGCGATGAGCAGACACTCGCGGCAGAATTTGATCTGGTCAACGTGTCATTGCGAGATGTGCTGTTGCGACTTCCCAATACTGTCCACGTTGATGCTCCGGACGGGAAATCTGATCGTGACAATCCGGTGATTGCGGGGCCGCATAATTTGCCCGCCACATTTGCCGATTACCAACGCGTTCCCCATTGGGAGACCGGAGCCGCACTTGGAATTTTGGATTCTGAGCGGGCGGTGAAGATCAGCGGGGCGATGTTCACGATGCAACGCGGTGCCGGAGCGACGATGGCACGCGCGTTGTGTCAGTACGCACTGGACCAAAATGCGGATGCATTTGAAGAAATTCGACCACCATCACTTGTGACGACGGCAACGCTGACGGCAACTGGGCAATTGCCCAAATTCGCCGACGATGCTTTCTTCATTGAACGCGATGATCTGTGGTGTATTCCAACAGCAGAGTCACCGCTCACCTCGATGCATGCCGGTGAGGTGCTCGCCGAGGTTGATCTGCCGCTGCGTTATATGGCGTACACCTCGTGTTATCGAAGAGAAGCAGGATCCGCGGGTCGAGACACGCGGGGAATGTTGCGTAGTCACGAATTCGACAAAGTTGAAATTTTCTCGGTGGCAACACCCGAACAAGCCCCGACAGTGCTGAACGAACTTCTGGGGCGCGTTGAGAACGTCATCGCCGGTCTTGGTCTTCCCTATCGCATCATTGAAATCTGTACCGGGGATCTCGGCCAGAGTCATCACCGCAGTTTTGATGTTGAGGTGTATGCCCCTGGATGTGATCAGTGGTTGGAGGTGAGTTCGGTGAGTTGGTTTAGCGACTATCAGGCCCGCCGAGCAGACATTCGGTTCAAGCGAACTGGCCAAAAGGGTACCGAGATCGCTCATACCCTTAACGGCTCGGCTCTCGCCGTACCACGAGTCTGGGCGGCAATTGTAGAGAACTTTCGACAAGCCGATGGATCGGTTCGTGTTCCCGACGTTTTGGCGCCCTATATGCGGGGTATCACCATTATCGCGGCGAAGTAGCGAAGGTCATTGGCGATGTCCCTGCGAGATCGACGAGTGCAGTACGAAACTGCTGGACTCGAGCGTCATGATCTCTGTGAAAATCCAATTGAACAATGGCATCGCTGGTACGCCGATGCGGTGGCTGCCGGGGTGGTCGAACCAAATGCGATGACCGTGGCCACATCTGGTCTAGACGGGATCCCCGATGCGCGGGTGGTGCTGGTCCGCGATGTGGACGGACGTGGCATGGTGTTTTACACCAACTATGAGAGCGATAAGAGCCATCAGATTGAACGCCATCCAGCCGCGGCGGCCGTCTTTGCCTGGCTGGATCTCCATCGACAGATTCGTGTTCGCGGTGTCGTTGAAAAAATCTCCGACATCGAGAGCGATGAATACTTTGACTCTCGTCCTCGCGAGTCGCAAATTGGTGCCTGGGCCTCGCCACAGTCACAGGTCATCCCGGATCGCGAATTTCTCGAACAACGTGTTGCACAATTCAATGAGCGATTTGAAAATGAGTCAGTTCCACGACCGCCAACCTGGGGTGGCTGGCGTTTGGTGCCCACTCAATTTGAATTTTGGCAAGGTCGCCCAAGCCGATTGCATGACAGATTTCGCTACACATTGGTGGAGAATGCAACTAACTGGAAAATTGAGCGACTAGCTCCCTAACGTGCATGTGGCACCAATGCGGACCAGCTCACCGCGGCCGCGGTAAGACCCTCCACGAGTGCTTGGGAGTGCGGGGTGAGAGCCGGACCCCGCCAGTCCTTCCAGTGTGGACCCGATCCGCGCACGCGCGGTGGGAGTTCAATTTGCACCCCACCTCCCCGTGGCAAGTTCACCGGATTGAGATGGTGTTGTCCAGCCAAGTCGATCGGAATTTTCTTCAGATCGTGTTCAATGTCGTATGTAGGAAGCCAAGATTGCAAGTGCTGTGCCACGTGCGCCGCGAGTTCACGGTTCTTGCCCCCGAGCAGGAGTGTCGTGAACAAACCCTGGCGACCGTATCCGTGAATGGTGACCACAACATCCACATGGCGAATGAACGAAGCAAGTACGGCGGAAGCCGACGGACATATTTTGTGTGAGTCAATATGCCATTTCAGATCGCGGGGCTGGTGAATCCCATAATATGAGGCTCCTGATTTATCGGCTGCCAAGCGGGCGATGACATCGGTTTGTTCCTCCAGGGAGCCACCGTGAAATGCCATGAACCCGAATGAACTACGAAGCTCGCAGACTTCTTCAACACCAGGGTGAGCAAGCAGGCGCTTAAACATCACGTCACCAAGTCGCTCTGACCTTGTACACGTTGACGCCTAACGACGATCCAAAGGGCAAAACCGACGATGACAACGAATACGAAGGCAAGTTTTGGGGCTCCTTGCTGTTGCAAGAACGTCGCCACCCGTGATTGCCAACCTTCGACTCGTTGCAGAATCGGATTTCTCGTCGTCGAATCAGAAATTGCCAGGTACCAATACCAGGTCAGATATGCGCCAGTGAGGACGATGAACCCAGCAGCCAGGCGATCGATGTAGTGCAATCCCCCCCGCAGGATACGAAGTAATCCACTTTGGGCAAAGGCAAGAGTGACGGTGAGTGTGCTCACTAACAGTGCCATTCCTAGGCCGTACAGCCCGATACTGACGACGCCAGAAATGAATCCATTGGTGCCGATGCTGCCGAAGATCGCCGTCGTCAGAAATCCAATGGTGCAACCAATTGATGCAACCGCATAGGCGATACCAAAGAGGAACATTGCCCACGCGGTGCGATCTTTCCCCCCAGAAATGTTGGGTGTGGCCAAAGGAGGTTTCCAACCGGCGAGCATCGCCATGCCAATGATGACGAGTGCGATACCGATGGCAAACCCGGCATATTTGGCGTTTAATTCAAGCCACTGTGTGAACAGGCGAGAAACGGTACCGACGATGAGGAACACAACGATGAAACCAAACGACACCGCAGCACTGACGCTGAGTGCTCGACGTAACGGGGCACGTTGTCCGACTTGGCCACCAGAGTTGTCGAGTCCCAGGAAATACAACAAATAAGCCGGCAACAAGACAAACCCGCACGGGTTCACTGCCGCGAGTACTCCGAGCAAAAAGCTATAGGCAAAGTTTCCCTGAATGGCGAGTAAAGCCAGTTGCACCGCTGTCATGTTGGAAACGAATCAGAAATGAGTGCATCAAGAGTTGATGCAGTGAGTTCACCGGCATATTGGCCGACGATGTGTCCCGCGCTGTTAATGAGCATTGTGAATGGCGCGGTAGCGATGCCTAATGCCGTGACAAATTCACCGGATGGCTCGATGAACAACTCGTAATTCACGTCATATTTTTTAGCAAATGCACGTGCAACTGTTGCCGAGTCGTTCATGTTCAGTCCGACAAAACGAATCGAATTTCCGTACGTGCGATGAGCGGCGGCAAGTACCGGCATTTCGCGGCGGCATGGTTCGCATGTCGAGAACCAGAAATTGATCAGGACTGGTGTGCCGAGCAGTTCAGCCGTCGACATCGTCGTACCGTCAAGAGAGACGATCGTGCTAGTGGGAAGTGTCCTGCCGGTTAGGTCGTCATTGGTGCCAATTGTCGGGTATGGCACCACACCTGGAGTGGTGAGAACTGCATCAACGGTGGGAGTTGAGTGGGCGCTCCACCACCATCCGATTGCCACACTCAAGATGAGGGTCCAACTCAGCGAAGCGATCAGCAGTCGGCGGTTGGTGGGCACGACTGCAGGCTACTGAGCCATACCCACCATGGGAGATCACCAAGGTTGAATCAATTGTCACGCCACGAGATGGGCCGGAATTGGAACCTCTTGGACGACGGTGAGGCGGATGTTGCGGGTCGCCGGTCGTCCGCGTGGACGTTTGGTGGTGCGGATTCGACCCTCTTCCAACAGTTCTCCACCCCACACTCCCCATGGTTCGTTTCGTTCCAGCGCACCTTGGAGGCACTCCACTCGTGACGAGCACTTGGAGCAAATCACCTTGGCACGGGCAACATCCACGAACTCGTCAGAGAAGAAGAGATACGACAAGGTGCCGTTTCCGTCGCTGCACCGTTTTGGTGAGAGTACGAGAACTTTGTCGTGAAACTCATTTGGAGCGAATCTTGTTTGTGTCATAAGTATCTGCATGATGTTGTCCTTTCGTGTATTAGATAATGGATTGGCTTCACGTCGGAGAGCGTGGGGGGAAAATAAAAAGACCGCCGGTTTTACCCGACGGCCTCGTGGCGCTCTCCGACGTGAAATCTGTTACGTCAGGTGCCTGCCGAGGTGTCGGGCCGGGCGATTGGTGAGATATTTCACCAAGTCGGCCTGATTAGCAAACCAGCGTGACATGCTGGCTGCCGCAATGGTAAAGCCGAACGCGCGCGTGCTTACGGTCATCGCTGCTGAGATCGAGTGGTGAGTTGCGCTGAACATGAACCTTGAAGGCAATCATGTCGGGCGTCCAATTGCAAGTGATTTATCGCAAAAGTCCTAGGGACCAATACTGGATAGGGTCAAAGGGCTATGACCCGACCACCCGATCCCGTCCCCGAGCCATCTAGCGGTCGAGTATTTGCCGCCCAGCGGCGGGTCCGCCTCGGTGAGGTCAGCCCCAAGGGACGACTTCGACTTGACGCGGCGGCTCGATATTTGCAAGACATTGCCAACGACGATGCTGTGGACGGAAAATATTCGGATATTCATGGCTGGGTTGTGCGCAGAACCGAAATGTGGGTGCTTCAGTTTCCGGTGTACATGGATGACGTCAAATTGCGTACCTGGTGCGGCGGATACGGATCACATTGGGCTGAGCGCCGGACACAAATCACCACCGATGCTGGCGCCCTCATTGAGACCGCCGCATTGTGGGTCCATGTGGATCTTCAGACGCTGCGTCCGACCCCCTTTCCAAGCGATTTTCTGCCCATTGTCGAACAAGTCAGTGGCGGACGAAAGATCAGCGCCAAACTAACTATTGGCAGGCACCTACCGCCGCTCAGCGAGGAATCATCCAAGGTCACCTCGTGGTCGGTTCGATTCACCGACATGGATGCGGTTGGTCACCTGAACAATGCGGCATATTGGATTGCCCTTGAAGAGTATTTATCTACGCATGGCGCTCGTCGTGCACCGTTTCATGCAACGGTAGAACATCATCTGGCGATTGATCCAGGGAATCAGGTCCGAATATTTATCGATGAATTTGATGATCGCGTGATCTTGCGTCATGTGTTGGACGGCGGCGAGGTCGCCGCGGTGACTCAACTCATCACGTTGTAATCACTCAAATGTGGAGATATTGGCGGACACCTTTATCAGTGTGGTAGTCGAATTCACCTTTGAGTCGCAAATGTTCCAGATGGGCATAAGTCTCACTGTCTGCCATTGGGCCTTGTGCACGGGCGGAAAAGAGATGACGTGAGAATTCTGTGACGGTCGCTGGCTTTGCGAATGCCGTCGAAATCTGGCGCAGTTTTTCGAGACGCTGCAGATGATGTTCCTTGATCGCTTGGCAACGACCAGCCAAATTGGTGAATGGGTTTCCGTGGGCTGGTAGCGATATGTGCACGCCAGATCCGAATGTCGCGACCTTGTCAAGTGAAGCAAAGAATCCAGCCAGAGGATCGGTGGCAGCAGTCATTCCTGAAATATGTGGAGTGATGTTTGGCAGTACGTGATCGCCACAAAGCATGACCCCAGCCTCGGCGTCAAAGAGACAGAGGTGATCATCTGTGTGTCCAGGAGTGTGAATTGCCACCCATTCACGATTTGCAAGCGAGATGTACTCGCCCTCGGCGAGGCGAACGGTTGGTCGTGGCGAGGGGAACATCGTTGGGATTGAACGATGGAGTTGGTAGTACAAACGTAGCCGCAGTGGAAGTTTAAAACCGTGCCCTCCCCATGGGGTTTTATCCCAGGTTGGGTGATGCTGTGCGGGGTTTTCCAGATCCACATCATCTGGTTCGGTTGGGTCGTACCACAAGCGAAAGCTTTCATGGGTAATGATGTCGGCACCAGTTTCCTTGCGTAGTCGCGCCGCGCCCCCAAAGTGATCCGGGTGACTATGAGTGATGATGATTGAATGCACCCGTTTGAGCGGAACTCCAATGGCGCCGAGGCGGGCCTTAAGTGCCTTCCAGGACGCAGGCCCTGGTAGTCCAGGGTCGACAACGGCCACGCCGCGCTTGTCCTCGAGAACATACATGTTCACGTGTCCAAGCCCAGGCATTGAAATCGGAAGTTGTGTGCGCAAAATATTTGGTGCGACTTCAACTACTTCAGTACTGGCCGGGAGCTGTTCCTGTTTCGGCGGTCGCGGTTCACTCATGCGGATTCGGGTCGTTCGTCACCGTAGTTTGTGAACTGGCTATTGCATCAATTGAAGCGGATGGCGGAACAAACAAATGGTCGCGGTAGAAACTTAACTCTCGGAGACTTTCCTTGACGTCATCGAGCGCACGGTGTATTCCATTCTTTGATGTTCGATCGAGTCCGATTTTGGGATACCAACGTTTGGCTAGCTCCTTGATGCTTGAAACATCGACGCTTCGATAATGGAGGTAGTTCTCAATATCTGGGAGGTACTTAGCGAGAAATCGTCGATCGGTACCAATCGAGTTTCCACACAACGGAACCGATCGAGGATCCGCCACGTGTTGTTTGATGAATTCGAGCGTTTGTTGTCCCGCTTCTTCAAGCGTCGTTGTTGCTGCGGTGATTGCGGCAAGAAGACCGGACTTGGTGTGCATTTCGATGACGAAGGGATCCATCTTTGCCAATACCTCGGCGGGTTGATGAATGACGAGGTCCGGACCTTCGGCGACAATATTGAGTTCGTCATCGGTGACAATGGTTGCGATTTCAACAATGACGTCAATGGCGGGATCGAGACCCGTCATCTCCAAGTCCATCCATACAAGCACCCCACGAATCTACGCCCTACAAGGGGGAAACCGATGAGCCGTCTAAAGTCAACTGATGGTACAAATTGCTGTACGCCAACTTGACCCCGAGATGCCGTTGCCTGTCACGGCACATGCTGGCGATGCTGGCGTGGATCTCTGTGCACGTCAGGACGTGGTCATCGCCCCAGCCGGCGGTCGAGTTTTGGTCCCGACCGGCATTGCGATTGCGATTCCAGATGGATATGTGGGTCTGGTGGTTCCGCGCAGCGGACTGGCGATCAAACACGGGGTGACCCTCGTCAACACCCCCGGAATCATTGATAGTGGGTATCGGGACGAATTAAAGGTAGTCATGATCAATACCGACCCGAACACTTCATACCCCGTGACGCGTGGCGACCGAATTGCTCAACTGATCATCCAACGCACGGAAACTGTGACATGGAGAATTGTGGATGAACTCGATGGAAACGATCGCGGTGGCGGCTTTGGTCACTCCGGGCGCTAAGTAACTGAGGCTTATTTTCGCGGAAGTCGTGAGACGACAACCGCGTCGCGTTCCAATTGACTGATCTCCTCGTCGCTGAGATTGAGAAGTTCACTGAGCACCGTACGGTTGTCCTCTCCACGGTATTTTGGAACGCCACGTAGCGAAGTATCGGAACCAGAAAAATGCCAAGGGCTGTTTGGAATTCGAACGGTACCCGTGCCGCGATCAGAGACGTGAACGATGGCATCTCGATCGCGAGCCCAGTCGGTTGCAGCAATTTCAGCTGTACTGCGCAATCGTCCCATGGCGAGTTGATGTTGAGCAAGTCGACGCTCCATCTCGTCAGCGTTTGGCACGCCAGTTGCCCAGTGACGAATGATTTGTTGGAGTTCATCAAGATTGGCAAGTCGCCGTTCAACATCGCTGAACCGCGGGTCGTTACGCAGGTGTTCCATTTCCATTGCCGCAAGATAGAACTCAAATGTGCCCCGTTCGGCGGGATGACCGCTCACCACGACCATGGCGTCGTCGGCGAGCGTGAGCACCGGATAATCGGCAGGTTGGAATGAACGTATCCAACCAGGATCAACTTCGTGGTCCCACAGTTGGTCGTGGGCGTGCTCATTCACATAAAGCAATGTTTCGGCCATCGAGATGTCGATGTACTGCCCATATCCGGTGTGTGTGCGTTGATAGAGGGCTGCCAGAATCGCCGTAGCTGATTCGAGCGCCGTGTACACATCGCCGTGGCTGTAGGGGTCATTGGCATAGTGACCACCCCGAACTTCACCTTGATGTTTGGTGATGCCTGTTTCGGCGTTGATTACGGGTGCGTAGGCACGCCGGTTCGTCCATGGTCCTGTCGAACCGTAGCCAGTGATCGACGCATAAATCAGGCCCGGATGGCCAACGGCGAGTGTCTCGTAGTCGAGACCCATTCGCTTCATCACTCCCGGTCGGAAGTTTTCAACGACAACATCGCAACGGGCACTGAGGCGCTGCAATAGGTCAACGGCTGCTGACTTGGCCATATCCAGGGAGATATTTTGTTTTCCCGTGTTTTGTTGGATGAAGTAGGTAGACAGCGAGTTAATGCGCGGATTAGCGAAACGAGTCAGGTCGCCAGCCGGTGGCTCAACCTTGATCACTTCAGCCCCAAGGTCGGCAAGCATGCGAGTCGCATGCGGTCCGGACAGCACGCGCGTGAAATCCAACACCCGAACACCCTCAAGGGGTCGCGGAGCAACAGATTCAGACATCAGAGATGGCGGTGAAATGATGTGTTGTTGTGTCTAATCGAGCATGACGCCAAGCGTGCGCAATGCCATCGCCGAGTACAAGGCAATCCCTGTAGTCATTGCGTCTTCATCGAAAGTCACACGATTGGAGTGATTCGGTGCCGCCTTTGATGGGTCCTTTCCCGCTGGGGTTCCACCAAGAAACACCATCGCTCCTGGCAACTTTTCGAGCACATAACTGAAGTCTTCAGCTCCCATCACCGGGTTCGGCATTCGTGCCGTCTTTCCATCGCCAACAATGCTGCTGGCAATGTCAAGGGCGAAGTCTGCCGACGGTGAATCATTGACGGTGACCGGGTATCCAAGCTCGACAATCACCTCTGCGCTCATGTCGTGAGCCGCGGCGATTCCTTCGGCGACGCGACGGATACCATCGTGCACTTTGCGTCGTGTCTTGTCGCTGAGTGCCCGAATGGTCCCTTCAACTCTGGCGACTTCGGGGATGACGTTGTAGGCAGTCCCGGAAATGAGTTTTGTAATCGTGATCACTGTGGGGTCGAAAATATCGATTCGTCGAGTGACATACATCTGCAGTGCTTGAACGATCTCGCAGGCTACCGGTACGGGGTCAAGGGTGCGAAATGGTTCTGATGCATGACCACCTTTACCGGTGACAACAATCTCGAGACGATCACTTGAGGCCATGATCGGGCCACCTCGCGTGCCGATAAAACCCGATGGCATGGATGAAGTGATATGAATCGCATACGCAGCGGTAATCGGAGATAATGTTCCGTCAGCGAGCGCCGGAACATCAAGCAAGCCTTCGTTGAGCATGTACTCTGCGCCTCCATAGCCCTCTTCGCCAGGTTGAAACATGAACAGAACACGACCAGGTAAATCGGCCTTACGTTCACTGAGCATCCGAGCCGCACCAGAGAGCATCGCCACATGGGTGTCGTGACCGCATGCATGCATGCAGTTATCTACGCGGGATGCAAAATCGAGCCCCGTATCTTCGGGCATCGGTAGGGCATCCATATCACCGCGAAGCATGACGGTTGGACCCGGTTTACCACCGGTGAGCAGGGCAGCAACGCCACTGGTGGTGTTGTGCAAAGTAATTGCAAGTGGTAGATCCTCAAGTTCGCTGAGCAGTCGTTCACGGGTTTTGGGGAGATCAAGTCCGATTTCTGGCCATTGATGAAGATCTCGGCGAATCTCGCGAGCCCTGCCGAGAAGCCCGGCGGCATGTTCACGAATGCCTGTGGATGAGCCGTGACGCTCGGTTGCTGGGGTACTTTTTGGTGTTGTGACCATAACCCATGGTAGGCACGGGGGCATGCCAATGCCAGAAGGGGAACAAATCCAGCACATCGGATCAGGTGGTGTGGTTGTGGGCCTGGTGTCCCGGACCAAGATGCGGGCAGAAAATCTTTGTCATCGTGCGGTATTCGTGGTGGTGCTGTCGAGCGACGGGTGCCTATTGGTGCATCGGCGCGCCGAGTCCAAGGATCTGTGGCCCGGACTGTGGGATATTGCAGTTGGTGGAGTGGTTGTCGGAGACGAATCGTATGAAGTTGCGGCAATGCGCGAACTTGACGAGGAAATCGGAATTCGCGGAGTCGAACTTGAGTATCTCGGTGATGGGGAATATTCCGATCACTCGGTACATCTCATCGGTCGGTGCTTCCGGGTGCGATCAAATGGCCCGTTCATTTATCGCGACGGTGAAGTTGAGGAGACCAGACTTGTCACACCACGCCAATTTGCCCAGATGACCAACGAGTATCAATTTGTGCCGGACAGCGTGGCTCTCGTACTTCCGCAACTGGAGGACTTTTGGTCTGCCATTGCTTACGATGGTGGAGAGCCGCAGTGAAAGGTTATTTCTATGCTTACTGTTGAATTCACCGTTGAACCATTCATTGAAGGCGCACCTGGTGATCATGTCACTGCCGCGGTTGCTGCGGTGGAAGCGCATGGTCTGAAAGTTGAATTCGGTCCGTTCGGTTCGTCATTTGTGGTATCGCAAGTTCTGCTTCCGCTGGTGATTGCCGACTTAATGAAGGCGGCGTACGGCAATGGCGCCACCTACGTGAGCGTGGCGGTTGGTTCGATAGGTGAAGAATCGTGAGCACTCCGCACCACCCGGTGCTCACCGCTCTCCATCCAATTGTTAGTGCGATTGGAGCCCGAATTGTTTCTGCTGACGATATTCAGAGTGCTGATATTCCGATTGTGTGGGAAGGAGCAACGATTGCCGGTGTGCGACTGCCCCCACTACACGGTGCTCTCGATCGTTTGATCGAAAGTGTTGAACGCGAACTTGGGGGACGACTAGCAGCGTTGTCTCGTCACAACAAGCAAGTTGCAATTCGATTGCTCGACGAGCGTGGAGCATTTATTCTTCGCCGCGCTGTCGAAGACGTTGCCGACGCCATGGGCGTGTCACGAATCACGGTCTACAACTATCTCAATGCATTGCACCGCTAGTCATGTTTGGTGCGATTGGTCTTAAAGTAGGGTTTCCCAAGGAATGAAGACACCGATTGAGCGGCACATTATCAACTATGATCAAAATTCATGGCATACCTGGTATGGGCAATTGGATTTGTAATTTGTCTTGCCCGATCAGGGTCAGCGGTAGATCGACTTGTCCCCGACCCCGGAATTGATTTCGTCACTGAGGCCTACTCGAACAATTGGATACACACGTTTTCGAATGTTGATGGGTATCTAAATTTCTTGCCGCGATTCTTCGGAGAAGTTTTCACTCATTTTCCGCTTGCTAGCGCGGCAGTTATTTCCTCAGTGATGACGGCTGCTATTTGGGCGTTGTGTACAACATTTGTGTGGCAGGCAATATCTGCCATGAATGAAAGCAAAGCGGTCGCACTTCTAGGCTCGTTAAGCATCCCGCTCATCTTTGCTGCCAGCGAGAGTTCAATAAATAATTTATGGAATGTGAAGTGGATTCTTCTCCCAACGCTTGCAATCGTTTTAACAGTCCCTAAAATGACTCGAAAACGACCACTCATTGTCATCTTCTTGATTGTGATTACTGGTTTGTCGCATGCATATATTGTGATTCCAACCCTCATTTTTTGCGCCGTACTAATTTTGCGACGCTCAGCTTCAAATGCTGAATTTCGTATTGCCGCGGTACTAGTTGTGATGTCGATAGTTCAAGGAGCTGCATTCGTGCTGGGCGCTGATGGTTTTAAGAAATATGGAAACAACACCGTGTATTTGCCGTGGAGCGGCATGGGTTTGTTTTGGTATGCGGTGTGGCTTCTTCCCACACTCCTTTCTGTAACCGCATTGAGCGCGATCTTTATCGTTTCACGTCGACCATGGAGAACGCATCAGTCCCTGTTCTTAGTTTCTTTGTACTCGCTGTTCTTCAGTGCACTTTCAGTAGCCCAGTTCGGAATCAAAGATTCACCAGCAGTAATGACGGTTGGCATATCAGTGGTGGCGATAATTCTTGGCTTATCCGAGCTTCGAACCAAGATGCCTCGATTCTCCGTATTCGTAGCTGCTGGAGTATTGATTGTCGTCGGCGTATTATCAGTTCACTATTTCCCTGCCTCGTGGTGGTTAAAGTCTGGGCCTAGGTGGTCAACTGCAGTCGAAGCCGCATCGAAAAAGTGTGAAATGGACTCAGTGGAAAAGGTTGAGATTGAGACCTTCATGCGCTCGACCGAAGTTGAGTGTCGCCATCTTCCGTGAGATAAGCACACGGCGACTATTCTCGTCGTTATGCAGAGTATTCCAGGCGACTATCAGTATCACGCTATTCATAATGGTCGACCGGCCCAAAGGTTTTGGCACAGTGCAAAGATACGCCTGATAGAGCGACTCGGAGTTGCTGGACCTAATGTCACCGTCCTTGATGCTGGATGTGGTTCAGGTGTAGTAAGTGACTATTTGGCGAAGCACTGCCAACATGTCGAGGGTATCGACGTAAGCACGAACGCAGTCAATTTTGCGAAGCAACAATTCCGGAAGGAAAACCTTCACTTCCAAGTATGCAGCCTTCCGCATGCCAGCACCATCGGGAGTTTTGATTTAGTTGTGTGTTTTGAAGTGCTTGAGCATCTTGTAAGAGATGACATCAAAACCGTTCTAAAGGAGTTTCACAAAGCGACAACAACGAGAGGAAAATTATGCATCACTGTCCCGAACTCACGAAGTCTTTGGCCTCTGATCGAATGGGTGCTAGATACTTTGAGGCTTGTACCAAAGTTAAAGGGTGAGCAGCACTTGTCATCTTTCAATAAGAAGCTGCTGTCTTCGTTGCTTGAGGAATCGGGTTGGACTGTGAAGCGAATCGGCACATTCAACGGATTAGCACCTTTCTTGTCGCGAATTTCACCCAGTTTCGCGTTGTTCATTGAGCGGAGGGAAGTGAATTTCGGAAAGTACGCACCTTTGAACCTGATCTACTGCGTGGCTGAGCGAAACGAGTTAGTTTGAAATCTACGGAAATCGAGCACGTCCCACGAATGACGGTTCTCATAACCAGTTTTCAAAAGGAAGCTTCGATTCAACGATGTCTTCATCGAGTCATAGATGTTCTTGATGCAGAAGGAATCATGTTCAATATCATCGTGCTTGATGATGCCTCAGTCGATCGCACAGTTCAAAAAGCGTCGTTAGTAGACGACTCGCGGATACGAATTCACGTTGCCGACCAGAATGTGGGAAAGGGGCAACTAATTCGAGACAACTTACATCTAGTCAACGGGGAAATTACCGGGATTTTCGATGGTGATCTTGATCTTCATCCAGAAGTGCTCGTGCGTGGGTTTCATTTGATTTCGAATGATGCTGAGATTGGTGCAGCGATTGGTTCAAAATTGCATCCCGCTTCCGTTGTTGATTATCCGATTAAGCGTCGTATCTTGAGTCGAATATTCCGACTAATAACTCGACTGCTTTTTGGGTTAACCATTGCGGACACACAAACTGGAGCAAAGGTATTTCGAACGGATGATCTACGTAAAGCAGCTGGTAGCGCCGTTTCGACAGGATTTGTTTTCGATCTCGAAGTGCTCGTGCGGTTGAATCTTGACAAACGACGAGTGGAAGAGCTTCCAATCAACCTCGAGTACGACTTCAATTCGTCAATTGGGATAAATTCAATGTTCCAAGTTCTTAAGGACCTCTTGAAGGTGTGGCGCGATATTTGATTCGGTGATTACGATTCCGCTGCCGCAAATCCAGCCGACTAAAACATATGTATACCGTCTGAGTTCGGATATATTTTGCCGGACCGCAACTGATCTAGTGACGGAATTACACGGCCCCTGCAAAGAGACTTATAAATCTCACGTGTTGCATTTATGTTGACCGACATAAATAGTGCTGACATCCTCGCATGATCCAACCATTCCGCAACAATTCCTTCCTTTGGTAAATCAGTAACGAGATACTCGCCATCGGTGGCAAATGAAGGTCACTATCGCGAATTTCCTTACAAACGTTGAAAGTCGCTCCTACTCTCTGGGAACTTCAGATACAGGCGAAACTCTGAAATTCAGCGAAGACAGATTTCTATAATTTTCGCAGATGAACTTCGGAGATGCGATGGTCGGCGCGCTTATGAAGTACAAGCGATGCGCGCAGGCGCGTTGGAGCAATGTTTTCGTGCAAGTTCTTTCCGTTGATGTCGCGCCAGATGTTCCGCGCCATTTCCACGGCCTGAGCGTCCGACAGATCTGCAAAGTGGGAGAAAAAACTGTCAGGATTACTAAAGATGGTTTGGCGCAGGGCAAGAAATCGGTCGACATACCAATTCTCGATGTCTGACTCGTCAGCATCAATGTAGATTGAGAAATCAAAATAATCGGACACGAATTCAGATGCATCGGCACCAACCTGCAGGACGTTCAAGCCCTCAATAATCAGGATGTCGGGTTGGCGAACCACTTCATGTTCACCTTCAATGATGTCGTAGAAAATGTGGCTATAAACTGGGGCCGAGACTTCAGCATTCCCAGCCTTCACATTACGCAAGAACTGCAGTAGGAGTTTGGTGTCGTAACTTTCGGGAAACCCTTTGCGGTTCATGATCCCACGTTCCTCAAGTGTGGCATTGGGATACAGAAAGCCATCGGTGGTGACGAGTTCCACCCGTGGGTGCTCGGGCCAGTGGGTGAGCAGTGCCTGAAGGATACGTGCGGAGGTGCTTTTGCCAACTGCGACACTGCCGGCAATGCCGATGACGTATGGCATTTTCGGAGCGAGCGTGCCAAGAAATGTTGAGGAGACTCGATGCAGGTTTTGAGTTGCACTCACGTACAAATTAAGGAGTCGAGTGAGTGGTAAATATACGGCCACGACTTCATCGAGATCGATGCGGTCGTTTATTCCTCGCAGTGCATTTAGATCATTTTCGCTCAGCGTGAGTGGGGTTTGGGCCCGAAGTTTTGCCCATTCGTCGCGATTAAAGCGTTCATAACGGTCGGCGTCGGCTGGGTCAATCACGAATGAAACGCTACGTCGTCACTCTACGCCAAGTAGAAAACTTGGAGGCTGGTTCAGCGCGCCCACGGGGCAAAGGGAGACACTGCTCCGGTACCACCGGTGAGTACATCCGCACCAGTTTCAGTCACCAAGATCGTGTGTTCGAATTGTGCCGTGCGCTTTCCATCAGCGGTCACTGCAGTCCACTCATCATCCCACATGCGGTGCTGCCAGGTGCCGAGAGTAATCATTGGTTCAATAGTAAAAGTCATTCCCGGTCGCATCACGGTGTTGTTGCGCGGGTCGTAATAGTGAAGAATTTGAATGTCGGTATGAAACTGTTCGCCGATGCCGTGCCCGATGAAGGATCGAACAACTCCGAGTTTGTCTTGCTTGGCTCGAGTCTCAATTGCCTTGCCAATGTCGCTGAGTGGTCGACCCGGCTGAACCGCCTCGATTCCTCGCCAGATGCACTCTTCAGTAGCGCGAAGTAGGTGCTTGCTTTCGTCATCCACCTCGCCAACTGTAAACGTGGCATTGGTGTCGCCGTGAACTCCACCGATGTAACAGGTGACATCCAAATTGATGATGTCGCCGTCTTGGAGCGTCCGCGAGTCGGGGATTCCGTGACAAATCACTTCATTGACGGACGTGCAGACGCTCTTGGGATATCCGGAGTAATTCAGTGGGCTCGGATACGCATTGCGTTCGATAGATAGTTGATGAACGTAGGCATCAATTTCATCGGTAGTGACGCCGGGCTTCACCGCTTGGCCCGCGAGTTGAAGCACTTCGGAGGCGATTGCACCGGCGACACGCATACGCGCAATGACGTCGGTTGATTTCACCGCTGATTCGTTCCAACGCGTCACTTGACCCGATTCTGCATACGAGGGGCGATGGATGTGGGCCGGGACTTTCCGCCTCGGGCTCACGATTCCGGCCACGACGCGACCTTCAAGAGGTTTGTGGCAGCGCTTGTACTTGCGACCACTTCCGCACCAGCAGGTGTCGTTGGCGGTTGGAAGCACGCCGGGAGGAGTGGTTGGGGCCGAGGTCTTCATCGTGTCTTCAAGGATACGGCTGGGCAGGTGTCAACGCGATGACGAGAACGCCGATTGCTATTGGTTAATGGGGATCCAGTTTCCGTGAAACCCATTGGGGACTCGCGCTGGTAGGTGAACGATGGCGACGGGTTCTCCAACGAAGGCCTGGCTATCAATGATCACCAGATCGGAAAGATTGGTGTCCCGGTTGTGCCGAAGTGCCATGATCCAACCGTCGTCTTCATCGGCGTTTTCGGACCGAGGGACAAAAACTGGTTCGCCATAACCAAGATGCGTGCCATCATTGCGAACTTCAGTGGTGGCGGCCGTCAAGTTGTGTTTTATGAGTACATCTTGGGCAAATCCGTCGCCGATACCGGCACCGTACCCGAACTTGTTGAAGTTTCCGATGAGGCGTTCGTCAATGCGTGGAAACTCCATTGGTCGATCATCGAGTTGGCGGTGACGTACCGAACCGTTAGTCGGGTTGAGCACCCACTGATCAAGCGTCGGAGTTCCCTCACTTGGACCGCGTGTCTCGGAAGCAAACATCTTATTGTGCCGCACCGCATCGAGCACGACAGTGCCATCAACAGCGTCGTATGCATTCATTGGATGGAAGATGTAGCAAGAATCTATTCCGAACCATGTGATGTCACCTGCATTGCCTTCGCGCGGTAATAGACCGATTCGTGCCTGATAGGTCTGATCCCAACGGTACGGAAATCGTTCGCCGTCCATCGCCAGTTCAAGATTGAACACGCAAGGTAGATCGAATACGAGAATGTATTTCTCTGTGAATGCGATGTCGTGCACCATCGGTGAACCTGGGAGAGGAATATCCACCGTCCGGCGAACCTTGCCACTCGTATCAACAATGAGGTACTGGATCTGATTTCCCCAGCCCCACCAGTACGCCATCACATGAAGTTCACCCGTGCGAGGGTCGCATTTTGGGTGAGCCGAGAATGCCTGCGGCAGTGTCCCGCCTAAGTTGCTCACTCGGATCGTGTCAAGTTCGAACCCGAGTTCGATTGGCGGACCCCCGGCTTCCACGACCGCGAATGTTTCCCCGGCGTGACAAATCACATTGGTATTGGCGGCAGAATCGATATGACCGGCAGGCCAATCGGTGGGTGGGGCCGATTCGCCAAGAGCGTGAGCAACTTTTGCACTGCGTACCCACCGATTTCGGTACCACTCCGCTTTTCCATCCCGTAGACGTACGCCATGTACCATCCCATCACCAATGAACCAGTGGTGATTGTCCGGGTCAATGTCATTCATCGGGTTCGGACCATTGCGTAGATAGCGGCCGCTGAGTTCGGGCGGAATACGACCGGTCACTTTCAGATCGAATGCGGTGATCTCAACATCAACGGGGGCAAGGTTTCCACTTAAAAAAGGATTCGACGATTCAGATAGTGATCTTATTGACATGTCGCAACGGTACTACTCACAGCCAAGTCGTCGCATCGAGGTCGATAATTCCATCGTTGTAATTAGAAAAATGTATGAGCACGATTTGCACACGAGATATTTATTGCACTTAACTCGTAAAAAATTACACATCGCACCAGTCGGCGGATTGATTCGAGATCAAGGGGACGAGTTATGGAAGACAGACGTGCATTACCTGATGATCTCGATCAGGTAGGTGACAGGAAGAGGCGCGTGCCAGAGATGGCGCTCGGCCTAGTGCTTGTCATTGGTGGCGCATTTGGGGCGCTGATGATGTATCGAAGTGGCACGGAGTCCGTCACGGTTGTGGCCAGTTCACATAGGTTGCAGCGAGGACAACTTATTTCGTCATCTGACTTGGTTGCCGTAGAAATGCCCGGCAGTGCGGCTCATTTCTTTGTCCGTGGATTAGATGCGCAGTCATTGGTGGGCAAGACAATCGCAGTGAATGTCGACGCGCACGTTCCATTGTCATCACTCATGGTGACTGCGAACAGACCTCTTCAAGCGTCTGAAGCATTGACATCGGCACCCGTAGAAGTTGGTAACTACCCAAGTGAGATTGCCCCCGGTGACCTTGTACGAGTGGTACTGGCACCTGAAATCACCATGAGTGCGACAACTTCTCCGCAAATGTTTGAAGGTGTCGTGACGGTATGGTCAATTCGACTTCCGGAGGACTTCTCGGATAATGCGGTCATTACCCTGCGGGGACCGCTTGACCTGGCAATGGCCGTTGCTGGTGCCGGTCGAGTGCACATTGTGCTAGTTGGAAACTCAGATGATACGAGTCGTCCATGACAGTGTTAGAAGTTACTGAACACCGTAGAACCGGAACAACCGAAGTCGGGTTGGTTGGCGCACTTGCCACACGTGTGAGTGAGCTCCTTGCAGACGATCGCATCGCGCGTCGAACGGTGGGTGAGGGTGAACCAACTTCAGCAGATGAACACGATCTTGCCCGCAGTGCTGTGCGGGTTGAACTCGCTCGGCTAAGCGGTACCCGACGAGCCGAGGCGCGGGCCGTTTTGACCTCCAATGAAGAGCAGCAGCTCACAAATGCCGTTATCGCACATGTTCTCGGACTTGGTCGCCTACAACCTTTACTTGACGATCCGGATATTAGTGACATCCATGTGCGTGGATGCGCATCAGTCTGGGTGAAATTGCGGGATGGCACCCGAGAGCGGCGATCACCAGTGGTTGACACCGACAACGAACTTATCGAACTCATTCGTCGTGCCGGAACACGAATGGGGAGCACCGAGCGTCGCTTCGATGCCGGGAATCCAGAGCTCAATCTGCAATTGCCAGATGGTTCTCGATTATTTGCGACGATGGAAGTTTCCGCTCGCCCAAGTTTGGTGATTCGCCGGCATCGCTTTGATATTTCTTCGCTCGACGAGTTACAGATATGTGGAATGTTTTCAGGCGCACTTCAAGATTTCTTTGCTGCTGCCGTGCGTGCCAGACGAAATATCATCATCGCCGGTGGGACCGGATCTGGAAAGACGACACTATTGCGCGCTCTTATCAACGAGATCCCACCCGTCGAACGGCTCGTGACAATAGAGGATGCGTATGAACTTGGAATTAACCGATTTGAGGATCAGCACCCAGACCATGACGCACTTCAGTCACGTCCCGCCAACATCGAGGGACGCGGTGAAATCACTCTTGCTGATCTCACTCGAATGGCACTCCGAATGGATCCCGATCGCGTAATCGTGGGTGAAGTGCGCGGTGCCGAAGCTTTCCCAATGTTGCTTGCGATGGGCCAGGGCAATAACGGTTCAATGTGCACGATGCATGCCGATAGCACCAGGTCGGTATTCCCAAAACTTGCCGCCTATGTCTCAATGGCATCCACTGGTTTGCCAGTCGAAACCGTAAATCTATTGATTGCCAGCGCAGTTCATTTTGTCGTCTATATCGATAATTCCCAACGAACGCGACGGATCACCTCAATACGTGAGGTCATCGACAGCGATGGTATCAACATCATCTCCAACGAGGTGTTTCAATCTGGATCCGACTGGGTAGCGGCACCGGCTTATCCGCTACGCGAAACGACACAGTCGTTGCTGCGCGAGCACGGCTTTGATGTCGCTCTACACTGGCGCAAACCGCGATGAGTGCACTGCTCATTGCCTTGTGTGGGGCGATCATTGGGCTTGGTTGTCTGATTTCACTCATTGGTACGCGTGGCGGGCGACTTCTGTCATCCTTTTCACTCCAGCGAAAGTCCGCGAAGCCGCGAATCCGGCCAGCGTTTTTTCTTGCACCCTGTGTTGGTGCCACTGTTTTTTTCATAACCGGCTGGATCATTGTTGGTGTCGTGGCATCTGTCGTGATTGGCCTCGTACCCGGTATCGGAGCCGCACCTGCACATCGCCGCGACGAGCAAGCAATCGTCGAGGCAATTGCGTCATGGACAGAGCAGCTACGCGACACGCTCGCTGGGTCACACGGTCTTGAACAAGTAATCATCGCAACGGCACCTCATGCACCAGTGGCGATTGCACTCGCAGTCGAACGATTGAGCATTTTCATTTCCTACGGCTCACTTTCTGACGGGCTCCGTCGGTTTGCCGAAGACATCGACCATCCGACCGCAGACTTTGTGACAGCAGCTCTGGTAACAGCCGCACAGCACCAGGCCCGTGATATTGGCCTTCTACTTGGACATCTTGCACAATGTGCACGAGATGAAGGGAGAATGCGTACGCGTGTATGGGTTGGGAGGGCGCGAACTCGTAGCGCGGTGCGAATTATTACGTCGGTGGTAGCGCTATTTGTCGGCGGACTGTTTGTTTTCAATCGCGAATATCTGGAGCCATACTCAAGTGTTTCAGGACAGTTCATTTTGGGTGTCATTCTTGTTGGATTTGCCATTGCATTGTTCATGATGCACAAAATGTCTCAAATTGAAACTCCGGAGCGATTCATCCGGAGGCGAATGGCAGTGTTGCGATGATTCGCGCGATGCTCTGTGGTGGACTCGTTGGAGTTGGAGTCTGGGTAACCGCGTGTCCACGTCGACTCAAGACAATCCTCGGCACATCAAGGCGCGTAAGTCGGCAAGGTCGAGATTGGCTGAACCGGCGAACCGGAGATCGCCATCTTCCCGACTTGGCAATCATGCACCGAGATGCCGCCGACATGGTGGTCCGTAAGTTGGTTGGTTCACTCTTTGGTGTTGCCATCATCGTTGGAATATTGACTTTGGGAGTCGAATTTGGAATTGTAGTTCCTCTTGCTGGAACGGTCATTGCCACGGTTCTGGTGGCTGTTGTCGGGTTTGTACTGCCCGATCAATTGTTGCGTACATCGGCGACCAAGCGTCGACGAAATTTTCTTCATGCGTTTTCAAGTTACTTAGATCTCACCAACGTATTGCTGGCCGGAGGTGCGGGAACAGAGACGGCGCTTATCGCGGCTGCCGATGCAGGCGATGGATGGGCATTTGACGAAGTTCGTCGCGTGCTTATCCGTGCGCGCAGTGCTCGGCGATCGCCTTGGATTGAACTTGCATCTCTCGGACAACGCTTTGATCTACCTGAAATCATCGAGGTTGCAGGAAGCGTGCAACTTGCTGGCGAGCATGGTGCCCGTATCCGCTCGTCTCTCGCTGCCAAGGCGGACTCATTGCGGTATCGACAAATGGGCGAGATTGAAGCCCAAGCACAAGCCTCAACCGAGCGAATGGGAATTCCAATGGTGATGCTCTTTATCTCATTTATCGCACTAATCGGATATCCCGCCGTGACGACGGTAGTAGGCGGTCTATAACTCCAGGACTGTTACTCGGCACACATAACTGCTACAAAAAATATATCCACTATCAAGGGAGGAAATTGATATGACATCACTGCGACAAACATGGCAGTACTACTGGATTCGATTTACTGCATCAGCAGAGCACGACGTTGATCGTGGCGAAGTAAGTGCGACCACGGTGGTCATGGCCGCGGCACTCATTGCACTTGCGATTGTGGTTGGGGCAACCATCACTTCACGAGTTCGTGACAAAGCCAATTCACTCGACCTCGGCTGAGAGTTTCATTGATACGCCATGGGAATGAGTATTGGCCGCAAACGGGCGGCGAATGACGACCAAGAATCTGGTGAAACCACGACCCAAGTCGTGCTCGCTGTTCCGATTGTGTTGTCTCTCCTTCTCATGGCCGTTCAAGGCGCAATCTATATGCACACGGCACACGTTGCATCTGCGAGTGCTGCACGAGGCGCCACCGCCGGTGCGGCAATGAATGGTGGCATCATCGCTGCCCTTGATGCTGCCGTGCGATCCGCCGCCGAATTATCAGCACAATTTGTCGAAGAGCCGCGGGCAACAATTGGTAACAACAAAGTTGTGGTCACCGTAAAACTTCGTGTGCCCCAGGTAGCACCATTTTTTCGTCTCAGCGTTTCGCGAACCGTGGTTGAGCCTCGGGAACGTTTTATTCCTGAAAACGAACGATGAAAACCGAACGTGGTAACGCGACAGTCGAACTCGTATTGCTCACGCCTGTGTTAGTGACTCTTATGCTGTTCGTAGTCATCGCTGGAAGAAGTGGTGAATCACGGATTGAAGTGCACCACGCAGCCGATCAGGCGGCGCGAGCCGCCTCGATGGTGCATCCACGTTCAATGCAGGCGGTGGCCGAGCGAGTTGCCCGCGACGATCTTTCAAACAATGGAGTGGGGTGTACAAATTCATCCGTTGAAGTGACAGTGAATGAATCCGAACGTTCTCGTAGTGTCACCGTTTCCGTGGATTGTGTAGTCAGCCGTGATGGTCTTGATCTGCTCGGACTGGGTGAACGGCACGTCGGTGCAGAATCCACCGAAGTGATCGATCGTTGGCGAGTGGATTAGTGATGTCTGTGCGAACGCGAATCGGTGACGAAGGTTCGATAACGGCGCTCGTCGTGGTGTTAGCCATGACATTTGTGGCGTGCGCTGGACTAGCAGTTGACGGAGGTCGGCTCGTTGCGGCCAAGATTGAACTAGGAGATCATGCCGAAAACGCGGCACGAACCGGGGCTCAAGAAGTCACCGCATTGCGTAGTGGATTCCTTGAGATTGATGAGCCCCAAGCGGTAGACGCGGCTGAGGAATATCTGGCTGCACATGGTGTTGATGGTGATGTTCAGATTCAGAACAACATTGTCACCGTCAATGTTTCGCAGAACATTCGGATGACCTTGCTGAGTCTCTTCGGGGTGACCAGCAAGACATTGTCGGCGCAACGTAGTGCAACTCCGTCGGATGGGTCATGAAGCGGGTCTGCGTCGTGTCATCCTGGGCGCTCTTTGCCCTTGGGATTCCAACAACACTGATTCTCGGGCGATTCACACCTCAAGCAAGCCTGACTGGAACAGGTTCCAATCTGCTCAGTGGAAATTGGGAGAAATCCCTCGTGTATCTTGCGAGTGCTTTGTTGTGGCTGATTTGGTCGTACGGTCTGATCGCGTTTACATATGACCTGTGGCGGTTCAGATTCTATAACATCGCTCCGAAAACCTCTTTTGGCTTTAGGCGTTGGACCACGGTATGTGCGACGGCGGCGTGGTCGCTACTGCTCGCAAGTCACGCGTCTGCGTCAACGAATAATTCCACTTCGGTAGACGTCATGCTCGATGGTTTCAATCACGCGACGCCAAAGGTTGAGGTTGATCCATTGGAATTGCCATCTCCGACACCACTGGCACTATCAGCATCGACTGTACTCGTGACCGGAATCCTCCAACTTGTTCAGCAACGCCGCCAAAAAGTCCTTCGAGATTCGGTTCCGCACTCACAGATTCAGTCTCTTTCACATCGATCTCAATCAATGTTGACGGAGTTACAACTTGCCGCGGTGACTGCAAATTACGATGACATTCGCACAGTGATGAATGCTCTGATGGAGAGTGGACGGTCGCCAATTCTTGCATCGTGGCGACCGAACTCAATACCACGCCCCGTTCTTCAACGTGCAGAAACGGCACAGGATTCGTTTCCACTATGTTGCGTACCACTTGGCCTTGCGCAAGGTGAGCTAATTTTGTTAACTCTTTCGAGTGGCGAGGCCATTTCGGTCAACGTAGATGACGATGGTCGTGCACGTAGTGTTCTCGCGTATCTCACACACTCAATCATTCTTGGGACCCTAGGTTCGGATACAAACGTGATCGTTTGTGGATTTACTGACGCTGAGATCATTAACGCCCATCATTTATCGACCGTGGATTCAATCGACTATCTAACTGCAAACGATCTCTGTGTCGAGTCATCGCATTCAACAATCGTCTGTTCAGCAGATCCACTTTCCATGGATACCGTAAATCAATTACGAGGCATGGGTTATGGCGTAGTAACTGCATCAAATAGTTTGACTATGGATGTTGGTCTAGTCCACACTCAACATGGTTGGAATATTCGGCCGATACAACAGTTGATATCTCTCTACGGAATCACTCTGGCAGAGGGTGCGGCAGTCTCGAAACTTGTGGATGAGGTCTCGCGTCCAACAACTATTCCAGTATCCGTTGAGCATTTCGCGACACCACCTGAATGGAAGATTATAGTTCGCATACTCGGGCCAATTGAGGTGATGACACGAGATGGTCTGCCAATTCGGTTTGAGAAATCGAAGTCAGTCGAACTATTGGCATGGCTGACGACACACCGATCAAGGCCATCTCGAAGTGCGGCAAGGACCGCGCTGTGGGACGTTAATGTGCAAGATGCAACTTTTACCAATGTCGTATCTGATGTTCGCCGCAGTCTCGGAAAAGTGGTACCGGTGGCGGAAAGCGAAGATTGGTTAGCGCGAACATTGACAGATGTTTTACCACTGCACATGTCGGTAACGACCGATGGTGAATTGCTTGACGCAAGCATTCACCGCGCCTCTTGCGCTGATCCTGATACCGCACTTGTGGAACTTCGAGATGCCCTTGAATATGTTCGTGATCTTCCGTTTTCGGGAACGAACTATTTGTGGCCTGACGCCGAGGGGATCACCACCCAGTTGACTTTGTCGGTGATGACTTCTGCCGTCATGGCCTCCGAGTTGTACCTGGAACGTGGCGACACTGAAGGTGTGTTTTGGGCCACGGGCCGGGGACTAAAGGTGCTATCTGGTCATGAGGAGCTACTTGCGTTGCGGATGCGCGCCCATGCACTGAAAGGTGATCTCGCCGCAGTGCGAGCAGAGTGGAGCAGCCACCAGCGAGCAATTGCTCGCGACATCTGGAGTGGGGGAGCAACATCCCCGAAATTGAATGAACTCTGCCGCACACTGCTCCAGGCACCGCCGCAGAACCTTTATAGCGTTAGCGAGTAGATGAGCGCATCAGTCGCGGTGTCGCCGTCATGACACGTCTGATTTTCAGTTCTCACCACCACAAATCCACACTTGGCAGCAGTACCTCGAGACGCAAAGTTTGCGTGGGAGATTTTTAGGATGAGGGTTTGCGGGGATTCAATTGTCTTGGCATGTTCCACGAGTTGACGAAGTGCTTGCGTTGCAACGCCGCGGCGTCGAGCCCACGGTGCAATCCAGTATCCAGCATTGGCCTCGCCAGTCATCTGGTCGATGCCATGAATGCCGATCATCCCCATACCGAGGTTTGTTGCTGGTTCAATGATGGCAAATACTGATGGCTGCGATTTGGAATATGCAACGAACTCTTCGGCGTTGCGCCGCACGTATGGGCGTGGGACGGTTGTCCAACGCTGGATCTCGGCGTCTTGACACGCCTCGGTGATCCAGTCGATGTCGTCGTCCTGGGGCTGACGAAGAGCGACAATCATTTCTCGACAGTAGTATCGCGGCATGCCGTCGAACAATGAGATTATTGATAGTCCGAGTGATTGGGTTGCCGATCACATTAAACGCTATGTCGCAACAAATGGTGAAGACGGCCATATCTGGCGCGGGGTTCCCTGCTTGCTACTCACAGTGACGGGAAGAAAATCAGGGGCGAAACACCGAACGGCACTTATTTATGGTCGATTCGAGGATGACTATGTCATTGTTGCGTCTAAAGGTGGGTATCCCACGCACCCACTGTGGTACACAAATATTGAGGCAAACCCAGAAGTGACCTTGCAGGTTGCAGCCGAGGTGTTTCAGGCCACTGCAGCAACGATTCCCCAAGGTGCAGATTATGACAGCGCGTGGCAATCAATGGTCAAAATTTGGCCGGATTACGCGGTGTATCAAACCAAAACCGTGCGTCAAATTCCGCTCGTTCGGCTATCTCGGCAGTAATCGATTCGAGGTTCACTCGTGGTTCTTTGGAACTCGCGTTCCGGTTCCGAGCACTATCGAGGCAATCACGAGTGGCACATAGGCAATAAGGACTCCGCTAAATCCATCGATTGTTTCATGAGCAACTAATAGAGCAATCGGAAACAGCCAGAAAATGTTGATCAGACCGATGCCAATCGATATAGGTGCATGCCGACCAACACGAATGGCTAAATATTGATAAGCATGGCTTCGATGAGCAACATAGAGATGTTCATGACGGAGCGCGCGTCGGATAAGTGTGACGGTTGCGTCAACGATGAACACACCCATCAGGATTACCCACGACCAACCCAGTTGTGACGAAGTGTGGGCGGCCTGAATGGAAAGTGCCCCAAACACAATGCCGATAAATCCACTACCGACATCACCAATAAAAATCTTTGCCGGTGGCCAGTTAAGTATGAGAAAACCAAGCGTTGCTCCGGCCAGAGCAAGTGGTGCGAACCATAACTGCGATTGCGGTGCAATGTCCCACATCAGAAATGCGCCGCACGCTGCGGTGGTGAGCGTTTCTACTCCGGTGATGGCATCAATACCGTCCATAAAATTGAATAGATTGAGTAGCCACACCAGGTACAGCACGCCGAGAATTGATCCAGTCACTCCTATGTCGATTGACTTACCGAATACCGGGAGCGTCGGTAGTCCATGTAGGCCGATGATGATGATGATCGCCGCGATGAGATGTCCGAGTAGACGCCACCTCGCCGAAGTGAGTCGCCCCCGATCGTCGAGATGCCCAATTACCGCGACGATAAGTGAACCTGTGCCAATTGACAAGGTCTCGCGCGGCGCCATCGTGTTTGTGAGCCACAGCCCAACGAATGTCGTGAGGACGACGAGGACGATCGAGATACCACCTCCACGGGGTGTCGGGATTAGATGCGAACTCCGTTCATTGGGGATGTCAAGTCGGCTGATGCGAGATCCATTGCGTTGGATGGTCAGTGTCATGGCGAATGCGCACACGACTGCTGCAAGAAAGATCAGACTTTCATTCACGCGAGTTCAATCCCGCATATTTCACTGTCTTCGCCAGCATCGAATCAGCCGTTGCAACTGGTTTCCATCCGAGAACCTTCATTGTCGTCGAGATATCCACCTGCAGAGTGCCACAGATACGGACGTAGAGATGTTCACGATGTACCAACTTTGCCACTAGGTGTAGCAATGCCGGCGGAAACGGAAAGAGCCGGGCTTGACGCTCTTGGGCATGTGCAATATGTCGAATCAGGTCAGGAGTCGACACGTCGGAATTGTCCGAGACAAAGAAGATCTGATTTGGTGCTGCCGGATGATCAAGACATGTCACAATCAGACTGACAAGGTTGTCGATTCCCACAAAACTGCGCTTGTTTTTCACTGATCCGAATGGCAACGGAACCTGCTTGTGCACAAGCCGCATAAGTTGTAGAAAATTCGCTCTAACTCCGGGTCCGTAGACCAATGGTGGTCGAATAATGACAACTTCGAGAGTAGACGATTCGGCAATCTGAAGTAACCCCAATTCGGCATCCAGTTTTGATTGACCATAGGCATCTGACGGACGTGGGATCGACTCTGGTGTGAACGGTTTGTCAAGAGTTGTTGACTCACCATTTACCTTAATTGAACTCAAAAAAATGAAGCGCTTTACACCACGAGCAGCCGCCGCACGGGCGAGACTAAGAGTCGCAGTTGTGTTGGCAGAGATATAGGTAGATTCAGAATCGCGGGCCGGGTCATTTAGGATGTGAACACGTCCGGCCAAATGGATGACAACCTCACAATCCTTAAGAAGCGTGTCATAGTCAACATGCTGTTCGAGATCGATCTGAATAGAAGTTCGTGAGTGTTGGTCGGCTTCCATCTGAGCGGATCGAGAAACCATCGTCACGACATGTTGCGTGTCGGAAAGCGCAGCACAGAGGTGACCGCCGATGAACCCAGTTGCACCAGTAACGACGATATTCATCGTTTCGCAAAACTTTCGTAAACATCAAGCGTTTGGCGGTTGATGTGGGTGGCAGAAAATTCCTGCTCGGCCAAAATTCGTCCAGCGGCACCAAACTTAATTCGCAATTCCTTGTCGGCGATAAGTCTCTGAAGTGCATCGGCGAGTGCTCCAGAATCACGCGGTTCAACAAGCAGTCCATTGAGCTCATGAGTGACGACTTCTCGACACCCCGGTACATTGGTCGTCACGACGGGGCGACCGGCCGCCAAGGCTTCGATCAGCGATTTGGGTAAACCCTCACGGTATGAAGGTAGGCAAATGATATGGCTACCTGAGATAACGGCCGGAATGTCATTCACATGGCCTCTCCAGTTGACGATCCCTTCTCGATCCCATTGTTCGAGTTGCGCTCGTCTAAGGGTCGTTGGATTTCCGGAATCAATGTCGCCGATCAATTGAAATCGAGCGTCCCTGCTGGTTTTGACAATACGTCGAGCAGCATCAACAAACTCAACTACACCCTTGTCTCTGAGCATTCGAGCGATGAGTGAAATGACGATTGGCCCGGAAGTCTCTGGGGTGGGTACGAATACGTCCGTATCAACGCCAGCGCCTTTGATCAGTACGAGATCGCTTCTTCGCACAAAATGCGACGAAACAAGCGATTCGAAATCGTCGTGATTCTCGATGATGACGCGACTTCCACGCGGGTTGAGCAATACGCGAAAAATTTGTCGAAGAAATGGTCGAAGAATTTTCGCCTTGCGATCCTGAGACGAGAAGATGTATCCCATTCCGACCGGGGCATTGACGATATTCCGAACTCGACACATTCGTGCGGCAAGTGTTCCGAGTGCTACAGGTTTAAGTGCAATGTTGTGAATAATGTCTGGGTCAAAGGCTCTTATCGCCCGGCGAAGTTGTCGTACTGTGGAATATTCCCGAATTGGATTGAGTCCGTGTCGCGAAAACTCTATGGGTATGACCTTGATTCCATGAGATTCAATCCGACTCGCATCCCCCCGTTGGCGAGTTGCGACCGCCACGTCGTATCCGGATGCCTTGGCGGCGACTGCTCGTTCAAGAAAATGTGAAGTAAAAAACCAATCTTCGGTTATGACATAGAGCAGTTTCATCGGTAGGGATCACGTGCGGGAGAGTGATCGGCCGGAATCAGGCGATGTGTCTGTGATTTTCTCATGTTCGTTGCTTCTGTCGCTCTGTTTTGGGAGGGCAAGATGCTCTGCAATGGTTACACCCATAAGGACCAGAAATGGGATGTTCTGTCGAGACGAATTGAAATCAGTTTGCAATACCAGTCCCAAGAAGAATGCAAAACCACTATAAATACTCACCGAGCGCATCCGTAAGTTCGAACTCGTAATGACGATCCAAACAAAAAGAGAAGGAATGAGAAAGGTATCGACAAAAATCAGTCGGAGCAAAAACAGATTAAGAATAGAAAAGTTTACAACACCAGAACCAAGAAGAAGGAACTGCAAACCCCCAAAGTTGGCAAAGAATTGCGTGAATTTTTGTTGAGTGAAGAGATGGCTAACTGACGCGAAATCAAGACCCGTTCCTGACTGGAAATGAGATCCAACGACATAGCTGTACGTACCACTTACAAACGAAAACACAACAACACTGGGAAGTATTATTAGATGAAGATTCGACCGCGTGTGACGATAAGCAATTCCGATCAGTTTTCCGAATGTCAACGCGATTGCAAGATGTGGCCGGAGTAGAAACACACCAAGCCAGCTAATGGCGCTAATTCCCAAGTTCGGACCGATAAATGTATACAGACTAAAATATGCAAGTGCGAGATCTCGAAGTCCCAACAGCGACATAAAGATGAAAATTGGTCCAGAAAACAGCACTAGGTACCACAATTTGAATCGTAGATTCTTGCTTTGAAAATGGTTGAGTACAAGTCGATAGGTAAGAACAAAGAAGATCGCCTGCATGAATTTCAGCGCCAGTAGCGAATCGATTCCGCACCGTGTAAGTAGATATGCAGGAATCGTGACTATGTATCGGTTTCCAATGACTCCATTTAGAGAATACTCGATTCCGTTTTCGGTGATCCACTGAACCATTCGGACTTGAAGTTTCTGATCGTTGGAGTAGAAAACGTCCTGTGCAGTTCCAAATTTCCAATAGAGGAAAATAACGCCAACCGTCCACACGCACACATATGCGCCGACGAATAGGTCAGTTCGGTGGCTCGATAATGCGACGCACCAGAGCAGAAATCCAAGCACGATTGCTTGAGCAACATAGACGGCCATGGTGCTAGTTGTTCGCTGTCAATAATTGCAGGCGACGACGACAATATTTGATTGTCGACCACGTCATGCACATGATCATAATTGGTCGATTAATGAGACCTTTCCTGCTTAGGCAGGAATAGGTGTGGAGTTCACCCCGGTACATTGAGCGCAGATCACTACTGAGTCCGGAATTGCCGTAGGTCGATTTGAATAATCGCGTCAGTGGAAGATTGATGAAGCTTGCCGATCCATGCTCGGACACGATTTCCATCCATAAGCGGTAATCCTCGGAGTATCGCTGATCTGAGGCGAAACGATTTGGCAACTCCCGTCGAATCATTACCGTGGGAGTAGACAGCCGATTTCTGATCAGGAATTCACCGAGGGAAAATGTGGACAATTTGAAATCATTGGTGGAAAGATCATCCCATTTCGTATCTCTGCCGATGTCATATTCGTGACCGATTAGTACAATCGTTGGGTCGCGTTGCATTAACTGGGTTTGGATTCTAAGTTTTTCTGGATGCCAGGCATCGTCCGCGTCCAAAAACGCCACGAATTTCTGGGTTGCATGATCCCATCCTGTATTTCGGCTGGCTGAAGGTCCAAGATTTTGAGAATGTGTTATCAGTTTGACTGCGATCCTGGATTTGCTCCACTGTTCAACAATGTTCGCGCTTGTGTCATCGCTGCCGTCATCAATCACGATCAATTCCTGTGGAAGTAATGATTGAGAGGCTACGGAGTCAAGCGCGCGTTCAATCGTTGCCGCAGAATTGAACATTGGAATCACAACTGATACCGAAGCAACGGTTTCGCTCATGTCCGCTTCCTCATCCAGTCCCAATTACCATGTAATTTGGATCGCAGTGTTCGAACAGTGTCGGTGGACCAAATGTCAGTACGTTCGAGAGCAAGATGATCACTTGCGGGTGTGACGATTCCGAATTTGCTCGACGCAGCCATCGCGTATCCGGCACTCGCTGTCGCATCGCGGACTACATCGTTCACCGCTCCATGTGGATAGGCCATCGTCGTTACCTCTTTTCCGATTGCATCCTCAATCCACTTCTTGCTTGCGACAAGTTCGTATTCAAGTTCTGAGCGTGTGCACTCGGTCAGGTCTCGGTGGTTGTATCCATGTGCACCGATGCCTACGCCAGGGAGATCGGCCAATTCGCGCAGTGATTGAACGGTCAGATACTGATGCTTCCTTGACATGATAAAACTGGGATTGACAAACACATGGAACGCAAATCCGTGTTCAAGCATCAGAGGAGCCACAACTTCAAGGTTGTCGCGATATCCGTCGTCAAAGGTGAATGAGATTCCGGTGCTTGCTGGAGCGGCGAACGAACAGATAAGCGAATTCGGGTCGGATTGATGAGTCTTCACGTAGTCAAGATGAGTTTTGAAGCGCTGCTGAGAGACGCTATAGAGACCACCTGTGTCGTCGGACATTCGCGATCCGATTGAGTGATACATAAGAATTCGCAGCCCTTGTGGATTCCCGGAGAATCCATGTTTCACCCCGTAGATTGCACTGAGACCACTTCCAATGGCCCGCTTCCAACTTTGCATTGTTTCTCCTGAGTCAGGCGGGCAGGCAAATTCCACCGAATTACTTGGGTCGCATCCTTCGGGCGATCATTCTACTTATGACGGCGCGGACGACACGGGGACGGCTGTACGACCATTCCCCTAAGTACGTGAAGTCAGTAGCCCCAATGCCTTTTTTAAAATTGTAGACGCCAGGATTTCCTTGAGGATCAACACCACTGAGGTCGTATCGAGTGATTCCATCGCGTTCACACAGTTCGATAAGTTTCCAGAAACAAAGATTTGAGGCGTATTCCTTACGTCCTGCAGGAGTGGCGGCAGCGAACATATCGAACGCTTTGTGACCGAGTTTTATTGCACCACGTAGCGCCAAAAGCTCCCCGTCTTTATTGGTGCACTTGACCATCACAATGTCATTTCGAAAATGTTGTAGAAGTGAATCTGTTGTTTGATAAAGATCTTGCTGTCTTGTTTGAAGATGCTTGTACTGATTCATTTCATTTGTAAGCGACGCTATCTGTTGCGCCGTTGGATTCGTCCATTCACTTACTATCAGATCACGTTGCTCTCCTCGAGATAAGTTGCGGGACCAGTTTCTTGAAAGGTTTTCACGTCGTTGTGTGGCATCCGGATAAATGTTATAGATCAGTGTCTTGTCACTGTTCAGCATTGAGCGTGGTTTTCTCCAACCATGTTTTTGCAATGACGACGCAAGTTCTTCGCGGTTTTCTGTCGTTGCGCTTATGTGTATGTACAGCACTGGAGCGGGGAGGAGTTTCCTGATGTATGAAATCAGCGCAGTGTTGCACACTTCGAGATCACCTACGGGGCCACCTGGAATCCAACACAATGTGGCCAGTGGGGTGACATTTCGATGCAGAATCTGCGCCAATGAGGTGACGATATCGTTTGAGTAATGAGCAAGGCGAGTCACCTTCCATCCAAATTCGGATCGGTGAAGTCCCCAGCGCCAACTCTGATAAATATTTGCATCGTCAAAACGTAAAAGAGCCGTTTCCCACTCGTTGACGGGTTTCGTCCATTCGCTCCATCCGGAGGTCATTGTCATAGAAAATTCACCAACCACAGATTCGTATAGTGGAACGGAGCCGAATGCGCAATTTCATCGGGAAGATCCGGCCACCTGATGATTTCAACACCGTACCGGGCGACGCGTCGCTGCGCTTTTCGCATCGTCGGCACATCGCTAACAAACGCGTACCCATAAGGGACGGTTCCGCGAGGAAGTTCTGGGTGCGCGGGAGCCAGTGACAGTCCAAGAAGTGACTGATGCACTTGTGTATAGAGCCTTTGCCGACGCTGTATTTCGGTATTTCGATCAAGTCGCTCAAGTATTCGAAGACTTAATTTGTGCGGTCCTTTGAGTTGAAGCGACTCTGTCTCACTTGCCACAGAAGACATAGGTAGTGGCGAGCCGGTCATTTGCGCTCGAGCGACTCGTGAGATGGCACGCAAGGTGCGAAGGATTGGAATGTGGAATCGACGTTCGACAATGGCTGAAAACCTACGAATTCGAAATGCATAGATGGGATAGGTTGTAACAGGAAGCTGGTCGTGTATCCGTTCGATAAACCGATCATCATTGATCGAAAGCAACCCGCCATCTGGGATACGAATTGTTTTGCGAATACTTGTTATTGCAAATGCGCTTCGCGTTCCAAGTTGTTGCCCTGTTTCGTCGGCGCTTAAGTAGCCGTGGGCGTTGTCTTCGATCAGGATGGCGTTTCTCGACGAGCAAAATTGGATGAACGGAGCCAAGTCCTGAGCGAAGCCAAAGTAATTCACGACAACAACGGCTCGAATTCCATTGTCGTCTGGGATCGCCATTGGTCGGAACTGCTCGTCAACGTGATAAAAAACTGGTCGTGCTCCAACTGTGCTGAGAGATGCAAGAAGATCGCGACAGATGAGTGCGGGAATTGCAACGGCTTCGCCAGGCTGAATGTTGATGGCACGGAACGCTTCCACTAGCGCATGGCGCGCCAGGGCAAAATAACGAGTGGTGGCCATGATTCAGTGTGATGATCGGGAAGTTCCGAAATGAATGAGAGCCAGAAGAATTGCGGGATAGAGACGGACAATAAACGGCGATGTAGCAAATGACTGTACAAAAAGCCGAAGTGCCTGCTGGCTGTCGCCACTGGAGTCCAAACTCCTACCGGCGCCGTAGTAGGCGCGTCCACATCGCTGCCTTCGTCGCAGTCGATTCAGAATTGATTTGTCTTGACGTGAGAAATGGTCACCAATTACCGACAGTTCGGCCGACATGTTGCGGAGTACGGCATTGCTGGCGTTGCCACCATGACGACGGAATTCACCGAGCATCTGTGGAATAAATTCGATCTGTTGGGTCAGATTGGCGATTCGGAGCCACAGATCGTAATCCTCAGCAGTCACAAAATCGGGGCGCTCACTAAATCCATCAAGTGCTACAAGTATTGATCGTCGGACCACTGTTGCCGATGTCGAAATACAGTTTCCCCGATACAGCAACTGGCGATAGGTTGCGCGCGATTGTGGACCATATTGCATTTCTCTTGGACCTGTTGAATCTCCTACCCATAACTCACCGTGACAGACGAGATCGTTACCTTCCAGAAGTTCTGAGACGCAGGCCGCAAGTTTTCCCGGGTACCACACATCATCTGAATCCAAAAATGCAACAAATTCGCCGGTGGCATGATGAATTCCCTGATTTCGTGACGCCGCAATAATTCCCTCGTTGTGGAAATTGATGAGACGAATGCGGTCGTCGTGGAATCCGGCAACGATGTCGATGGTGTCGTCAGTGGAAAAATTATTGATAATGATCGCTTGCCAATGCGAATAGGTCTGTGCCCGAATTGAGTTGATCGCATCCTTTAAGAATGAGGCATGATTAAACGTCGGAACGACGATGGAAACCAGTGGAGTATTTGATTCGAGTTCGGTATTCATGATCTCCGTAGAAATTCTTGGGCACAAAAATTGAGTAGTTTGTCAATTTCGGAGTCAAGATCACCGCCGGGAACAAACCCAGTTGCCCAAAGTTTGTCACTTCTGAAATCTAGTGATTGTGGCTTACTATTCGAATCGAGAGGCGGACGAATTATTGGCGGGGTAAATCCAAGAACTTCCTCGCATCGTTTGGCAATTCGCTGCGCCATATCCCAAACCGAAGCCGAATTTTTGTGACCAAGATTAAAAAGACCGTCACCCACTAGATGTGGACTGATAGTGATCAGATGAAATATCGCCGCACAAACGTCATGCAACGGCACAAAGTTGCGTTCTTGATTACCGTGTGATTTGAGAGTCAGAGTTCCACATTCGATGGCCTGACGACACAAATCGTTGACCAAAATATGCCAGATATTGACCGCCGGATCCATTGGCGCACCAAAACTATTGGCACATCGAATCCGGATTCCCGTCATCTGGTGTAAATCGTGGAGCTTGCGGACAAGATTCTCGGCTTCCAAATGGGTAGTGCCGTATGGATGTTGCGGATTGGGGATGGTTGATTCACTAATTGTGCCGACCAATGGTGCGCCATAGACGTGAACCGTCGAAAGGTAGATGATTTTGCTTACGCCAGCTGCAACTGCACCTTCCAGTAAATTTCGTGTCCCCTCCACATTGACGGCATGAGCGAGATCCGGATCGTTGGCACATTCAACGTCATTCATGGCTGCGAGGTGAACGACAATGTCGACGTCGGATAGCGATGTCCGGAGCGATGCCTTATCGAGAACATCAAGCCTTGTTGTTTCCGCGTCGGGGGCCCACGATGGTGCATGTCGTTCCGTGCGTGACCCGAGTCGAATGTTGAATTTCTGCTGCTGATGGAAATAGGCAGAAAGCCGACCCCCCAGATTTCCGAATCCCCCGGTGAGGAGGACGGTGTTTCTCATTGGTGCTTCAGCGTCCAGTCATAGGGTATTGAGACATCGAATGGGTCGCGTCGTTCGATTTCATTCGGATCGTGCGGGATTGTTGCGCAGTTCGCAACAATTGACATCTGAGTACCGAGCCCCGTGAACCCATTCCAGAGGAGAGGTGGAACGGTAACGAGACAGTAGTTGTCCTCACCGAGATAGATTTCCTGAACCTCGCCGAAAGTCGTGCTGTCTTTGCGATTATCGAAGAGAACCAGCTTGATCTGGCCGTGCGGAACAGCATAATTGATCGTCATTTGTGTGTGGATGTGCCAAGCCTTTATTGCATTCGGATACACGCACGAAAAATAGATTTCACCAAATGATTTGAAAATCGGATCAGTGACCCGAAGCATGTGCATGACCTTTCCGCGCTCATCAAGAATTTGCTTCAAGGGAGTGATGGTGACCCCGTCAATCATGGGCTGACCTTTCGTAGTGTTTCAGTTGTTCGGAACTTATATCAATGGCTGGTTTGCCTTCGCAACGTGCCTGATACCAAGAGATGGTTTCATTTATCGTTTGAGTGAATTCCCATCGGGGTGACCACTGCAGAAGGTCGCGTGCTTTGTCGCAATTCAATTGCAGCAACATCGCTTCATGAAATTGGTCATCACTTTGTTGAACAGATACGGATCCGGAACCCCATACATCGATGCATTCGAGCGCCACCTGCTCAACGGAATGGACTGCGGTATCAAGAGGTCCAAAGTTCCATGAACCGACCGCCGCCGCCGGGTCTTTGATCAAGCGAGCTCCGAGTGTGATGTATCCCGAGAGCGGTTCAAGAACATGCTGCCAAGGTCGTGTTGCATAAGGGTGACGCAAGATAATTGGTTTCTTGTTTTGGAGTGCCCGAACACAGTCCGGAATGATTCGATCTTCGGACCAATCTCCGCCACCAATGACGTTTCCAGCGCGCACCGAAGCCGCACCAAAATGTGATCGCTGCTTGAAGAAAGATTCATTGTAGGCAGCAAATACAATCTCCGCTCCCGCCTTGGATGCACTGTACGGGTCATGCCCGCCGAGTGCGTCACCCTCCCTGTATCCGGCAGTTGTTTCGCGATTTAAGTAACACTTATCTGATGTGATGTAGACGAGTGCATCAACTGATGGTGTTACTCGCACAGCCTCAAGAACATTTACCGATCCACCGATGTTGATGTCAAAAGTTTCGGTTGGTTCTCGGTAGGAGCGTCGTACCAATGCCTGAGCCGCGAGATGAAATACGCACTCTGGTTGGACTTGAGCAAAGTACGCGAGAAGGTGTTCCTTGTCGCGGATATCGCCGTCTTCGTGTTGAATTAGAGACTCCAGGTTCAGCAGTGAAAAGTGACTGTTGGGTTCATCTGGGGGGAGAGCGTAGCCATGCACCAGGGCACCATGCTGCCGAAGCCACAAACTGAGCCATGACCCCTTGAAGCCTGTGTCGCCGGTGATGAGGACTCGTTTGCCCGCAAATGAGGCAAGCGCATCTACCAGACTTGCCATGGAGCCATATTATTCGTGACGAGTCCATTGAGCAATTGCCAATCTCGGTACGTATCCATGCATTGCCAGAAATCGTCGTGTTCGTACATCGCAAGTTGTCGTGTCTTGACGAGTGTGGATATCGGTTCTTCTTCGAAGACCAGATCATCTCGAGTATCAAGGACCTCAAATACGCTCGGTTCGCAGACAAAGAATCCGCCCGAGATACGCCCGCCACTTGCTTGTGGTTTTTCGTTGAATTCAGTGACAGTGCCGTTGCCATCTGACTGGAGTTCACCAAATCTTCCGGGGGGACGAACTCCTGTGACCGTGACCTTCTTACCGCATGACTCGTGAAACGCAAGTAATTTTCCGATATTGACATTGCTGAGACCATCGCCGTATGTGAGCATGAACCTCTCACCACCTACGTAATCCTGAATCTTTCGGATGCGTGCACCTGTCATTGCGTCGGAACCTGTATCGACGAGAGTCACCTTCCAATCAAGACGATCATGTCGGGTGAGGTAATCGATATTCTTGTCAGCGCCCATTGTGATAGTGAAATCCCGCGTATGTGATTCGTAGTTCAAAAAAAAGTCTTTAATTGCTTGACCCTTGTATCCGAGGCACAGAACGAACTCGTTATGACCAAATGTGGCGTAATATTTCATGAGGTGCCAAAGGATTGGATAACCACCAATTGGAATCATTGGTTTCGGAATATCGTCTGAAACATCGCGGATGCGCGTGCCGTAGCCTCCACAGAGAATGACTGTCTTCACGTCGTTTTCCTCGAATCAAGAAGTAAAGTTTTTTGGCAATTGTTTTGGTAACGCTGAAATCCTGTATGCAATTCTAAGACCGAATTTGAGATCCAGGTCATGGATGAGCCAGGAGCTGGTGCCATTGCGCGAACGACGGTTCCATATTGAAGTACGTCTTGGGGTTCTGGCGACCAACCTTTGCTGCTTCGATCAACAAATCAGCTAGTTCTTTGGCGTTCGTAGCGAAGAACACCCCTGGTTCTTGCCGGAGTGGGCTGAAATTAAACGAATCCGCACTGAGGTAGATGATTACAGGAATGCCGAGACAAAACGCTTCAACTGCGGCGCTTGTCGTTGACGTTGCTACAACGACGTCAGAATTCGCCAATTGTTCGGCGATCTTGCAGTTATTGGTATTCAGGCTGAATTTATGCAGTAGTTTGTTCGACACTTCACACATTGGATGCGAACGTAACAGTTTTTCAATCTTCAATTCCGAAATTTTTGTGGCCTCGTCTAGAGCATTCAAAAGTGACATTGTCAGTTCAAAATTGAAGTCGCCAAAAACGAGAATCCGGATCAAATCTTCATTGGTAATGGCAGACGTTGTATCGGACGTTGCAATATTTGTGAGATGCGCATAACCCGCAGCTTCAACATCAACGAGGCGATCCCTACAGACACCATTTGATTCCAGCAGCTGTCGCATTTTGAAACTGTTGACGGCGATTCGGTCAGGTTCAGGGAATTTATGGATCCCTGATGTCGTTCGAGACCGGGGATCAACAAAGTGGCGAAGTTCCCAAAATTTTGCGGCAGCGTGCGGAACGCCAATCATTGGACTCCCTTGATAGGTTCGCCACGCATACTGCAGTGCAATTTCCCACGGTTGGTTTTCCATGACGAAAAAGGCCACCCGCTGTTGAGGAAGCGAGTGAACGATTTTCGCAATCTGGCAAAAGAGCAATGCATGATGAATCGCTGATTTGCCTCGCAGCGAATCAATCCATTCGTCCCAAAAGAGATCACTGGCATCTAGCCCGACCTCGCGATCGACGAATAGTTGCGACTTTCTCGAAACTCTGAATCCTTTCCATAGTGTCGTTAGGTAGATATTCAAGGCGCGCCCAATAATCCTGAGACCAGGTGGCCGGGCAAGAATTCGGTGATTGTCCAATATCTCGGATCGTGATGATTTCAGCACACGTTGTGCGCTACACGCCGTTGGAATTTCTGCTGTCGGCGAAAACACATGGAACCACAGGTTCGGTGCGGCATCTGACTCAGCGATACTCGAAACCGGGCCCCAAAAACGAGACTTGTGGTTACCCCGCGCCAGTTCGTCAAGATCAAGCCCATTGAAATAGTCAAAAAAACAAGTTCCGCCTTCTTTGGCAGCCGCGGGGTGAGATTTGAGGCAAATACTGCGAATGATTTCTTTGAGCAGTGTCGCCAGTGCCAGAACCGGTTTTGGAAGGCAAATACGGCGGATGCGGGTTCGATAAACTTGGTGTTGGCTGTCTAGCAATTGAACGGAGACTCCGAGTGAGTCACATAATGAGATCAGGCCTTGTTCCATTTGGCTTGTTGACTTGGTGACGATCAGTTCACCAATTTGATGCTCCACCAAGAAGCCATGCAAGGCATAAAGACGGGCCAGTTCGTAAAGATTGCTGTTGACGTGCCAACGGCGAAGGGCAAACAATGTCATCCACCACCAGCTAAAAGACTCTCGAATCTCTAGCGTTTCAATTACCGTTCGATTGCCGACTCGTTTCATTCCAACTTGGTAGACAAATGCAAGAATTTGTTCACGTATGACTTCGCTTCGAGACTCAATTTCCGAAGCAAGCGAGAAAGTATTCGTTGAGTCCGAATTTGCTAGGTATCCATTCCAAGCGATTACGGTGCCAATCGTATGCGGAGTAATCGAATCACAATTCCAAACGAGTGTTGCGGTATGTGGTGCCGCTATTCGGTTCATTTCGCCCACTCCCATTGAAATTTTCAGTCTGCTAAACGATATCGCGAAGCATCGTTCGAAGCTTTCGAATTGGAGCTCTCACCCGGAGAGCATGAGAATTGCAGTACAAGTCTCGCGCATCTTTGGTTCGCTGATCATTCCACCAGGCATCAACATCGCCCCAAATTCGATCAATTTGCTCAGACGTCGATTCTGATGTTTCATGATAGATACCGACTGATTTGAGTACTTTGTGTAACTCGCAAGCATCTGAACGAAGGGGAAAAATTTGGGGATTTAGGAAGATGATCGTTGGAATATTTTGGCCGAGCGTCTCAAGTTGTGTTGTGCCAAGCGACGTGCATATGACAAGACGTGCAACTTGACGAAGATGATTCATCGGCGATGTGCCATCGTCGACAGCAATGTTTGGTAAGTGCAATTTCCAAAAGGAATTGTGTGGCAGGTCGTCGCGAGCATGATCGTGATGGAGTCTGATAATTGTTTGTTTCTGAATGTCGTTTCTGGTGCCACTCAGCACTTTGGCCTGGTCGCTCAAATAGACATCGCGTTCCTCGGTGGAATCCCAACAGTACTTTCCGAATCGCAAGGTTGAATCAGTGACATAGAGAAGAATATTCTGGGTATTGGAATGCTGGCGAACTTTCGTTCCAATGTTGGTGAATGCAGGACCGGGCTCAATTTTGGGTGACCTTGCATCTGTCCAGCCCCATGTGATGTATCGGTCACAGATGTTCAGTTCATGCTGTTCGTGTCGGGTTGGCAAAAGCCCTTCACCATATAGTCCTCCATGCTGTCCGACCACAAGTCGAGTACCACTCTCCATCTTCTCGGCACTCCACAATGCGAACGAATCACTTGAGGCGTGTTTGTTCGAGGTGAAAATTAGGCGAGGCTGCTTAGGTAGGTTCCGGTTGTCCAAAGAAGTACGCAAGGCTTCGTAATCTTCCACCATGGTCCTAGGCAGTTGAAGCGGGATCAGTCGGCGCGCGATTGTTTCAAATCTGGAGGCGGTTGGTGACGCCAATGCAAACTGCCGTCGCTTGTCAATGGAATAACCGGCAGAAATGGGCAAGTCATCAGACCAGTATGTCGGGAGTTGTTTGAGGAGTAGTGCCAGTTGAAGTTCACTAAACCTCGAAAGATAGGTTGAGGCGAGTGTTATGTGGCCGTGACTGTTGATGGTTGAAAGAATGGTCCGCACTGCTCGATTCCAGATGCTTGGTTCGCCTGCAACGATCGCGAGCGATGACGCTGACTGAATTTCATGAACCTCGGTGACCTCGCACCTATCTAGTTCGTAGAGAAGTGAACCGATAATTGAGTTGTTCCATTCTTGCGATTGGAGTTGCGTGATGAACTGTTGCCGATTGGCCGGGCATGTAGCTGGATGATCGATCTGCAGAATCGAGGCGCTGGATATCGGTGTGGCGGAAAACGCCGACTCAAGTCGTTTCAGGCGCGCATAGACGACATCGAGGAAGTAGTACAACCAGAGTCCTGTTGCGGTTTTCCAGTAACGCAGCGAGAAAGCCGTCTCGTGTAGGTCATTTAGTGAGTCGACAAGATCCGGCAAAACGGAATCAAATGTCTTACTTACCACTTCAAATCTGCGGCACTTTTCTTCGTTGGATATCGCTGAACCAGAGAAGGTTTGATAGGTGTGAGGAAGTAATGACTGGTCTCTGATTGTGTCCGTACACCAGCGACCGAGAAAAATCGTGGGAACCTCAACTTTCCATGTTCGGATGTCATCGCCAATGACTAGGTTCCAATTGCCAGCAGGAGAGTTCACCTGCGACCCACGTTTGAAGCACTTTGGGTTTGGCTATCAATCAGGTGGTTCAAAATAGTATTTCCTTGGTCATAAATCATCAGTGACGTTTTGAATGGCTCGACGACTTGCTCCCATTCATTGTCTGACAGCTCTTTGAGATTTTCAAGGACACGTTCAATTTCATCCATGGAGAGCACCGAAGACCAAAATTGTCCGGATTTAGGAATTGATTGCGGATATCCAAACTGAAATCCAGCGAGTTCGGGAAGTGATTTCGGTTCGAGTCGATTGAAACGTGCACTAAAAAAAGCAGTCCGCTTGTTTCTGCATAGAAATTCGTATGCGATAGTGCTATCTAGCGTGACGATGTATCGAGCTGTGCTCAAGAATGTGTAACTGTCAAAAGTCTCATCGCGCGGTGAAATATAAGGCATTGAGTGTTTAAGCGCATCTTTGTAAAAGGCGGTCTCCTCCATATTGGTTGAACTTCGTTTTCCACAGATGACGAATTCAAGGTTGTGAGCGACGCAATAGTCTGCCAGGAGAGCACAAATAATGCCCTCAGCCTCGTAGAACTCTTTGAATGTGATGCCAATGTCTTGAAAGTAGAGAAATATTCGGTCGGGATCGGATGGATAGTCAGAAATCCCTGATACATAGACGAGCCGATTCGGTCGTTCTTCAATAGTTTCATTTGTAAAAAAATTGTTTCTCAAACTGCCGCTTGCGACGAAGTTTGCCGAAATATATTTCTTGTATTCATTCTGAATAGCAGTTCCGAAGGTACAAATGAAATCAGCCTTCAAGTCATGACTGAGTGAGTGCAGTTTCAGCAAATCAAAGAATCCCCGATTTGGTTGGGCTGATAGGTTCCCGCGGATTCCATTCTGGATTGCAATGGTCGTTATTTGCGGAAAGAACGACTTAATTCGATAGAAGTTAATGTCGTTATCAAGAGTCGTGATAACCAAAGATGGTTTCGTGAATTTCAAGTAACTCAACAGATAGTAGAACCTTGACCATCGCCTTCCCAAAAACATTCTGAGGAATACTGGAACGTTTATCGTGTTGCTGAATGGCGCCAAAACTTGAGTTTCTTGCTTATTGACGTAGTTGAGGAGAACCTCGGCTGACTTTCCGTCTGGGTAGATGACGAGATTCGATCGACGGGGGATTCGAAACGAATATCGATACCTGAAGGACGTGGTGAGCAATCGAATTGACTGCCGAATGAGCCTCATGGGAATATGAATGTATAGCAGATTCGCTCAGTTTAGTGATCGAGTTCAGTTGCGATTGACCGTGCGCGATCAAGATCTGCGGGTTGATCGATATCGATTGCTTCGAACTCGTCAACTTCAAGCCAACCTACTGGCGGCAGAAAAAGAGTTTGTTCGATGCGAAATCGGTCGACATTTGCAATGTAAATACTGCCGCTCTGTCGAACCACATCTGGAAGTTGTTGCCGCGGGGCCGAAAGTTCGTCAACAGTAGTGAACGGTCTGACAGTCGAGCCGATTCGAATCAGCATTTTCGATGGATGGTGTGTTACCGGAATGACACCAAATATTGCTCCGTATTCACCAGATTCAGCGAAATATCGAATCGCATTCTCCAGTCGCGTAGGATTCCGCAAAGGTGACGTGGGCTGCAAAAGGACAAGAATTTTTGGAAGAGGGGCAAGGGATTCTGACTCCACGAGCGCATGGATGATCGCGGATTCGATCGGTGAGTCATCATCGGCGATTTCCTTGGGCCGTCGGACAGTTTCAATGCCGAAGCGTTTCGCTTCATTGAGAATCATCTGATCATCGCTAGTAACGACAATTCGGGTGATGGATGGACACTTGGTCGCTGCTTCGATCGCTCGGGCCACAAGAGTTTGACCGGAGACAGTTGCAAGGTTCTTATTTGGGATTCCTTTAGAACCGCCACGTGCAGGAATGATTGCAATACAGCCGGTCACATCAGATCCTTTAGATCGACGAAAGTCTTGTCGACAGGAGTCGAAAAGAGCACATCTGAATCAATCAGTTCCGCAAAGTGTCGCGCCGATTGTCCGTCACCGAATGACGATGGTGATGGCGTGCGGGTCATCATCTCTGCCTGTAGGAGGGCATCGAGAATGGCAGATGTTTCGGCAGGTACAGAAAGAATGTTCCTGTCTTCGTGTCGGCCTCGTTGACGAGTGCCAACGTCGACAGTTGGAATTCCATATAATGGCGCCTCACGAATCCCGGCGCTTGAATTGCCGACGATTGCTGTTGCGTTACGTAAAAGCGTCAGAAAGTACTCAAACCTCAGCGATTCAAAGCATCGAAATCGTGATGGATCTTGATCAAATCGAGAATATTGATTGATGATGTCCTCATATCCGGTGTCGTTGTTCGGGTGTATGACAACAAAGTTTCGTCCACTAGCGAGTAGAGCATCGACAAATTGTTTTGCCGCGGCTTTGCTGGCGATTTGATCAGTTGTGACCGGGTGAAAAATAGCAATGATGTACGAATCAAAGTTAATGTCGTAGCGTTGTTTTGCAGTTTTCAAATCTGGCAAGGTTGGCGACCTCATAATGTCGATATCGGGTGAACCAATCACATGTATTGAGTCTGGCTGTTCGCCAAGTTGGATCAGTCGGGTGCGTGCATCATTATTTGCAACGAGATGAATATGTGAAAGTTTGCTGACCGCATGTCGAATCACTCCATCAATCGTTCCAGACAACTCTCCGCCTTCGATGTGAACGACCGGTATGTTACGGAGTGCGCCCGTAATCGCACCGGCGAGTGCTTCCGGACGATCTCCGTGGACCACGAGTGCGTCGGGGCGGTGGCTGTCAAGAAAGTCGGATAGGCCTGAGATGGTGTTGGAAACCACCCGATCCATCGTGTCCCCGTCGGACTGGTTTGCAAAGGCAATAATTTCTATCTCGGCCGGGAGAAGCCTGACTTCTTTCACAGTTGAGCCGAATCGCTTCTGCATATGCATGCCGGTAGCGATGACCGAAACTTTGCAGCCGTGTTGGCTCGAAATGAGAATGAGCGGTTTTAGTTTTCCAAAATCGGCACGTGTCCCGGTGATGAAGGCAATGTGACGCTTAGTCAACATCGGACCACCGTAATTGTTCATCACGAAGGATCGATCGAGTCGCACGTTTGCCGACAACGTGATCGAATTCGTAGGCGAGAATCTCACCCGTACCAGGTCGTTTTACCCATATATTCTTGTCGGTGAAAGTTTCGCCAGCTGTGATTGGCGAGATTGATACGACGGACGCATACGCGAAATCGATAGTTGGTTGTTCACCTGGGAGAACGATTTTGGAACCGCCACTCGCTGCGTGGACGATCTTTGATCCGTCTAGCAGCTCCCTTAAACCGGTCGGATCGATAGAAATGTCAATGTCCTCGCCAATCCATGCCTTGTCGCTGGTGAAATGTCGTTCAATAATTGATGCTCCCAGTGCAACGGCGGCGAGCGCTGGCAAGTTAGAGAGCGAGTGATCCGAGATTCCAATCACTGTGTTTGGATATGACTCACGCAATTCGGTGATGCAGCCAAGCCGAATTGATTCATATGGTGTCGGATACATGCTCGTGCAGTGGAGGAGTGCAAATTCGGCACCTTCGTCTTCGAGTGCGGCGACTGTTCGTGCAATTGATCGAGCATCGTTCATCCCGGTGCTGACAATCATCGGTTTGTGAAATCTCGCGATGTGACGAATAAGCGGAATGTTGTTACATTCTCCAGATCCAATTTTGAAGGCCTCAATACCGAAGTTCGCCAAACGGTCTGCAGCCTCGCGAGAAAACGGAGTTGACAGGTAGATCAAGCCACGAGACTCTGCGTGCTGTTTACATCTCAGTTCCTCGTCCGGAGTCAGAGTGCATTCATCGATGATGTCCCAAATTGATCGTGTTGAGTTTCCCGGCACTACATCGTTGGGAATCATTTCGTCATCAACGCCGTGGGCTTGAAATTTGACGCACTCACCACCGGCTAGCGCAACATCATCAATCATCCGAATTGCTCGAGCGATGTCGCCGCCATGATTGATACCAATCTCGGGAATCACCAAGGGCGTGTGGGTATCTCCTACGAGCCGACCAGCGATGTTGATTTCGCGTTGACCTACTGTTGTCACAAGTACCCGCCGTGAAGAAATTGTGCGATCGACTGCCGCGGTATCAAGGCTACTGTCACCCAATTATTGAGCCGACTGCCCCGTTAACGAAGAAGCCCGGTCACCGTGGTAACCGCATATGCAATAGCCACAGAGACGACAATGGCAACGACGGCACCGGTGACGATGGCGCCAACCCCGAGTGACCCGCTGGCGACAAGTCGGCGTTGCTGATCTGGTGTCTTATATAGAGGTGTCTCGTGAGTACCGACCCGAACGACGATAGGTCGTGTTGGTCTGGCAGGCTTAGAGCGACCGAGAAGAAAGATGGCGCCCAGCGTGAGGATCACGACAAGCAGAGATCTGATCGTCACGCCAGTGACAGATTGACCAATGAGTGGAATCATGAACGACGACAACAGCACGGTGTCAACAAGCGTACTGTCACCTCCCGTGCCTTCACACGTCGATCACGAGGATGCACGCGCGTCGCACTTGCTCCGATTGTGGTGGGCATTGCCACTTCTGACATTGGCATGGCTGGCCATGGCCGCCATGTTGGTCGCATCGCTTGTCCGTGTGCAGTATTGGGAATTGGCCCCCGGAACCGCATCACAGGTTTCGGATCGACTTTCGTTCAATTCACAGGTGTTGAATCAGGTCACTCGCTATCCAGCTAGAACTCCCATACTGTTTGTCACCGCGTTTGGCGGTCAATTGAGCGCACTCGACGCGGCCGTTGGATGGATCGACTCTGATGTTGAAGTTCAAACCTACGAACAGCGATTTGGAACTTCGAATCCGACTGAGCAGCGCCGTCTCGGTTTTCAATCAATGACGAGTGCAAAGCAAATCGCAGAGTACGTCGCGTTTAATCGTCTGGGTCTTGATGTTTCCATGAAATTTGGTGAAGTTATTATTGAGCAATTGGTATGTCTCGACCTACCAACAAGGTTGAGTGCATGTAAGCAGTTGAATCTGGGTGACACGATCACTGCATTGGATGGTAATGAAATTGCGACTCTCGACGACTTGATCCGGATTATTGCCCAGTACGTACCGGGTGATGTTGTGACCCTGAGTGTTATCGCTCATGAATCTTCGACGAGAGTCGAAAGACGTGTACAACTCATTGCTGACCCAGATGATCCGGAGCGAACACTTATCGGGATCATTCCCGCCGATACGCGTACCGTTGAACTGCCGTTTGAAGTTGGCATCAACACCGACCGCATTGGTGGTCCCTCGGCTGGCCTTGCCTTCACCCTGTCTCTGCTCGATGAATTAACACCTGGAGACCTCAATGGTGGTGTACAGATCGCCGCGACAGGAACCATTTCGGACGATGAATCTGTTGGTGCAATTGGTGCCCTGCGGCAAAAGACGGTCGCGGTAAAAGCCGCGGGTGCCAAGGTATTTTTGGTCCCGGCATCACAGAGCGAGGAAGAACTTGCCGCCGCTCGCCAAGTTGCCGGCACGAGTTTGCGCATCATCCCGGTGGCAAACCTGTCGGATGCATTGAGTGCTTTGGAAGACCTCGGTGGCAGCGGTCTGAAGAATGCCACAATACAGCTCTAAAGTGGGCGTACTCTTGACGCATGGCGATTTCCTTTTCGCGCCCTGACCCCTCATCGCCCGCCGCAGTTGGTGCGGCGCAGTTTACCGTCGGTCGACGCGGATACGAGCAAGAAGAAGTTCGAGATTTTCTCCGGATGGTGTCGGCCGAATTGGCACGGTTACAGGAGCGCGAGCGTTTTCTTGATAGCGAACTTCGAGCATTACAAACCCGGGGAATGTCGGCCCCCGGCGTACTCGATGAAGAAACGGTCACGACGCTTCTGGGTGCCGAAACTGCCCGGGTGCTCACGGTTGCCCGGGAAGCAGCACAACAGATGCGGGCGAGGGCAGCCGAATCTGCCGAGCGTCTTGTACGCGAGGCAAGTTCTGATGCCACACGAGTGCGTGAAGAAGCTGAAATAGAGGCTTCGCGCCGACGCAGTGATGTCGCTGTTGATGTGGAGGCCGAAATCGAACTTGCCAAACAGCAAGGTCGAGAGATGGTCAACGAAGCACGCGAGTACCGCGAGAAGGTGCTTGCGGAAATGGCACGGCGACGGGAAAGCGCCAGAGAACAAATTGAACAAATCATTCACGGTCGTGATCATTTGCTGAGCGTATTCGAACGTGCCAGTTCTGTTGCTCATGACGTCGTCGAGGAGTTGAAGGAATTCGATGATATCTCGGAGGAAATCGCCAAAGTTTCGTCTACCACCAACTCAGCCGCAGCACCATTCGATTACGAGAAAGATCCCGAAGCTCTACCAAATTCATCCGATCCGGCGATTGCAGTCGTTGAGGTTGAATCAAGCATTGAGACCATCACCGAAGTTCTGGAAATTGTGGAGGTCGTTGAGATTGTCGAGGCTGACACCAGCGAGCCCGTAACCCCGACGGTTGAGATTACTCAACATGGTTCGTCGTCGATGGTTGATCATCCTTCCAGCGAATCTGCCGACACAGGCCGCATTGCCGAGGTCGTTCAATTGTTCGGTAAATCAAAGAGGGAAAAGGTTCCCCAAGATGCACCGATCGCCGAGGTGGTGGTTGAAAGTGACTCGCCGAAAGTTTCATCGACTCAGACCCAGAAGAAGTCCGTCGATGATTTGTTTGCTAAATTGCGCGCCAACAGTACGAGTACTGTTGCCACTGAAACCCGAGCATCTACGAAGAGTGCACCGCCAAAAAGATTAGAGATTGTGAAATCTCGGCCCACCGATCAGACCCCCACTAAGTCCAAGCCATCGAAGGCTGACAAGCCGGCAGGGAAGCGTCCGACACCAAAGGCGGTCGTACCCAAAGTTGATGAGTCGCTGTTTGTCCGGCGAACCGAAGTTCTCGATCCGCTCATCGCCACGATGACCCGTAAGGTAAAACGTGTTTTAGCGGACGAGGAAAACTCGATACTTAACTACCTGGAGGGCAAAAAGGCAGTGGTTGCTCTGGAGAAAGTTCTGCCCGAGTCCTCCATTCAGACTCAGCAGTATGTTGAATCTCTAACCGAAGACATTATGTCGGCAGCCATGAGCGGGGCCAAGTCGCTTTCGTCGAGTATGAAATCTGATCTTCGCAAGAAGATTAGCAACGCAGCCGTGATGCAGGTTCTCGCCAAGAGTATTGATGACAATATTGTTCGTCCGCTGCGGGATCGGATTCAGAAGTGTGTTGTCCAGAGCGATGGAAACCGCGATGAGATGTCGAGTCTGGTGCGCAGTGCATATCGCGAATGGAAAATGCAGCGCATCGAATCTCATATTCCAGATCTCGCCTGTCTCGCGTATAGTCGCGGCGCGTATCTCGTTCTTGATTCCGGCACCCCCGTGTGTTGGATGGTTGATCCGAACGGACCGGCCTGTCCAGACGCTGAAGACAACGCACTTGCCGGTGCAACCCCACTTGGAACGGAATTTCCAACTGGCAATTTGCATCCGACAGCACACGCTGGTTGCCGATGCCTAGTGGCACCGTCACTGGGCTAACCTCCACTGCGTGCGGAACCCTTCTGATCTTCCCCCTCGTGGACGCACCCCTTCGACAGGCGGATTTCGAATAAGAGCTCCAAAGAGGAGTAGGGCGTTAGTAACACTGTTCATTGGCCTTATCGTCGTGCTGTTTGTCTCGGCACGCAGTGTCGCTTCGTTTTACGTAAACGTGTTGTGGCACAACTCGCTTGGGCGCAGCGACGTGCTGTGGGGAGTCCTGAGTGCAAAGGCGCTTCTCGGAGCGACATTCGTCATTGTTTTCACTGTTCTGTTGACACTCAACTTGTGGATCGCAGATCGGATGGCGCCAATTGTCGTCAGCAATTCTCCTGAACAACGACTGCTTTCTGGATATCAACAAATCGTTGGTCGACGCAAGTGGCTTGTTCGTCTGGTGGTCGCAATTGTGCTTGGTTTTATGGTCGGCCTGCCGGCAATGGGTCAATGGCAAGAGTGGCTGCTATTTCGAAACTTTCAGGCTTTTGGTGTAAGTGACCCGCTATTTAATCACGACGTCAGTTTCTACGTTTTTCGCCTGCCGTTCATTGAATTCACCGTGAGTTGGTTGTTCGGTTCTCTGGTACTCGTTTCTTTGGTTACCGGAGTTTCGTATTACCTGAATGGCGGAATTCGTATTCAATCCGATGTCCGCCATGTCACCCCGCAGGCAAAGGCGCACCTTTCTGTGTTGTTTGCGGCGTTGGCTCTCGTTCGTGCGGTGAGTTATTGGTTGTCGCGTTTTGAACTCACACGATCCACGCGCGGTGTCGTTCAAGGGGCGACATACACGGATGTCAAGGCTCAGTTGCCGGCAATCAACCTCATGATTTTGGTGTCGATTGCAGTGTCATTGTTGTTCTTGTGGAATGTGCGTCAGAAGGGTTGGCGTCTTCCGGTTCTTGCCACCTTGATGTGGGTGGTTGTTGCTGTCGCGGCTGGAACTCTCTATCCGGCAATTGTTCAGCGATTCTCCGTTCAACCAAACGTGAGCACCAAAGAACTCCCGTATATCGCCCGTAACATCGTCGCCACAAAGTCGGCAATGGGGATCGACGACGTTGAACAAGTGCCAGTTTCATTCGGGACAATTAGCGCCCAAGACGTGGCAACGCATGACGCGCCATTGCGGGATGTGCGACAGCTTGACCCAACGGAAATGCGCGATCGATTCGCCCTGGACGAGGGATTGAAATCGTTTTATACAATTCGAGATCTTGATGTCGATCGATACTCGATTGACGGTCGCACCCAACAGGTGCTCGTGGGTGCGCGTGAACTCAATCCGGACGGAATTCCTAACCGGACATGGGTATCCCGACACTTGCTGTACACCCACGGTTGTGGTCTTGTAGGTGCGCCGGCGAGCATTGTGACTGCCGATGGTCGGCCGATGTATGTGGATTTGGACATCAAGCGGCCGCAGTTGTACGTGGGCGAAAATCTCGGCTCCTATTCGATCGTCGGAACGAATCAAATTGAGCAAGCGTGTCCCGATCTCGCCGCTGCGCCGTATACAGGGAATGGAGGTGTGAAATTATCGTCCACATTGCGTCGGCTGGCATTTGCCGTGAATTTTGGTGAATACAACCTATTTGGATCAAACCTCATCACCAAAGATTCGCGAATCATGTGGATTCGCGATGTGGAACAGCGAGCCAAGAAAATCGCGCCATTCTTACTCTTTGACGCAGACCCGTATCCGGCTGTCGTCGACGGCAACGTGGTGTGGATTCTTGATGCGTACACCACCACCGATCGTTACCCTTACGCGCAGGAGGCAAACGTTTCACAACTTACGGCTGGAAGTGGACTAAACACCGATTTCAATTATGTGCGAAACAGTGTCAAAGTTGTTGTCGATGCCTACACCGGAGGCTTGACTTTTTACCTTGTCGATTCGTCTGATCCGATCGCGGCCACCTGGGCACATGCATTTCCCCGACTTATGACGCCAGTGAGCGAAGCATCTCCCGATCTTGTGGCGCACTTCAGGTACCCAGAGGATCTCTTCCGGGTGCAGACGAACATCTTCGGGCGTTACCACTTTGATGATTCAACGTTGTTCTTCAACCGCGATGCGGCGTGGAGTGTGGCCCAGTCGTCATCAACCGAAACAAATGGAAATACGGGTTCGATTAGTGGCACTGATGTTGCGCTTACCCCGGATGAAATCAACGTGCAAGATGCAAATGTCACCCGCTTTGAGCCCTACTACACAATATTTCACTCCCCAAACAGTACTGAGTCATCCGGTGTGTTCTCAATGTTGCGGCCATTTGTTCCCTTCTCCTCTGATGACTCACGCAAAGAGTTACGTTCATTCATGGTGGTCTCCAGTGATCCACGTTCGTACGGCAAAATCACCATCTACGAAATGACTGATCCACTACCGGATGGGCCAGCGACCATTGCCGCCGAATTTGGTAGCGATCCAATCGTGTCGCAGCAAGTGACATTGCTTGATCAACGCGGATCAAAAGTGGTGTTCGGTGATCTGCAGATGGTCCCGGTCGGTAAGGGTTTGGTGTTCGTTCGTCCGCTGTATGTGCGCCCTGATGACGCCAATGAAAAGCAAGTGTTTGTGCGTAAGTTTCTTGCCTCGTATAACAAGACCGTGGTGATTAGCGACGATTTGACAAGCGCGATTGCCAAGCTCTTTCCCGGTTTCACCAACGACCTTGGTGACCGCCTGGATGATGGCTCTACGCCAAGCCCGACAACGACCGTCCCGGGTGGTACCGGATCTGTCACAACAAGTTCAACAACTACATTGCCTCCAGCGTCGATTGATACGGGTTCAATGACGGCCGCTGAATTGCTCGCCCAGGCCGAAACATTGTTCAACGAGGCCGATGCGGCGCTCGGGGCAAGCCCGCCAAACTTTGCCCTCTATCAACAGAAACTCGACCAGGCTCGAGAACTCATTCGACAAGCGCTTCAACTTGTCGGAAGCTAGTTGATAATTTCTATCTGATATTGCGCAGTTGCTCAGCAATCACCGCAAGATCTTGTCGAAACGCAATTTCATAGCGAGCCTGTTCGTTAGCAATCCGAGTTTGGCTGACGCGAAGTTGTTCAAGTTCGTCAACCGGTGCAGGATCACTTGCTTGCTGGGTAATTGCTTCAATTTCAGTACTCAGTTCATGCATCTGATGTGACAATTCGGCGGTCATGTTAGTGAGCCGAGTATCGATCGCGCTGATGCGCTGATCAAGACCATTCGTCGCTGCAGTGACAAGCGAGAGTTCATTGGTTCGCTTGGTGAGTTCAGTTCGCAAATGAGCGAGCTCTTGGCGAAGTCCATCGAGGTCGGCAGCAGACGCCTTGGGGGTACGTGAGAAGATGGCCATGATGGTCGAAGTTGTGAATCGTATAGCACTCTCGCTACCGTACAAACCTTACGACGCGGGGTGGAGCAGTCCGGTAGCTCGTTGGGCTCATAACCCAAAGGTCGCAGGTTCAAATCCTGCCCCCGCCACCAGTTGGAAGGCCCAGAAACGTTGAGTTTCCGGGCCTTCTGCGTTCTCCGGCCGATCGGTGGTCCGTTGGTCTTCTACCGGGACCTCTACCGGGTAGAACTCGGTGGAGGCGGCAAGAGGGACCGACGGCGCTGTCAGTCGCGGTCTTCGTCGAGCAGATGGGCGAAGCACGGTGACTCCCCACCGAGCTCGGCCGATTCGGTCGATGCCCGGTCCGGCGGCGTGTTCGCGGCGGGCTCCGTGACATCGTTGCTGCTCGTCGCGAACTGAGCGAGTCGGGCGAGCGCGCCGAGTCCTCTGGATACGTAGCCATCGGGGAGGACCATCACTGGCACGATCGGCTCGGTCAGGGCGAGCCACTCGTCACGCCATCGCGAAGCAGCGGGTTCGTCGGTCCGGGATGCGCCGAGACGTGCCAAGGTCGCACTGTCGGCAAGGTCTGCCCCCTTGCTCCAGTAGGCGGCGAAGAGACGAGCCCGCAAGGTCGGTCGCTCGGCGGCGGGCGTGGCCGCGTACGCGGCGGTTGCCAGTTTCGTGTTCGACTGGACGGTTGGGAGGGTGAGTCGGTCGGATTCGTCGGCGGTGAGCAAACTGCGGATCTGGTCGAGTTCGCGTCGGAACTCGGTGCCCAGCTCGCCGGTCACCTTGTTGCCCGTGGGCGGGATGTCGGGTGCGTGCTCGACGGCCCGCCAGTCGACCCTCGCTCGGCCGAGTCGTTCGAGGTGGCCGGCACGGGCGCTGGCCAGTGCGCTGAACGGGCAGTTGAAATCGCCGTAGACGATCATCTCGACGGGTTGGTCATTCCGCACCACGCTTCTCCGTTGTTCTACAAAACAATGGAAGTATAGGTGTCGCTATCGTGGTGAGGTGAATGCGGTGACTGCTTCGACATCCGAGCGTGTCGGCGGCACCGACGAGAGGATCCGCAGATGACCACCTTCTTGTTGCCGGCAGAACCGATCGGGTCGCTCGCCGCGTACCTCGCGACCGCCACCGGCGGGTCGGGTGTCAGGCGTGCCCACGAACTCGGCCCGGCCGCCACGATCGATGAGGTGGCACGGTCAGGGTTGCGCGGTCGGGGCGGCGGAGGTTTCCCCACCGGCAAGAAGTGGGCCAGTGTCGCCGCCCAAACGGGCGGTCGGCGGTATCTGGTGTGCAACGGTGCCGAGGGTGAGCCCGGCACGTTCAAGGACCGTGCGCTGCTGCGCGCCAATTCGTACCAGCTCGTGGAAGGTGTCGCGATCGCGGCGTTCGCGATCGGAGCCACCGAGGCGTTCATCTGTCTGAAAGCGAGCTTCGAACGCGAGATCGACGCTGTCACCCGTGCCGTGCAGGAGTTTCAGGCGGCTGGGATCTGTGGCGACTGCAAGGTCACCATCGTGGCCGGCCCGGACGAGTACCTGTTCGGTGAGGAGAAGGCGATGCTCGAGGTGATCGAGGGCAACGAGCCGTTGCCGCGCTGGCTTCCTCCGTACTTGCACGGTCTGTTCGCGACGGCACCGCAGCTCGGCTGGCAGTCACATGACAACTCGGCCGGCTCGACACGTGGTGGCGGCGGGTCGAATCCGACGCTCGTGAACAACGTCGAGACCCTCTCGAACATCCCCCACATCCTCGTTCGGGGCGCGGAGTGGTTCCGTTCGATGGGCACCACCGAATCACCGGGCACGATCGTCACCACGGTCGTCGGCGATGTCGTCGCACCTGATGTCGGTGAGGTCGAGATGGGTGCCTCGTTGCGGGCCGTGATCGACGCGGTCGGCAGCGGTGTCGCCGCTGGGCGAACGGTCAAGGCAGTGTTCTCGGGCGTGGCGAACGCTGTCGTGACGGCCGCTGACCTCGACGTGCCAGTCAGTTACGAGGGTTTCCAGAGGATCGGCAGCGGGATGGGTTCGGCGGGGTTCATCGTCTACGACGACACGACCTGCATGGTCGATGCCGCGTATCGATTCTCACGGTTCTTGTCGATCGAGTCCTGTGGTCAGTGCCCGCCGTGCAAGCTCGGCTCGAGCGCGATCACCGAACACCTCGAACGGATCGAGACCGGTGTCGGTGACTCAGGCGATCTCGACGTGATCACCGGCTGGTTGGGTCACGTCACCGACGGCAATCGCTGCTACCTCGCCGTCGAAGAACAGATCATGGTGACCAGCATCATGCGCGCGTTCCCGGACGAGTTCGCCGAACACATCGAGCTCGGCCGATGCCCGCGCCCGCGGCGCCTCCCGATCCCCAAGCTGATCGACCTCGCCGCCGGCCGCGCGGTCTATGACGACTCCTTCTGGCGCAAACAGCCCGACTGGACCTACGCCGCCGACGACCAGGACAATCCGGAGCGCCGACAGTGAGGTCGTCACCCGCTCTCCCGGTCAACATCTCGACGGCGCTCACCGCGCTGCTCGGCGTCCGGCATCCGGTCATGCTGGCACCGATGGGTGACACCGCCGGCGGGCGACTCGCCGCTGCGGTCTCCGACGCCGGCGGCTTCGGTCTCATCGGAGGCGGCTACGCCGATCCGCCGTTCACGTGGCGGCGATACCCCGCCCACCTGGCTCGACGGCGCACGACCGTCGCCGACACACGATGAGATCATGGACGCCTCCGCAGCCTCGACTCGTTCATCGACATCACCGAGGACGATCTCCGGCGGCTGTTCCACATCCTCTCCGCTCGACCGACCCGTGCCGCTCCCTGCAGCACCGACCGACAACCAGGCCGGCCCGACCACAGGCCGCGGTGGACCCGGTCGAGTGGTGGCCGTTCACGCCCAGACCTGCCATGGTCTGTTGGTCGCGGCGGTGTTCGTGGTGGCAGCGGTCATCGCCGGCATCACCCGCGTCGGCGCCGGCCGGTGGTTGCCGCTGCACCTCTTCGTTATCGGTGGGCTGCTGAGCGCGATCTCCGCCGCCACCCAGATGCTCGCCGTCACCTGATCGGCTGCGCCCGCACCTCGGCTGATCGTGGTCGGCTCGCAGCGATGGGCCCTCGCCGCCGGCACCGTCGCGCTGGTCGTCGGCCGCGAGACCGATCGGACGTGGATATTCGTCGCCGGCGGTGTGACGGTGGTCGCTGCGATGCTCGGGCTGGCCGGGATCTTGACCCGGGTCCGGCGACAGGCGGTCACCCCACGATTCGCACCAGCGATCGAGGCGTACGTGGCAGCCGCCGTCGCCGGTGCTGTCGGGATGTCGATCGGGATCCTGCTCGGGGCCGACCGAGCTGGGGGGAGAGCCGTTGAGCTCCGCAACGTCCATCTCGTCCTGAACGTGTTCGGACTCATCGGCTTAGTCATCGCCGGCACCCTGCCCTACTTCGCCGCGACACAGGTGCGCAGCAAGATGTCGCCACGGGCCACCCCGGCTGCGATGCGCGTCACGTTCGCCGCGCTTGCCGCCGCCACCGCGGTCGCCGCGACCGGTCACCTCATCGAGCGACCCGGCGTCGTCGCCGTCGGACTGCTCACCTATGTGCTGGGACTGCTCGCGATCGCGACGATGCTGCCGATCTACGCACGCAGCCGCCTGCGGTGGGCCGGCCCCCGCGTGGTGCAGCTGGTGGCCGGGGTTGTCTGGTGGGCCGCCATGACCATCGCACTGGCGGTCGTCACCATCCGCGAGACCGGCGATCGAGCGATCCTGCAAGTCCTCGTGATCGGCGGGTTCGCGCAGATCCTCGTCGCCTCGCTCGCCTACCTCGGCCCGGTCCTGCGCGGCGGCGGGCACCGACGCCTCACGGCTGGGTTCGCCATCACCCGCTCATGGGTGTCACTCGCTGCCGGCAACACCGCCGCAATCGCCGCAATCGCCGCACTCGTCGGCCACGGCCCGACCCTCGCCGCCGCGCTGGCGATCTGGCTCATCGACGTGGCAATCCGCGCCATACGACTGCTGGCAACAACAAGGGGTAGCGACGATGTGTGACTTCTGCGGATGTCGCCGGTCCTGGCCGACCGCCGAGCTCGCCGCCGAGCACGTACGCCTGCTGGAACTCGGGGACGTCTTGCACACGGCCCTGCACGACGGCACCGACGCAGCACTGGTGTTCGACGAGTTCGTCCGCCTGTTGCAGATGCACGCCGCCAAAGAAGAGGTCGGACTGTTCGTCCACGCCAAGTCGTCGACTCCGCTCGCCGATCGGATCGATGCGCTGTGTCGCGAGCACGATGACCTGCACCGTTGGCTGGCCGACGGTCTCACCGGTCCGCACGTTCCAGAGGCGCTCCGGCTGCTCGTGACCCACATCGACAACGAGGAGTACGACCTGTTCCCCCACATCATTCACGCCCTCGACCCCGAACAGTGGGACGAGATCGAACTCGCCCACCGAGCGGTCGAAGCCGTCTGGGACGAACCCACCGAACCCCAGGAGGCACGATGACCCCCGCCACAGCGCCGCCGCGCCCGACTAGGTCTCCGCCGGTGAGCGGCCCACGCTGCGAGCGGTGGCCATGCCCGCCGAGCACGGCGGCTGGAGCCTGACGCTCGAACCGGTCCTGCTCGGTCTGCTGGTCGCACGGTTCTGGTGGCCGTTGCTCGCCGCTGCGCCGCTCGTGGCGATCAAGTTGTGGTTCGACATGCGCAGCCGGAGCCGACGGCTCCTCCCCGAGCTCGCCGGAACCGTCGGCATCGGGTCGGTCGCCGCCGAGACCGCGCTGGCGCTGGGACTATGGGTCGCCGTCGCGGCTCGTGCCGGAGCAGTGCGTGCGGCACCTCGACCGGCCAAGATCATCGGGCTGCAGCAGATGTTCTTCGGGATCGCCGTCGGCATCGTCACCGCCATTGCCGTGCTCGCATGACGGCCGCGGTGTGCCCAATCCGTGGCATGGGGAGGCCGATTTGAGATGGCGAGCTACTACATCGTCCTGAGTCTGCACATCCTCGGCGCCACCGTCTGGGCCGGCGGCCATCTGGTGCTCGCGGTGAGCATCCTGCCGGAGGCGCTCCGCCAACACCGGGCTGCGACCGTGAGCGAGTTCGAGCAGCGGTTCGAGAGGATCGGTCTCCGGGCGCTCGCTGTGCAGATCGTCACCGGTCTCTGGCTCGCGGAGCGCCTCCTCGGTTCACCCGATCACTGGTTCGACGGCAACTCGCTCGCACCTACCGTCCAGGTCAAGTTGGGGCTGCTGGCCGTCACGGTAGGACTGGCCGTCCACGCCAGGTTCCGCGTCATCCCGAGTCTCTCCGATGCGACCCTGCCCACACTCGCGTGGCACATCCGCATCGTCACCCGCTCCGGTCCTGTTCGTCCTGGCCGGCGCCAGTCTCCGATTCGGCGGGTACCCCGTCTTCGAGCGGTGACCCCTGATCCACGGATCAGTCAGAGGAGATCACGTACGGTCGTCGAGCACGACCCACGCCGACCGGTAGCCACCGACCGGATAGGCCGCCCGCACGGGTGTCGGGTCGCGCACGGGTCGGAGCCGTTCGGTCCCGTCGAGGAACGCCGTGACGAACGATCGCAACTCGAGTCGTGCGAGCGGGGCGCCGGGGCACACGTGGATCCCGGCACCGTACAGGAGATTCGACGACGGGTCGCGATCGAGCCGGAACTCGTCGGGGTCACCGAACACGGTGTCGTCGCGATTCGCCGATGCCCACAGCACCGTGACCCTCGCACCGGTGGGCAGCGGCACGCCGGCGAGGGTGACAGGACGTGCAGTGACGCGCCGGTTGGCGATCAGCGGTGCGTCGATGCGGAGGATCTCGTCGATGGCCGCCGGAATGGCCGACCGGTCAACGCGCAGCCGCGCCTCGACGTCGGGATGGTGGGCGAGGTACGCAACGATGATTCCGACACTCGCGGCGATCGTGGCGAGCTCGCCGACGGTCCAGTTGCGCACGATGCTGACGATCTCAGTGTCGGTGAGGGGCCTGTCGCCGACGTACTCGCGAAGCAGCTCGGTGATCGGGTCGTCCGGGGCGTCGGTGCCGGCCTTCCGTTGTGCGTCGAGCACCTTGTACACCACGTCGTCGAACCAGCGGGCGCTCGCCGCGAGCGCGTCGTGGTCCTCAGCGAGGGCGGCGCGGTGCTGCTCGTGCACCCATGCGCGCAGCGGTTCGTGGAGATCGTGCGACCAGCCCATGAACGCGCACTGCACGCGGACCGCGAACTCATGACCGAGCGCGTCCATCACCTCGATCGGCCGGCCTCGCAGGATCGAAGCGACCAGGTCGGCGGCGATCGTGTCGCACACGGGCTCGAACTGCGCCATCGGCCCGGGGGCGAAGTACGACTCGATCAAACGGCGGTACGGCGTGTGCTCGGGCGGGTCCATGCCGTTCGGGACGGACATGTGCTTCGACACGTGGTTCCGGTAGGTGTCGTGGTCGTGGAGAACGTCGAGCACGTCGGCGTGGCGCAACACCGACCACCCGAGCAGATCGCTGTGTGCGACGGGACAGCGGCCGTGCAAATCGTCGTACGCGTTGCGCTGGTCTGCGAGGACGCTGGGCGCGAGCGGATCCCACTCCGGGCACGCCGACCGATCGGATTGATCGTTCATCTCGCAACAGTACGCTACTGCCATACTCAGCGTCACGAGAGTGTGAGAGAGCGCGGACGCCGTCTTGGTACTGTCATGGCGTGAGCGACAACGGCTGGTTGCGGATGATCGAGGAGAACCCCGGTCATTCGAGGTGGTATATCGAACGATTCCGGACGATGGCCGCAGAGGGTCAGGATCTCGATGGTGAAGCGCGGTTCGTCGACGCAATGGTTCGGCGCGGAGCTCGGATTCTCGACGCCGGCTGCGGACCGGGACGGGTCGGCGGTCGGCTCGCCGCGCTCGGACATCACGTGATCGGCGTCGACATCGACCCGGACTTGATCGCGGCAGCCGAAGCGGATCACCCGGGCGCGATCTGGCTGGCACGAGATCTGGCCGCGCTCGACCTCGCGGCGGAGGGCATCGCGGAGCGGTTCGATGTGATCGTCTCGGCGGGCAACGTGATGACGTTCCTCGATCCGGCGACCCGCCGCGCCGTCCTGCACCGGCTCTCCACACATCTCGCTCCGGACGGTCGGCTCGCAGTCGGGTTCGGCGCCGAGCGAGGCTATGAGTTCGACGACTTCTTCTCTGATGCCGCCTCGGCCAGACTACGCGACGAGTTCAGGCTGTCGTCGTGGGATCTGCGCCCCTTCGACCCGTCGTCGACGTTCCTAGTGGCGGTGCTGACGACTCGCTGACCGGGCGACGCGACATCGTGCGCAGTCGGTCGCGCCAGAGTCGATGGTCCTGGTGGTTGGCCACTCACGACTCGCTTCGCTTCGATGCCGGGGGGACTACGGTCGGGTTCATTGACCTCGCACAGACACGATACCGCAGCGCTCGACCGTCGTGGCGTGGCGTGGGGTTTGGTCGGGGTGGCGGTGACGCTGGCGATCACGTTCGTCGGATCCGACGGGTTGTTGTGGTTCGACGCGGCGTTGATCGGCTACTTGTTCGGGATCATCTTCATGGTGTTCGGGGTGATCTACCGCTACAGCGTGTGGGTGCGGCGCCCGTCGACGGCGATGTTGAACCGGCGAGGTTGGGACGCGTTCCGTCAGCGCAAGACCCGCAACGTGGCCGCGCTGCCGTCGCTGGTCGCCACGCAGCTTTTGGCACAGGGCTTCATCCGGCGACGGTCACGGGCCCGCTGGTTGGCGCATCAGCTGGTGTTCTGGGGGTGCATCCTGGCTGGGCTGGTGACCTTTCCGTTGACGATGGGTTTGTTGCACTTCGAAAGCGTCGGCCAGCAGGGCGACCGCTACCAGGTGTTCGTATCGCGGGTCGGGGCGATGTCCTTCGATGCTGACAGCGTGGTCGGCTGGACGATCTATCACGCGCTGGAAATCACGGCGGTGCTGGTGCTCGCCGGTATGTTCATCTTCCTGCGCCGTCGGTTACGTGACCCGGGAGCCCTGGCCACCGAACGTAGCGGTGACTTCCTCGCCCTGGCCGGGCTGTTCGCGGTGTCGGTCACCGGGTTGTTCCTCACGGTGTCGAGTATCTGGCTCGAGGGGCGTTTCTATGCGGCGTTGAACACGTTGCATGCGCTGACGGTGATCCTTGGGTTGAGGTACATCCCGTTCGGGAAGTTGTTCCACATCTTCCAGCGGCCCGGGAACCTTGGCGTCGCGCACTACAAGCGGGCCAACGCCGAAGGCCCGGCTGCTGTCTGCCGACGTTGCGGTGACGAGTTTGCGAGCGCGCAGCAGATCGCTGACCTGCAGGCGATCCTGCCGCAGCTCGGTTTCGACTACGACGCTGCCGACGGCGTCGGGAACTACCAGGACACGTGCCCGAAGTGTGCCGTGCTCAACTGGCATTGGCGCAATCGGCGCGTGTGGGAGGGTTCGGCTGATGGCACATCCACCGATCACCGGACGGCAGGCTGTGCACTCATAACCCGAAGGTCGCAGGTTCAAATCCTGCCTCCGCCACCAAGAAAGTGCAGTTCAGGGTCCTATGAGTCACTAAAATCTAGACGCCGTGTATGCCCGCAGACCCGCAGACACCGGTTGGCATTGCCAATCTCTCCCGGCGTAGACCAGTTGCAAAACCAAGAATCACGCCTGTTACAATAACGAAGTACGGCCGGTGGGTTGGTCGTCCGAACAGATTTCTCGGCGACGGATGAGGCACTAACGAATGTCAAAAACTCATGCGTCTGTCGATGTTCAGGCCGCCGCCGTGGCAGTGCGCGACCTCCTGATTGCGGTCGGTGAGAACCCCGATCGAGACGGTCTCAGTGAGACGCCTGCTCGTGTCGCACATAGTTACGCCGAACTCTTGCGCGGATACCTTGAGGACCCGGCCGATCATCTGAGCCAACAATTCGACGTCGGTCATGACGATCTGGTGATCGTTCGTGACATTCCCTTCTCGTCATTGTGCGAACATCACCTTCTGCCCTTCATTGGCACTGCTCACATTGCATATGTCCCTGGGGCTCACGGCCGAGTCTGTGGCTTATCCAAGCTCGCCAGAGTGGTGGACGGCTACTCTCGTCGGCTGCAAGTCCAGGAGCGTCTCACGGTTGAAATCGCAGACGCAGTGATGGATCGCCTTGATGCAACGGGAGTGCTCGTCGTGATGGAAGCAGAGCACATGTGCATGTCGATTCGAGGGACGATGAAACCGGGCTCGTCGACAACCACGTCCGCAGCGCGAGGCACACTGAAGACCAATCCAACTTTGCGTGTCAAAGCGTTGACCTTGCTCGGTCGCTGAACGGGCGGTTCAAATACCAAGCGGATGACGTCCGCGGACATGCTGCAACGCCATCGTCGCCAGCACAACCCAATAACCATCGAAGACAGGTACGAGATCTCGAACACCGCACGTCACATCCTCGGTCGTACCGGATGCGCTGATGGCGTGCCCTTGGACCGAAAGCATCGGATCCTCAAGAATTGCTAGCAAGTCGGCGATCGTCAACTCCACCAGACCACCGATTTCGGCTGGATCAAGGTTGAAGTTAGTCAAAGGGGTGTCATCTATCAGCAGGTAGACGTTGGCTATCTCCCGGTTGCGACCCTCGCCCGCATCGTCGGCCAGCATCCGTCGCCCGAGGCTTACGAGACGCGCCGGATCGACATCAATTCCGAGTTCCTCGCGTAACTCGCGAATCCCGTCCAACGGTTCTTCGCCGGCACTGAGATGACCAGTCACAGAAACATCAAGTCGACCTGGGAACGAAGTCGTCCCCGCACGGCGCCGCTGCAACACCACCCGAGCGGGCGATCCCGATCGCACTACAAGGCAGTGAAACGTCTGATGCCACAGGCCCTCGCGGTGGACAATCGAACGGCGTTCCTGTCTAAGAATTGCACCAGTCGGTTCAACTACATCGAGTAGCTCGTCCTTCATGGTCGGCAACTCGCGGGCATTTCAGGCCGGATGGTCGTAGTCGCCGCGGTGACGGCGGATGTGAACCGCAGTGCTCTCCAGTTGTTCCGGGACCGGTGGTCGCAACTTTGTCACCGTCACTTCGACTGCTTCGACACGATCGATAGCAAGCACCATTTCGGCGACACGATCAACCAACCGTTCCAACAGCATGTCCTTGCTTCCACGCACTACGTCGGCGACGCGTTCGGCCACGGTTCCGTAATTTGCCGTGTCAGTCAATTCATCGGTACGACCGGCATCCCGCAAGTTGACAAACAGGTCGAGATCGATTCGCAATGGTTGTGCAATCGTCCGTTCGTGCGGCAACACACCCACCACTGTGGTCACCAGCAGACCACGGATTTCGATCCGATCCGACCATGACTGTGACATGGAGCCACGATAGCGGTCGGACGTGTCGCGGATGGAACCTGATGGACGCAGATCAAGCAAATAGTCCGCAACCGCGACGCATCCTCGTGCCCACGTATTTTAGTTGTCTGCGCACCGGTTCAAGCAGTGATTGCATTGTTGAACTCGCTGCGTACCTGCACCAGTTGTGAGTTGACGAGCGCCGGAATTTCCGCTGGGAGGTCGATTGTCTCTGTCGCCGCCAATGCGACTGCGTCAACGACACGTTCAAGGATGTCGGCGATCACCTCGGTGGCGCGTCGCTTCGACAGTCCCCAACGTGCCGCTTCGTTGACGATTCGGTCGGCAGTAACACGATTCGTCCTGTGAACGTTGTCGATATACATCGCCAACTGCTCGTCTCCGTAGAAGAGCGTCGACAACAGGTCGTAGAGCGGCGAGAGCCGCA
>CAYHCC010000011.1:0-77755 GCA_964355165.1 uncultured Acidimicrobium sp.
CAAAATGTAGTCACTTTCTGACTACATTCCTCATTGACGATATAGATTGATGAGATGGTCGAGGACCGGTTGTCTCTTGCTGACAATGTTTGTCTTGCGCTGATTATCAACGGGGCAGAGCACGGTTGGGCGGTTGTTCAACAGCTTCAGCCCACAACTCCGCTCGGGCGGATTTGGTCGCTGAGTCGTGCACTCACCTATCGATCAATAGAGCATCTCATCGAATTGAAATACCTTCGCCGCCATGGTGTTACCTCTGGCAAGGGCGCGGATCGGCGACTAGTTCATGCCACATCTTTCGGACGCCGCGAAGCGTGCAAATGGTTGGAGACCCCCGTTGTGCACCTGCGCGATGTGCGAACCGAATTGTTGTTGAAATTAGAACTGCGAACTCAAGCCAAGAAATCAAATGTCGCCTTCATTCGCCGACAACAAAAGATGTTTGCTCCAGTTATTGCAACTCTTGGGGACATGGCACGATCAAGCAGGATGCCTGTCGACCTATGGCGAAGCGAAAGTGCGAAATCTGTGGACGCATTTCTTCGCCAACTTGTGTCCGAACGGCGCTAAGAAACCTCGAGAATAGCGAGCACCTGTTCGGAGATGTGACTTTCGATTTCAAATGGTCCGGACTTGGTTGCTTCAAACTCAATGATCACCGTTGCTCCCGCTGGTACGTCGGAGGCACTTTCGATTTCATAGCCGTGAAGGTGATATTGATCCGCGGCGTCGGGATTCATTAATGTCACCCGAACCGACGCACCTAACGGAATCTGCACGATTCGATCTGGACCCGAATCAACCCCGACCGTGACGCTAATTTCGACGGGGTCAATCACACTCGTTTTCACAGAATCCGTCGTCGTGGATGACGAGATGGGGCCACACGACGCGGCGAGTACAACTATGACTATGCAACAGGCGAGGTAACCGGCGAGGCGATTGATAATTTTCATGATCCAAAATCGTATCCAAGGTCGGGTGCGGTAAGCATCGGCAGATACGGTATGCCCGCTCGGGCCGCCATTGCTGCGCACGTGCCACCACGATCCACGATCACGGTGATCAACACCGGTTCGGCACCAAATTCACGGACGACATCGACAGCCTCAAACAATGAGGTGCCGCGAGTCACGGTGTCTTCGACAATCACCACTCGGTCACCTGGCTGTAGCGCGCCCGCCACTCGACCTTTGATCCCGTGGTCCTTGGCTTCTTTACGCACACTGAAACTTCGCAGATAACGTCCGCGTGTCGCTGCAACTGCAGCAACGCCAAACGCCACCGGGTCGGAACCCATTGTCAATCCACCAATTGCGTCTGTCTCTGCCGGAATCAGCGATAGTGCGACATTGGCGACAAGAAGAATCCCTTCCGCACGGCAGGCAGTCTGTTTGGTATCCAAAAACCAAGAGCTCTTACGACCCGATTTCAGGAGAAAGTCACCGGTCTTCAACGAATACTGAAGCACATGACGGCGCAAGGACTCACGGTTCGGTTCTAGTGGCGGAAGTGTCATGAACCAATGCCGTCTAGCGCATCAAGTGTTCTTGATGCATAGCGAACCGAGCGCTGAACGTCGAAGGCAACGTCGAGTTGAGTGCCGGACAGCTTGACCCGATCATCGTCTTCGAGAACTCGCCTGAATTGCATTCGATTCGTCCATGCGCGGGCGGCGTCTTGCTGAACGATTCGGTATGCCTCATCTCTGGACATTCCGGAATTCACGAGTGCAAGCAGAACAGGTTGCGAAAATACCACACCAAAGCTTGCGTCTAGATTCTCATGCATTCTTGCTCCATCGACCTCAAGTTCGCCAAGCAAACCGGTTAGTCGGCGAACCACGTAATAGGCAAGCAGCGAGGAATCGGGCAACACGATGCGTTCGGCTGATGAATGCGAAATATCGCGTTCGTGCCATAAGGCGACATCTTGAAGACCGGTCTGCAGATTCCCTCGGAGGACTCGGGACAGACCAGTCAGCGTTTCGGCTGAAATCGGGTTGCGTTTATGCGGCATTGCCGAACTTCCTTTTTGTCCGGCTTTGAATCCCTCGCGAACCTCAGACACTTCGGTGCGCTGTAAATGTCGCAATTCAACAGCGATCGATTCGATCGTGGTGCCAAGTGACGCACATGCCCACAAATATTCTGCATGGCGATCACGAGCGATGACTTGTGTTGCCGGAACGGCATTCAGACCCAACGCCCTTGCCACGTGAGTTTCAACGGCCGGGTCGATATTTGAATACGTTCCGACTGCGCCCGACAATTTACAAACAGAGATGGCACGTTGTGCCGACTGCATTCGGTAACGGTCTCGATCAAGTTGAAGCGCCCACAGCGCAACCTTGGCACCAAACGTGGTTGGTTCTGCATGAATGCCATGAGTTCGACCGATCATCACTGTGGAGCGATGCGCGCGAGCAAGCGTGATCGTAGTTGAAATCAGTTCATCAAGTGCACGCACGATGAGATCGGCTGCGTCGTGCAACATCCAGCACCATGCCGTGTCCACGACATCGGTGCTGGTGAGCCCGTGATGAATCCAAGCACCCGCCGGCAAACCTATTCGTTGCTGGGCAACATCGACAAAGGCCGCCACGTCGTGGCCGGTGATCTTTTCACGTTCTGCAACTTCAGCCAAAAACACCGAGTCCACAACAGGGGCCTTGGATCTGCATTCGTCCGCGTCACTTTTTGGCACAACACCAAGGGCAACCTGTGCTTCGGTTGCCAATAGTTCTATTTCTAGGTATCGACCGAACCGCGACTCATCGGTGAAGATGGCGGCCATCTCCGGCAACGAATAACGCTCAATCATGAGCGCACCACACAGTCATCACGCTCCGGTCCAACACCGAGAATGCGAACTGGCACCTCAATCTCTTTTTCGATCCGCAAGACTAAGTTGCGCGCGGCTTCAGGCAGATCATCGAAGGTCTTGATGTTACGCAGTGGTTGTTTCCACCCAGGCAAATCGACATACGTGGGCACAACTGTCTTCAGCAATTCACTGTCATCCGGATATCGGCTCAGTGGTATGCCATTTGCGGAGTAGCCGACACATAACCGAATAGTGTCGAAAGAATCCAATACATCCAACTTTGTTAGGGCCACCTCGGTGAGCGAATTAATTCGCACCGCATGACGCAGCATCACCAGATCCAACCAGCCCGGGCGACGGCGACGTCCCGTCACCGTGCCAAATTCCTGACCAATTTCGACAATCGTGTCGCCCGTGGCATCTGTGAGTTCGGTGGGAAACGGACCGCTACCAACTCGAGTTGTATAGGCCTTGGTGATACCGATAATGCGATCAATATGTCGTGGACCTAACCCTGATCCAACGCATGCACCCCCCGAGGTTGGATTTGATGACGTGACATAAGGATAGGTGCCATGATCAAGATCCAAAAAAGTTGCCTGAGCACCTTCAAGCAGAATATGTGCACCCTGTTCACGAGCATCGTGGAGCATGTTGACCGTGTCAGCAATGTACGGAACAAGCCGGGTTGCCAGTTCGCTGAACTGACAGATTATGGACTCGACGTCTAGCGCTGGCCCCCCAAGTGTCGCCAGGAGTTTCCGTTCATACGTGACCCGTTGCCGAAGTGTGGCAATAAACCGTTCGTGATGACGCACCTCGCCAACTCGAATACCGACACGCAGTGCCTTATCCGCATACGCGGGTCCGATGCCTTTAAGTGTCGTACCGATTTTGTTATCGCCCCGTGCTGTTTCGGTGATCTGGTCATGGGCTTGGTGCCAAGGAAAAATGAGCTGCGCAAGACTCGACACCTTGAGTCGCGAACAGGAAATTCCACGACGCTCAAGTTCGTCAATTTCTGCAAACAATGTTGGCAGATCGACAACAACACCATTGCCAATAACCGGTGTGACATGGTCGTATAACACCCCGCTCGGCACCAGCTGCAAGGCGTAACGCTGATCACCAACGACGACGGTATGCCCGGCATTATGCCCACCTTGGTAGCGCACGACGTACTGATGGGACCGTGCCAGTAGATCAATGACTTTTGCTTTGCCCTCATCACCCCATTGGGTTCCAACGACTACTGCGACGGGCATGCAACGCTCCTCATTTGTAGAGAACGTATCGAGAGTCTAGTCGGCGGGTCGCACCTGCAACTCATCAGCAACGGCATCAACGATGATGCCACCACCTTCGCCAACCTTGCCCTCAAGAATGAAGATCGCAGTGGGATCAGCGATGGATTTCTGAATCAACCGCTTGAGTGGTCGCGCACCGAAATCCGGGTCATAACCGCGATCAGCCAGGAGTGATCGCGCGGCTGGCGTGACAACGAGAGTGATCCGACGTTCGGCCATACGTTCAACGAGATGTTGAAGTTGCACCTCAACAATTGCACCGAGATCTTCGCGGGTCAATGAATTGAACCGAACGATGTCATCAATCCGATTGACGAATTCTGGTTTGAAGAAGTCGATTGGTTCGACCCGCAGGTTGCTAGTCATGATCAACACGACGTTGGTAAAATCAACCGTTCGTCCCTGACCATCGGTGAGCCGTCCGTCATCGAGCACTTGCAACAAGATATTGAATACCTCGCTGTGAGCCTTTTCAATTTCGTCCAGCAGAACAACGCTGTAGGGACGACGACGCACCGCTTCGGTGAGTTGACCGCCTTCGTCGTAGCCGACATATCCGGGCGGTGCTCCGATCAGTCGGCTAACTGAAAATTTCTCCATATATTCAGCCATGTCGATGCGAACCATTGCTCGCTCATCATCAAAGAGGAATTCCGCGAGGGCACGGGCCAATTCGGTCTTTCCGACACCAGTTGGGCCCAAGAACATGAACGAGCCGATCGGACGGTGCGGATCCGCTAGACCAGCACGACTGCGTCGGATCGCATTTGCGACGGCTGTCACTGCATGGTCTTGACCGATAACACGGCGATGAAGAAGTTCTTCGAGATGAACGAGTTTGTTCATCTCACCTTCAATTAACCGACTAACCGGAACCCCCGTCCATTTCGAGACGACTTCGGCGATGTCTTCCGAGTCAACCTCTTCTTTAAGCATCCGAGTAGTGCTCTGCAAGACATCAAGTTGCTCGGTGGCTTCATTGATTCGACGTTCCACTTCGGGTATCCGTCCGTATCGGATTTCAGCGGCTTTTTCTAAGTCAACCTCTCGATCAACTTGAAGGCGGAGGGATTCAAGTTCTTCCTTGAGACTTCGAATTGCTCCAATTGCCTGGCGCTCGGCGCCCCAATGCTGCTTCATTTGCGTGCTCTGAGCAAGTAGTTCGCCCAACTCATCATTCAGCAATGCGAGTCGATCTCGCGAGGCAGCATCGGTTTCTTTGTCGAGAGCGACACGCTCAATTTCAAGTTGCAAAATGCGACGATCAACTACGTCGATTTCGGTGGGAAGTGAATCAATTTCAATGCGCAATTTACTGGCTGCTTCATCCACCAAGTCAATCGCTTTGTCCGGTAGAAATCGATTCGGGAGATACCGATTCGACAACACCGCTGCGCTTACGAGTGCGGTGTCTTGAATACGAACTCCGTGATGAACCTCATAGCGTTCTTTCAATCCGCGCAAAATCGCGATTGTGTCTTCCACTGATGGTTCGCCGACATAGACCTGTTGAAAGCGTCGCTCGAGTGCCGCGTCTTTTTCGACGTACTTACGGAACTCGTTTAGTGTGGTTGCCCCAATCATTCGCAATTCACCCCTGGCGAGCATTGGCTTGATCATGTTTCCGGCATCCATTGCGCCTTCGGCCCCACCGGCGCCAACAAGAGTATGAATCTCGTCCACGAAAGTAATTACTTCACCCTGGGCATCGGTGATTTCTTTCAACACCGCCTTCAATCGCTCCTCAAATTCTCCCCGATATTTAGCCCCTGCGACCATCGAGCCGATGTCCAGGGAAACAAGGCGCTTGTTTTTCAAACCTTCCGGAACATCGCCGCTGGCGATACGCCGCGCCAGACCTTCAACGATGGCGGTTTTACCCACACCAGGTTCGCCGATCAGTACAGGATTGTTTTTTGTGCGACGAGATAGCACCTGAATTACCCGCCGAATCTCTTCATCCCGACCAATCACTGGATCGATTTTTCCTTCGCGCGCACGAGCAGTGAGATCTTGACCATATTTCTCAAGGGCCTGGAATTGTGCCTCTGGATCCGCAGATGTCACCCGATGCGATCCTCGTACTTCCCGCAAGGCCTGCAGCATTTCCTCCGTGCCGATCCCAACACGCTGATTCATTGCGATGAGCAAGTGCTCAACTGACAGATAGTCATCGCGCAGGTCACCTCGTAGTTGATCGGCGTTGGTGAAAATATTTGCTAATTCGCGATTCATTCGAGGCTCACTACCACCATGCGCACGCGGAAGTTTGTTGATGATTTCATCGGCGCGGTCGCTCAACATCGTGATCGCCACCCCTAACTTGGCGAGCAATGCCGGCACAATCGTGTCACTCTGTCGGGTCAGGGCGGCCATCACATGGTCGGCGGTGAGTTCTGGGTTGCTGTTGGACTGCGCCGATTGCATTGCCGCGGCGACAACTTCACTGGTTTTAGTAGTCCATTTTTTCGGGTCTAAGGCCATCGCTAGCTCTCCTCACGAAAGATGCTCGGACGGCGGCCAAACAGGGTCATTGCTTGTCGAAGCGGTACAAGCTCATATCTGCCACGCCGCTGTGCGGTCGTATTGACATGATCAAGTTCGGCCTGTAATCGAAGAGATTCGTCACGTAATTGACGGACCTGTTCTTCAAGTTCCATCACTTGGCGAATGCCCTCAATATTCATTCCGGCAGAGGTGAGATCCGCGATTCGTAACAGGCACGTAATATCGGCATCGCTATAGCGACGGTTGCCACCGGAGGTGCGGGATGGCCGCAACAAGCCACGGCGTTCATAAATGCGAAGCGTTTGCGGATGCATTCCAGCCAGTTCTGCAGCGACCGAAATGACGTACACGGCGCGATGTTCATGTTTCATTAATCAACTCCTGTTCACAACGTTCGTGATTTTTTCACGCGGCGACTGAGACAACGATTGGGCCAGATGTTCTACGGCTGATTTTTGGTCCGCGGTGAGCTTGTTTGGCACAACAACATCTACGGTCACGATCAGATCGCCATGCGACTTATTCATGGCGATACCTTTGCCCTTGACGCGATGGCGCGAGCCCGATTGCGTACCCGGCTTTAGACGCAATGTTACGGGTGAGCCACCAAGTGTCGGGATCTCTATGTCGGCACCAAGTGCAGCCTCGGAAAACGTAATCGGAAGTCGGATCGTGAGGTGGGCTCCTTCACGACCGAACACGGGATGCGGAGTCACTCTGCAAACAACGAATAGATCGCCGTGCGGACCATTTCCCCGTCCCGGAGCCCCGCGACCCTTGACTCGAATCCGTTGCCCATCGTCAACCCCGGCAGGAATTCGTACGTTCACTTCGCGAGCCCGCATTTCAACGCCGGTACCACTGCAATTTGCGCATGGATTCTCGATCACAACACCGCGTCCACTGCATCGCGGGCAAGGCGAAGAAAAGGCGAACACCCCCTGGTTGTCATCCACCACTCCTCTGCCTTTGCATTGTGGGCAACGCTGCGGAGTTGTACCCGGCCGAGCACCACTGCCCAAACATGTTGAACACTGGGCTTCAGAGGTGAGATGCAACGTGGTCGTCAGGCCATGTACGGCATCGGCAAAATCTAATGTCAGCGATGCTTCTAGGTCGGCCCCTCGTTGAGGACCACTGCTTCGGCGTTGTCCGCCACGACCACCAAACATTTGACCGAACAGATCGCCTATTCCCGAGCCAGCCATGTCGCCCATATCGAAGCGATATGAACCCGAGCCGTTGGAATCAGGGGCACCGTAGGCAGTCGGACCAAGTCGACGAACTTCATCGTATTCCTTGCGCCGCTCATCATTGCCTAGAACCTCATAGGCGGCCGAGATTTCTTTGAATCGTTCTTCGGCAGATGCATTATTTGGATTCGTGTCCGGATGAAACTGTCGTGCAAGTTTTCGATACGCCTTGGTGATCTCCTTGTCTGTTGATCGCTGCGTCACACCAAGTGTCGCGTAGTAGTCCTTTTCAAACCACTCGCGTTGCACAATTACCCCTTTACTTTCACCATCGCCGCCCGCAGCACACGGCCCTTCCAGCGATATCCGGTACGCAAGACTTCGGTGATGACGGCTTCACCGCCATCACCTTCCTCGTGGACGACGGCTTCCGCCGCCGCTGGATCAAACACTTTGCCATTCAGATCAAGGACTTCAAGACCGTGTTGTTGCAGTATCCCAAGCAGTGATGAGAATACGGGCTCAACACCGTCGATTCCGTGGCCAACGGCCGCCTCGCACGCGTCAAGAACTGGAAGCAGCGCCTCAACAATTCGTCCGCCGGAGCGATCCACTTCAGCAGTAATTTGCGCCGACACGCGTTTCCGATAATTTTCGAAATCGGCCTGAACTCGTAGGGCAATGTCTTTGAACTCGTCGCGTTCTTTAACGACTTCGTCGATATTCAACTCATCGAGAACCGATTCAACATGTTCGACCACCCCGTGTGCTGTGGCGTCAATTTCGGTATCACTCATCTGCTCGTCCATGCCGAGGCCGTCCCTCCCCGCTATTTCTCGTCGACTATTTCAGCATCCACGATGTCAGCGTCATTTACTCCCGACGTGCTTTGCCCAGTTGCCGAGGTGCCGGCGGCATTTGTGTCGTGTGCGGCCGCTTCGTAGAGCTTCTGGCTGAAGGCCTGACTGGCCGACATCAGTTTTTCTGTAGCACTCTTGATTGCCTCAATGTCTGAGCCCTGCAACACAGTGCGAAGTTCGCCGAGGGGACCTTCTACCGCCGTACGTTCCTCAACCGACACCTTCTCACCCTGTTCGCGGAGTACTTTTTCAGTCTGATAGACGAGCGAATCGGCGTTATTCCGAACCTCGGCCTCATCACGACGCTGACGATCCTCTTCGGCATGGGCCTCAGCATCCTTCACCATCGCATTGATGTCGTCTTTCGACAATGAAGATTGGCCAGTGATCGTCATTGACTGTTCCTTGGATGTGGCACGATCCTTTGCTGACACATGCACGATGCCGTTGGCATCAATGTCAAAGGTCACTTCGATCTGGGGAACACCACGAGGCGACGGTGGAAGATCAACAAGTTGAAATTTTCCGAGCGTCTTGTTGTAGCTCGCCATTTCGCGTTCACCTTGTAAGACATGAATCTCCACTGAAGGTTGCATATCGTCGGCCGTAGTGAACACCTCGGTTCGCCTGGTCGGGATCGTGGTGTTGCGCTCAATCAATTTCGTCATCACGCCACCTTTGGTTTCAATTCCCAATGAAAGCGGAGTGACATCAAGCAACAAAATGTCCTTGACATCGCCACGCAATACCCCAGCCTGAACAGCCGCACCGATGGCGACAACCTCGTCCGGATTCACCGAGCGATTTGGTTCTTTATCGGTCAGATTCTGGACAAGTTCTTGGACTGCTGGCATACGGGTGGACCCACCCACCAAAATGACGTGGCTGAGTTGTCCTTTTGACAAACCAGCATCCGCAATTGCCTGCTCGAACGGTTTGCGACACCGCTCAATAAGATCAGCGGTCATCTCTTGAAATTTCGCCCGGGTAAGCGTCTCATCCATGTGCAATGGACCTTCTGGCGTTGCCGTGATGAACGGCAAATTGATTTGAGTCTGTTGGGTCTGTGACAGCTCAATCTTTGCCTTTTCGGCCGCCTCCTTGAGGCGCTGGGTAGCCATCCGGTCTGTCGCCAGGTCAATGCCGTGGGCAGACTTGAACTGTTGCACCAACCAGTCAATTACTCGTTGGTCCCAGTCGTCACCGCCAAGGCGAGTATCACCGTGGGTGCTCTTGACTTCGAATACACCGTCACCAATTTCAAGCACGCTGACATCGAAGGTTCCACCACCGAGGTCGAATACCAAGATGGTTTCGTCGGCGCTACCTTTGTCGAGTCCGTAAGCGAGTGCAGCGGCCGTGGGCTCATTAATAATCCGAAGCACCTCTAGACCGGCAATTTGTCCGGCTTCCTTAGTGGCAGTGCGTTGGGCATCATCGAAATACGCCGGCACTGTGATCACGGCCTGGGTAACTATGTCTCCCAAATAGGCTTCAGCATCACGCTTGAGCTTCATCAATGTGCGGGCGCTGATTTCTTGTGGTGTGTAGCGCTTGCCATCGATATCGTCTGACTTCCAGTTTTCGCCCATGTGGCGTTTGATACTGCGGAATGTGCGATCGGAATTGGTGATTGCCTGACGTTTGGCAACTTCGCCGACAAGTACTTCGCCAGCCTTTGAAAACGCAACAACAGAAGGAGTGGTGCGTGCCCCTTCAGCGTTCGGGATCACGACCGGTTCACCGGCTTCTAAGACTGCAACGACGGAGTTAGTTGTTCCGAGGTCAATTCCTACTGCTCTGGCCATGGGCATTCCTTCATATGGGTGAGGTATTTGGGTGAGTTGAATATTGGGGTTTCTGAGACTGACTCTGAGACCAACTCTAGGACTCAGTTCAAGACTTAACAACTTAGAACTAAGAGAACTTGAGTCACTATGACTCAAGTTGACCAAGACGCCCCGTAGATTGCCTGTCAACTACGATCCTGGCTGTGACCGGCTCGCTCGTGCTTCTCCGCCATGGCCAAAGCACGTGGAATGCACTCAATTTGTTCACCGGCTGGCACGATGTCCCCCTCAGCCCCATCGGGGTCACCGAATCCCGCCAAGCCGGGATAACGATGCGCCAGGCTGGACTGCACTTTGATGCCGGACACACGAGTTTGCTCAGCAGGGCAATTGAAACTGCTCGCCTTGCACTCCACGAGCTTGATCAAGACGATTTGGTGGTTCGCCGTGACTGGCGATTGAACGAACGCCACTATGGATCGTTGCAGGGCCTTGATAAGAAAGCCACAGCCGCCCTCCATGGCGCTGAACAAACCATGCTGTGGCGACGAAGCTTTGACGTTGCCCCACCACCCGTCGCCAAATCGAGCCCCGAACATCCGCTCAATGATCCGCTGTATATCGAACTCATCCGTCAAGGCTTGGATCCAGCGCTGCTTCCGGCCACTGAATGCCTCAAGGACGTGCTGGCACGAGTGATCCCTTTTTACATGGAAATCATTGTCCCTCAACTTGCTGACAACCTCACCGTACTCATCTCCGCCCATGGCAATTCTCTGCGGGCAATGCTCATGCATCTAGACGGAATTTCGGAACAGGAAATTGCCGCAATTAATATCCCCACTGGTGTACCCCGCCTGTACACATTCGGTGCGCACGGCGAAGTCACCTCGGCGAAGTACCTCGGCGATCCCGAGGTCATTGCTGCAGCGACACAGGGCGTTGCTCAACAGTCATCGCTGTAACGAGACTCACCGGCGAACAAACGTCGAGTCCGTAGAACCAACTAGCGTTACTCCGTCATGGACACCAAGCAGGTCATCAAATCGGCAACATCAAAGCGCTTGAAGCCCTTCCAAATCTCCATAGCCCTTGGCGTGGGCATCGGTATTTTCACGATGATCTCTGGAGTTATTCCGCAACTCACGCATTGGGAAGGCGATTCGCCGATTGAGCGAGAAGTCTTCGGTGGTATCCCGGGCGCTCTACAACTGGCCTTCTACACGGTGATTCCGATGCTGCTCATTTGGGGCTCAATCCGTTTTGCCGATCGAATTCGAAATTGGGAGCGTGGAACGCCAGACCGCCGTAAGACAACACAGACAAACGTCAAGCGCCGCCTAGCCGACTATCGAGCGGGCGTGTATATGCGAACACTGTTGCGGGACAGCGCCGCTGGTCTGATGCACTCGATGATGTATTTCGGTTTTCTCGTTTTGCTCGGAGTAACCACCGTGCTTGAAATCGACCATCAAATGCCACCGGCTCTCAAGTTTCTTCATGGGGACGTATATCGCGGCTATGCCTTGGTCGGTGACCTCGCGGGAGTAGTTTTTACCGCTGGAGTTGTGTGGGCCATCCTCCGCCGCTACATCCAGCGCCCATATCGCATCCGGATCAAGACCAAGCCAGAACATGCGATCATTCTCGGGGTCCTGCTGACCATTGGAGTGAGCGGATTTGGTGCCGAGGCGTTCCGAATTGCCGAAGGTCAGGCCTCCGGACTCACCCTGGACTACGAAAAGTGGAGTGTTGTCGGCTATCCCCTGGCCCAATTGGTGAACTCGACATCTGCCACCACGCTCGCCTCCTGGCATCAGGCGTGGTGGATCGTTCATGTCCTGGCGTTTGTAGTTTTTCTTGCAATATTGCCAATCACGATGTTACGACACATGTTCACCTCGCCGTTGAACATGTACCTCAAAGATCGCCAGCGGCCCAAGGGTGCGATGAGACCGATGCCGAATCTCACCGAGACTTCGCTTGAGTCATTCGGTGCTCATGTCGTTGAAGATTTCACGTGGAAACAACTGCTCGACTTGGACGCGTGCACGATGTGCGGTCGCTGCACGAGTGTCTGTCCTGCCCACGCGACGGGAAAACCACTTGATCCTCGAGAAATCATCTTGAAGAGTGGAGAGGTCATGGCGGCAACTGCCGCACACGCGCCAAATGGAAAGGTGTCGCCACCACTTGGCGTTGATGCGCAAATCACGGTGTCTGCTAACTCACTGTTTGAACGAATTACTGCCGAAGAGATCTGGGCCTGCACAAGTTGCCGGGCATGTGACGAAGTCTGCCCGGTGAATATTGAAATCCTTGACAAAATTCTGGACATGCGTCGGTATCTCACGCTGATGGAAAGCGATTTCCCGGCCGAACTTGGTACTGCCTACCGAGGAATGGAAAACCAAGGTAATCCGTGGGGTATGAATCAGGGCGAGCGCGGCGATTGGGCCAAGAATTTGGATGTCACGGTTCTCGAACCAGGGGCAACCCTTACCCACGAGTACCTCTATTGGGTTGGTTGCGCGGGAAGTTTCGATGACAAGAACAAGAAAGTCACTCAGTCAATGGCGAAGTTGCTCAAACGGGCCGGAATTGATGTCGCAATTTTGGGACCAAGCGAAATGTGCACTGGCGACAGTGCCCGCCGTTCCGGCAATGAGTACCTTTTCCAGATGCTGGCGATACCCAACATTGAGATGCTCAACGGCATGGGTGTTCGCAAGATCATCACCCAGTGCCCACATTGCTTCAACACGTTTGCCAATGAGTATCCGCAATTTGGTGGCAACTATGAAGTCATTCATCACTCCCAATTGCTCGAGCAACTCATCGACAGCGGCAAACTTGACGTCAGCAATGCGACCCTCGAAGAACGCATCACCTATCACGATTCCTGTTACCTCGGTCGACACAACGACGTCTATTTGGCCCCGCGAAAGGTCATTGGTGCAATCAAAGGTCTCGACATCGTGGAAATGCCTCGCAATGGAACCAACGGTATGTGTTGTGGGGCTGGCGGTGCGCGGATGTGGATGGAAGAAAACATCGGCACGAAAGTCAATGATGAACGAGCCGCCGAAGCACTATCCACGGGTGCCTCCCGAGTGGCAACGGCGTGTCCATTTTGTTACATCATGATGGATGATGGCGTCAAAGGTGCCGGCAAGGAAGAATCCGAAGTCAAAGTTGCCGACATTGCCATTCACTTACTTGACGCGATTGAAGCCGGTGAACGACAACTCGCCAGGCAGACATCACCGCTCAATTTGCCAGTTGTCAGGATGTAACTATTAGCGGGTAGCGAGTAGCTAGTTGAAGTTCTCGAAGTAGCGACTCGGCGTCGGTCCGCGCTGACCTTGATATTTTGAGCCGCGGGCACCCTTGCCGTACGGATTTTCGGCAGGAGTCGTCATCGTCATGAAACTCACCTGTCCGATTTTCATATTCGGATAAATCGTGATCGGCAAGTTCGCCACATTCGACAACTCAAGAGTGATGTGGCCATCAAAACCAGCATCAATAAACCCGGCAGTCGAGTGAATGAGGAGTCCGAGGCGCCCTAATGAACTCTTACCTTCCACACGAGCAACCAAGTCGTCGGCGATTGCGACACGCTCGAGTGTGGAACCGAGCACGAATTCACCGGGATGCAACATGAACACCCCGTCTAATGAAACTTCGACAAGCTCGGTGAGTTCAGTGAGATCCTTCTTTACGTCGATCACAGCAGCGGTGTGATTACGGAACACGCGGAAAAGATTTGAAACCTTGACGTCAACCGATGAGGGTTGCAAACACGCCTCGTCAAAAGGGTCAATCACAATGCGCTTGGCAGCAAGAGCCTCGCGAATACTGCGGTCGGAGAGGATCACAACGAAGCACCCTATCCACATCCGCCGCAGCTACCGATGAGCGAGGACGACACGCCTGACGATTGCTACCCTTGGCTGCGGTTTTGCGGGTGTAGTTCAGCGGCAGAACATCAGCTTCCCAAGCTGAGAACGCGGGTTCGATTCCCGTCACCCGCTCTGACGAAATCGGCATGATTGGTGGGGCCCGCAGTTGGTGAGGTCTCGCATCGGTACAGTTGTGGCATGGCCAACGGCGTTCGCGCCCTGCTCACAGCAACAGGTGTCATCGTCGTGCTCGTGACCTCGGGGAGCGCACCCGCCGCCCAAATTCACCAGGGCGATCTCGACCTCTCCGGTACCGAAACGCAGACGATCGAGGGGGACTATCGTCAGGTCGGCGACATCCACCTTTCGGGAAACGCGGTGCTGACCGTTCGCAATGGAACGCTCACCGTAGCCCGACAAGACGGCGACCCCCGCGCCGACGTGGAACTGGCCGACAACGCTCGCCTCGTCGTCGAAAACGCGAGCCTTGTGCCAGCGACAGGAAGCCCCGACAACCTCTACTTGCTCGCCGAGGGCACCTCGTCGGTTGTGCTCAACAAGGCGACGTTTATCAATGTCCTCAACATCGCTCAGCAAGCCAGCCTGACCGCGACCGGATCGTGGATCTACTCTTCGGCACCGGCGATCGGCATTCGTGAGCAAGATGGTGCCTTCGGAATTGTTCAGGCCTGCTGTCAAGTGCAAATCACATTGACCGATACCACCGTTGGCTCGATCGCCCTCTTTTTCGGACCCGACGATGTCGTCGCCCTTGACGACCTGAAACCCAACACGTACGTCGATTGGCGTCTGTCCGATCACGTCGGTGTCGGCTCCACCGTCGAATACGAGATTGTCCTGAGAAATTCAAAAATTCTGCCGACGCTGTTGAAGGGACCATTCGAGCGCGGGTGGGCGATTTTTGCCGACCCGGCAACGCACCTGCGAATGACCGACTCCGTGTTGAACAAATTCGTCTTCCAGCAATTTGAGAGCGTGACTGCAACGTTCGCAAATCTCAATCTCGACAAGCCGACCACGCTTGACTACAGAGACATTCACATCTCCGACACGACGATTGCCAACGAGTGGGGATTCTTCGGACGCAACTCAAACCTGACAATCAGAGATTCGCAGGGCGTGTGGCTCTGGCCGATGGGCAGCGGGAACTGGAAGCTCGCCAACGGAATGATGATTGAGTACGACCCGCGGGGTTTCACTGGCACGCTGACATTCGCCGACGCAATCTGGCGCAACGCCGGCGAAATTTTTGAGAATTCAAATCACACGATTGAGGGGACGGTTCGCTTCCAGGAAAGTCTCGACGAGCACCTGGTGGTCTCGTCCTCAACCGTGACTCGCCGAATTCCAATTCGCGTCCGGAATGCTCGTGGACGCGCGCTCAAGGGAGTGACCGTCCAGCTCGTGCGCGACGGTCGTTCCCTACGCGCCCGCACCGATGCATCTGGGACGGCGATCTTCACCCTCGCATTCGACGAACGTAACCTGCGTCAGCCGTTCACCGTTTCGGTGATCGGCAAGGCAAAGACAGCCAAAGGCTCGAGCCGATCGGTCACCTTTTTCTCAGACACTCCGATCGCTCTACGCGCAACTGGCTAAACCGAACGATGTTGCTGATCTAGCCGCGAATCAAACTGGCCAAAGCCCACAGCGCAGCAAGACCGCCAATAATCGCCATAATGATGCTTCGACCGATGGGAGCCCGTTCCAAATCAGTGGCGTCACGTCGCTCAGCGGGTGGCCGCACTATCGCGAGCACATTGCCGACACACATCGCTGCACCAAACGCAAATACCAACCAACCGAGTAGATCTTGGCCTAACAGCATGCGGCTAAAGGTTAGTTGCGCAGTGCAGAATCAGCGAAGTTGTCACTGGCCATGTTTTCAAAACGAGTGTAGGGCGACAACCATGCAAGCCGCGCATGACCGAGTGGTCCGGCACGATGCTTGGCGATGTGCACCTCAGCCGAACCACGCAAGTTTGGATCGGTGTCGTAGACCTCGGCACGATAGAGAAACATCACGACATCGGCGTCCTGTTCGAGAGCACCAGATTCTCGAAGATCCGAAAGCGTCGGGTGTTTATCGGTACGAGATTCGAGACCACGACTCAATTGGCTCAAGGCCAGCACGGGAACATTGAATTCACGTGCCAGCAACTTGAGTTTGCGGCTAATCTCACTCACCTCAAGTTGGCGGTTTTCAGGTCGACCTTCCCCACCCATCAATTGCAGATAATCAATAACGATGAGTCCAAGTCCGCCCTCACGGCTGTAAGTTCGACGTGCCTTGGCCCGAATTTGACCAACCGATGTGCCTGCACTGTCATCGATGATCAGCGGAATATCAAGTCGCCCAACGGCATGACCGATCTTCGTCCAGTCATTTGGTGTCGGACGTCCGGTGCGAAGCACCACCGAATCAACTCTGGCCTCACTGGCAAGAATGCGCTGAGCAAGTTCGGCTTTACCCATTTCAAGGGAGAAAAAGAGCACTGGAAGATTGGTGTTCTGAGCAATATGTACGGCGATGCCGAGTGCGAACGCGCTCTTTCCCATTGCTGGTCGCGCACCAACGATATTCAATGTTCCGGGCTGAAACCCCAACAGCACTTTGTCCAGATCAGCGAACCCGGTCGGCACACCGGTGAGCGCATCTTTATTGTTGAACCGGTCCTCAAGCCTCTCCATCGTTTCGTTAATGAGCAGACCGACTCGCTGTGAATTGTCGCCGGTTTCGCTCTCCGAGATATCGAAAATTCGACTCTCGGCGTCGTCAACCGCCTTATCAACATCATCAGGTTCGCTGTAGGCGATTTCAGCAATGTCACCAGCCGCACCAATAAGTCGCCGCAGTCGAGCGGTATCACGAACTATTTTTGCATAGCGCTCGGCACTGGTGATCGCTGGTGTCGAATTTTGCAACGACAGCAAGAGGTCAAGACCACCAACGCCTTCGAGCAAACCTGCTCGTCGCAGCTCATCGGCAACCGTCACCGGATCAACAGGTTCACCAGCGGTATTGAGCGCCCGAATCGCGTCATAAATATGTTGATGCGCTGGTTTGTAAAACTCTTCGGAGCGCACTCCGCGCTCAAGAGCAACACCAACCGCTTCGCGCGACAACAACATCGCACCGAGTAGCGACGCTTCTGCATCCAGATTATGTGGTGGCACACGTTGTGTACTGCGTTGTGCAACCCGTTGGTCGCCCCGTGCACCATCTTCGCTTGCCATGGCTCTACCTTGCCCGAATGAGGCTGTTGATCGCTAGGGGTATAACCCTGTGACTTTGCTGGGGAAAACTAAAGAGCGACAACGGATAGCTTGATCACTGCCTCGACATCGGCAACAAGATCCACACTTACGGTATGTTCACCAATGGTGCGAATCGGCGAGAGGATACTGACCTTCTTTCGATCAATCGTGATGTTCGCTTGTTGCAAGATTGCATCCGCGATATCACCAGACGATACCGAACCAAAGAGACGGCCTTCCTTACCAGCCTTGGCCGAAATAACAAATGACTGATGTGAGAGTGTGGCACCAATTGTCTGCGCCTCGGTACGTTCTGCAGCTTCACGCTGGTCGCGGGAACGACGCATCACTTCGGCTTGAGAAACTGCGCCTTGGGTTGCTTCGATTGCCAAGCCCTTTGGTAGCAAATAATTGCGCGCATGTCCGCTGGACACCGTGATGATGTCACCACGTCGACCAACCCCGGCAATATCAGAACGAAGTAAAACCTTCATGACTTAGGCCTCCTGCGTCATTGATACATCGGATTGCTCGAGGGCATCGGCGAGTTCGCCACTCACCGCGTCATCAAGTACCTCGGCAGCGGGCACCGAACCGGCTGGACTCTTGGAACCCTTGTATGGCCGACCGGCTGAAAGACCTTCACCGCCGTCTCGATCGTCGCCACGACGTGGCGCTCGAGCCGCTGCCACCCGTTTGGTATATGGCAACAGCGCCATTTCACGCGCGTTTTTTATCGCAGTGGCAACATCATGCTGTTGTTGAACAGTGTTGCCGTTCATACGGCGAGCACGAATTTTGGAACGATCCGACATGAACCGTTGCAACAAATTGACGTCCTTGTAATCGATATATTCGATTTTTTCGTTGCTCAATACATTGGGACGCTTCTTATATTTGCGAAGCGCCGCCTTGGCTGCACGAGCCTTATTTTTCTTACTTGTCATGATGTGGGTCCTTTGTCGATGAATGAATTGAAGTGATGACCTAGAAGGGTTCTTCGCCACTGTCGTGCGGACTGGCTTCGCCGCCTGGATTTGAGCCTCGAGATGTCCCACCCTGGCCGTCGCTTTTTGGTGTGCGCTCGACTTGAGCCGTTGCCCAACGCAGGCTTGGCCCAAGTTCATCGGCAATGACATCGATTGCCGTACGTTTGTCGCCGTCGCGCGTGGTGTATTCACGCTGCTCTAACCGTCCAGTGACAACGACTCGAGTTCCTTTTGTGAGTGACGCTGCCGCGTTCTCACCAAGCTGTCCCCATGCGGTGACATTGAAAAATGAAGTCTGCTCCTGCCACTCACCGTTGACCTGGTAACGACGACCAACGGCGATGCCAAATGATGCCACCCCGCGACCGGTGGCTGTGAAACGCAATTCGGGATCGCGTGTCAGGTTTCCGACGAGCGTGATGGTGTTATCCGCCATGATGATTGCTCCCTATTTTTAGTATTTTTAGTCGTAGCAAAGATGTGTGAATAGTTGATGTAAAAATAACGTAGATATTCAGGCTGATTGAACAGAAAGACCGCGACGTGCGGCTTCATCATCAGGCAAACGGAGAAGTTTGTGGCGGAGAACATCATCCGCGATGCGAAGGGTGCGTTCTACGTCGTCAAGTGCACCACCTGGAGCGGTGACATTAAATATGGCGTAGTACCCATCATTTTGTTTCTTAATTGGATATGCAAGTCGGCGCTTACCCCACCAATTAACTGTTCCGTGCACGGTTCCACCGGCACCTTCAACTGCCTTGGTCACGGTGTTGATCCAACTGTGTGCAACGGAGTCCTCAAGACTGCCGTTGACGATGAGCATTAATTCGTACGCACGCATGAACGTGGGAACTCCCTTCGGATCCAGTCAGCGACTGGAGCCCCCTGGGGGGCAGAGTGGATATGTGGAAATTTGAGTGTAACGGCACTTGAGCACCCTGCCACAGGGATGTCACAGGGTTAGCCAGATAACACCCGTGTCATTCGGCTACCGCGGCCCTACTTTGAACGCCACCAGTTGGTATTGAGCGCAACAGATGGTGCCACCCGCAGTGTCGGCACGCTTCCACGACATAGGCGGTGTAGTCATAACTTTGATGCCGGAAATTTTCTAATTCACTCGGTGTAGTGATGCAGCGGCCGTGTTTTGGTAAATACGGACCAAATACGTACGTCACCAAGACCACGTTGTCTGCCACGCAAATTGGACACAACACGCGGGTTTGACTGCCAAAGTTGCGCGCGGCACGAAGTAAGTCTGGATGTGCATCACAAACTTGATCTTTTCGCAACCGACCTTTGCGATATTCGTTGATGAGTGCCCGTCGGGTGAGCCGATGGTCAATGACACCACCAATTGCGTCACCGGTATCGTCGGAAATATTGAGTGCACTCAGCCAATTGGCCGAGACACGGCGACGATCAGTCATGACTGCGAACACTAGTCACTCATCTATGCCTTGTGTTGTGTCAACCACCATTCGCCTAATCGACGGCGGGCTTCGGTCTCACCCAGAAGTCCCTCCTCTAGTCGAATCTCCATCAGATACTTGAGGGCCGTCCCCACCACCTGTCCGGGAGAAATTCCGAGTTGCTCCATTACGGCTGCACCGTCGAGCTCAGGCCGCAATGCCGCAAGTTCTTCTTGTGAGGCCAGCTCAGTGATTCGAGCCTCAAGATCATCCATTCGTTTTGCCAGTATCTTCGCTTTCTTTTCGTTACGTGTTGTGCAGTCACAGCGCGTGAGCACATTAAGTTCATTGAGATATTCACCTGCATCACGGACATACCGACGAACCGCCGAATCAGTCCATCCCATTTGGTATGTATGAAAGCGAAGGTGAAGAGCAACCAATTCAGTAATTGCCTCTACATCCTGCGAGGGATAACGCAACGCCTTCAATCTTTCCCGACTCATGCGCGCACCGACGACTTCGTGGTGGTGAAACGTCACGCCTTTGCCGTCCTTGATGGATCGGGTCTTGGGTTTACCGATGTCATGGAACAATGCCGCTAAACGTGTGAGACGAAAATCAAAATCTGTTGTTGCGTCTTGTTGAACGTTTTCAACTACCGCGAATGTATGGGTAAGCACATCTTTGTGCCGATGAATCGGATCTTGTTCGAGACTCATGGCCGGTAATTCGGGAAAGAAGTGCTGTGCAAGTCCGGTATCCACGAGAAACCACAATCCCGAACTTGGATGTTCGGTGACGATGAGTCGATCCAATTCGTTTCGAATTCGTTCGGCCGAGACGATACTGATTCGGTCATGCATGTTTTTCACGGCATCGGTAAGTTCCGGAACCGGTTGCATCTTCAAAGCCGACATAAATCGTGCCGCCCGCATCATTCGCAACGGATCATCAGAAAAACTTTCACTTGGGGACAAGGGGGTCTTGAGTGTGCGTGACAACAAATCGACCGCACCATTGTGAGGGTCAACCAACTCTGGACTGCTTGTTGTGAGTTCAATTGCCATTGCGTTGATTGTGAAATCGCGACGCGACAGATCCATCACGATGTCGTCGGAAAAACGAACGTCAGGTTTGCGGGAATCTGGTGAGTAAGCCTCGGCACGATGGGTGGTAATTTCCAGCGTTCTCTCATTTTTTTTTGCGCCAATTGTTCCGAATTTCTCGCCCTGCGTCCAGACTGAATTGGCCCAGAGGTAAAGAATCTCTTTGATCTGCTCCGGATGGGCGTTCGTAGTCAGGTCGAAATCAAGCGAGTCGGGGCCTCGGTCGAGTAACAAGTCGCGAACAATTCCGCCAACAATGAAGAGTCGAAATCCAGCATCACGAAAGCGCTTGGCAAGTGGAGAGAGTTCCTCCAATATGGGAGCAAATCGTTGAGGAATCATAGATTTCAGGTTAGGCGTTGGTGTTGCCCTACCTACTCACCATTATGCAACGTACCCTTGGACTCACGTGATGAACAATATTTTGGATACGGCACCTGCTCAAGAATCTATTGAACTCCGACATGTACGGGGTCGGTGGATGATCACTGCCGTGTTCCCACTTTTTTTGCTTGGCATGAGTGTTGGCACGGTAACGCCAGCCCTCGCCCAGACTGAGCCGGTTGATTTGAAACTTACTGCCCAGAATTTCAATATTTCACAGTCTTCAAGTTTGCGACTTGTCGTGCGAATCGCCAATGATGTGACAAGAACGGCAATGACCGACGATCGATTATCCATTTTTCGGATCATTGTCGGACGCCGGGTCACAACTCGATCGGGCGTTGTTGACACTGGCAACGGCACCACGGCTGTGAAACAGGTTTCTCATCTTGATATTCCGGTTTCCCGAGTACCGCAATCGGCCGGTGGAAACTTCACCCTCACCGTCCCGACGACAACAAGTACCCGACGCGACGCGCTCCTGATTGCAAATTTGGGGATTTATCCAATCAGCGTGCAGGTCATCCAGGGTGAAGATGTCATCGGCCAACTAACAACTTTCATCAACGTGTTCGATCCAGTTGCGACACATCTGCAAATGCCAGTATCGATCGCCGTCAGTGTGACTTCGCCACCCACGCTTCAACCCGATGGGAGCACGCTCGTACCCGATGGTTCAAGAACACAATTGAGACGATTGGCCGAATTGATGGAAGTCAACGCGGCGCCACTTTCTGTGCAGGTTCAACCCGAATTGCTGGACGGGTTGGCGCGCTCCACTGTGGTCGAAGACAGCGAGTTGCTGACCCGATTACGCGATCGGTTCCCAATTCACAATCTGCTCAACACCACTTACGTTTCGTTCGATCCATCAAGTGCACAACGTGCGTCTATGACGGCGGAATTTGCCGATCAACTGCGTCGTGGCGAAGACATCATCGACGCCAACAATGGCGATGCTGTGCCATCTCGAACGATGTGGTTGAGTCGAACCAGTGTCGATGCAGATGGAGCATCCATGTTGCGCGATTTCGGCATCCAATCCTTGGTTCTCTTGCCGCAGGCAGCGACACAAATCGGGACACTTGACAATTATGCGCGTGCCTATCGAGCCAATTCATCCGCTAGTGGAAGATCAAATGCGGTCACACTTTTCATCAGCGACCCCACCTACGCCCGAGAATTATCGGGTACACACGACAACCCGGTGCTTGACGCTTATCGCATCGCGGCCGAGCTGCTTGCCGAGCGCAATGAAGTGCTAACTGCAAATGGTGACCCAACAACACGGCTCAAAGTGCTTGCCACCAATACCGGGGATGTGCAGGATCCCATACTTCTTGGCCGACTTGCAGTTGCCCTCGATCACGCACCTCAACTCATACTTCAGGCTCTGAGTGATGTACGAATAGCTGGAATTGATGCCACCGCGATCACCCTTCCACATACAACTCGTGTGGATCTGGTCAACACGAGAGACACATTGGCATCACTTGTCAATGAAGTTCGCTCAACGTCGACAATGTTGTCTGCGGATTCGTCGCAACCATCGGGATGGTCAATGTTGATAGCGGCTGCCTCATGTGACACGCTGTCAAGCGACGACTTTGATCTCTATGTGACGGGAATTCGATCACAATTGCGGAATGTCCGCACCTCCATCAAGGTACCCGACTCACTCACGTTCACACTGAGTGGCCGGGAAAGCAATCTGCGACTACAACTTCGCAATACCGCAACGCAACCGCTCAGCGTCATTGTTGAATTGGTGAGCGCTAAATTGCAGTTTCCGACAGGTTCGCAACTAGTAACGATCCCTGCTGAATCGGTTTTTGATCTCGTTGTACCAGTCGTTGCCCGAGCCAACGGTACCTTTCCGATTGAAGTGGTTCTTCACACCCCAGACGGCGCGACGCAAGTTGGTCGACGAATCCAGTTATCGGCACGCGTAAGTGCTCTGGCTGGCCTCGGTCAGTTGGCCACCGGTACTGCGGTCCTTATCCTGATCGCATGGTGGGCTGCTCATGTTCGGCGCAACCGTCGTGAAGGATCTAGGGGAAAACATCCTGCGGTACGCTAAAGCGCATGACAATTCGCATTGTGACCGACAGCGCTTGTGATCTCCCGAATGACCTTGTCCAACGGCACTCAATCATCATTGTCCCACTTTCGATTCGATTTGGTGCCGTGGAATTCATTGATCGCCAGGATCTAACTCCCGCACAATTCTGGGAAAAGTGTGCAGCATCACCCGTGCTACCGGACACCGCAGCACCATCACCAGGACAATTCGAGTCAGCCTTTCGGCAGATTGCAGCAGAGGGTGCAACTGGCATCGTGGTCATTTCGCTGTCCTCTGATTTGTCAGCAACAATGCAAAGTGCCGAAGTGGCCGCCAAGTCTCTCGCCGACACAATTCCCGTTCGTATCATTGATTCTCGATCTGCATCCATGGGTCAAGGAATCACCGTTGTGGCCTGTGCCAAATTGGCGGCAAGTGGTGGCACGCTCACACAGGTAGCCGAACTAGGTATCGCTCTCGCCGGTCGGACGAAACTATGGGGCGCCCTCGACACACTCGAGGCTCTCAAAAAGGGTGGCCGCATCGGCGGTGCGAAGGCACTCCTCGCCTCGGCCCTGGCGATAAAACCAATCATCGAAGTCGTTGATGGCAAGGTGACAGAAGGAGGCCGACAACGGACACGCAGCAAGGCCCTCGCATTTCTTGTGGACAAGGTTCGCCAAGCCGCTCCGATCGAGAATCTCGCAGTACTGCAGGCTCAATGTACCGATGTTGACATCCTGTTGGACGGGCTCAGGGCCATCTATTCGGGCGACATCGTGGTCGGTGATATTGGTGCGGTCATCGGGTCACATGTTGGTGCCGGCGCGATTGGCATTACGTTCCATACCGCAACATAGTCACGACTCATCTGGCGAGAAATTGAAAATCGAACAACGGGTTGATATCCACACAACATAAGGGTCGTGCGCACTAGCGTCGCGTCTCAGCGATGTCAATTGAAAGCACACTTCCCGAACTGATAGGTGGTCGTTACCATTTAGAGCGTCAAATCGCCCGTGGCGGAATGGCCGAAGTGTGGTTGGCAACAGATACTTTCTTGACCCGGGAAGTTGCCGTCAAACTTCTCAAACCTCATCTCGCCGATGATCCAGTGGTAACCGAACGCTTCCGACGTGAAGCCGTGGCATGCGCTGGTCTCGATCACCCAAATGTTGTGGCTGTATATGACTGCTTTGAGCACAACAGGAGACAGGCAGTCGTCATGCAATATGTCCCCGGCAAGAGTTTGCGAGAACTTCTTGATCGCCGACAACGGCTTGGACCGGAACTCACCATACATATCGGCGCGTCAATCGCGGCTGGTCTCGATGCCGCACATCGAGCCGGATATGTTCACCGTGACGTCAAACCGGGGAATATTCTTCTCACACCCGACGGAAGATGTTTACTTACGGATTTTGGGATTGCCAAAGCACTCATTGCGACAGGCGAAGATCTCACTAACGACAACATCATGATGGGTACCGCAAAATATCTCTCCCCCGAGTTGGTACGCGGCAAACCACTTGATGGCCGGGCTGATCTGTATGGGCTTGGACTGGTTCTCTATGAATGTTTGGCTGGGCGGGTGCCCTTTATTGGCGAAACTGACGCCGATACCGCACTGGCCAGACTGCAGCGAGAGCCAACAGATCTTGGGCGCTTGCGACCATCATTGTCACCACAACTCATCAAAGTGATCCACAAATTGCTGGCCCGCAATCCTGATCATCGCTTTGCCACAGGTGCGGAAACTCGAGCCGCACTCATCGGCGCCGGCACTGGACAACACGATCACACGACCTCAATCACACCACCGTCGGGAATTGAGTCCGCCGCAATCAAGGAAATAGATGAGGTCCAACGCGTGACATCCACGCCGACATCACACCGTGCACGAATTCCGGGTGAACCAACACCCACACTTTCACCACAGCGAACACCAACTCGCGTACCCTCGGGACGCGCCCCTCACGATCATCTCCATGGTAGTCGTGTGCCTAACAACAATCGTCGGTTTCTCGGACTGATCGGGGCGGTCGTCGTGGTCTGTGCAGTAGTGCTCTGGCAGGTAGTCAAAGAAACTCAACCCGATTCCTCAACTGCTGATAGCACACTAGTGACGCCATCGAGTCTTGGACCTCTGAGCATCGTGTCAGCCTCCAGTTTTGACCCAAATGGTGACGACGGGCATGAAAATGAAGCACAAATTGGGGCGTTACTCGATGAGAATCCAGAAACAACATGGACAACAACATGTTATAGCAATCAGTATTTCGGATCTAAGGAATTTGTTGGAGTCCTGTTACATCTGTCGCGGCCAGCTACTGGAACTCTCGGCGTCGGCATGTCCAATGCCCCTTGGACGATCGAAATATATGCCGCCCAAGACATTGCGCCAGGACAACTCTCCGGATGGGGACAACCCGTTGACAAGTCGTTTAGCACCACCCATCAACGGGGAATCTTTACAATCTCAACTCCAGCAAACTACGTCCTCGTGGTGCTGCGTGAAGTAGGCCGCAGCAATGGATGCAGCGATGCCAATCCATACCAAGGAATCCTCTCAGGAGTCACGTTCGGCGAGGGTTAGCCTTGAGGTATGCCTTCTAATCCCTTCACCGATCCTCGGTGGGCAGCCAACACAGTCGACTCAATTGACCGAGTCGTCGAACTAATTCGCCGGTATACCACCCGACCACTTGTGGTCGTGGCCCGAGGTCTGTTGTTTGGCATTTTGGCCCTGATCGCAAGTCTCGTTGTCCTGACGCTGTTGATCATTGGTGGATTCCGTGCCCTGGTGTCACTTGGTGACGTGTGGCTAGCCCATGGCACATCGGTTTGGCTCTCCTACATCGTTCTCGGTTCGGTCTTCACGCTCACCGGCGCGGTGTTGATGAGACGACGTCGACCGCCACGCAACTGAAAGGTTTTTATGTCGGGCGCCTCCACAACTCACAAAGTTCTGATCATCGGTTCAGGTCCGGCTGGACTCACCGCGGCGATTTATACGGCACGTGCAAATCTTGCCCCTCTCGTCATTGAAGGCGAACCGTCCTCGACGTCAGACCAACCAGGCGGCCAGCTCATGCTCACCACCGAGGTGGAAAACTTTCCGGGCTTTCCCGAAGGGATTATGGGTCCAGAATTGATGACTCGGTGCCGAGATCAAGCGGCCAAATTCGGTGCAACATTCATTACAGAAAAGGTGACGAAACTCGACTTTTCTCAGCGCCCATTTCGTGTCTGGGTTCGCGACACTCAGTACGCTGCCGAATCAATCATCGTTTCAACTGGTGCGCAGTCACTGATGCTTGGATTAGCAGAAGAGACTCAATTGATTGGTCACGGATTATCCACATGCGCTACATGTGATGGTTTCTTCTTTCGTGGTCAGGATGTCGCCGTAATTGGCGGCGGTGATTCGGCGCTAGAAGAAGCCTCGTTCCTCACCAAGTTTGCCTCACATGTCACCATCATTCATCGTCGCGACATCCTACGTGCATCAAAAATCATGCAGGATCGTGCGTTTAAGAACGAAAAGATTTCCTTCTTGTGGAATTCACACGTGACCAAGCTTCACGGCGACGGCAAACTTTCCGGAATGGAAATCACCAGTACCATTGATGGTTCAAAGTCGGACCTTGATGTCACCGGTGTGTTCGTCGCCATCGGTCATCGACCGAATACCGATCTCTTCAAGGGAATCCTGACCATGGAAGACAACGGTTATCTAAAAACTCGATCCGGATCCACCTACACAAATATTGAGGGCGTCTTCGCTTGCGGAGATGTACAAGATCACACCTACCGACAGGCTGTCACGGCCGCTGGATCGGGATGTATGGCGGCAATCGATTGTGAACGGTGGCTTGAGTCACAACACTCTTGAAACAGTATTTCGTAACGGGAACAAACACCACGGCAAAGCTGTTGCAGTAGGTAACATAATCTTGCTTTCAGATCACGCCAACTGCGCGTAACCACCTGATGGCCTTCACCTAAGGAACCCCCATGACAAACGGAATCGTCACCCTCACGAGCAACAATTTCGATGAAACAGTAAAGAACTCCAGCACACCGATTCTGGTCGACTTCTGGGCTGAATGGTGCGGACCGTGTAAAACGATTGCACCAGTTCTTGGCGACATGGCGACAGAACTGGTCGGCAAGCTCACCATCGCTAAACTCAATGTTGACGAACACGGTGATATTGCCCAACGTTTCAACGTCATGAGTATTCCCACGTTGCTCGTATTTGACAAAGGCGTCATGAAAAAGCGTCTGGTTGGAGCCAAGGGCAAGAGTCAACTTCTTCAGGAGCTTGCAGAATTTCTACCAGTTTCCCATTAACGCAGGGTCAGCGCGGCGAGTCTGTCCGTGAGCTTCAGCAGCGCCTGATCGCTGCCGGTTTTCTCGCCAATGCCGACATTGAACCGGGATATTTTTGTCATGCTACCGGCGACGCCCTGACAACTTTCCAAGCCCAACAGGGGCTTCCTTCGGATGGATATTGCGATCACAATACGTGGATCGCCCTCGTTGAAGCAGCGTGGATTCTTGGTTCGCGACTGTTGTATCGCACTTCACCACATTTGCGCGGTGCCGACATCGCATCATTGCAACATCTGTTAGCCCGGCTCGGATTTGATTGTGGTCGGGTGGACGGCATTCTTGGTCCACATTCAATTCATGCACTTACCGATTTTCAAACTAACTATGGTCTCGCGCCCGATGGCATCTGCGGACCGGAAACTCTGCGTGCATTGGATCGTGTCATAGGACACGGCGGAAATGGTCCGGGAATTGTGACGGTGCGTGAGTATGAAGAATTGCTTCGCGGAGATTTTTTTGGCGCCGAAGGATCAACTCCTCGTATTGTTATCGCCACATTTCACAATCAATCACCAGACTTGGTGCAGATTGCCCAACAGATTTCTCGTCAGCTGCATACCCAATCAGATCAGGTGATCATTATTGATCACCCCGACGTCGCGCTTCACATCCGAACAGCCAACACGTTCGAAGGACACGTCTATGTTGGAATTGATTGTGCCGATGATGATGAAAATGTCGTCGCCTATTATGAAACACCAACTTTTGTTTCCCAAGGTGGCAAATCATTGGCCGAACAAATTGTCCGTGAACTTAATCAATCGGGCGTCCACGCCGTTCGATCCATTGGGATGCGTCTCCCAGTGCTACGTGAAACTCGAATGCCGGCGGTGGTATGTACTCTTGGAAATTCCGTGTCGCTCATGGAAGACCAGAAAACATTTGCTCAAGCACTCGCCACAGCCATCTCGATATGGGTTTCAGCGTTAGTTGCTAGATCACCAAAACCACCCGCCACCCCGCTTTCCTGAGTTATCCACAGGGTTATGCACAATATGTGCGTAAGGTAAAGTAAAGCATCACCATCAGTCTCTCGGTGAGCCTTACGGCATGCTCCTCGATTATTCGCTGCTTGGACCTTCAGTCATCAGTCGGTACATTCGCTCTAGATCGTCTAGGTCAGCAAACTGGATGAGAACTTTGCCATTCTTTCCAGACATCGTGACAGACACTGTTGTGCCGAGATGTTCCGCCAACAGATGCTCAAGTTCTACAAGTCCGGGGGCACGAAGCGTTGGTCGATCCCGCCCTGACGATGTCGATCCAGACGGTTTTGTTTGATGACCCACTATCGCTGCGGCGGGTCGTTGGTGCTGGCGGACAGCATCTTCGATTGCTCGAACCGTCCAATTATTATCAGCCGCCCGCCGCGCCAACTGTTCTTGAAATGTGCGATCCGGAGTGCCTAGTAACGCCTTGGCGTGACCGGATGACAAACGTCCGTCAGCCAACAACTGCTGAATCGTTGCTGGTAACGCCAACAGTCGAACGGAATTAGTGATTGCCGAGCGGCTCCTGCCAACTTTTTTGGCGATGTTTTCATGAGTCATATTGAAATCATCGAGCAGTTGTTGATACGCCGCTGCTTCTTCAAGCGGTGTGAGATCTTGACGGTGGAGGTTTTCAACCAAGGCTTGCTCAACAGATGAAACATCATCGGTAATTCGAATGATCGCCGGAATAAGGGTCAGGCCAGCCCGAGTTGCTGCTCGCCAACGTCGTTCGCCGGCAATGAGTTCGTAACGACCGTCTTTGGCTGGCCGGACAAGAATTGGCTGTAACAAACCAATTGCTCGAATCGATGCCGAAAGTTCGCTCAAGGTGTCTTCGTCAAAGTGGACCCGAGGCTGGTGAGGGTTTGGGTCAATTGCGCTGATCTCAATGTCCCGCAGCCCTGAAGTGGCGGGAACGGCAATTCCCGTTTGCGGACTAATGTCCGATGGAATAAGGGCACTGAGTCCCTTACCGAGTCCGCTTTGGCGGGCCACCGCTTACCTCCCGTGCTACAGCGCGGTACGCTTTGGCGCCCGCTGACGATGAATCGAAGGTGATGATCGGCTTGCCATGAGACGGGGCTTCGGCCAGACGAACGGTGTGGGGAATCACAGTCGGACACACCTTGTCACCGAAATGCTCCCGCACTTCGTTGACCACGTCACTGGAGAGTTTGGTCCGGGAATCGAACATCGTGCAAATGATCGTCGAGACCCCCAGACCAGGGTTGAGATTCCGGCTCACAAGGGCGACATTTCGTAGCAACTGCCCGAGACCTTCCAGGGCGTAGTACTGGCATTGAACCGGCACCACTACCTCATGGGCCGCGGTCAACCCATTAACGGTCAGGAGCCCTAACGATGGCGGACAATCAATGATCACATAGTCAAACTGATCTGCGATCGGAGCAACGGCCTTCTTCAATCGAGTTTCACGACCCATGGCCGGCACCAATTCAATCTCGGCACCGGCCAAATCAAGGCTTGCTGGTGCCACAAACAGGTTCTTTACTGCAGTCGCCTGAAGACAATCCTCAAGCGGCGCATCGTGGAGTAGGACATCGTAAATTGTCGTACCGAGGTCACGAGTGTCTAATCCCAGGCCTGTTGACGCATTGCCTTGAGGATCGAGGTCAATAATGAGCACTCGGTACCCGAGTTCGGCCAGACAAGCGCCCAAATTTATAGCGGTCGTCGTTTTGCCCACTCCGCCCTTTTGGTTGGCAAAGGCCATAACTCGAGGCAACGGATGGCGTTGACTCGGTCCGGAGGGTTCCAGGGCAGGAGTTGACACTTTTCGAGCGGTCATGTCAGCCATGATGGCCCCATTCTATCCCATAGGCATGAGGAGCCTGGGGATATCTCGACCTGATTGTGGTCCTCGGATGTTCCACGTGGAACACTAAAATAGATGACTAATTCGGACTCGGCGCATGTTCCACGTGGAACACCGCCACTGGCCCGAGACGTTGAGGACCGCACAATCCGATCCCAGCAAGGTCGATGCTTGCCCAACGGTTGGGCACATCATTGGGTGGCTCGCTGACGACAACAACTCCCCCTAAGCGTACAAACAGGGCCGACAAGGTAAGTGTCCGTAACGGCGGTCCAAATCCCCTGCTGATTGCCGCATCAAAGGTTCGATGCCAGCCAGGCAGACGACAGAGGTTTTCCACATCGTCGCAGCACACGCTGACCCGCTCAGCGAGGTCCAGGGCCGATACAGCGCGATGAAGAGCGTCGGCACACTTCATACGTCGATCAACAAGGGTGATCTGGAGCTGCGGGCGAACCACCGCCACAATCAATCCCGGCACCCCGGCACCGCTGCCAAGGTCAATCACTCGGCTGGCATCGGACGGTAGCGCTTCAGCGAACCAGGTGGCATGGCGAATGATCTCGGCGCACGGAGCTGCCCCGAGGGTGCCAATGCGCTGAGCCTCTCCCAACACTCGGAGCAGCCCCTGATGTTCATATGCGGGCACCGGCTGCGACTGCATTGCAGTGATGGTACTCGCCGTCCGGCGGGTGGGGAGGTGGGCTTGCCGCTGACTGATTAGTGGTTACTCGGCAGAATCAGCAAGCGATACAACAACCCGACGATGCGGATCTTCACCTTCTGAATGCGTGGCAATGCCTTCCATCTCGGCGAGTGAGTCGTGAACAATCTTGCGGTCAGCGGAATTCATCGCCTCAAGAGCTCGTGGTTCGCCACCGGCCAGAACCTCATTGGCGACTTTGAGGGCAAAACGACCCAGCGCTTCCCGACGACGCTCGCGATACTTGGCAATATCCACGCGCAAGTGCGTGTCATGATCGCCCAAGCGACGCTGGCTGACAACTCGCGTAAGATCTTGCAAAGCCATCAGCGTGGTGCCCCGTTGGCCGACAAACACGTTGAGATCATCACCAGTAACTTGAATGTCGATGTCATCGTTGTCCACCGTGGCAACTACCGAGCCAACTAATCCTGCCGCCCGCAACACACCTTCCAAAAAAGTGGTGGCCACAGCACTGACAGTGCTCGCCTCGACACGTGGTTGATCGGCGCGCGGTTGATCGGCGCGCGGTTGATCGGCGCTTGGTTGATCGGCGCGTGGTGCGCGTTCCCGCGGTGGACGTGGCTCACGGGCTGGACGTGCGATGGATTCACGGCGGGGACGAGAACTCGTCTCACCTGCTGGACGCGCGCTGGAACGACGTGGAGCACTTTTTGAACCACGTTCACGGCGCTCCGTCTTGGCTCGTGGAGCCTTTGGACGTACTCGGGCACGAACACGCGCTTCGCCACGGGTCCGTCCAAACAATCCCTGCTTGGGTTCTTCAATAATTTCGAACTCGGCGTCATCATCGGCGACGCCCAACTGATCAAGAGCAAGATCTTTGGCCTCTTCAACGGTTGCTGCGGTTGTTTCTACCCATTCCATAAGTATTCCTTTGTGTGAGTTGCGGTGATGCCGCAAAAGATCAGTTCTCGGGTGGTTTTTGACGGCGAATGATACGTCCGCTGCGGTTCTTTCCGGGCGGTTGCGGACGTCGAACGGATGGAGTTGGTTTGCCTTTTGGTGGTGTCACCCGCTTGCTCACAAACGGCTCTTGCGCCGACCCGGACTGGGAAGTTTTTTTGTCTGGAGCCTTTTTGGAAGATTGATCTTTGGCCTCCTTGGCCATGTCCCGCGCTTGAGCACTTGCAGCTTGAGCCTGCCGGCCAATTGACTCGTCATGACCGTAAAACCGTTTGGTGATGTAGTACTGCTGGACTATACGTACCAAGGCTTGGACCATGTAATACACCACCAATTGTGTGGTCAAAAAAATCTGAAACGCGGCAAAGGCAACCGGCATGTACTGCATCAGTTTGGCTTGGCCAGCCGACATCGTCGGGCTCACCGTGCGAGATGCCACCATTCGTTGTTGCACGAAATACAAACCAGCCAATACAACAACGAGCATGATGTAGATGAGCCCTGTACCAAAATTGTCCCGTACGGCATTTATCGGTGACTTGGCCAGATCAAGACCAAAACTCAACATCTCTCGATCTCCCTTGAGCGAGAGATACAGATCAGATGTGGAATTCAGATATTTGGGTGAAAAGGTGCCAGCGGAGTCGCGATTCACCAGCCCAGAAAGTGCCCGGAACATGATGATAAACACCGGCATTTGTGCTGCAATCGGCAAACATGACGACAGTGGGTTGACCTTGTGTTCTTGATACAACTTCATCATTGCTTCGTTGAGTTTGGATCGATCGCCTTTGAACTCTGATTGCAGACGACGCATTTCTGGTTGCAGACGTTGCATTTCCAACATGCCCTTGGTGCTCTTTAGGGTCAGCGGGGTGATCAGCAACATCACCACAACTGCAACCAAACCAATTGCAAATGCATAGTTATGCACGAGTCCGTAAAACAATGCAATAAGACCTGCGGCAAGTTCAAACATGGACTTTTAGTGGCCTTCCATAGGGACGGGATCGAATCCTGACGGGCCAAATGGGCGACAGCGCGACAGACGGCGCACCATCAGCCAGCCACCGTGTCGCGCCCCGTGAATCTCAATTGCTTCATGGGCATAGGTTGAACAGGAGGGGTAAAACCGACATGGCGAGGGGCGTCCTGGTCGGAGACTTTGGTACCATTCGATGACTCTCAGCAACGTTCGCTGGAGGCCAGACAGAGAACTCATTGTCCCGACTTTTGTGCGCTATGGGCTTGGATCGCCCGTATCAGGCGTCCCATGCTGGCTTCAAGCTGGGCATAGCCATAGGTTCGGGCAGCCACCGAGACACCAAACAGATACCAGCCGGGGGAGAGGTCCATGTCGTGGGTACTCATGATCGCTCGCAGGCGTCGACGAAGCCGATTGCGTTCAACCGCACCCCCAATTTGGCGTCCAATGGCATAGCCCACATGGGGAAATGAGAGACTTGGGTCGACCAACATGCTGCACCACAGGGCCTCCGAGCGAACATACGTTCCCTCCTGTGAAAGCCGAGCAAAGGTCGCGCGCAGTGAGATATGACCGATCAAGCCGACAGCCGATGACGGCCCTTGGCTCGACGGGACTTGAGAATGGCACGACCCGCTCGAGTACTCATCCGGTTGCGAAAGCCATGCTTTTTTGACCGCCGACGATTATTTGGTTGAAAGGTGCGTTTCACGCATGCCCCCTTATGCCACACCAGATAGGACCTGATGGTGACTCTACGAATGGCCCGTAATGGCCGGTTAAATTCGACAACAACGGTGAAAACCCCGCATGGGGCTAACCCTGACAGGCTAGGGGAACGGGTGGTCCATCATCAACCCGTATCGCCGTGCAACGCAGTTTTTTCCCCTGTGGAAAACCTGCTACCTTCGCATCTCCCTGCCTTGTGCCACAGGGACTGTCCACACCCTGTGGACAGTCTTGGGGATGGGACCAAGGTCGGATCACTTCGCCACAATCAAGACATTCTACTCAGCCAAGACCACACGAGATGAGATAAGGAAATTCACCATGTCAACGGATCACGATATCGGTGTACATGATCACCTAGACGTGTGGCGCGCGACTTCAATGGTCTTGCGTGCGCAGGTATCGGAAGCAGTTTGGTTTTCGACATTTAACGATGCTGTAGCGGTTGCGGATGACAAAATGAGTTTGCGATTGCAAGTTCCAAACTCCTATGTCCGGGAGCGAATATTGACCCGCTACATGTCACTCGTTCGCGACGCCTTGAATGAAGTCGGAGCCACCGATCGACAGCTCCTCATTGACGTGCAAACCAATACAGCCAACGACGTTCAGGAACATCTTGTCGCCGACCCAACGATAGAAGTGTTGTCCGAGCCGCTCGTACTCAGTCACACCACGGAAAATGACCCAGATACAGCAACAATTCGGAAAAGTCGTGCCGGAAAAGGCACGGCAGTTGGGTTAAACCCAAAATACACATTCGACACTTTCGTTAAGGGCACGTCAAACCAATTCGCTTTGGCCGCCGCGCAACGAGTTGCTGAAACCCCTGGGCGTTCGTACAACCCACTATTTATTTATGGTCTCGCTGGACTTGGAAAGACACACTTGTTGCACGCAATCGGTGATTACGTCCACCAAAATTACGCTCATTACGAAGTTCGCTGTGTCTCAACTGAAACATTTCTCAATGAGTATGTCGACGGAATTCGTAGCAACACCATCGCTTCGTTCAAGCGTCGCTACCGAGAAGTGGATGTGCTTCTCATCGACGACATCCAGTTCATGGAAGGCAAAGAGGGACTGCAGGAAGAGTTCTTCCATACGTTCAACTCACTGCATGGTGCGAACAAACAAATCGTGATCTCATCTGACCGCGTGCCAGACGCTATTCCGACCCTTGAAGACCGGCTCCGAGGTCGTTTCCGTTGGGGCTTGATCACCGACGTTCAACCACCCGACATGGAAACCCGCCTGGCAATCCTGCGCAATAAGGCCGAGCGAGAGAGCGCCCAGGTTTCAGGGGAAGTCCTGGAATACATCGCTAGCAATGTCACGACGAACATTCGTGAGCTTGAAGGTGCCTTCATCCGGGTTGGGGCGTACTCAAGCCTCAACAAGGTCACCGTTGATCTGGCGATGGCCCGATCGTTGCTTACCGATTTGCTCACCAAAAACGCCTCCAAGCCCCGTACCGATCAACAGCTCCTGGCCGAAATCGCGGAACATTTTGGTTTCTCTGTTGAGGCCTTATGCGGGAAAAGCCGTCAACGCCCGTTGGTGTCGGCCAGACAGACCGCGATGTACGTGTTTCGTGAGCTTACCGATTTGAGTTACCCCGCCATCGCCCGCCTCTTCGGTGGTCGAGATCACACCACTGTGATTCATGCCGTTGATAAAACAAAACGGATGATGAGTGAACGCAAACAAGTGTTCGACCAGGTGAATGAACTAGTTCAGAAATTTAAAACCTCGTAATGGCGGTCGTTATGGGGATGAGGGTGTGGACACGAACTGCACAGGCAGTGGATAAACCACTGTTGTACACATCATTACGAACTACACCGCTGCAAGATGTGAGTCGCACCGTTGTTAGTTGTGAGCACACGAATCAAGTGGAAGTTGGTCGACGACCACAATTTCCACAATCCCCAGCACTTATTACAGTTATTAGTTCAATATACATTCATCCACACATTGCAATAACAAGTTCACCAGAACGCGATCACGGAGCAGCCTTATGAAATTCAGAGTCGAACGCGAGATTTTGGCCGATGCGCTTGGTGCAGTTGCCCGGGTTGCCTCAACACGCAACAACGCGATGCCTGCATTATCGGGGGTTCACCTACATGTCACGGGAGATGAATTGGAGTTGACCTGTACCGACAATGACTTATCGTTGCAAATCATTCTCGCGGTAGGTGGTCAAGGTGATGGTGACGCCGTGGTAAGTGCCAAACTCCTCAGCGATATTGTCCGATCCCTGGCCGAAGGAAAGGTCACTGTTGAAACCGAAGGTGAATCGGTATCTGTTGGTTCGGGTAGGTCACAATTCACCGTTCCAGCGTTCGCCGTCAACGACTTTCCCCACATCATCACTGCCAGTGCACCGCCCGTTACGACCGCGGCCAGCCCGTTTGCAGAAGCGTTACGCCAGGTTGTGCGTGCGGCCAGCAATGACATGCAACGTCCGGCCCTCACCGGCGTGCTGTTGAGCGCTGAAAGCGATGGATTGCGTTTGGTGGCCACCGATTCCTACCGTCTGGCCGTGCGCGACCTGCCGAGCACGAACCTGCTTGGTCAAGGTCAACATGTGGTTATTCCAAGTCGCGCACTCAATGAGTTGCAGCGACTCATTGGTGGAGGTGAATCAGTCACGTTGTGTTTGTCGAGTGATCGGGCGACTTTCGAGGTTGGCTCGTCGCGACTTACCACCACATTATTGTCACCAGAATTTCCGAATTACCGTCAACTAGTCTTGCCAACGTACCCAAATCGACTTGTCACCGCCCGCGAGCCGTTGCTTGAAGCTGTCCGGCGTTCGAGAATTTTGGCTCGTGAAACCACTCCGGTTCGTTTGGAGATGTCCAAGGACTCATTGCGATTGTCAGTGATCACACAAGACGCTGGCTATACCGTCGAGGAACTAGATGCCTCGGGTACCGGCGCCGAACTGACAATTGGATTCAACCCCGAGTATCTCGCTGCTGGGATTGAAGCCGTAACAACCGATGACATCTCAATTGAAACTACCGATGCGATCAAACCTGCGGTGTTGCGTGGCGTTGGCGTGGCTGAATATTTTTATCTGGTAATGCCGCAGCGACTCACGACGTAATCGGATAAAAGCACGGGCACGACAACCGTGATCATCAAACGCCTGGAACTTTCGCAATTTCGAAACTACGTATCAACCGAGATTAACTTCGATGAAGGCGTCACGGCCATTGTCGGGGCCAACGGTCAAGGAAAAACCAGTCTCGCCGAAGCACTTGGCTATCTCGCAACGTTAAAGAGCTTTCGTGGAGTGCCAACCGAGGCAATGATTCGTACTGATGCCGACACCGCAATCATTCGAGCCGACGTCGCACATGATGACGGTCGAATGGTGCTTGTAGAAGCCGAACTTTCGCGAGTCGGAAAGAGCCGCATCCAGGTCAACCGTCAAAAACTCACCCGCAGCCGTGACCTACTTGGTGTCGTGCGAACCACCGTATTTTCACCCGACGATCTTGATCTGATCAAGGGCTCGCCGTCCTTGCGGCGCGATTTTCTCGATGATGCATTGATTGCAATATCGGCAAAATATGATGTTGTGTGTCGGGAAGTTGACCACATTATTCGCCAGCGGAATGCATTACTGAAACAGGCTGGAGGCCGTATTACCCCAGACGTAATAACCACATTGGATGTATGGGATGAAAAACTTGCGATGCGGGGTGGCGAACTTGGTGAGGCACGCAGTGCACTGATTGACCGATTGGCTCCCAGAGTGCAGGATGCTTATGAGCAACTCGCCGAGTCGTCACTGCCAATCGATCTGGTATATGCGCCATCTTGGCGTGAAATCGGATTGACGTCAGCACTCACCCTTGCCCGGGGCGATGACATTCGTCGCTCGGTTACCACGATTGGTCCACACCGAGACGATATTGACCTGTTTATCAAGGGGTTGCCTGCGCGTACTCATGCGTCACAAGGAGAACAACGAACACTCGCGCTTTCGTTGCGGCTTGCGGTGCATCGATGCATCGCCGAAGAATTCCAAAGTTCGCCAGTCCTCATTCTCGACGATGTGTTGTCGGAACTCGACCCACAACGTTCTGCCGCTCTCCTGCGGCATTTTCCGGTCGGCCAAGTACTCATAACTACGGCGGGTTTACTGCCCGATATTGCACACATTGAACGTGTGATTCGAATTTCCGGTGGTGAAATTATTGAGGATTCATATGATAAATGATGGCATTTCAGATAATGAGGCCTTCTCTGACCGTGGACAGGACCCCGTTACACCCGGTGAAGCGGCAGATACCGATCCAGGTTCACGGTTAGCCGAAGAGCTCGATGCGCTGCTCCGAAGGTTGGGCTCCGAATCAACCACAGTTGTTGCCGGCGTTTTTAGCAATTGGCACGAACTCGTCGGTGACACCGTTGCACAACACGCGTCACCGATCAAGCTTGAAGCAGGCAGACTGCTTGTTGAAGTTGATGAACCCGCGTGGGCTACTCAAATGCACTTTCTGGAATCAGAAATCATTAGGAAACTTTCGGCTTCAACAGGCAACACAATTAATGGCATCGATGTGCGTGTAAAACGCAATCCTCGAAGCATCTAATTGGTACACTGACATGTGTTATTTATGTCGTCGCATCCTTGCCGTATTCGCCGCACCAAGCGACAAGAGGTAGCACGTGGTAGCCACTAAACCGACCAAGATTTCAGGCAAGGGCTCAACCTCGTATGAGGCCAAAGATATCCAGGTTTTGGAGGGACTTGACCCTGTTCGCAAGCGCCCAGGTATGTACATCGGTTCTACTGGTTTGGCGGGTTTGCATCACCTCGTGTGGGAAGTTGTCGACAATTCGATTGATGAAGCAATGGCTGGTTTCTGCACAAAGATCACGGTCACTATGCATCAAGATGGCGCGTGTTCGGTCAGTGACAATGGTCGGGGAATCCCCGTGGATCCCTTCCCAACCGGTCCCCACAAAGGTAAGAGCGCACTTGAAGTGGTTCTCACTGTTCTGCACGCCGGAGGCAAGTTCGGCGGCGCTGGATACAAGGTGTCTGGTGGCCTACATGGTGTGGGTGTGAGCGTTGTGAACGCATTATCAAAACGACTCGTTGCGGAAGTGGATCGTGACGGCAATCGGTATCGCCAAGAGTTTGTGGATGGTGGAAAACCGAAATCTAAAATTTCCAAAGTCGGATTGTCGCCGCACAAAGGGGTTACTGGGACGACCGTGATTTTCTGGCCAGACCCAACAGTCTTTGCCGCCGAAGGTGTTGAGTTTGTTGCTCGAACCGTGACGGAACGACTGCAGACGATGGCATTTCTAAATCGCGATCTTGAAGTTGTCTTTGTCGACGAGCGGGCGGAAAAGAAACAAAAGATCACCTATAAGTACAAGGGTGGCATTGTCGACTTTGTCAAGCATTTAAATGCATCTCGCGAGGCGCTTTTTACCAAGGTTGCCAATTATGAAGCCAGCGAAGACGACCAAACGTTGGACATTGCCATTCAGTGGAATACCGGTTACTACGAGGGAATTTACGGGTACGCCAACGGTATTTCCACTGTTGAAGGCGGAATGCATGTTGAAGGGTTCAAGACCGCCTTGACGTCGGTTGTCAACAAATATGCGCGGGCAACTGGATCACTGAAAGAAAAAGATGAGAATCTACTGGGCGAGGACATCCGCGAAGGAATTACGGCGATCATTTCAGTAAAACTTCGTGAACCACAATTCGAGGGCCAAACAAAGGCGAAATTAGGCAATGTTTCGATGCGTTCGTTCGTGCAACGGGCAACGAATGCCAAACTCGAAGAGTGGATGCAGGAGAACCCGACTGAGGCGAACCGCATTACCAAGAAGGCGTCGGCCGCGGCCCAGGCACGCATTGCGGCGAAAAATGCACGTAATGCAGTACGGCGAAAGACAGCCCTTACCGGTGCTGGCATGCCCGACAAACTGAAGGACTGCTCAAGTGGCGACCCGAGCGAAAGCGAGTTGTTCATTGTTGAAGGTGATTCGGCCGGTGGCACCGCGGTGGATGCCCGTGATCCACGAACTCAAGCGATTCTGCCGATTCGCGGGAAGATCCTCAACGTGGAGCGGGCGCGACTTGACAAAATGTTGAAAAACACTGAAATTCAGACACTCATCACTGCCATAGGTGGGGGTATCGGTAACGAAGAGTTCAATGTCGCCAAAGCTCGATATCACAAGATCGTTATCCTTGCTGATGCCGATGTGGATGGAAGTCACATTCGTACGCTGCTGTTGACGTTTTTCTATCGTCAGATGCGGCCAATGGTTGATTCTGGCTACATCTACATTGCCCAACCACCGTTGTACTCAACCGAGGTCGGCAAAGAGAAGGTGTATCTCAAAGACGATGGGGCCAAGGAGAGGTTTCTCAAAGAGCACCCGACCCATAAGAAAGAGTTTCAGCGACTGAAGGGTCTTGGCGAAATGGATTGGCAAGAACTTCGCTCCACGACGATGCATGTTGACTCACGAACGTTGCTACAGATAACCGTTGACGAGGCCGCACTTGCTGAAGGCATCATGAGTGTTCTGATGGGCGATGACGTTGAAAGCCGCAAACAATTCATTCAGACCAATGCGCGCGATGTGCGCAATCTCGACTTCTAATTCGCTCACATATACAAAAGGCACTCATCGATGGCAAGCAAGAAACCAACAAAGAAGGTGTTGTCCAAACCTGTGGCAAAAGGTTTGGCTGCCAAAAAGACGCCAGTTCCAGTGGCGACTGGTGGAAATCCGCCAGGTAAGCCGCCGGCGAGCCAAGACACGCTGTTTAGCAATTCTGAGAGTGTTCAACCGGTGCAGTTACAAGATGAAATGGAGCGCTCATTTCTCGACTACGCAATGTCGGTGATCATGTCCCGCGCACTTCCCGACGTTCGAGATGGTCTCAAACCGGTACATCGTCGCATTATCTGGGACATGGATCAGCAAGGTTTTCGCCCTGATCGACCATTTGTTAAGTGCGCGCGAGTTACGGGAGACACAATGGCTCGGTATCACCCACACGGTGATGGTGCCATTTACGACGCATTGGTGCGGATGGCACAACCGTTTTCATTGCGTCACCCACTGATTGACTTTCACGGCAATTATGGATCGCCGGACTTCGGACCGGCGGCAAGTCGTTACACCGAATCGCGGTTGCATCCGTTAGCGATGCAATTACTCGCCGATATTGATGAAGACACGGTCGATCTCATCACCACCTATGACGGAACGGCTGAAGAACCTGTTGTTCTACCAGCACGATTTCCAAACTTATTGGTGAACGGAAGCCAGGGCATCGCTGTCGGTATGGCGACCAGCATTCCGCCGCACAATTTGGGAGAAGTCATTGACGCATCCTTACATCTGCTTGATAATCCAAACGCCACTCCAAACGATTTGATGAAGTTCGTTAAAGGCCCCGACTTCCCAACCGGTGGATTGATTCTTGGTCGCGCCGGAATTCAAGATGCATACCGCACCGGTCGTGGCAGTGTAAAGACCCGAGCCAAGGTGGCCATTGAAGAAGGCCGACGTGGACAGATGCAAATCGTGGTCAGTGAACTGCCGTATCAAACGAGCTGTTCGGCGATTGCCGCCCGCATTCAGGAACTTGTGGATGGGGGAAATCTCGACGGTATTGCCGACGTCAATGACAATTCATCCGGAGGCGAGACCAATCTCATCATTACTCTCAAACGAGACGCTAATTCCAATGTCGTGATGAACAACTTGTTCAAACTGACTCAATTGCAAAGCAGTTTTCCCGTCAACATGGTCGCTCTTGTCAAGGGTGTTCCGCGAACAATTAACCTGCGTGACGCGTTGGTCGGATACATCGACCATCAAATCGACGTCATCACCCGGCGCTCGAAGTACAGAATTCAACGCGCCAAGGATCGAAATCACATCCTCGAGGGTCGTCTCAAGGCACTCAACGTCATTGATGAAATCATCAAGCTCATTCGTGGAAGTGAAGACGCAAATGCGGCCAAGGAAGCCCTGATGGGCAAAAAATATGGCTTCAGCGAACGTCAAGCCATCGATATTCTGGACATGCAATTGCGCCAATTGACCCGCTTGTCGCGCATCGATCTGGAAACCGAGCAAAAGGATGTCCAGGCTCGGATCAAAGAACTTCAAGCAATTCTTGATTCTGACCCCAAGATGCGATCTGTCATTGCCAAAGAACTAACGGCCGTTCGCGAAGCGTTTGCGACTCCGCGGGTTTGTCAAATCACTCACGACGTAGGCGAGATGAGCGTCGAGGATCTGGTGGATGACAAAGAACTTGTGGTGGTGATGACCGAAGCGCAATACATCAAGGCCGTCGCCGCAGATTCGTTTCGAACTCAGGGTCGTGGTGGTCGCGGGGTAAGTGGCGCAAAGTTGAAAACCGATGACATTGTTCGGCGTGTGATGTTCACGACATCACACGCCTACTTGCTGTTCTTCTCAAATCGCGGACGCGTCTACCGCTTGCGTGCTCTTGAGATTCCAGAGCGGGAACGGACGGCAAAAGGTATACCGATTGTCAACTTGCTCCCGTTGCAACCCGGAGAAACGATTCAGGCAATTATCGACACTCGCGAATTCCCCGGCGAACGCTTCCTGTTCTTTACTACCAAACAAGGTCAGGTAAAGAAAACCGCGTTCGACGAATATGACTCGAGTCGTCGCGATGGGATCATTGCGCTCAAACTTCGACCAAAAGATGAATTGGTTCGGGTTATTGAAACTTCGGGGACCGATGACGTCTTCATGGTCACAAAAGGTGGTCAAACGATTCGGTTTGCAGAAAAATTAGTTCGACCAATGGGCCGTTCGGCAGCTGGCGTGCGAGGTATGAAATTGCGCGGAAACGACGAAGTGGTTTCGATGGATGTGGCTCGCGACGAATCTTCGATTTTGCTCGTCACCGAATCCGGGTATGGAAAACGCACCCAGTTGAGCAATTTTGCGCGCAAGGGTCGCGGCGGCATGGGCATGATTGGGATCAAGCTGACCGGTAAGAAGGGTCGCGTGGTGGCAGCCTTTATGGTCGGCATTGAGGACGAAATTGTCGCTGTCTCATCGGGCGGCACCATGATTCGAATTCCGGTGCGCGAAATCTCCAGTCAGGGTCGCGCTGCGACCGGTGTGCGTGTGATGAGTCTTGACTCGGGACAGGTGGTGGCATCAGTTGCCCTCATCTTGTCAAGTGACGAAGGGTGACGATCTGAACTGAGTACCCAAGCCGACTCCGATCGCGGCAGTGCGGTGTTGGCACTGGTGATGTCACTTGCCGTAGTCAGCGTGTTATTAACGAGTTTGTCGTCATTGGCAGTGCGATCAGTTCGAGATTCCCGGGCACAGATTGCCGCCGATGCGGCGGCTCTCGCTGGAGTGATTGGCGGTGAGGGAGCCGCGCAGCGTTTGGCAGAAATGAACGGCGCTGTGTTGTGTGAATACACGAGCGAATCAGTAGTCGCTGTGCGGGTGTGCATTGGTTCGGCGATGGCGCGGGCATATGCGCGCGAACAACAAGTTCCTGCGGTGCCTACACTGAAACCGTGAGCACTGAATCGGCACGCCACCCGCGAGTTCGTCGGGTGACTCGGGTCATTCGCGATATTGATCCATGGAGCATTTTCAAAGTTGGACTTGTGTTCCATCTCGTGCTCTATTTGGTAGTGCTCGTCGCTTCGGTATTGCTGTGGAGCGTGGCATCGGCAACGGGTACGGTCGACAATATTGAACGATTCATGGAATCATTCGGCTGGGAGTCGTTTCGCTTCAACGGGTGGCAATTGTTTCGCAGCCTGTCGGTTCTCGGACTGATGATTGCGGTACTCCTCACCGGAACTTGGGTACTTGGGGCGACGGTGTTCAATCTCATTGCCGATCTTGTCGGGGGCGTCCAGGTGACTGTTCTTGAACACGAGGTCGTGGCCGCCTCGGTTGAGGTGGACCAGAACCGGCAGTAGGCTTTTTCGTTCCCGCGATTAGTTCGGGGCTATAGCTCAGTTGGTTAGAGCGCATCCCTGATAAGGATGAGGTCACAAGTTCGATTCTTGTTAGCCCCACGGAGGTAGCCGATGAAATTCATCAGACGTGTGCTGTTGGTGTTGGGCATTGCCGGTGCGGCCGGGGCCGTGCTTCGACTTAAGGGCCGTACAGGCGATACTCCACATCAAGGCGGATGGCGCCAGGTACCCCCACCGGTTGACCGTTCGTAACTGTCTCGACATGATCGGGGTTGTTGGCGCGGGTGTCACTGGAGCACGAATTGTTGATCAATTGTGTGCCGCCAAAGAGGACCATGTGTTGCTGCATGATGTGCAGTCGCTTGTTGCCCAGCGACTCGTTTCTTTTCGACGCGGTGAAACAACCCGCGTCAGTGTGGTTGAGGCCCACGAGCTCAATTCAGCGCCGGTGGTCATTTTGGCCTGCAAGGCCCCACACGCGGCGATTGCGCGAGAATTGCTTGCAGCCGGAGTTTCAGTGGTGTCACTTAGCGATGACGTGACCGACGTGTTGCAGTTGCTGGATCTGAACCAAGTGGCGATGGTGGAAGGGCGAACACTGATTGTTGGGGCGGCATCGTCGCCTGGAATGTCGGGACTATTGCTTCGACATCTGGCATCGTCATTCGACTCAATTGATGAGGTTCATGTCGCGCTACACGGTACCGGTGGACCAGATTGTGCTCGTCAACACCATCGCGCCCTTGGCGGACAATCCATTGGTTGGCATGATGGCGATTGGATTCGTCAACCTGCTGGCACCGGCCGCGAATTGTGTTGGTTTCCGGAACCGATTGGTGCCTACGACTGCTATCGCGCCGAAGTCCCTGATCCATTGCTGCTGAAGCGAGCAGCCCCGGAACTTCGCCGTGTCACGGCACGCGTGTCGGCCACTCGTCGCGACCGATTTACGGCACGTCTGCCGATGCTCGCTCCACCGCATCCAGAAGGGGGGATGGGTGGACTGCGAATCGAAGTTCGTGGCTCGCGAGATGGTGCCAGACACACTGCAATCGCTGGTGTCGCCGAGCGGACCGCTCAGGTCGCAGGTGTGGTTGCAGCAACCACGGCCCGAGTGATTTCGTCGGGTTCACTGACCGTGTCTGGAGCGTTCGTTCTGGGAGAGTCTGAGCTGCCCAACGCGGAGTTGCTCAGCGGTGTACTTGCGGCCGGTGTACGACTACATGAATTCGTTGGTGCCTGAGTTCAATCGGTCTTATCAGACGAATTCTCAGTCATTCTCAGATAGATTTTCAGTGTGGTATCAACACACGCGGAGATTCATACCGAAGTCATGGCTCGGCTCCGTCAGGTTCACCAGCGCTACACCCCCCAGCGGAGGAAGATTATTGAAGTGCTGGCAGAGGTGGGCCATCCACTTACCATCCAAAATATTCGTGAGCGTTCCAACGATCTGGCTCAGAGTTCGGTGTACCGCAACTTGGTGGTACTTGAAGAATTCGGCGTTGTCACCAAAGTAGTTACTCACAGCGACATCGGTCGTTATGAACTTGCCGAGGATCTCACCGGACACCATCATCATTTGATTTGTTCACAGTGCGGTGTCGTTCGCGATGTGGTCGTGCCGGATGCACTTGAGCATGATATTGGCCGAGCACTTAGCGCGCTTTCACGTCGAGAGGGTTTCTCGCTTGATCACCATCGCCTTGATGTGATCGGGAAGTGTTCCAAGTGCCGTTGATACGAAGGCGGTCAGATCCCACGAATGAAACCGTTCTCGTGCCGTGGTTGCCTGATGGACGAACGGTGGTGGTGGCCGGGCGGGGAGAATTTTTTATCCGGCACTTTGTTCATCCAGATCCTGAGGCTCCAACTCTGCTCTTATTGCACGGTTGGACGGCAAACACAGATCTGCAGTTCTTTACCGCCTATCAGCAATTTGCCGAGAAGTATTCGTTCATCGGAATCGATCATCGAGGTCACGGCCGCGGCCTTCGATCATCACATTCATTTTCATTGGAGGACTGTGCCGATGATGCGGCTGGCGTGCTCGATACGCTCGGGATTCCACAAGTAATTACCGTCGGATATTCGATGGGAGGTCCGATTGGTATGTTGCTGTGTCGTCGACATCGCCACCTGGTGCAGGCAATGGTGCTTCAGGCAACAGCACTTGACTGGAGTTCGACACGCCGGGAACGAAACCACTGGCGTATTGCCCGAATTGCAGCACCGGCCCTACGACAATTGAGTTCACCACGATTCGTTGGAGCACGGATTCGAAAGATCATTCACAGAAAAGATGAGGTGTTTAGTTATCTTGACTGGATCGTCGGCGAGATACGCCGCAATGACCCATGGGCAATTAGCCAAGCAGGTCGGGCACTGGGTCGCTATGACGCAAGTTCGTGGGTTCATGAGTTGACTGTTCCGATGGCCGTGGTGGTGACGGAAAAGGACCAGTTAGTGCGACCGGAAAAACAACACCGTTTGGCCGAAGTGCTGCAAGCCCACACCGTGGTCCTGGATGGAGATCATTTCGTGTCGTTCGTATCGCCCCAGAAATTTGCGTCGGCAACCTGTACCGCCATTGATGCTGTGTTGCGTCAGTCGTGGCAATGAGCGAGGGCGCGTCACTGTGTTTTCAGAGTGTCGAAGTTCCACTCTGCTGAATGGTTTTGACTAGTTGTTCAAGTTGTTCGTGTAATTCATCGCTCGTTACCACGCTGGCAAGTGCAAGGCGAACACTTGCCAGTTCGCGAGCGAGAAATTCCGTGTCAGCCTGGGTCCGGGCGACAACTTTGCGGTCATCAGCAGATTGTTCTCGCTCGCGGTCTTCTTGACGGTTTTGAGCCAGCAAAATCAACGGGGCCGCGTATGCGGCTTGCAGTGATAGAGCCAAGGTGAGAACGCCATAGGGGTTTGGGTCGAAGCGCCAATCGATCGGAGCCGACATGTTCCAACTGAGCCACAGGACAACAACGACACTTTGAAAGATGAGAAAACGCGCTGTGCCAATGAATCGAGCGATGGCTTCGGAGAATTCACCGAATGCACCCGGATCGTAGTGGATTCCAAGTTGGCGTCGGCGTCGTCGCGGGCGCGCAAGGTCGAGTCGGCGCTTCATGATGTCACCACCGGCCGTGGGTGTCGTCGCCAATCGGCGGGAAGAGTTCTATCGAGGACGTCGTCCACCGTGATCGCACCAAGCAAACGACCATTGCTGTCGCAAACACCTACGGCCAACATGTTGTATGACGCCAAGCGTTCGGCAACTTCACGCTCAGCCATAAGCGGGCTAATAGTTGGCTCATTATCAAGGCAATGCTTGAGGGCCATGTGAGGCGGTTCGCGCAGCAAGCGTTGAAAATGGACCACGCCAAGGTACGTACCTGTCGGTGGATAATGCGGTGCATGTGAAACGAATACTTGTGCCGCAATCGACACCAATTGCTCCGGATCGCGAATCACCGCGAGAGCATCGGCAACGGTGGCCTCAGGCGGAAGCACGATGATGTCGGGATTCATTAACGATCCAGCCGTGCCTTCGGCATATGACAGCAGTTGGCGCATCGTTTCTGCATCATCAACGTCCATCGCCGCGAGTACTCGACTGCGCTGCTCTCCCGGCATCTGGACTAACAGGTCGGCCAAGTCGTCGAATTCCATTTCTTCAAACACATTTGTAAGCCGTTCCATGTCGAGGCCTTCGATCAAGCGCAGCTGTTCGTCTTCTGGCAATTCTTCCAACACGTCGGCAAAGCGTTCGTCATCCATGGCCTCGGCAAGGAGACGTCGTTGCTCGATTGGAAGTGCACGAATCACTGCCGCGACATCGCTCGGGTGCATGTCGCGCAACCGGGCCGCCTCGGCAGCCATCGGCGTAGTTGGAGCAAAGAGTGCAGCGATGACTTCCCAGTCCACCAGCCGATAACTCGGACGCGGATGGAGGAGGCTGCGGCGAGATAGGCGCACCTTGGCCACATACCAACCGGGCGCACGACCCGCGGAGTAGCGCAATGCCACATCACTCACGATTTCATCTTCGACGCGTTGATCGAGAATGTTCTTACCGATTAAACGTTCTCCGGGTCGCGAGCGGAACGGGTGCAGATCAACGTCCCAAGACTTCAGTCGCGCCCCAGAGTTGTCCAGTGATGCAATGCGTGTGGCCGTGACGAAAATGCGTCGACGTTGACTGGTGGCGACAAACCCCAGCACTCGGGGCGCCTCAGGATGGCGACCGGGAACGACGACAATATCGTCAATCTTGCCAATTGATGCCCCGCCGGCGTCTAATAACGGCAATCGCATCACGCGAAATGCATAAATGAGATCACCAGCCATGATGCGAGGCTACCCTCGCATTTTCACCGAACTTGGCTGCTTTGGCGTACACCGCGTCGTTGTTACTTCAGCAGTTGTAGCGCTTTTTCTAGTTTCTCAAAACGTTGGCCGAAGGTGCCGAAGTCGTAACCGTAGTTGTTGTGTTCAGGTTCGAACCAGGCAGCGCCGATACCCCAGATCGCCCGACCTTGCGAGACGACATCAAGTGTGGTCACTGTTTTGGCCAAGAATGCAGGATTACGGTGGGTGACACCACCCACAAGCTGTCGAAGCGCAATGCTAAGACTCGGTATTCGGCTACCCTAAATGCCGCCCCACGGGGACGTAGCTCAGCTGGCTAGAGCACCTGCTTTGCAAGCAGGGGGTCGTGGGTTCGAGTCCCATCGTCTCCACTGAGTTTGGTCAAGTGATGATGTACTCTTCGGCAGTAAGAGTGCGAGTTCGCTTACATCGTCGCTACTAGAGATCGGTTGAAGTTGACGTCTCATAGGTGCGAGCAAGTCCCTGTAATGTCGTGGTGTAATTGAGTATTGAGTGTAGAACTCGCGTGCGGTTGGCAATTGATCGAAGCATGACACTGACATGGATCACACTTGACCTGCCAAGCCGCGGAAGCGGTGCCACCAGTACGCCGCAGGGGATGTTGCCCGATGGCCAAATGCAGCCGAGCAAGCCTCTTTGTCCGAGGCTGTGGCAATGATCAATAGCCTGTGATGATATGACCGCATCCGATGCTGATCGCCAGGAGGTGTGGCGGGCTTTTTTACTGGGTCACGCGGCTATTACCCGCATGCTTACTCGGGCATTGCACGAATACCGTGAACTTCCACTGACGTGGTTTGAGGTTCTTGAAACATTGCAGAGTGCCGGCGGTCAATTGCGGGCTATGGACCTTGCCGAACGCGTGTTGGTGCACCCGTCAAGTTTGTCGCGACAGATCGACGGTCTTGAAGAAGCGGGGTTTGTCATTCGTGAAAAACTCAATGATGATGATAATCGTGCGGTCATGGTGAGGATTACGAAGGACGGGCGCGAGACATGGCGTGGTGCGAGTGCTGTCTATCACCGCATTATCAAGCGGGCGTTCACAAGCCAGCTAACCGAGACCGATGTCGTCGCCCTGCATCGAATATTCAGCAAAGTGCTCGACGCCCAATAGGTCGTAATTCCATTGAGATCAGGCTTCATTGAGAATCAGATACGGGCGATGCTCAGTGAAGGATTTAGTCGTGGTGCAAGGCAAACTAGGGGAATCCAAAATCAGATTTCTCACAGGAGTTGACCATGACAACAGCAGTAATTGTTGATGCGATTCGAAGCCCACTTGGCAAACGAAATGGGCGCATGAAGAATTGGCATCCAGTCGATCTTGTCGCGGAAGTAATGTCGAAACTTGTTGAGCGAACCGGAGTCGATCCGGCAACCATCGATGATGTGGTGATGGGGTGCGTCATGCAGGTGGGCGAGCAGAGTCTCAATGTTGGGCGCAACGCAGTTCTCGCTGCCGGGTGGCCCGATTCTGTGCCGGGCACCACGGTTGATCGTCAATGTGGCTCCAGCCAGCAAGCGGCACACTTTGCCGCCCAGGGAGTTATCGCTGGTGCATACGACGTGGTTGTTGCCGCTGGTGTCGAAGTGATGTCGCGGGTACCAATGGGCTCATCGGTAGCGGAAGGCAAATATGGCTATCCATTTGGGCCGCGGGTGCAGGCAAGATATGCCGACGCGGGTGGATTAGTCAACCAAGGAATTTCCGCAGAACTGATTGCTGAAAAATGGAACATTACGCGCGAGGATCTGGACGCATTTGGTGCGCGCTCACAAGAATATGCCGCTCGGGCCACAGCAGAGGGCCGATTTCAGAGCGAGATCATTCCCGTGCTTGACGCTGACGGCACATTGATGACGACCGACGAGGGCATTCGCGAAACGTCACGCGAAAAACTCGCCTCACTGAAGCCAGCATTCCGTCCAGTTGAGCAAGGCGGCCGTATTACTGCTGGGAACTCATCGCAAATCACCGATGGTGCTTCGGCGATACTTATTATGAGCGAAGAACGAGCCAAGAAACTTGGTCTCAAGCCACGGGCACGATTTGTCAATTTCGCCATCGCTGCTGCCGATCCCCGACTGATGCTCACCGCGCCGATTCCGGCAACTCATAATGTGCTTAAGCGAGCCGGACTGACAATTGATGACATTGATCTCGTGGAAATTAACGAGGCATTCGCTGCGGTGGTGTTGGCGTGGGAGAAAGAATTACATCCTGATATGAGCAAAGTAAATGTCAACGGTGGGGCGATCGCACTTGGTCACCCCCTTGGGGCATCTGGTGCCCGACTGATGACGACGCTGCTCAATGAACTGGAGCGCACCGGTGGTCGCTATGGTCTTCAAACGATGTGTGAGGGTGGTGGCTTGGCCAATGCGACCATCATTGAACGCCTCGGCTAACTCGCACACATCGCGCTGATGTTTGGGACCATTATTTGGGTCCTTGCTGGCATCGGCATCATGGTGGTCGTATGGCGATCGGGAATTGGCATGTTGCGAAGCATGACTTCTTCATTGCCACCGCCGCCTCCTACGGGTGAAATGCGACGTATCAACGTTCGTTATCGGTGTTCGGTGTGCGGGGTTGAATTGCGAATGGTGATGGCCCCAGATCAGGATCCGCCACCACCGCGACATTGTCTCGAAGATATGGACTTGGTCGCCCCTATCGAGTGAACTAGTGATACTTCGTCGCGGTGAACAATCCACCGAGAACGCCAGCAAGACCAACAAAGAGATACCAGTTATTGCGCCCGCCGGGAACGAACCCAAGGTAATAACACAAGATGGTGAGCGCCCCAATGCCGAGCAAACAAAACATCAGTACCGGGACCCAGCGTGGGCTCACCTTTTGTTCTCGCAGTACTGGCGGCGTATAGCGCGATGATGCCTCGGCGAGTGTTTGGCCATGCATCGATGTGGGACCGGAGGTATCCAGACGGTGTGTTTCGTGCACGCGTCCTGGCAGGGTGCCCTTGGGAGTGGTGCGTCCACCAGTGCGTCGTTTTGGGGGCGCCATGAAGTTTCCAGTGTAGATCGCAATGAGGTTTCTTCCCACCCTCGTAATCGGGCAGGCTTAGGGTGTGGCGCGCATTTTGGTGATCGACAACTATGACAGTTTCGTCTACAACCTCGTGCAATATCTGGGCGAACTCGGAGCCGACCCAATTGTCGTGCGCAACGATGCATTGAGTGTTACCGACGCGGTGGCCCTCAAACCGGACGCAGTGCTGCTTTCACCTGGCCCCGGTCGTCCGGAAACTGCCGGGATATTGTGCCAGGCGATTCTCGCATTTGCCGGTCGTGTCCCGGTGCTTGGAGTCTGTTTGGGTCATCAGGCAATCGGTCATGTCTATGGTGCTCGTATAGTTCGTGCACCAGAACTCGTGCACGGAAAGACTTCCGAGGTGTTTCACAACAACGAAGGTGTATTTGTTGGTTTGGATTCCCCCTTCACAGCGACGCGGTATCACTCACTTGTCATTGAGCAAAGTTCATTTCCTGCCGATCTGGTGGTCACGGCACATACTCGAGACGGTGTGATTATGGGCGTGCGCCATCGAACACTTGATATCGAAGGTGTGCAGTTTCACCCGGAGAGCATTCTCACCGCGGTTGGTCACGATCTGATGAGAACATTTGTCAGGCGGGCGACAAAACAGTCGCAATTTCCGTAGACCTCCCGCTAGTCACGGTGTTGTTGTTGTCGTTGTTGTCGTTGTTGTCGTTGTTGTCGTTGTTGGCACCACGCCACGACCAACCGTGATCTTGACTGTTGTCCCGATCTCGACTTGTGCACCGGCTTGGGTTCCCTGCGAGATCACCCGACCATCGCTCGGATCTCCACTCGGTACGTCTTGATACTTTACCTCGGCAATGAGGCCTACTGCGTTGAGTTGTGACCGCGCGTCGACTTCGGTGAGCGTTTCCACCGCCGGAACGGTGACGGTAGATATTCCCTTGGAGACAAACAGGGTCACAGGTGATCCTGGCGCCAGCGAAACTCCAATGGCTGGGTCAGTGCGCGTAACGCGACCCCGCTCAACTGTCGGTGAGTTTTCTTCGGTAATCGTGACAACAAAACTGTACGGCGCGCTTTGTAATAATTGTTGAGCGGCAGCAGCAACTTGACCTTGAACATTTGGAATGAGTTCGCCGCCACTGCCACCAGAGACCACGACGCTCACCGCCGAACCAGATCGTACTTGGGTGGTGGCAAGTGGGTCTTGAGTAATGATTTGATTGAGTGGGACAAGTGGATCGTTGCGAACCTCGGCAATGATCAGCTGCAGACCTAGTGGCGCTAACACAGCGGTTGCATCTTTGACCAACAGTCCTTGGATTGCCGGCACCATGACTTTGGCACTCGCAGGGTTGTAAGTGAGCGTGACGGTGTCACCGGTGCGAGCAAGCACGCTTGGTGGTGGATCTTGGGCGTACACAATGTCATCACCGATGTCATCTCGAGGGACCGCATTTGGAATCGGGGTGAGACCAAGATCTAGCAGGAGGGCACTTGCATCGGCGAGTGTTCGATTGGCGACATCAGGAATTGTGATGGAAGCCGATGAGCCACCGGAGACCAATGTCCGGTACAGGAAAATGCCACCAGCGAGCAAGATTAAGGCGATGAACACCGCACCAAACACATAGAGAGCAGTGCGCTGAGGAACCATGTCGTCATATGGCGGATAATTTTCGTTGCTCCTGGTCCTTGTCGCGGGCGTTGTCGGCAGTGCTGTTGTTTCTTTGGCACTGATGATTGATGCAGTGCCACGAACTTCGGCCAATGCGCGAACCTCCTCGCCGTTCGTGAACCGTCGCAGGTCATCACGCAGAGCGGCCGCATTGGCGTAGCGACGTTGTGGTGATTTGGCCAGACATTTGGCAACGATTGCCTCAAACGCGTTTGGAACATCGGGGACAAACTCATGCAGTGGCGGTGGCGCGGTGTGGACCTGTTGATAGGCAACACCAACGGCATTCTCGCCGAAAAATGGTGTTCGGCCAGCAATCATTTCGTACATCACGATTCCGAGGGAGTAGATATCGCTACTTGGGTCTGGTTGACCACCTTGGGCTTGTTCGGGTGAGAAATACGTAGCAGTACCCATCACCGAGCCAGTTTGTGTCAATGCCTCATCGACGCTTGACCCAAATGCCCGAGCTATCCCAAAGTCGGCGACCTTCACTTGGCCATTGCTGCCGATCAAAATGTTGCCGGGCTTGATGTCGCGATGCACCACACCCTTGTCATGAGCAACACTGAGGGCCGCAGCGATTTTGATGGCGATATCGCATGTCTGTGTGGCGGTGAGTTTCTTACGTTCGGCAAGGACCGCTGCCAATGTCCGACCCTGAATGTATTCCATGGCAATAAAATATGTATTCCCAACCCGACCCCAGTCGTACACACCGACGATGTTCGGGTGCGTTAAATTCGCCGCCGACTGTGCTTCACGCCTGAACCGTTCGACGAAGGCTGGATCGGTGGCGTACTCGGCAAAGAGCACCTTGATGGCGATCGGTCGGTTGAGCAACACATCGTGGGCGATGAAGACCTCTGCCATGCCGCCGCGGCCAATGCTCTCGCCGAGGTCATAACGATCATTGATGAGGGAAGGATTATCCGCCATTGTTCACCTGCGTCGTACTCAGTGCATTCACATATGACCGGGCATTATCCAACGAACCAAACCGCGGATGATTCTCAATCTCACGAACCAGCGCCGCAAGTAGCCGCTGTCGCGTGATGTTGCTCGTCGATGCAGTCGTTGGGCCATACCAAAGGAAATGCTGTGGTGCACCTTTGTAAATCACGACATGAGCCTCGGGCGTTGGATCACTGAAACCTACGAAATAGCCACGCTGCGCAATTTGTGCTCCCGCCACGAGGGTTAGTGAGATTACGGCAATGACAATCAGCGGGATCATCAATTTCAACTTCTTGCGACTCACAGTGGATTGGGACTCAGTGTCCTGAACTTCAAGCGTTGCCGAAGCGAGACTGAGCAGCGGTGGGGCAAGGTCTGGTGTCGAAACCGACTCGTCGGACAATCCCACGTCGACCACGATGACCGTGACATTGTCGCGCCCACCGCGATCATTTGCCGCAGCAATAAGATGTTCGGCCGCTCGCTGCGGATCGGCATTTTGTTTCAAGATCGCAAGAATCTCCTCATTGGAAATTTCATCCACCAGACCATCGCTGCAAAGTACGTAGCGGTCGCCGTTAACGATTGGAAGCGTCCATGAATCGGCGATGACTTTGGAATCAATGCCCAGTGCACGGGTGACGATATTGCGACGCGGATGCGTCCGCGCATCATTAGCAGAAATGACTCCCTCACTCACGAGTTCTTGAACATATGAATGATCAACGGTTACTTGGCGTAGCTCACCCTGGCGCAAGATGTATGTACGCGAGTCGCCAACATTTACGACTACAACATGCTCGTCGGTTGAGGCTGACCCAACGACAGCGATCGCCGTGAGAGTGGTTCCCATTCCCCGCTGCTCCGTTGTTCCATTGGCGGCGGCAAATATCGCATCGTTGATGGTCGACACCAACTCGGTGAAGGACTCAGGCGACTCAATTTTGCGACTTGCCGCTTGACTCAATAGTTGTATGGCCATTGCGCTTGCCACTTCGCCGGCATTATGTCCGCCCATTCCGTCAGCGACAGCAAGCAGATGTTCACCAACGAGGAATGAATCCTCGTTCGCGTTGCGCAATTTTCCGGTATCCGATACTGCTCCGAAGGTGATGGTGATCACGAATTCTCAAACCGCACGGGTGTCGAACCAAATGTGATGGTGTCGCCGTTGACAAGTATTCGACCTGTGACAACTTTTTCGCCATTCACTTTTGTTCCGTTGGTGCTTCCCCGGTCGGTGACCATCCAGCCACCGGCCGTGCGTCGTATCTCAGCATGAATGCGACTGACGTTATTATCGTCAATGACGATATGGCAGTCACTTTGCCGACCGATGGTGGCAAGATCACCGCTGAGTGAGATTCGTTCGCCACTGCCAAGCACAATTGTGGCGGCAGAGACGGCGGTCGCTGTTATGGCTGTTTCATCGTTGGCGCTTGGTGGAACGACAGGCGGAGCCGACTCTGGAGTGGGACGTACAGTTGGGGCAATCCGGCAAGTGCCGCGCTTCACGGATGCGTCGACGGCAAGCCTTATTTCCGCCTCGCCAGAAAGTGTGTATCCCTCAATTGTGGCGTGATGGACGACGGCTTGCTGAAGTTCGTCGAGTAGTGCCCCTTCGAACGTGCTCAATTCAGCGGCATCATCGGGGTGGAGAGTGATGAGGAAGTTCGGTGCCAGTTCGCTGCCGGTGCCAAGATCATCGAATTGGGCGTCAAGTTGGGCGAGCAGAGCACGACCAATGGAGATGGGCCGAATTCCGCCCCTGCGAGCCCGTTGCAACACGTGAATATCTTACGCGCTTTAAGGCGAGTACACATCGCTACCGAAATGGCGTTTCCATCGGCGCTCAAGTGCGGCGATTTCCTCTTGGCTTACGCTTTGTTCACGAGTCATTGATTCAAAGTGATATAGCCGAGCCATTGGAGTCCACACGATTCGGTAACCGGCGTCAAGTACCTTGAAGCAAAAATCCACATCGTTGAAATTGATCGGATAATCGAGAGAAAATCCACCAAGTTGGTCGTAGACAGAGCGACGGATTGCCGCACAAGCTCCGGTTAGTCCAGCCAGACTGCGGGCGATGGTGTACATGCCCCACATGCCGTACGCATCGCCAGACTCACCGCTTCCGATGTGTGATGGTGTTGGTTTGTTGCTGTGGCCGGCACTTTGGATTCGACCGTCTTCGAGCAACAGCATCGGTCCAACCATCGCCACCTCTGGGTCTTCCAGGTGCCCGAGCAACTGCTCAATCCAATCTGGTGTAATGACTTCGGTGTCGTCATTGAGCATGATCACGACATCGCCATGTGAAGCCAGAAAGCCAACATTGCACTTGTCCGAAAAATTAAAGGGTTTGTCATAACTAATCACTTGAATGCGCGGATCATCGGGAGCATCAAAGGCGTGAATCGATGAACCATCTGGATGAACGTCATTGACGACGATAATTTCGAAATTGCTGTACGTGGATTTGGTGAGGATGCTCTCCATCGCATTGACAACCAGGCATGTTGTGATTCCCCACACACGCTTACGATCGCCGCGCGTCGGAATGATGATGCTTACGAGAGGTTTTGACACGAGGCTATTGCGCCGATACTGGTAATGACCCGGAAGTTTCATCTCCACGGTGGCGTCAATGCCGCATCGTTGAAAGTGTTCTTCGAGTGCCCGTCGTCCGGACTCGTAGGCATACGGCTTGGCGTTGACTTCGGCTGCGGCCGATCCCGGCACACACCGCCAGTGGTAGAGCATTTCGGGAATGTGGGCGATGCTTCGAGCCTGCTCGGTGGCTCTCAAAATGAGATCGTAATCCTGTGACCCGTCGAAACCGGAACGAAATCCGCCTACTGTGTCGAGCAAGGTGGATCGAAACACCGAGAAATGACAGCAATAATTTTGTCCGCGTAAGCGTTCTTTGTCCCAACCTGGTTTGCGGAAAAAATCGTAATGAAGCCCATTTTCGTCAATTTTGTCCTCGTCGGTGTAGAGATAATCAATTGTTGGATCGGTGACAAGACGCATGGCTACCTTTTGGAGTGCTGTGGCATGCAGAGCGTCATCGTGATCGAGCAACCCGATGAATTCTCCAGTGGCCATGTCAAGGGCATCTTGCGAAGCCGCCACAATTCCACCATTGTGATCTCGGTACATGACCCGAATTCGACGGTCTCCGGCTGCAGCACGGGTAAGTATTTTGCGAACATATGGTTCCGTTGAGTTGTCATCCACCAGACACCATTCCCAGTCACCAAATGATTGACTCTTCATCGACGCAATGCATGCCTTGAGAGCCTCAGCGGGAGGGTTGTAAACGGGGGTAACGATGCTGAACTTGGGCATCTAATAATCCACTTAGGAAGATCTACGCAAGATTCGTTTGGCGATTCGCGCCGGCAACATGACAATTCGACCTAATTTCCATGTCGTTGAATTTCGCATTCGATTGATGTGCTTGGAGAGGAACACGATTCGATCCTGGGCGGCAGCGAGTTGAGCGCCCTGAGCCAACAACTGGGCCTGTTGTTCCCCGGCGTGTGCTGCTGCTCCCATGGCAAAGTCACGCGCAGCGAGAAGCTCGCGCTTTAGTTCCACTCGATCCTGGGCGGCGGCAAGTTGAGCACTTTGAGCCAAGAACTGGGCCTGTTGTTCCCCGGCGTGTGCTGCTGCACCCATCGCAAAGTCACGCGCAGCGAGAAGCTCAAGTTGTGTTGATAATACTTGTTCCTTGGTTAATGCGAGTTCAGATTCAAGTTCACCAATGCGGCTCGTCGAATGAACTCGTTGTAGTGAATCCTTAAGAACCCCGATCTCGGTGAGCAATCGCTCACGCGACGCATCGTGTAATTCCCGCGACTCCCAATCGGTTGTAGACATCACTATGATGATACCCGAGCAGATGTCTCGGATCGGTTGGGGAGTGGAGCCCCAATCGCTAGCGTGAAGCATCCATTCGGGCGAGTGGCGAAATGGCAGACGCGCTGGCTTCAGGTGCCAGTGTTCGAAAGGACGTGGGGGTTCAAGTCCCCCCTCGCCCACGACAGAATTTCCGTTATGTGGCCATTCCATCGTGCAACAATGTGAGATGTCTTTGCGTCCGGCGAGTATCAAAGTTGAGCGGTTAGAGAAGGTTTTTGTCGTACCGGTGCGTGAGGCGGGCCTGCGGGCGTCATTGCGAAGTTTGGTGCATCGAGAGGTACGTGAGGTGCGCGCCGTGAACGGCGTCTCGTTCATTGTTGAACCCGGTGAGGTCGTCGGATTCCTCGGACCAAATGGCGCCGGCAAGACCACCACATTGAAGATGCTCTCAGGATTGCTTCAGCCGAGCGGTGGAACCGCAACGGTGTTGGGCTACGAACCCGGTCGACGTGACCCAGCGATGCTGTCACGGTTGGCACTGGTGATGGGTAACCGCAATCAGTTGCAGTGGGACCTGCCGGCGATGGATTCATTTGAACTCAATCGAGCCATCTACCGTATTCCCCGTCCGGAGTTCATTGAAATGCGAGACGAGTTGATCGCACTTCTGGACATCGCCTGCCTGGTCAGCAAGCCGGTGCGCAACCTCTCGCTGGGTGAACGGATGAAAGTGGAAATCGCCGGTTCGCTTTTACATCGTCCAACGGTACTGTTTCTTGACGAACCGACGATCGGTCTCGACATCACGATGCAAAAGCGGATTCGCTCATTCATCGCTGAGTACAACCAGCGTTACGAGGCCACGGTGGTGTTGACAAGTCACTACATGGCAGACGTCCAGGCTTTGTGCAAGCGTGTCATCATCATCCACCATGGAAACCTGCTGTTTGACGGCGATCTGGCGGCTCTCTCTCACAAATTCGCTGCGACCAAGACCATTGTCGTTCGATTCGAGCAAATACTCACGTCAAAGGCCAGCGATGCGGGTATCCCCGATCTGTCGCGTTACGGAACCGTGGTGTCGGCCGATGGCGAAGCTGTGTCGCTGACTGTTTCCCGTGACAAGGTGGCGAGCATTACCGCACAGATCCTTAGCGAGCATTCTGTGCTCGACCTGACAATTGAGGATCCCCCAATCGATGACGTCATCGAGCGCGTTTTTGCTGACGGAACCGTTACGGAGGGAGCATCCGGTGGCTGACACTGTTGCCGTGACAGTTTCACCAGAACTTGCTCGTGAGTCACGATGGCGCTCGATGGCATCGTTGTACTGGATGCTGGCCAAAACCTCAATGCAGGTGCAGTTCCAATACAGGGCGTCAAACTATTTCTACATGATCGGCATGGTCGTGGAACCGACGATCTACCTCGTCGTGTGGCGCACAATCGCCGAGTCGAGTGGTGGTGCTGTCGAGGGGTACACGGCCGGAACGTTTGCCGCGTACTACATCGTGTGGACGCTGGTCCGAAACATGAACATTGTCTTCACCCCGTTTGGTTGGGAGTCTCGGATTCGGGAGGGAGAGCTTTCCGGTCAGCTGCTCAGGCCCGTGCATCCAATCCATTACGATCTCGGGTCGTTCCTGGGTTGGAAGGTGATGGCGATCGTGTTCTGGATCCCGATCGCAGCCGTGCTGTCACTGGCGTTCCGTCCGACACTCGACCCCAGCGTGGAGCAGTGCATCGTGTTCTTTGTGGCGATCTGGGGTGCCTACCTCATTCGTTCGATGCTGTTGTGGGTGTTGGGCATGATCACGTTTTGGACGACGCGAGTATCGGCATTATTTGAGGCCTATTTCATGGCCGAACTACTGCTCTCTGGGCGACTGGTGCCAATGACCCTGATGCCCGGGTGGGTGCAGGGGCTCAGTTGGTTCCTCCCATTCCGATGGACCTTCGGGTTTCCGATCACAGCATTGGTTGGTCCGGTCTCTCGAACCGAACTGGTTGTCGGTGTCCTCGCCCAGGCTGGCTGGGTGTTGTTCGGTGCGCTGTTGGTCAAAGTCGTTTGGCGACGCGGTATCCGCAAGTTTTCGGCGGTCGGCGGATGATCGACAAACGCGCCGACGGGACTAGTCCGTCATCGTTCCGACGGGCCAGCGCACCACGTCTTGCTTGGTCGTTCTTTCGTATTGGAGCGATGAACGAATTGCAGTATCGATCAAACTTCTTCATTCAATTGCTGCAGTCGGTGCTGACTCTCGGTGCTGGTCTTGTCGGACTGGCTGTCGTGTTTGGTCGGACGACGAGCCTCAGTGGATGGACTCGACCCGAACTGCTGGTCGTGATGGGCGTGTTCACGATGGTTGGCGGCATCACCAACACGTTCGTCGTACCCAACATGCACAAGTTGGTCGAGGATATCCAACGCGGCACACTCGACTTTACGCTGACCAAACCGGCCGATGCGCAGATATTGGTCAGCGTCCGTCAAGTTTCGATCTGGCAAAGCGTCGATATTCTCGCTGGCTTGATCGTGCTGATCGTCGCCCTGATCCAACTCGGCGACAGTAGCGACGCCGTTCGCCGGGCATTGTCGCTGGTGCTGTTGCTGTTGCTCGGAAGTTGGACGATCTATTGCTTCTGGCTGATTCTCGCCTCATCGGCGTTTTGGTTTATCCGTGTCGGTGAGATGCAGGAGTTGTTTCAGGGGTTATTCCGATCCGGTCAGTACCCGGTGCGGATCTATCCCCGATGGATGCGCTTCGGACTTACGTTTCTCGTGCCGATCGGCTTTGCGGTAACCGTTCCGGCGGAGGCTGCTACGAATCGACTCACCGGTACGACGGTCGTTGTCGCCGTTGTCGCCGCCGCGATGCTCGGGTTCGGCAGCCGCTGGATCTGGCGCACAGGTTTACGACATTACAGCGGGGCCTCGGCGTGATGTCTCACGACATCGTTGACGGTGCCAACCCTCAGGAGTCTTGCTTTCCCTTTTGCCAATCGGGCACGCTCGGAGCGGTTGGTTCAAGCGAGCGGAGATAGGTCACCAACTGACGGATCTGCTCATCGGTGAATGAGCCGCCGTAGTCAAGACCCCACGCCGACATAATTGAGCCAGAGATGCCGCCGGTGATGAGCATTGCAATCTGATTGTCACTGGTTGCGGAGAGGAATTCCTTGGCGTTGAGTGTTGGTCCGATACCGCCGTTGCCCTGCGTTCCATGGCATGCGGCACAATTCGTGGCATAAAGTTCCCCACCAGTTTTCACGTACGACTGTTGTTGCAACGCTGTTGCATCGGCGCGCAGTGAAGGCTCACGGAGTCGATACAAGGGAAATGCGACGATGAGTACGACCATGAATACCAGACCGAATGCGAGGTAACGGTCAAGGCTGCGCCGCAACCACGTTGGTTCAACTAACTTTGGTCCGGTTCTCTGTTCAGGCATCGCGTTTACTCACTCCCGACACAGGCCGGGCCTTTCGGATCGGTGAGGTAGTCGGCCACGCCCCGATCGGGGCCGTTGATCAGTTTGCTCGTGTCGACCACGATGACATCGTCCTCGATGGTGAGTTCATGTTGGTCCATTCCGCGCGGCGACGGTCCGGAGATCCATTCGCCGGCAATATCGAACACCGATCCATGGCAGGGACATTCGAACCGTCCGGAACTCTCGCAGAATGGCACCCGGCAACCGAGATGCGGACATTTTTGCGAGAGCGCAAAGTATGTGCCGTCGGAGTTGGAAACCCACAGCCGACCCTGATTCACAAATGTGGCGGTGCCAGTCCGGTACTTGTTTGGGCTGCCCAGTTTGATTTTGCCCTTGACCCCAGTCCCGGTGAGTGGACGCAGCATCTCCCACGAGGTCCATCCGGCAGCAATCGCCAGCAGACCACCTCCAAATTTCCAACCAGTACGTAGCAGATTTCGACGAGTTAAAGCCATGGTGTCTCCTCACATCTCCAAGTACCAGTGTTCCCACGGTGGGACGAACTTCCACCCCGGTCCGCGGAATAGTGCGCCGATCACGGTGAGTCCGACCGCAATGACGAGAATGGTGACGAAGATCGAAATGGCAACCCGTCGGTACTTCGATTCCGTCAGGGGATTGCGGTCGAAATAGGGCAGGAATGTGAGTGTCAACAGCGCCCCAGCCGGCACCAAGATGCCAGCGACGAGCGGATCGAAATGCGACAACAACTCCTGCAGTCCGACAAAGTACCACGGCGCCTTGGCTGGTTCCGGTGTGATATTTGGGTTGGCGATGCCGCGCAAGGGAGCCGCAAAGGCGACGCCGAGAGCCAGCACCGTAGCGATAGTGCCGAGGCCGACCACGACATGACGGACGATGAGATGTGGCCACGCGAACACCGTGTCATCGGTGTGGCGTTCTTCGGCCGTTACTGATTCACGGTCAACTACACCAAGCAGTCGCACCCTGTCGCCGGTCGGGATGGCCACTGCGGTCGCTTCTTCTTCGAACGCCCCAGCGCTGCTGCGGCGCACGGCAAAGCCATCCTTGCGGACTCGCCAAATGTGAACCATCAACATCAATGCAACGGCGAGGGGGAGCACCGCGACATGCAATGTGTAAAAACGAAGAAGCGTCGGTTGGCCGATTTGCGTACCACCAATAAGTAGATCCGTGAGAACGCCACCAAGTAGTGGCACATAACTGATCAAATTGGTGCCGACGGTGACAGCCCAGTAGCTGAGCTGATCCCACGGCAACAGGTATCCGGTAAAAGAGAACCCGAGCGTGATCGCGAACAGCCCCATACCGATCACCCAGTTAAATTGTCGCGGCGATTTGTACGCACCGGCAAAGAACACGCGGACCAGATGCAAGACGACCACGAGCACGAGCAGGTGCGCTGACCATCGGTGGACGTTGCGCACAAGCTGACCGAAACCGACTCCTGTCCGCAGCTGCAGCATGTCGCCGTAGGCAGAATTAACCGAGGGTGTGTAGAAGAACATCAGGTAGACACCCGTGACAACCAAGATCGTGAACAAAACGGTGGCGATGTAGCCCAACCGCCATGAGTAGCGCAGACGCAACACACGTTGCGGCACTTTCACTGGGTAGATGTGCAAGAACACATTCGAGAACCCCTGCAGCGCACGACCTCGCGGAGTGTCGAGTTGCGGATGGCGGAATACAGAGCGCCATGTTTCGGTGTGTTTCATTCGTTGCCAACGGCCTTCGGGCACCGGATAGGTGTCAGGCTCGAGACCGTCGCGGAGATGCTCGCCGCTATCAGCTTCTTGGTCGATCATCACACAACCTCCTTGGCGTGAACCATGACGAGGGCTGAAGGTGGGCATCGGTTGATGCACAATCCGCAGCGGATACAGAGTAGTTCATCAAGCAGTAACGCCGACTGGGTGGCCGTTCCGTGACCGGAATGGTCGGCTCGGACGATCGATATGCAGTTGGTTGGACAGACATCGACACAGAGTCCGCACAGGATGCACAGTTCGGGTCGCAACATGATGTTTTCGAAGCAACGCAGACAGCGCAGCCCTTCAAGTACCGCCTGGCCTTCGTCATAGCCGGTTTCGACTTCTGCGAAACCGATTCGCCGCTCGTTGGGGACACTTGGTACCACTACTCGCGGGATCGCGTCATAGCCGGTTGCCATGCGACGAAAGGTTGGCTTGGCGACCAATTCGATTCGGACCCCACTTGGTGATGGCTCAGATCCACCGAGAAGTGAGGCATGAATGGATGCGGCGGCCCTGCGACCATCGGCGATGGCATCAATAAGGTTTCGCGGTCCGAAGGCGACGTCTCCTCCTGCCCACACCCTTGGATTGCTCGTGCGCAGCGAAGTGTCAACGGCAATTCCACCAAAACGGTTGCGTTCTATGGAGTCGGTACTCAAAAAGTCAACATCGGGTGACTGACCAACGGCGAGAATAACGGTGTCGGCAGCGATGACCGCCTCAGTGCCATCGGCGAATACTGGTGCGAAGCGGTGTTGCTCGTCGAACACCGAAACCACGTCGACGGTTTCGAGTCCCGTGACGCGACTGGTACCGATGATTCGGTGTGGGCCACGACGGTAGACGATTTTAATGCCCTCGGCTTCCGCTTCTTCAATCTCTTCTAGCGCAGCCGGCATTTCCACAAATGATTCGAGGGCGACAACAGTGACAGAAAGTACGCCCGCCCGGATCGCAGCGCGCGCGGCATCGAGTGTGGTGAGCAAACCACGCCGGGCATCGTCGTCGGCACTACTACCGAGGTCTATTGGGACCGGCGCAACTTCGTCACGAGCAGCGGCGCGCAGTGAGGTTCGGGCAGCGTCGAAGGCGACGTTGCCACCCCCGACTACGACGACACGCTCGCCGAGATCGACGCGAAAACCTCTGTTGACATTGAGCAGGAACTCGACAGCCTTGAAGACACCATCGAGTTCGTTACCAGGAATGTCCAAACTTCGTCCGCGGCCGGTACCCACACACACGAACACGACGGCATGCTGTGCCAGAAGCTCGTCAAATGTGATATCTCGTCCGATTCGACAGTTGAGTTTCACGTCGACCCCTAATTCGAGGATCGCGCCAATCTCGCGCTCGATGAGCGGGCGCGGCAAGCGATACTCAGGGATAGCGAGCACCATCATGCCACCGAGGCGCGATTCGGCCTCGTAGATCGTCACCGGATGACCTGCTAAACGCAGATCGTGGGCGGCAGCAAGTCCGCCGGGACCCCCGCCAATGATTGCCACGGACGGACCATTGGTCGCCGGAATCAGTCCATGACCTTCGTGCCATGCGCTGGATCCGGCAAAACTTTCAACTCCGTAGCGTTCGCTGACAAAACGCTTTAACGCCCGAATTGACACCGGGGCATCGACCTTGCCGCGGCGACATGCCGACTCACAAGGCGCCGCGCAGACACGTCCACAGATCGACGGAAATGGGTTCGGCGCTCGGGCAATCATGTAAGCGTCGCGGAATCGGCCCTCGGCAATTGCCGTCACATACGCGCCCGCATCGGTATGCACAGGACATGCGGCCCGACATGGTTCGTTTTCCCACAACCATTTGGCGTCAGGAATCGGTGGCGGAGCGGGCATCAAATGACCCGGCGACCCTGGAGGCGGCGGAGCCCCCAAAGTAATCCGGCGAGAGAGGCGACGAACCATCCGGTGGCGAGTGCGACACGACCGCTCCGTTCGACTCCTGTGATCTCGGACAGAATCAGATCAGGAATGTAAACCAAAAGAACAAAGGCCGCGCCAACGATGACCACACCGCTGAGGAAGGCTCGGGACCATTTCATGCTTCTCCTACTATCTGTGCGTCACCATACTACGAAGTTCACTCGGCCAAAGACTCGACGATATTGCGGTCATCGAACGCCGTGTGCATCCAGCCCAACCTCTCCCGCCGGAAGTGCTCGCTAGTGTTGAGACCTAACGTGCATCGATTTACCGAACTTCGTCGTTCCCGGAACCTCCTTTGGAACCTCACTCTGAGGGAACTGCGCTCCAGATACCGAAAGTCGTTTCTTGGTTGGGCATGGTCAATGCTCAATCCGTTGTCAAACATGCTCATTTATTGGTTCGTATTTGGCGTTGTCTTTGGTGCCACTGCACCAGTAGGTCATCCATCGGGAATTCAGGTGTATGCACTCTATTTGTTGACCGGAATTCTGCCGTGGGGATTCTTCTCCCTTGTTACCAACCTCGGTATGGGTTCGTTGTTGGGTAATGCCGGTCTTGTGCGCAAAGTTGCCTTCGCCTGGGAAACCTTGGTCTTTGCTCAGGTGTTTTTTTCATTTGTTCAGTTCTGTATCGAGATGTCCCTATTGTGCGTGGTACTCCTGATTGCTGGAAGTCCGATTCTGCCCTGGATTCCAGTCGCCTTCTTGCTGATGTTGCTTCTGGCGGTATACGCGTCTGGATTCGCCCTGGCACTTGCCGCCAGCGCCGTGTTTTTTCGCGACTTACGCTATTTATGGACAATTGTCATCCAAGTGATGTTTTTTGCTACTCCAATTATCTATTCACCAGATCGCCTCGACGGAAAACTGCACCCCTACGTTGAATTCATTCTTCACTGGAATCCAATGGCCGTGTTCATTAAATCGTTTAGACGCATGTTGTATTCGGGTCGAATACCTGAGTGGGGCAATATTGCCTATCTAGTCGGTGCGTCGATTATCTCGATTTTCTTTGGCTGGTTTATTTTTGGGAAGTTGTCCCGCCGGATCGCCGAAGAGTTATAAATCTACTTTGCAGCGCTCAGCGCTGTACCTGCCAGGTAGCGGGAATGGTAACAACGCCTTCCTCAAACAGGTCGATTTGATGAACATCAAATCGCACCCAGTTTTGACAATGGTCGTACTCGGTGGTGCCGGTTGCATCTGTGATTGCCATCGACAAGAAGTAGGTACCTTCCAACAGCGGAAGTACAGGGATGTGGATCGATACGGTAAGCGGCTCGTCCACTGCCCGCAGTGGTGTTTGCAGGCGCTGCGACGTGCTCGACCACACCACCTCGCCATCGAGTTTTGAAATTGTCGCTTTAAGGATCGGTGCCATAAGACGTGCATGAGGAGTGAGATCGCCGTGCACGATTACCGCGCCGTTCGTATCCACTCGGTCAACGGCTTGACCAGATCCGTCTTGAAGTTCGATCAATGTGAAATGGGCCTCGCCAGTTCCCCAGCGTTCGCGCAAATTGGCGTCTTTGACGGCGTGCTCGGAATAGCTGCCGCCGGTGTAGGCGGCAATCACATCGGCTGCTGAACCGCGTTGTTTCAACCGACCTTTCTCCAGCCAAATGACTTCTTTGCATAGTTGCTGTACTGCTGGCAAACTGTGGCTGACGACAACTATCGTGCGACCTTCACGGCGGAATTGTTCAATTTTTTCGCTGCTCTTGCGTTGAAATGCTTGGTCACCGACGCTGAGAATTTCATCGATGAGAAGAATCTCAGGCTCAACATGAGCGGCGATGGAAAACCCAAGTCGAACAGTCATTCCCGAGGAATAGTCCTTCACTGGGATATCGATAAATCGTTCCACGCCTGCAAATTCGACAATGCTGTCGAATTGGCGTTCGATGTCCTTTTTTGACATTCCCAGAATTGCCCCGTTGAGAAATACATTTTCCCGGCCCGAGAGTTCAACATGGAAACCCGCACCAAGTTCCAAAAGGGCGGCGACCGTGCCATCGATAGCGATAGATCCCTTCTCCGGATGGTAGATGCCGGTCAAACACTTGAGCATCGTGCTTTTTCCTGAACCATTTGAGCCAATAATACCGAGTGTTGCCCCATGGTCGACATCAAACGAAACATCTTCAAGGGCCCAGAACTCTTCGTATCGCGCTCGCCGTCCTCGAAGTAATGCAGCCTTGATGTAGCGATTACGTTCGTGATAGAGCCGGAAGTTCTTGGATACGGACTCAACGACGATTGCGGCGGTGCCCATTACGCGTATGACCTTAGTTGCGCTGAGTCGGTGGAAGCTGGGCGGTCATCTGCATCAGATGCGCACGTAGCGATGCTGGTAGCACCTTGCGATCCCAGTTGATGATCAGTGAGTCGGCGTGCTCTAGATAATAGGTGAGCTCTTCGGTTGGATTCGCCGAGTCTTGGTACCACGGGACATGTCGAGCCACATATGGTGGTGCGGCGCGAAGTGATCTGGCGTTTTGATGGTTCTCACCCGGTCGGTACATGGCAAAGGTCGTATCGATCGGTGCGAAGTAGAACCCTGGGGCATATGTGTTCACCCAGAATTGTGATTCCCAAACACGGACATTTTCAGCGTGTTCATAGTGGTCAGGCAAGTCATCAATCCGCAAACTGAAACCGACCTTGTCAATATCAGAATGATTTACAAGCATCTGTGCGAATACGTCCAGTACATCTCGGGGGCATTCGTCACACGGAACCACATCGGGATCGGTGACAACAAAGTGCGCATCGAAACCAAGTTCGGTGACGAGCCCGCTGAGCCACGGCGCCCGATGGCCAAAGTTAATCTCATTGAATCGCACATTGTGCGGTGTTGAATTGAGGTAGTCAACGAGCGGCGGATAGGTGCTCGCATTGTCACAGAACCAAATATTTTCTTGTCCCATGCCCTCAAGCCACGGCACCAATTGGCGCAGAGAATCAAGTCGGTCGCGGGTGATGATGATGACAGGGTACTGGGTCATGGGGTTATGAGGATGCGGAGAATTTGGCAACCAACCTGCTGAAACGCTGGCCAATTCGGTAACTCCGTGACGCTTCGATTTCGGCGATACGAACTCGCAGTCGATCGCGCTGGTCGGTCATTACAACTTGCACTTGCAGCAATTGGTCGTGTTCACTAGTGAGGGCACCCAGTTGCCCCTGCAAAGCATTTCGCTGTTCGACAACTTCTTCAATTCCACCACGAACTTGCATGAGTTCTCGTCGAGTTTTCACCAATTCGTCGTGTTCACTAGTGAGGGCACCCAGTTGCCCCTGCAAAGCATTTCGCTGTTCGACAACTTCTTCAATTCCACCACGAACTTGCATGAGTTCTCGTCGAGTTTTCACCAATTCAGCAATCTTGCTCTCGGTGTACTGACTGATCTGTTCATTTTTCATTCGCAGACCCTGGGCCTCGGCGAAGAGTTCCTTGATCAGTTCATCCCGATCATCTGTCGATGAAGTCATTGTCATCAGCATATCTATGGCCTTTCAACGCGTGGCGACCACTTGCCGACATAAATTCGCAGTACGAGTAGATTTGTCTGTAATGCCAAGTGTCTTAGACATGCTTAAGCGTTCCGCTAAATGGATTGAGTACGCATACGTGGTCGTGTTGCTCATGGCGCTCACCCAGGGTCCAGTGTTCAAACTGTGGTTAGCAAGTGCTAAGGTCTCGGAAACATCGATTTTTGAAACGTACCGCCTCACATTCATCGCAGTTCAGATACCAGCGCTGATATTGCTTGGAAACCGAATCAAGTCTTCTCGGTTTCATCTGATTCCGGTCGCTTTGCTCGGGGCATTTGTTTCCTGGATGTTGCTATCAACATTGTGGGCATCTTCTGGCCGTGACACGATTGTGGAAGCAACGGTTCTGGTCATGACCGCTGGCACCGGACTGTACATGGCCCGAAGTTTTTCACCCGTTCAACAGATGTTCCTGGTATGTGTTGCGATGCAATCCGGGGTATTTCTCTCCTACATCGCCGTGAAGAGAAATTGGGAGTTTGCAGTCAGTATCGAAGGGAACTGGGCAGGGATCTACTTCAACCGCAATTCCCTCGCGCCGGTTGCGGCAGTGGGAATGCTGGCGGCACTTGGGTTGCTGTGGGTTGTTATCATTCGCCGCTACGAAAAATGGTGGCCGGCGTTGGCATTTGTCCTCATTGATGTTGCCTTGGTAGATGGATATGTGCTGTCTCGCACCCGGTCCAGTACTTCGGTTGGTGCAGTCGCGGTATTTGGTCTGGTGTGGGTCTTTTGGTCAGTGATCCGAGCGCTGCACCGCCGAAGAGTTCTTACGTTGAACCAAGTTCGCCGCTATGTCTACGCCTTATTCATTGTCGGGGCCAGCATTAGCACGTGGATCCTTTTTGAATTTCAGGCCACCGTGTTGCGTTGGCTTGACGAGGAAGATTTCTTCAACGGTCGAGCAGCGATATGGCACTACGGATGGACTGGATTCTTGGAGCGTCCAATATTCGGTTGGGGATGGATGTCAGCGTGGAAATCGTCGGTGTTCCTTAAACGCGATCTATGGTGGACGGTCGAGGGTGCCCAGTTCTCGCACAGTTCCTATATCGATATCTTGCTTGGCGGCGGGGTGATAGGTGCTCTTTTGCTTCTCGTCGTGCTTGTATACGGTGGATTTACGCAACTGGAAAGCGCGCTGTCGTCTACCGCGGGACAATGGACATACGCGATGATGTTCTTTGTTCTTTTGGCCTCGACACAAGAAAGTTTTATCGCTGGCAATCATTTTATGTGGGTACTGCTCATCGCCGCGGTGATCGGACGGGACGACACGGGTACTAAGTCCGAGGTGGGTGCCGTCACTGCTCTTCAAGAAGAGACAACATGAACGTCCGTGCATCTTCCGGTGCGCGGAGAAGTCCGTTCTGACTGATTGGTTTTACTGGAACCTGAGAAATCAATGGGTGGGATGGCCGTTCGTCTAATTCCCCATCACCAAACAGCTCTTCATGAACCTTTTCACCTACCCGTAAGCCGACAACTTCGATCTGTACATTTCGGCCAGAGTTTTTTACAAGTTGAGTAGCCACGTCATGGATGCTGACCGGTTCTCCCATATCGAGGACGAGCACCTCGCCAGTACGGCCGATGGCTCCTGCCTGAATCACGAGCTGTACGGCTTCGGAGATTGTCATGAAATATCGGGTGACTCCACGATGTGTCACCGTTACTGGACCACCTCTTGCGATTTGATCGCGAAAAGACGTCAGGACGCTGCCACGCGAGCCGAGAACATTGCCAAAGCGGACTGAAATAAACTTCCCTGGAGGTGAGGAAAAGGCGAAGTCGGCCGTCAGTCGCTCGGCAAGTCGTTTGGAGTATCCAAGAACGCTCGTTGGGTTCGCCGCCTTGTCAGTGGAGATATTGACGAACACGTGGACATTGCATCGTTGGGCCGCTCGAAGCAACGTTTGGGTGCCAAGCACATTGGTTTGATAAGCCTCACTCGGATATCGCTCAAGTAGGGGAAGATGTTTCAGGGCTGCTGCGTGGAACACGACTTCCGGTCGTCGAGTATCAAATATGTGATCGATGGTTTTGGCATCTCGAAGATCGGCAAGTACTGTTTGAGGAGTATCCAACAATGCCCGGCCGTAAATTGAGAGCTGGACTTCATGCAGTGCACTCTCGTCGCGGTCGAGCATGATCAGCTCGGCCGGGTTGAACCGCGCTAGTTGGCGACACAATTCGCTGCCAATACTTCCCCCCGCTCCGGTGACCATGACACGACGGTTGACGAGATATTCGGAGATCTGCTGGAGGTCGATGTGCACTCGATGGCGTCCGAGCAAGTCTTCATCAGTGAGGTCGCGAATATCAGCCGTGTCAACCGCACGTTCATTTAGGTCTTGGACGGCTGGAAGAACTTTCACTTCCATATTGAGACCTCTGGCAAGTGATGCGAGGTCGTTGATGAGGTGCGAATCAGCGCTGGGGATAGCAATGAGCAGAATATTGGCCCCTGTTCTACCGCGTGCCTCGGCAAGTGACTCTCGTCCACCAAGTACCGGAATGCCAGAAATACTTAGTCGGTGTGTGTGCTCATTGTCATCGAGAAATGCAACCGGCAAATAGGGCGAACTTGGGTTGCGAAGGAGAGTGTTGACAACTTGGATTCCACCTTCACCCGCACCGTAGACAATAATCTTGGCCGCCGTTTCTGCCGTCGGTCGGCGAAGTTTTTCTCGCATGAACCGCCAAACATACCGATTCCCGGCGGTGAGGAAGAGTGCGGCTACACCTGCTACCGCTATCACGCTACGAGGAAATGGATTTTGAGAAAAATCGAAAAATCGTAACATCAGCAAGATAAGTGTCGTTAACGCAGACGCAAGAATGAGCCCCGCCACCTCATCAAAACTTCCATATCGCCATCGCCGCCGGTAGATTCCGACCGAAAATCCAATGACTGCCTGAACGATCACGACAATCGGCAGGATCCGAAGAAGAGATTCTGTGGTCGCTCCGTACGGATCGTGGTCACCTTGATATACAAAGCGGGCATACGAGGCAACACTTGCGGCCAGCGACCATGAAACGATGTCGAGGACAAACTGGAGAACCGCAGAGGTGCGTGCGAACGCAGATGAGCCGATCACGAATTCAATCACCCGGTTGAGGCGAGCCCGACCTACTGCCATCGCGCCATTCTATGGCTAGTGCTGGACCAGAATGACGCCAGCAATGGTATTGCCCGAGTGTTCGGCAATTGCCCATATTTTTTGAAGTTCGTCGGTGCGACTTGTGTACGCATGTGCCACAAGTACGACGAGCGAGTGCGGAGGTGGAAGCAGATCCATCGTTGTGAGGTGATCAACAGTGTCCATCGATGTGATTGCCAGCGAGTTTTGATGGATAGCCTCAGTAAGACTTGCAGAAATCAAGTCGGACTTTGCAGTTTCATCAACCGGAAGCAAGCGAACAATTGTTGCCCCCTGACGTGTCGCTTGGTGAACGATTCCAGCAGCAATATATTGGGGGCTTGTATCTTGCTGATCGAGGCGCAGCATGCCGAGAACACTTTCCTCACCAACGGTGGCGACAAGTTTACGTAGGGAGCGAATCTTTCGGTCGCTTATCGTGAGTTGTAACACCACAAGAAATCCAAGCAGCGCACCGATTCCGAGTCCAAAGATATAGGTAGATGTCTTGACCGAGTCAACCGTTGGTCCGATATCTTCTGAGCTTGTTGAAACGAGAACCATTTCACCGGTAACCAATGTTTTCCCGAATGCCAACGCTTGTTGTTGAATCAAAATTGATTGACTCTCAATTTGAGTAGTGTCGATTACAGCACTCACAAGTTTTTCGGCACGATCAAATCCTTGTTGAATACTCTGCGAACGGAGTCGTGAAATTTCTGCTACGTAGGCGTCAATAGCGTTATCGCACTCGTCAACGGTAGGCGCGGCACAACCAAAGGTGTACGAAGGTGTTCCCATGCTAAGAAATGTAAATCGCTTCTTCCCGTCCCCTTCGATGGTGTCAAGAAGCGAAAATTTTTGTTCCGATCGACTCACCGACACAGACGTATCAGAGTTAATGCTGTTGGCAATCTTCTGACGCATCTCCGGAGTTTGAAGAAGGAGCAATTGATTGTCAAAACTTGGGTAGGGAACGACCGATGCTGGATCAATACCGGCGACGGTCAACACAGCGGATTCGTCTCGCGCCTCGTAAAGACGAGAGATCTGCACATAGCCCGGGGAAGTTTGCAAATCAGACTCATTGGCAACGAGAAAACCGATACTGATGAGCATCGCTAACGGAACAATCCACCAGCGCAATTTCAATGCATCAAATACCGACCGCAGATCAATTTCGGGGATACTGGAGTCGCTAGTACGCATGGACGTCAAGCCTACTGCGAGTCATATCGCGTGGTTGATGCGCCGAATGGGACGCTCTGGCATGCCACGATGGAGATAGTGATTCCGCAACTCGATGATTTGCAGCGCGTGCTCGGCTACGTCGATGCAGTCGATGATCGAGTTAGTAGTACCGAATTGGGCAACGATCTCTATGCGATCCCATTCTGGAACCCCAAATTTTGTCAGGTGATCATTCGTGCGGCTGAGGTGGTCGGTAGCTTCGATGTGCAAGAAGGTGACCCAGTTCCCGGTCACGAAATTTCATTGCTAACCATTAGTCCACGACTTTTTGACGCAGTGCAACAGGACATTGGTGAACGAGTGTGGCCGCAACTAGGCCAACATTGGCCACTCATCGACTAACACGGCATCAACGATGCTTTCGTCATCAAGTATGAGCCGGGTGGACAAGAAGAATTGCGTCTGCACCACGATGTCGCCCAGGTGTCAGCGAGTGTCAAACTAAATGATGACTATCAGGGAGCAGAACTTGAATTTCCGCGACAACATGTCACCAATGCATCTGTTCCCGTGGGTACGCTATTGGCATGGCCGAGTTTGGTGACACATCCGCATAGAAGCACGCCGATTACCAATGGTGTGAAATACAGCCTCACCATCTGGTGCGAGTTGCCGCTTATTCTCCGCTGATCATGCTTGACATTCCCGTTCGTCTTTTCGCGGTTGCACTTACCGCAATACTGCTGGTCGGATGCGGTCAGTGGTCGCAGGCGCAATCCGTGCCGACGACAATTACGAGCGAACCGACGACCACTACGACCGTGGTTGAAACTGGAATCTCTGCTGTCAGTCAACGAAGTGGATTGAGCACCCAAGCGGCGCAACAAAAACTCATCGATCTCGGATTTTGGCTCGCCAGCGTTGATGGAACGTATGACGACACCACTCGTCAAGCGGTGATGGCATTTCAAAAGTACTATCAACTCCATCCAACTGGGAGTATCAACCAGGCGACCGCGTGGCTACTGGATCGACAACAGATTCGTCCACAAGCATTGACAGTCGAAGGAAGTCAGGCCGCAGTTGACAAGAAGCGGCAGTTGGTGTTTCTCGTCCTCGATGGCGAGACAGTGTTTGTACTGAATGCTTCAACCGGCGATGATCGTGAGTACACCGAACCCGATGGCAACACACCAGGAGTGATGATTCGCGGTAAGGCGATCACGCCAGTAGGCAAATTCAGAATTGGCCGCGAGCGACCTGATGGATGGTGGGTGGGAGATCTCGGTCAGATCTATCGACCGAAGTATTTCTCAGGTGGAGTCGCCATTCACGGTTCCTACAGTGTGCCGGCATACCCGGCATCTCATGGATGTGTTCGGGTGAGTGTGGCCGCGATGGACATGATTTGGGATCTCAACCTGCTGCCTCGTGGTACCACAGTGTGGGTTTACGAATAAACTCGCGTTCTCATTTCTTTCGCCGTACCTGAAGATGACGATCTTGGGCATTGAGACAACTGCCGTCAGCGAGGTTAAATCGCCAACCGTGCATTGTGCACACGAGTTGATCGCCGTGTATTTCACCAAATACTGAGAGATCAGCCTGCCGGTGTGGGCACTGGCGTTGTATGACGTAGTCACCAAGTTCGATTTCTTCTTTGTTCTCCAGTTGTGGAGACAATCTGCGTTCGGCCTCGGCTTCGGCCCGTCGTATTCGTTCAACTGACAAACTTTTGAAGAAGTTGTAGAGGTATTCATTGAATTCACCATCGCGCCAGGCCCGGAAGCGGCACGACAGGAATAGTGAATTTGACCAATCGACGGCTCTTGCCGCAACCACTGCTTCCACCAACTGGCGTTGAATCGTGAAACGATAGCTACACGGCTGATCGGTGTATGGGCCCACCTCACCGTTGAAAAAATCGATGTAGATCTTGAGATCGCCCAGATCAAGCACGCAACCCCCGCCAATCAAGGTACGCAGAGTGGGTGCCATCGTCAGTAATGGGTGCCACCAGGCCTGCAGTATGGCGATGAGATCGGTGCGCATGGTTGGCCATGAGGCCTTGTGTCGAATGAGCCATGGCGCCCAGTCGGCCTGATAGGCGCGCAAATATGATGCCTTGATGTCAAAAGGTTGACGAACTTGATCCTCGGCAACGGGGTGCACGACTTCGACAGAATCAGCAGTGACCTCGATGGTTGTGCCCGGAATATTTATCACTCCGCGATCATTGCCAGCAGCAAGCAATCGGGCAATGAATATTGTTTGATCAGGGAAAATAGACAGTTCGTCACCAGTAATCATGTTGAAACGGAACAGTTCGTCATCTAAAAAACACGGTGGACCGGCCGATGGCACCACCATGCGGGCATCAAGTGCCGACACATAATGCATCGCCCGGCTGAATTGACTCTCAACCTTTGCTCGTGCCAGAACCATGAGATGGTCAAGCGAATCTTCGTACACCATCGGATACCAAATTGCACCACTGAATTGCAACCAATGCATGTCGACTGGACCGTGGGAACTCAGTGCGGCAAGATCACGGGTCCGGCAGTCGTTCTGGTTGACGAGTCGCGCCTCGCCATCACTGATGACGATTGCCGAATCACCACCTGGACCATCGGTTATTGATGATTCAACATGGATCGCAATACGCAAACCATGTCCGAGATCGGTTTCTTCGCCATCGCGGGTGCGAATGAAGTGGGTGAAACCAAGGCGGCTGAGTTGTCTTTCGAGTTCACGGGTTGCAAAGTCGGGAAGTAGTACCGGGGTTGACTTATCGATGTGTGACGCAAGCCAGGTTTCATCGAGATGATCGCCGTGTTGATGTGAGATATAGAGGTATGACGGGTGCTCTAGGTCGTTGAGCAGCTCAGGGCTCAATCGGTCATTGCGCGGAAAGGGAAACCAAGAGCCAAAAAACGCTGGTTCAAACCATGGATCACAGACAATGCTCGCCTGGTGAGCGCGAACCAAAATTCCGGCGTGACCGAGGGAGGTTGCCCTCATCGGTAATCAGGCCACCGGCGGGTCGGTGAACTGCTGACCGGCGCGCGCGACATGCTCGGTCCACTCGGTTCCGTTCCAGTACCGCAACTCAAATCGACCTGACGGGTCGGCGTACCAACCGGCTGGAACTGCAGGTCCTGGCGATGTGCTGGTGACAGCGCCAACTGATGTTGCCACGGTTGTGACGGAACCGGTGGCAACATCTGGATTTGTCGCTCGACGTAAAAAAGCACAGAAGCGCCCGTCAAATGTGGTGACAATATCCACGACATCCCAACCCTCGGCCGATTTCTTTGTGAGTTCTGCGGCGAGTGCCTCGGGACTGGAGTTATACGGATTGAATGCAACGTACTCGTACATGACCAACAGGCTAGTCGTAGAGGATCAGAATTAATTAGGCAGGTAGATGAATGTTTCCTGCCTAACCTAGATGACGTGTCACAGCCATCGCACAACATCGGGTATTTTGGTCCCGCCGGTACGTTCACCGAACAGGCGCTGCTGACTCAGGTTGATCTCGCCAACTACACACACGTTCCATTTCGTACGGTTCCAGATGTATTGGATGCCGTCGAATCAGGTGAAGTTGATTTGGGCTTCGTGCCAATTGAAAATTCAATCGAGGGCACCGTCAATTTCACTCAAGATGCGCTTGTGTTTGATCATGAACTGCTCATTCAACGAGAAATTGTTCTCGATATTGAACACTGTATTTTGGCTCGACCTGGAGCGTCACTGAAAGATATACGTATTCTCCTTTCGATACCGGTGGCAACCGCCCAGTGTCATAACTACATCCGCAAACATTTGCAATTGGCTGATATTCGTGCGGCGCATTCAACCGCCGAGGCTGCTCGTCTCGTGGGCGAGGATCCTCAAGCCGGGATCGCGGCCATTGCCCCTCGAAATGCCGCACACCTATACGGGCTGGAAGTTGTTGCATCCGATATTGCCGATCACAAAGGTAATCAAACCCGATTTGTTGTTGTTGGAAAATCAACGATCCCGGCTCGAACTGGTCACGATAAAACGGCGCTTGTCGTGTTTCAACGAGCCGACGAGCCCGGAAGTTTGATTTCTATCTTGCAAGAGTTCGCGGCTCGTCGAATCAACTTGTCGCAGTTGCTGTCGCGACCCACCAAGCAGGGCGGACTTGGCGATTATTGTTTTGTGATTTATGCCGATGGACACATTGAAGACGAACTCATAGCGGACGTGCTTCGAGATCTTCATGCAAAACAGGGAGCAGTAAAATTTTTGGGAAGTTATCCGGCTGCGGGAGTTCACGCACATTCGGCTCGAGAACATGCCGATGCGCGGTGGCGCGAGGCTGATGATTGGGTGACAACTCTCAGATCACGAATTGTCCGCTAGCGTTTCTTGACGGAACGGTGGCAGAGTGGACAAACGCATCCGCCTTGAAAGCGGACGGCCCAAAAGGCCCGGGGGTTCGAATCCCTCCCGTTCCGCCATTGTGATGTGTCGAGACATAGTTGACAGATGTGTCGAGACATAGTTGACACTTTAA
>CAYHCC010000012.1:0-43063 GCA_964355165.1 uncultured Acidimicrobium sp.
CAAAATCAAGATTTTCTGCTGAAATAAGTACGAGCCTCGTTCAAGAGGGACTCCAGTGTCAAAGTGAGAGGTTTTTCAGAAATTTTTTCTTTGGCGAAAGCCAAAGAAAGCCAGTGATTTTGGGCAATTCCGCTCGCTTCGCGAGTTTGTAAAGTGAGGTTCGAGCCGAAGATTTTCTGGAGGAAGATTTTTTTAGAGGGGAGGTCGAAGACGAAAACATAACACTTGCCCCACCCGTCCCGTGCGCGTGTCAAAACATTTGCCGACTTGATAGATCGGCAAACTCCCTTAAAGGCGATATAAAACTAGTAGTTCCAACCTTCTTCCTGAATCAATCCCAAAACGCTGATTGATTTCACACCCATTGCAGTACAAACTTGCGGGATTTTCTTTGGGCTGTTCACGACTTCCTCTGTTATTAAAATTAGGTTCTCAACTTTCGCTTGTGCGACCAGCCACGGATCGGCGTGTACCGATTTTGATTTCTGCTGTTGTAAGAAAGATACAAAATGGTCGCCCTTTGAGCCGATGTCTCGAATTACATTTGCCTCATCAGGAAGATTATATTTTTGAAAGATTTGTTTATATAACTTTGTCCATGCCATTTGGTCTCTTACACCACCGTCTTTTATTTCCTTGTGTACCTCAACATGTGAGATAACTTTTCCTGCGTCACATAGTGCTTGAAAGTCAGTCCATAATTTCTTAAAGACTTCCTTGTCATATTTTTCTCCAGCATTCATCATCGCAAGTAGAGAACTTGTGTCTATCGTATATTTTGGCTGTGAGAATAAATTACGCATATGAGCGAGATTTTACCGATAGCTTTTCAACCTCCGGTAACGACTTGAAGCTGACCCCCAAATAATCGGCGGCGCTGTCGATGGTTATTTTGCCTTCGCCTCGTGCATGGAGAACTAACTCAACAAACTTTCTGCCATTATTGCTGATTGCCCTACGACCCGGAGTTATAATTGGGATAAATTGTTTTTCTCCTCTCTCTTCCTTCTTTTTTCTCTCCTTTTGATATTCATCTCTCCATTCCTGAATTTTCGTATTATAAAAATTATCGTCAATCAGTTTGAGAGTAAGACATTTCCGCAGAAGTACCTCGTAGCTCACCTTGAACGCAGTCTTGAGAGTATTTAGATAATCCTCAAGATTCGCTATATCAAATTCTTTTCGCGTGATTTCTAACACCAACCAAAAGTATTCATCTGGGACTAAGAAAGCACCCGCAAAGCTATTGCAGAATTTTTCGATCCGTTGGTGTGAGTAGTTAAAATCATTGCAGATAGCACTTTCCCGCAAGAGAATATGCGCGAATTCGTGCAGAAGTGAAAAGGTCTTTGGCGAATAACCAAAATAGCCTCCATCCTTGTTGTTTATGAGAATGAGATAAGGCGTTTGATCGACAAGCGAAAAAGCTCTTGCATCTTCTGGAGGGAAAGACGACTTTATAGTGAGCACATTTACGCCTTCCAGCTTGACTCGAACCGCATCAAATAATCCTCTCGCATCTCGAACTTTCCTTTGTGCATCAAGGGAGAAATCTAAAGTCTCTCTGAATTTCGTTCCCATTTGGGCAGGATTATCTGAAAGCGTAAACTTCCTGAATGGAAATTTGAGACTGATGTCTAATTCCTTTGATAGGTCGCGGAAGATTTCTTGTACATAGCGAGCGCGACGTATTGCTAATACAGCGGCTGGGGAAATAATCTCATGAACATCAGAATCAATCGTGCGTCTATCGTGAGGCAATGCCAGTTCAGTCGGTGGTTTATTAAGAAAAAATACTGCGAGTGGACGCTTATAGAAACTCGAAAGCTCTTGAAGTAAGGCGAAAGGAATTTCCTCACCACTCCCACTCTCAATCTTTGCTAGAAGTGAATCATTGAATTTAAATTTCTGCTTTGACGTCTGGTTGAAGTGCATCAAAACAGCTTCTTCCGGCAAGTGAAGAGACTTTCTAGCCCATCTCAATACCTCTGGTGATATTTTAACTTTGTCAGTCATAGTTATATTGTATTCAAAACTTCCAAAATTTATTTACCCAACTCGTCTGCCATCAGTTCTGCTTGTTTCAAAACATTTTCAGTCGCGATCAATTGTTGATCCGGAGGGTAGCCGTATCGGTTCAAGATTCTCTTTACATCTCGGCGTAGTCGAGCGCGAACACTTTCTTTCAGCGTCCAGTCGATTGTCGCATTTCTTTTTACGCTTCTAAAAACTTCAATCGCAATGGCTGCCAATTGTTTGTCGCCCAAAACCTCCTTTGCGCTATCATTATTCGCCAATGCGTCATAAAACGCCAAATCGTCCTCGCCAAGATTCAATTCTTGTCCGCGTTTGGCTGATTCACGAATATCTTTCGCCAATTTTATCAACTCGTCAATAACCTGTGCCGTTGTCAGAAGATTGTTTTGATATTTTTTGATTGCACTTTCAAGCATTTCGGACAATTTCCTGCGTTGGATAAAATTCTTTCTCGTTCTTGTCTTTATTTCATCGTTCAATAGTTTCTTCAAAAGCTCAATCGCAAGATTTGTTCTTTCCATTCCCTGAATTTCTGCCAAAAATTCATCGGAAAGAATTGAAATATCCGGCCTCTTAATTCCTGCCGCGTCAAAAATATCTAAAATTCCTTCAGAAACAACGGCCTTGTCCACGATCTGTCGGATAGCTGTTTCAATTTCGATATCGGATTTTCCTGACCCGATTGGTTCAAATTTTGTCAATCGTGCTCTAACCGCTTGAAAAAATCCGATATCATCTTTTAGTTCCATTGCTTTTAGATTTGGGACAGACAAGGCGAACGCCTGCGACAAGAGAGCGACCTGCTTTGTGTATCTATTTTTCCCATCTTCCAATCCAAGAATATGCTCCTGTGCTTCGAGAATGATGGTAAGTTTCTGTCGTGTATCTTTCGAAAAGTATTTTTTATAATCAAAGCCGTTAAACATCTGTTCTACAATTTCAAACTTTTCAAGCATAGCCGCGACAGCTTCATTTTGATCAAGAGTAGGCGCGCCTTGTCCACCACTTGCGGTATAGGTCGCAAGTGCAGTTTTTAAGTCGGACGCAATACCAATGTAATCAACGATGAGGCCACCCGGCTTGTCCTTGAATACTCGATTTACACGGGCAATGGCTTGCATGAGATTATGTCCGCGCATTGCCTTATCTACATACATCGTGTGCAAGCACGGCACGTCAAAACCGGTTAGCCACATATCGCGCACAATAACCAGTTTCAGATCATCGCCCTCGTCCTTAAATCTGTCGCCGATTGCTTTTCTATTTTGTTTTGTCGTGTTATGGGCTTGCCAATTTTCTGGGTCGGACGATGTTGAAGTCATCACCACCTTGATCGCGCCTTTTTTTAAATCCTTGTCATGCCAATCAGGGCGAATTTTGATAATCTCCTCATAAAGTTCCACCGCGATTCTTCGACTCATGCAAACGATCATTCCTTTACCCTCAAGAGCTTCCCGCCGTTTTTCAAAATGATCAATAATGTCTGCGGCGACAACTTTCAATCTGTCCCTATGTCCGACAATCGCTTCCAGTTGCGCCCACTTCGCTTTGGCTTTTTCTTTTGCGGTGCTTTCCTCACCTTCAGTGATTGATTCCACTTCTTCGTCGAGTTTTGCCGCTTCGTCGGGTTTCAGGTGGACTTTTGCAAGGCGCGATTCGTAATAAATCCGTACGGTCGCACCGTCTTCAACCGCTTGAGCGATGTCGTATACATCAACATAATTGCCAAATACGGCAGGAGTGGAAGCATCCTCTTTTTCAATAGGCGTACCGGTAAACCCAATGAATGAAGCGTGAGGCAAAGCATCTCGCAGGTATTTTGCAAAGCCATATCTCGTAAAAATTTCGCCGTCTTTTTCACTGGTTTTTGCACCAAATCCATATTGGCTTCGATGCGCTTCATCGGCAATAACAATGATATTTTTTCTTTCGGACAATAAATCAAAAGTTACCGAGCCGTCTTCCGGGAAAAACTTTTGAATGGTTGAAAAAACAATTCCGCCACCTGCGACTTTCAAAAGCTCTTTCAAATTCTCTCGATTTTCAGCCTTTACTGGGTCTTGCCGTAAAAGCTGTTTACATCCGGCAAAAGTGTCAAAAAGCTGTTCATCAAGATCGTTTCTATCCGTAATAACAACAATGGTCGGATTATTGAGTCTCAAAACAGTTTTTCCAGCGTAAAAAACCATCGAAAGAGATTTTCCACTTCCTTGCGTATGCCACACCACACCAGCTTTTCCGTTTCCTTGCTCGCTCGTCGCTCGCAGAGTTTCCTCAATCGCTTTATTGACTGCGAAATACTGATGATAAGCAGCGATTTTTTTGATAGTAATGACGGAAGACAAGCCGGTTTTTACATCTGCTTTTTTGTTTTTTTCAAAAACGATAAAATGACGAATTAGATCAAGCAAAACCTGCTTGCTTAACATTCCCTTGATTAGAGTTTCAATCTGCGGAGTGGTCGCTTTGTCTTCTTTGAATCCATCGCTTGATTTCCACGCCATGAAGCGAGAAATGTCCGATGAAATAGTGCCTACTTTAGCGTCCAAGCCGTCGGACGCAACCAGCGTGGCGTTATAGTAAAAAAGCGAAGGAATAGCATTTTTGTAGTTTTGTAATTGAGTAAATGCTTTTTGCAGCGTGGCGTTTTCATCAGTCGGATTTTTCAATTCGAGTACCACGAGTGGTAAGCCATTCACAAACAAAACCACATCTGGGCGCTTGTTGGTATTGTTTTCTAGAACTGTAAATTGATTGCATGCCAGAAATTCGTTGTTCTCTGGTCTTTCAAAATCAACAAGCCATACCTTATCGCCCTTGATTCCTTCCGGGCCCATCACCTCAACCTCTATGCCCTCGGTGAGCATCCGATGAAATACTTCGTTATTGTCTATTAAATTTTGGCTCGGCAAATTCAAAACCTGCCGAAGTGCCTGCTCTTTGGCTTCCGTGGAAATATCGGGGTTGAGCGCGTCAATTGCTCGTTTGAGGCGATTTTTCAAAATAACCTCGCTCAAATTTGGGCGTTCAAGCTCCTGTTCTTCGGGCGCCAAGTATTCAAATCCCTGATTTTGCAGAAGTTCAATGACAAATTCTTCGATTGTTGATTCAAATATCTTGGTCATAATTTATTCGGTCAAAAAATACTTACTAAATTCTGCCTTTATTTCGTCAGGAATGATTTGCGATTTCGGTTCCAAAAGAGGCACAAAGAACTCTTTCACGTCCTCATCCGTTGCTATTGAATAAATCTGATTGTTGTTCGTGGCAGCTTCAATAAGATTTTGTATCTCTTGATCTGAAAAATACCTCACGTAATCTTCTATAACTTTAATATAATAATGCGTCGTGCTAAATGAGCCGGAAATAATAAGACCAGCAATCCCTTCGGCAAAATTAAAATCGGTAAAACCAATCATTTCTCTTGATGAAAAATCAACTTCTACGAGATACGTCTTTTCCTCACAAACCAGTTTAATTACCCAATTTTCTTCAGTGTTTAACCAAATTTCCTCAATACAGTCCGCGGTAATATTGTCTGAAACTTCTTCTTTCAATCTGTTTATAAAATATTCTTCCCTAAAATAGGTATCAATATATTTTTCAAATTCAACAAAATCCTTTACTACGGATACGCGCGCGTTCCCCTCAAAAGCCATTTTCAACCTATCGTCTTTCGTGACTACAAATATATTTTCACCCCCGTTGTTATCTAAATACTCCAAAATCGTGAAATAAATATAAGCGTCCTTGAATCCCTTGTCTGAATTTTCTTCAAATGGGGGGAGCTTGCCTAAACATAACTTTTTTATATCTTCTAAAACATTATCCCTCGTTAAAGTAATGACCGAATAAGGCAAACTCTCAACCCCAGCAAGCTCCAAAATCCACTTTTCTATATCAAAGCTTTTCGTTGCTTCTTCATCAACCTTTCGTAAGAAATGAAACGGATTTGACAGGAATGAATCCCTTTTAGAAATAAGATGCTTCCTCTTTTGATTTTTTATTTCCTCAATAACAATATCCGGAATGATAATTTCTGACACTCTCAAAAAGCGCTCCAATTCAGAGCGACCGCCCAAAAAATCAGCTACTGATTCGGCGTTTCTTATTGAATTTGTATCAAAAACGACTTTGTATTTCATAGCTCAGTCATTAAATCCCATCACGCGCACTTTGCCACTCATCAACTTTGGCAATAGCGCATCGCGAAGAGCGGAGAGGGTTTGGATTTGGAAATTATTATTTTTTAATTTTGCAAAAATCGGCTGAATAACGGCGTTAAATCCTTGCATCATTTGATCTTCAGGAACAAGAACTCCAAGCGCTTTCATCATCGTTGAATTTATAGCCGTAACAATTGATGAAGTACTTCCCAAACTATTGAAATCCAATCCTTTCAAAAATAGATAAATAAATTCTGTTGAAAGGTTAGACTTCTCCTTTATCTTTATATGTGCAATTGCTTCATTTGAAAGCATCTCTTCTGTTGTGATAGCGAGTTTTCCAACTGTCATTTTGAAACTCAAAATAGCCGTATTTTCTGGAATTATTGGAATATTAAATTTTGCTATCGCTTCATCTGTTAAATATTCTGCAGTATTTGAAATATACGTCTCACTATTTCCAATATCTCTTATTGAAATCCACTTTTTACCCGTTGGATTATCTGAGAACCATTCTGTTTCTAATCGTGGCGGAGTACGACCAATCGTAATATCAAATTCATCTCCCAATTTTCCTACCCTCCACCCATCCGGAATTTTGCCGAACTCTGAATCAAATATTTTGCCGGTGGCGCCGGGAAAATGAAAATTCACAAACCATTCCTTGAAAATGGCCTGCGCGGTGGCTTCTAGCGTTCTGCTCTGCTCGCGCAAAAATTCAATTTTTTCGTCCAAGGACGACAACACCGCCGCGATTGCTTGCTCTTCTTCTACTTTTTGTGGAGTTAAGACTTCAATCTGATTTATAATACCTTGTGTCAAAAGTGGCTGTGCCCCGCCAATTGCTTGTTTGTTTAAATTTACTTTTTTTAATAAATAGTATAAAAAATCTATATTTGAATTCTCTTTTGCTAAAACTCCGAGAGCGTTATCAGAAAGCCAAAATTTTTCGTTTTCAAAAAATATGCTGCCACAATAAGCTCCAACACGTCCAACAATGATTATTTCTTCATCGACGTTGTATTCGTCAGCATAGCCAAGCACACCATTTCCACCATAAACAGGGTATTTGTTTCCATCTTTTGGCCGTGATTTTCCATTTCTAATAGCCAAAACATCTCCCAATGTTGTCATTTTCCAGCCCTTTGGAATTGTAGAAGTTTGATCTGCCATAGTTATTCCAAATTAAATCCAATATTTTTGAGTTGCTTTTTTATTTCCTCGTCCAGCTTCTTCTCTTCCGACATCTGCTCGGAAAGTTTTTTAGTAAATCCCGCGATTTTTTCTTCAAACGGAATGCCGTCATCAATTTCGTCTTTGATACCTACATACCGCCCCGGAGTAAGAGCAAAATTTTGTTTAGTAATTTCTTCAATGTTTGCTGACTTACAGAAACCCTTAACATCTTCATATTTACTGTCGCGCTTTCGCCATTCGTGATAAGTACCCGCAATTTTTGCCATATCTTCATCGCTGAACGCACGATGAGTTTTATCTTCCATGAAACCAACTTCTGATGCATCAATAAAAAGAAGTTCCCCTGTGCGTTTGCGGTCGCCATTACCGGTTCGCTTGCGCGAGATAAACCAAATACACGCCGGAATGCCGGTATTGTAGAAAAGCTGTTTTGGAAGCGCGACAATACAATCTACAAGATCGTTTGCTACAAGTGCCTTCCTGATTTCACCCTCGTCGTTTGTTTGAGACGAAAGAGAGCCATTAGCTAAAACACACGCCATCACGCCTCTAGGCGAGAGATGGTAAATCATGTGCTGAAGCCACGCAAAATTGGCATTGCTTGCCGTAGGCTTACCGTACTGCCAACGCGGATCATTCTGCAAGAGTTGCCCCGACCAATCGCTATCGTTAAACGGTGGATTGGCGAGTACAAAATCTGCTTTGAGATCTTTGTGTAAGTCGTTCAAAAACGAGCCTTCGGTATTCCACTTCACTTGCGATCCATCAATGCCACGAATCGCCAAATTCATCCGGCACAAGCGATAGGTGGTCTGATTGCTTTCCTGTCCATAAATAGAAATGTCGTTAATGTTTCCTTTGTGACTTTCCACAAATTTCTCACTCATGATAAACATTCCGCCACTTCCGCAGGCAGGATCAAACACTCTGCCTTTGTACGGCTCAATCATTTCCACCATAATACGGACGATTGATTTTGGCGTGTAAAACTGTCCGCCCTTTTTACCTTCGGCGTTGGCAAATTCGCCAAGAAAATACTCATATACTCTGCCGAGTAAATCCTTGCTTTTAGAAGCGGCGTCACCAAGCGCAATGTTGCCGATAAGGTCGATCAACCCGCCGAGCGCAGTTTTATCCAAATTTGGACGGGCGTACACTTTCGGTAAAATTCCTTTGAGCGTCGGGTTTTCTTTCTCAATTGCTTCCATCGCGTCATCAGCGTCTTTGCCGATAGACGGCAATTTCGCCCGCGAATGGAGATATGACCAACGCGCGATTTGAGGAACGAAAAAGATATTTTCAGCGCGGTATTCATCCGGATCTTCCGGATTGGCTCCAGCAAAATCACCCTTGCCATCCGTTATTTTTGCGTAAAGTTCTTCAAAAGAATCGGAAATGTATTTCAAAAAGATAAGTCCGAGGACAATGTGCTTGTACTCGGCGGCATCCATATTTTTGCGAAGCTTGTCAGCCGCTCTAAAAAGTATCTTCTCAAATTGTTCCGTCTTGTTATTAGTTTTTGCCATAAATCTTTATTTCATCAACTCACCGACTGATATCCCAAGTGCCTTCGCGAGTTTCGTAATTGTCGCGAGCGTTGGGTTTGTTTTGCCGTTTTCTATGTTGCTCACAAAAGCTCTGTCCATTCCGAGGGAACGGACAATATCGCCCTGCGATATGCCTTTTTGTGTCCGTATTCGCTTCAAGTTTTTGCCGAGTTTTTGGGCCTCTTTGCTCATTGTCCATAGTATAGATGATTATTGTATTCTAAACTACGTCTTGTAGTATAATACAATATATGAGTTATTTCCTTTACGCCCGCAAAAGCACCGATGTCGAGGACAAGCAAGTCCGGTCCATAGATGATCAACTTGCCGTCTTGCGAGTGTTAGCTAAAGAGCAGGGTCTAAGTATCATCGAGGAGTTTGTTGAGAAGCGATCCGCAAAAATGCCCGGTCGTCCCGTTTTCAATGAGATGATCCGACGCATACAACAGGGCGAGGCACAGGGCATTGTTTGTTGGAAGATTGACCGCCTCGCTCGCAATCCGGTGGACGGCGGACAGATTCAATGGCTTCTCCAACAAGGCGTGATCCAACATATTCAAACGCACGACAGAAGTCATTATCCAAACGACAATGTTTTGATGATGTCCGTCGAGTTGGGCATGGCGAACGAATATATCCGCCAACTAAGTGCGAACACCGTACGCGGATTAAGGCAGAAAGCACGGCAGGGAGATTTTCCCGGTCGTGCTCCGTTTGGCTACATGAATAATTCCAGTATTAAGAAGATTGTTGTTCATCGTAAAAATGCGAAGCTCGTTAAAGAAATGTTTGAACTTTACGCCACGGGAAATGTCCGACTTGAAGACCTTGCCGTAGTTTTAGAACAGGCGGGTATCCAATCAAAAAATAAAAATCGTGTCCATGTGTCCCGCATATCTTCTATTCTCAACAACCCGATATATTACGGACACTTTCGCCACGCAGGGGAAATATATGAGGGCAAGCACGAACCGATTATCACCAAAGACCTCTTTGACAGGACTAATGCTGTCTTGCGAGGCCGAGGTCGCGCCCCCGCCAAGAAAACCGACTCAAGGCCATTTTGTGGCCTGCTGTCGTGCGGATCGTGCGGTATGGGTATTACGGGAGAGATACGAATAAAGCGACAGAAGAACGGCAATACCCATCGCTACGTTTATTACCATTGCACCAAGAAATCTAAGACACGGAAATGTCCCGAACCCTGCATACGGGCAGAAGAACTAGACCGCCAGTTGTCGGCCCTGCTTACCCGATACGCCATGCCTCAAGAATGGGCGGCGAAATTGTCCGTCATGTTAGATACCGAAGAAAACAAAGCTACTCATTCGGCGTCGGAAGCCGTTCAAGAGTTGCGGGGAGAGGCACAAGACCTTTCCCTCAACCTTGCCCGACTTACCGATATATACGTATCCCAAGACATAGAGCGAGACGACTACCTAGAAAGGCGTCGTTCGCTCATGTCCGAGAAGAAGTCCGTCGAGGAGCAAATAGCCCGACTTCTACGAACCCCCTCCGCGTGGATCGAACCGACGCGAAACTGGATCAAAGACGCTTCAATACTGGACGAAGTAGCAAAAAACGACGACCTCCCCTCTAAAAAAATCTTCCTCCAGAAAATCTTCGGCTCGAACCTCACTTTACAAACTCGCGAAGCGAGCGGAATTGCCCAAAATCACTGGCTTTCTTTGGCTTTCGCCAAAGAAAAAATTTCTGAAAAACCTCTCACTTTGACACTGGAGCGGGTGACGGGAATCGAACCCGCATAGCCAGCTTGGAAGGCTGGAACTCTAGCCATTGAGCTACACCCGCAAAGTTATGCGAACCCTAAATGGGAACTTGTTCAGGATACTCGCAATCATCGTTAGTTGTCAGGTTCAAATTCGGCACGGCTGGGAGGGTGCATGACGTCAAGTAATCTCGTTGGAGTGAGCACATCCAATGAAACGCAAGTTGTCCTCGACATTACGCCTCGGGTGGCGACAATCACACTTAATTCGCCCCAGACTCGCAATGCCTTGTCATCAGATTTGTTAGCGGAATTGCTACGAGCAATCCAGCGCGCCGGCGAGTCAATCAGTCGCGTCCTTATCCTCACTCATACACCGCCGGTATTCTGCTCGGGTCTTGATCTCAAACAGGCTGCCGACGGTTCTGTCGACTTGAGTGGACTGGCCGAGGTGATCCTCGCCCTTCGCCACGTTCGTCAGCCCACGATCGCGGTGTTGACGGGTGCAGTACGCGCCGGCGGATTGGGGATCATGGCGGCATGTGATCTGGTGATCGTTGCCCCGACAGTCAACTTCGCGTTCACCGAGGTGAAGTTAGGCGCCGTACCTGCCGCGATCTCAGTTCCGATTTTGGCTCGAGTGGAATGGTCCAAGGTGGTGACGGCATTCATCACTGGTGAGGAATTTGACGCTGCCCGTGCTCTGGAAATCGGGCTCGTGACTCATGTATCGGACGATCCACACCAAACAGCGCAAGGGCTGGTCGCATCAATTTGTGCAGCCGGACCAGAAGCGGTGGCGACGACGATCAAGATCTTGCGTCGGGCGGCTAATGAATCGTACGAAGTGAAACTTGACGAAATGCGCCAACTCTCGGAACAGGTGTTTGAATCCGCTGAGGCCCAAGAGGGGATTGCCGCTTTTCTAGCAAAGCGACCACCGTCATGGCGAATGTAATTGAGCAAGTGGCGATGGCAACCGATGTCCAATCATCTGCGCCAGCAGAGGAGTGATCGACAGAAGTTTCTCTAAGTTGATCGATGTTTTGTAACCCATGTCGTGCAACAAGAACACGAGAGTTTCCGTGGCAACATTGCCGGCCGCACCGTCAGCGAAGGGCGATCCCCCGATACCGCCCAACGAACTGTCAAAGCGACGAACTCCCGCTTCGAACCCAGCCATCGCATTCACCAAACCGGTTCCGCGGGTTTCGTGCAGATGTAACCCGACGTCGGTACCGACAAGTGTGAGTGCTTCACGGATCAACCGTGGTGTTGCCTCGCCGGTGGTGTCAGCGAGAGTGATTCGATCACATCCCAAGTTTTTGAGTTCGGTAACGATTGTCGGGAGGTCGTGTTGCATTGACGCATCTGCATATGGTGAGCCAAAGGCACATGAGATCACAGCATCGGTCGGTACCTTGCCATCAATGCAGTCAACAACCTGACCGACTGTTTTCACGGCGTCGACGCTGCTCTTGCCGGTGTTTTTCTGACTATACGTGTCGGACAATGACACCGTAATCGTGACTTCGTCCAGACCACAGGCCAACGCCCGTTGGGCACCCTTGGTATTGGCCACGAGTCCTGCCCGAGTTACGCCCGATCGGGCCGGAATGCCGGCTACCACTTGTTCGGCCCCCGCCATTGAAGGAACCAGATCGTCGCGCATAAACGATGCAATTTCAACGTGTGTGACACCGGCACTAATTAGGCGCTGGACGAATTCGATGCGCTGTTCGACGGTCACTGGGCTTTCCGCTTGCAATCCATCCCGTGGACCCACTTCACGGATATCGATCATTTAGCCAGCCTACGGACATTGGGCTGTTGATTTTTGACTGGACTGGCTGGGGTATTGTTGGATCGTGACGTTGGATACGCGACCGGAGGCGGCTGTCGCACTCAACAAGATGAAATCCAGTCACCGCGATATCGATCGCGATTCGTTCACGCTCAGTGAACGTTACGAACGGCGGGACGGCGATGTTCTGCTTACCGGTGTCCAGGCAGTGGTGCGTGTTTTAGTGGATCAACTTCGCGCCGATCGGTCGCGCGGATTGAAAACCGCGGCTTTTGTCTCGGGCTACCCAGGATCGCCACTCGGTGGATTCGATCTGGCGTTACAGCGGATGGACAAGGGTGAACTCAATATCCAGCATGTAAGCGGACTCAACGAAGAACTCGCCGCGACCGCGGTATGGGGGAGCCAGCAAGACCACCTCGCACCGTTGCAAGATCTCGATGGAGTGATCGGAATGTGGTACGGCAAGACACCTGGTCTTGACAGATGCGGCGACGCACTACGACACGCCAATCTTCACGGTGCGGGGGCAAATGGTGGAGTGGTGCTGGCCGTTGGTGACGACCCATCATCAAAGTCCTCAACTCTTCCCGGTGCTTGTGAGAACGCGTTGCTTGATCTGGCGATTCCGTTTTTTTCGCCTGGAAACGTGCAAGAAGTAATCGATCTGGGACGATATGCGTTCGAATTGTCTCGGGCCACGGGCCTGTACGCCGGACTGAAGATTGTTACCGCCGTGGCTGACGGTTTCGGAGTGGCTCACATGGATAGTCATCGTCAGGTGGTCGCCAACAGGCAATTCCACATCGGTGATTCAGAGTGGAGTTTTGCCCAACGTCCGCGATTTTTTATCCCCGACACACTGGAGATGGAAAAGGAACTCTATGAGCGACGGATTCCGGCGGCGATCCAATTCATCGCTGCCAACGACATCAATCGAATCACGGTTTCAACTCCCGCCGATACGGTTGGAATTGTCGCCAGTGGGCGCACATACGTCGAGTTGCGTCAGGCACTGCTTGAAATCGGGATGAATGACGGGGAACTTTCATCTCGAGGGATTCGACTACTACAACTCCGCGTGCCATATCCGCTTGAACCCGGAATCCTTGATCGCTTCGTCCGTGGATTGACCCGAGTCGTCGTTATTGAAGAGAAGCGTTCGTTCATCGAGCGGCAAATTCGGGATCTGTTGTACGACCGTCACGAGCGGCCGCTCATTGAAGGCAAACGCGATTCCGCGGGAGTGGGGCTTTTCCCGCAGGATAGTGAACTTACTGCCGACCGAATTCGACCCTTGCTTGTCAGAACTCTGGGGCTCACCGATATCTTTGCCCGTCAGAAGTCACGCATACCCGTCACGGCTGGCTCGCTTGACCGTGTCGACGCGGCATCGCGAAGCCCGTACTTTTGTTCCGGATGTCCGCATAATCGTTCCACTCAGGATGTCACCGGCAGTCCGGTCGGCGGTGGGGTTGGTTGTCACGCCATGGTGGCGCTGATGGATCGCGGCGTCACCTCGTATACGCAGATGGGCGGGGAGGGTGCGCAGTGGATCGGTCGGGCACCGTTCGTTGAAGCGCCGCACTTCGTGCAGAACATGGGTGATGGAACATATTTCCATTCAGGTTGTCTCGTGCCGCGGTTCGCCATCGCGGCCGGAGTGAATATCACCTTCAAACTTCTTTACAACGGAGTCATCGCCATGACCGGCGGTCAGGATCCAACTGGTCAGGTGGCGATTCCCGAACTCTGTGGAACATTGCTACTTGAGGGCGTGAAGCAGATCATTGTCATCGCCGATGATCTGTCGAGGTACAAGTGGCCATCACGATTGTGGCAGATTCCGCGATCAGTCAAAGTGTGGGATCGTTCGCGGCTGAACGAGGCAGAAGTACTACTGTCCAAAGTCAAGGGCGTTACCGTGTTGGTCTACGACCAAGCCTGCGCCAACGAATTGCGTCGTCTGCGCAAGCGAAAACTCGCCCCCGAAAGAAAGATGCGTGTCATTATCAATGAGGCCGTGTGCGAGGGTTGCGGTGATTGTGGCGCAAAGAGCACCTGTCTTTCAGTTCATCCGGTAGAAACCCTACTTGGTCGCAAAACTCAAATCCATCAGGCATCGTGTAACACCGACTACTCGTGTCTTGACGGCGACTGTCCGAGTTTCGTCACCGTGGACGTCCTGCCTCATGCCGATCTGAATTTCTCTGATCTTGATCTTCCCGTCGACATTGCAAACCCGACACTTCCGTCAATTCCAGCAGACGGTTACGGAGTGTTCACCGTTGGAATTGGTGGTACCGGTCTGGTGACTCTCAACCAGATACTGGCAACTGCCGCCGCGTTCGATGGTTTGCATGTGATCGGCCTCGACCAAACCGGTCTGGCCCAAAAGGGTGGACCAGTCGTCTCCCACATCAAGATCACCGATACTGCACAAAGCCTTGCCAGCGGAATCAGCGAGCAGTCATCCGATTTACTCATCGCCCTGGACATGTTGGTGGCAAACGAGCCCCAACACCGTGCCCGTCTCAATCCTCAACGAACCAAGGCGATCCTGTCATCTTCGGAAGTGGCCACTTCTTCAATGATTATCGATACGACCGAAGAGTTCGGCGACACCAAACAGATCATCGATTCGTTGCGCGACTGCGTCATGCCTGGTGGCGCCCTCGTAGTGGATTTCGTGTCTCTTTCCGAGCATGTCTTTAGCGATCACATGCCAGCGAACCTCATCGCACTCGGGGCGGCGTATCAGTTTGGTGTGTTGCCAATTTCACGAGAGTCGATTGAGAGTGCGATCACGGTAAACGGAGCAGCCGTGGAGCGGAGTTTGCTCGCCTTCCGGTTGGGACGACTTGTTGTCGCCGATCCGCAGTTAATTGAGCGTCGGTTTTCTGTCTCGCGTCCGGGGAGCATGGATCCATCGCCGTCTCAGGCCGCGAAGGTGAAGGCTCAAGCATTGATTGCCGCACAGTTACCAGGTGAAACAAACAGGGATCTGGCAGATTTTGTCGCCCTGCTGGCCGCCGAATTGATCGACTATCAAAACTATGCGCTCGCCCAACGATATGTGACAACTCTGGCGCCGCTCGTAGGCCGCGAACTCCTGGTTGCCCGTGGTGAGTCGACGTTGTCGCGAACCGGAGCGCTGCACTTGTTCCGACTGATGGCATACAAGGATGAATACGAGGTAGCGCGCCTGCACCTCAACCCGAAGTTCCAAGCCGATATTGGCCAAATGGTTCCGAATAATCACAAGAAGCGTTACCTACTCCAACCTCCTGTGCTGAAGACGCTTGGGCTCAAGCGTAAAATCCGACTGCGCCCATTTCTTGCTCACCCGACATTTCACATGCTTCGGGCGATGAAAGTCCTTCGGGGCACGCCGTTCGATCCGTTTGGTCATGCCGACATGCGCAAACTGGAGCGCACCCTGGTCGAAGAGTACTGCTCCCAGATTGCGAACACGACTGAACTCTTGACTAGCGCCAATTTCGCGGCTGCGTTGCGTCTTCTGGAATCACCCCAACTCATCCGTGGCTTCGAGGGCGTCAAGCGAGACTCGCTTGAACGGTATTGCGCCGAGCGCGACGCGGCGCTTGCGGCATTTGGGTTGGTGTCAGTTCACTGAATGCGACGCATACACCGCAACTAAACTTACTGCGGCCGGTGTTGCGCGTGATCGCCGGCGATACGAACTGTCGTCTCGGCGTCAACGCCGGCTAACTCGGCGAAGCTGTTCCACTGGTCAACGGCACTTAGGACTTCGCTGATGACACTTTTGTACCCAGGAATCAAGTAGTAGTCACCGACAGCCAGAAGATCGTCCATGTTGATCTTGTCGAACTTGCCATTGACGCTCATCAGATGGCGTTGTGTCCATTCCCCATTGGGATTATGGGCGTGAGTTATATCGAACGCAGGAGCTAGTTGCCAGTCACCTTGTTCCGAAAGTAAAAATGCCAAGTTTTTTGTGTGGTCATCACGGTTTACCGCTGCGACATTGAACACCATTCGTCGAAATGCTTCTGTCAATGCGTCGCGACCTAATTCGAGTTGGTTGATAGTGGTCAAATATTGGTTGTAGGAGTGAGTGTCGCGCATGTTGAAGTCCAGATGAGCGAGGCCGCATAACGACTGCATGTGTATTCGGTGACCATCGGCCGCTCGATCGAAGCGACGACTCAAAAAATGGACACGTGACCCCTCCGGCAGAAGTTTGCACTCACTCATCTGGATCCCTGCCATCTGTGCCATGAGGTAGTACGCGTACTCAACCTGACCATAGCCTTGGCTGTTGGTGAATGGGTCGTAGTCGCGGCCGAGATTACTGCCGACCCCATCAAGTTTGATCAGCCAGTGTTCGAATCCCTCCGGTGTATCCAGTTGTCCAGGTCGGATCTGATCGGTGGCGGGGTTGTAGGCGATGACCGCTTTGGCGCGGGCACCGCCGGCTGATGTTCCGACCTGGATGAGTTGGCGTAGTGCCTCATCTAAAGCCGGCGAAGTTGTAATTTTGCCTGACACCATCGCTCGAGCTGCGGTGACGAGGTCGGCAAGTTGGACGGCAGTGGTGTCGTTCTTTGGTCGGTCCGCCGGAGGGCGGAAAGTCAAGGCACCCATACCTCGGTCGGCTGCGTATGCGAGTCTGTCCAACGGCGTTATCCGATCAGGCGTGACGCCATTTTCGGCCATCCAAGCGTCGACTAGCGCGTTGCCGAATCGGTCAGGCAGTGCGTCGCCAAGCATCGCGGGTAGTCGATGGTAGGTCTGGGGTGATAACTCTGGAAATACAAAGGTTCCACTTTGCTTCGGCATGTAGATAGGGGAGAGTGGCTGTCCTTTAGCGATCCATTCGTTGTTGTATTCAAATGCGTAGTACCCCGTCCCAGGGTCGAGTGCGACAACTCCAACAGCTCGATTCCAAGCACGAACCTCGATTAAGTCAACCGGCGCGTAGCTCATTGACTCTCCTTTGGGTTGCGCTTTCGTGAGGCGCGCTTACGCTTGCCAGTTTCGGCTTCATTTTGGTCGATCCATAGTTTCATCGGGCTTATCGATGGCTCCGGCGGTGCGAATGACTTGAGCCAGTCAGTTCGGCCCAGTGCGCGCGCAACAAGAATCAGTGTCCGAACCCCAGACCCGCGTCCAGTCTCTAGATTTTTCAGCGCTGATAAGGAAATGTTCGCCTCATCGGCGAGTTGGCGCTGGGTACGATCTTGGCGCAATCGCATACGGCGTATCTCAAGGCCGAGTTCCACTTCCAAGTCCTTGGTGGGTCCCACCACAGGTGATTTCTTTTCCATCTGTTATCTCCCTAAACGCAGGATAACAGTTGTTATTGAACCCATCAACGTGGTAACAAGAATTGCTAACTCACTAGATAGGTGGAAAAGAAGCGTTTAAGAGTAAATATATCAGCTAACAGCTCCTTTTCAATCCTATCTAAGGCTGACCTCCCTAAATCAGATGAGAAATATCTACGTGCTCTAGCATGTCAACCCATAATCCGACCGTGAACCACCTCAGGGTACGATCTCGTGTGCCAAGTCGTGAAGGATTGCGGGAAGCGCGTAATAAGCGAGCGGAGGTAATTTGAACACGAGCCGAGTCCAGATGACCTCCGAGGAACACGATCAATTTCGCTTGGTCGTTCGCGATTTTGCCCAACGGGAAATTGCTCCGTTCGCCTCCCAATGGGACCAAGATTGCCGATTTCCCATTGAGGTCGTGCGCAAGATGGGTGAGATCGGACTCTTCGGTCTCATCTTTCCAGAGGAATGGGGCGGTGGTGGTGGGGACTTCACATCATTGTGTATCGCCATCGAGGAACTCGGGCGCGTTGATCAATCAATCGGGATCACTCTTTCTGCCGGAGTCGGGTTGGGCGTCAATCCCATCTATGTCTTCGGATCAGATGAGCAACGGCACCAGTTTCTTCCAGATCTCGTAAGCGGCCGAGCGCTTGGTGCTTTTGCCCTGACGGAACCTGACGGTGGCAGCGATGCCGGCGCCACGGCAACTCGGGCGACGTACTCGGACTCGATGCGAACCTGGCGACTGAACGGATCCAAGTCCTTCATAACGAACTCGGGGACCGAGATCACCTCAGTTATCACGACCACCGCACGGACGGATGATGGAGGTATCTCGGCATTTCTTGTGCCCGCTGGAACTCCGGGTTTGATCGTCGAGCCGAGCTACCGGAAACTTGGATGGCACGCCAGTGACACCCATGGGCTGACGTTCGTTGACTGCGAAATCCCCGAGGACAATTTGCTCGGCGATCCGGGGAAGGGTTTCCACAACTTTTTGGCGATGCTCGACGGCGGGCGAGTGGCGATCTCGGCGCTGGCGCTTGGATTGGCCGAAACATGTCTGGAACTCTCCTTGGACTATGCCAAAACGCGCAACGCATTCGGTGGACCAATCGGAAGGTTCCAGAGCATTTCCTTCGCCCTCGCTGACTTGGCTGTCAGCATTGAAAACTCGAGGAACCTGACCTATAAGGCGGCCCGGCTTAAGGACGAAAACAAACCCTTTCGAGCGATCGCGGCGATGGCAAAGTTGTATTCCACCGAGTCAGCTGTGGAAGCCACTCGCCTCGCCACTCAAGTGTTTGGTGGATCTGGGTTTATGGAAGAATCGCCCGTCGCTCGTTTCTACCGTGACGCCAAGATTCTCGAAATCGGTGAGGGCACCAGTGAGATTCAACGACTTGTGATCGCCCGAAGTCTTGGCTTGCCAGTCGGTTAGCCAACAGAGCACCGCAGACTACGTTTACTCCATGAACTAAGATTTTTTGTATGGTTGCGGATTGGACGGCGAAAGCACTGCGCGGAAATTTGGAAAAGGACCGCGCTAAACTGACGCAGAGAAAGCAACTATTTGTTCGGGATCGTTTGGAACTGTTACTTGATAGCGGAAGTTTCGTTGAGGATGGGTTGCTGGCCAACATGTTGGCGGCCGATCTCCCTGCTGATGGAGTTGTAACCGGGGTCGGGCGTGTGAACTCGCGCCCGGTGTGTGTGGTGGCCAACGATTCGACGGTCAAGGCTGGTTCATGGGGTGCTCGCACCGTGGAAAAGATTATCCGTATGACCGAATATGCGCTGCGACACGAACTTCCTATTTTTTGGCTCATCGACTCTGCCGGAGCTCGGATCACCGATCAAGTGGAAATGTTTCCGGGGCGACGGGGAGCCGGTCGCATCTTCGCCAACCAAGTAAAACTGTCGGGCAAAGTACCGCAAGTTTGCTGTCTCTTTGGCCCGTCAGCCGCGGGAGGCGCATACATTCCTTCGTTTTGTGATGTCGTGTTTATGGTGGATGGAAACTCTTCAATGTATCTCGGATCTCCGCGGATGGCCGAAGAGGTCATCGGTGAGAAGGTGACGCTCGAAGAAATGGGCGGCGCGAGAATGCACACCTCGATTTCTGGATGTGCGGACAACCTCGTCGTCGATGACATAGAGGCGATCGAACAAGCCAAACTGTATTTCTCCTATATGCCGTTGAACTGGAGAGAAACACCACCTCGGTATCAATCGACGCCTCCACCGCGGGAACTCAGCCGTGATATTTTGCCGGACACCGAGGCGGCCGGTTACGACATGCACGAGTTCATTGATGCTCTCGCCGATGGGGATTCTCTGTTTGAGATCAAGCCAGATTGGGCCACGGAGTTAATCACCGGTTTTGCCCGACTCGATGGCAATACGGTTGGAGTCGTTGCCAGCAACCCTCAGCACAAGGGCGGTGTGTTGTTTATCGATTCTGCCGATAAGGCTTCGCGGTTCGTATGGTTGTGCGACTCGTTTAATATCCCGCTCGTGTTCCTTGCTGACGTTCCCGGGTTTATGATTGGAACCCAGGTTGAGCGACAAGGCATCATCAGGCACGGTGCGAAGATGATTACGGCGGTGACCGAAGCAACCGTTCCCAAGATCTGTGTTGTCGTGCGCAAGGCCTACGGCGCGGGACTCTATGCGATGTGTGGTCCAGCCTTCGACCCGATTGCCACCTTGGCCTTACCGACCGCCAAGATTGCGGTGATGGGACCGGAAGCGGCGATCAACGCCGTCTACGCAAATCGCATTGCCGAGATCAGTGACTCGGTCGAGCGCTCCAAGTTCATCGAGGACAAGCGTCGCGAATATGAAAAGGACGTGGAGTTGTCACACTTGGCGAGCGAATTGGTGATTGATGCAGTCGTCGCCTTCGAGGAATTGCGTCGGGAGTTAATCAGTCGTTTCGCACAAGCAGATCCCGTGGACCGAGAGGGAGTCGCCAAGCGACATGGGGTGTATCCCGGCTGAAGTGTAAGTGTCGACATCATTGCATCCGTAGAATTTGGGCCATGGAACACCCACTGGGGACACCGGTCAGTCATGTGCGCCATGCAGGTCACGACAAGCACGCCGGGCATGACCCAGAGATGTTTCGGCGGCGGTTTTGGCTGACCCTTGGTCTGACTATTCCAGTGTTCATCGCCAGCCCAACGGTGATGGATTGGTTTGGTTACCAGCTCAATGCAGTCGCCTGGGTCGGTCCGGTGTTTGGCACGTTCATCTTCGGCTGGGGTGGTCAGCCATTTTTGGTTGGAGCAATGCATGAAATTCGCGGTCGACAACCGGGGATGATGTTGCTTATTGCGATGGCAATTACGGTTGCGTGGTCGGCGTCAATGTCCAGCAGCTTCGGTTGGTTCGATCTCGAGTTCTGGTGGGAACTCGCGGCACTTGTGACGATCATGTTGCTCGGCCATTGGCAGGAAATGAAAGCGATCGGCCAAGCGCGAGGTGCGCTGGCCGCTGTCGCCGCTCTGCTTCCAGATGAGGCCGAACGACTCGGACCTGATGATGCGATCGAGCAGATCCCCATCGGCGAACTTTCGCCCGGTGATCGCGTGTTGGTGCGATCCGGTGCCCGAGTTCCGGCTGACGGTCGAATCATTGAGGGGGAGGCCGAACTCGACGAGTCGATGATCACCGGCGAATCACGTCCAGTACCAAAGGGACCGGGGGATCGCGTCGTTGCCGGAACGGTGTCGACCGATTCGTCGCTGCGAGTTGAAGTTGATGCCGTCGGTGAGGACACGGCACTCGCTGGAATTCAACGTCTCGTGGCAGATGCGCAGGCCAGCAGTAGTCGCGCCCAAGTATTGGCTGACCGATTCGCCGCACTACTTTTCTATGTCGCCACCGGTGCGGCGATCATTACTTTCATTTCCTGGGTCTTAATTGGAGATATGAAACAGGCGATTGAGGCGACGGTGACGGTGCTGGTTATCGCCTGTCCTCACGCCCTCGGTCTGGCGATTCCGCTCGTGATCGCCCTGTCGACTGCAATCGCAGCTCGCAATGGGATCCTTGTTAAAGATCGCCTCGCCCTAGAACGGATGCGCACTGTAGATGCGGTGCTGTTCGATAAAACCGGAACGCTTACCAGGGGCAACCACATCGTCACTGGTATCGCCACCGCGGGCCGCGATGAGAAATCTGTGATTGCACTTGCTGCATCGGTGGAAGCCGAAAGCGAACACCCACTTGCCCGAGCCATCATTGCCCGAGCCGAGAGCGGCGGTGATGTGCCAAAGGCGGCAGAGATTCGCTCGCTCACTGGTCGCGGTGTTGAAGCCACGATCGACGGAGTTGTGTACGCCGTCGGCGGGCCGGTTCTGCTCCGAGAACGACATCTCGACGTGCCAAATCAATTGACATCGGCGATCAACGAATGGACCGGACGGGGAGCCTCGGTGCTCTATTTAGTTGAGACTGACCGGATCATCGGTGCGTTCGGACTTGAAGATGAGGTCCGACCAGAAGCACGTGAAATTGTCGATGAGCTGCACAACCTTGGGATCAAAAAGGTGGTGATGATTACGGGCGACGCCCGCCACGTTGCGGATGCCGTTGCGAAACAGATCGGTATCGATGAAGTCTTTGCCGAAGTACTTCCAGCAGACAAAGATTCAGCAGTTACCGCGTTGCAACAGCGTGGACTTACCGTTGCCATGGTTGGCGATGGAGTTAATGACGCTCCGGCTTTGGCACGAGCCGATGTTGGTTTGGCAATTGGAGCAGGCACCGATGTGGCAATTGAATCTGCAGGAGTCGTGCTGATATCTTCCGAACTGACTGGAGTCGCCGGTGTCATCCGGTTGTCGAGGGCGAGCCATCGGAAGATGATTCAGAATCTTGTCTGGGCGGCTGGATACAACGTGATCTCGATTCCTCTCGCGGCCGGCGCACTGGCGTGGGCCGGGGTCACGCTTGCTCCCGCCGTTGGCGCTGTCTTGATGAGCCTCTCCACCATTGTCGTGGCCATGAACGCACAACTGCTCCGCCGTGTGGATCTCACACGGTAAGTTCAGGCGTTCGGGAGACCGAGGTTTCCGTAGATTTGGCGGGTCGCCGTAGATCGGTTGAGGGTATAGAAGTGCAACCCTGGGGCACCAACTTCTAACAGTTGGGCACATAACTGGGTGGCGGCGTCGACTCCAATGCGTTGCACTTCATCGTGGTCGTCGATGTCGGCCAAGCGGTCGGCTAGCCATTGTGGGAACGCCGCACCGGATATCTGCGACATGCGTTGCACCTGCGATTTGTTAGTCACCGGCATAATTCCGGGAATGATCGGTATGTGCACACCGAGATCGTCGAGCTCCTCCACAAGCCGAACATAGTGATCGACGTCAAAGAAGAACTGGGTGATGGCAAAGTCGGATAAGCGGAGTTTTTCTGCCAAGTGGAGTCGGTCGGAGTGACGGTCCGGTGAACGCGGATGCACTTCCGGATGTGCGGCAACACCAATAGAAAGTGACGCGGTGGCTCGCAAATGCTCCACCAGATCCATGGCATAGGTGAAATCACTTGGCAGTGTTTGGTTGGTATCGGTCGGCGGATCACCTCCGAGGGCCAGAATGTTGTCGACCCCATGTTCAAGGTACGTGGCGACGATTTCGTCAATTTCAGGTTTGGTATGACCGATGCAAGTGAGGTGTGCCATCGGCGTAATCGAAGTGTCGCGCTTCACCCACGTCACAAGTTCGCGAGTGCGCTCGCGGGTGGAGCCACCGGCACCGTAGGTGACCGAGACGAAACTCGGATGCAGAGGTTCGAGTTCGGCAATCGTTTCCAAGAGCGACAGTTCGGCAGCCTCGGACTTTGGTGGAAAGAATTCGAAAGAATAGGTGCGACCGGCGGTGAGGAGATCGACGATCTTGGCCATTGTCGTCAGTTTATTCGATGCTACGTTACTGGCGACGAGCGACGACTTGAATCACCGCGGCGTGACCAGTATGCAGAGATCCTTCGACCACATCGCGAGTGATCTCGTGAAGTAGATCAAACTGCAATCCCGATAGTTCGTCGGTGAGTAACTCGATGGTTGGAAAGCGGGAGGAGTCTTTTGGTCCGCCCGTGCCGAATGCGAGCTGCTTAGGCGCGTAGGCCTCCAAGAGGAACACGCCACCGTGTCGCAAGCCCTTGACTACTTGTTGATGAATGCGTCTTCGGACTTGCGGTGACGTGTGGACAAAAATTGAGATGATGACATCCCAGGAAGCAGGCTCGATGACAAAGTCATCCAAGTCACCCAACGACGCATGCACCGTGACACCAAGCGATTTGGCGAGTTTCAAGGTCTTGGCAACACCAGCAGATGATAAATCAACAGACCACACCTCGAATCCTTGCGTGGCCATCCAGACGGCATTACGACCCTCGCCTTCGCCAAGACTTAACACTTTTCCTCTGGGGAGTTTCATCGCTTGTTCTCGGAGAAAATCGTTTGGCTCAAGACCAAACACGTACTCTTCGGTTCCGAAGCGTACGTTCCACATCTGCTGGGCGTCACTCATATGGCTAAACGATAGACGCTTTCAGTCGTCAGAATCGTTGGACGGTTCAAGGTCATCAAACACATTGGGTAGTATCGGTCGGTGGACGCTGATATCGGTGAGATGAACTCCGATCTTGGCCAAGATGTGGTGCCATCATCGCATCGCGGTAGACGAATTGGTGCGAGCCTTCTAGGCATCGTCGGAACATTTGCCGTCATTCTCGGTGTCTTGGGACTCTTTGTCTTGAGCTATATCGGGTCGAGTTCTTCGGCCTCTTCAACCGTTCGCTCTGCGTTGGACAGCGAGAGTTTGCGACGTGCCATCGCCGAAGAACTTGTGACCCAGTTGGAGGAAGGCGGCGATAACGGAGAGCCAATTGTGATTCGGGTTGACCATCGCAAGGTTGTCGATGCGGTGGAGAAAAGCCTTGGTGATAGCAATCTACGTGACGCTGCTGGCAACGCTGCGGCTTCGTTTTATGGTGTCTACCTCGAGGGGTTACCGCCGACCACGGTAAATATTCAGATATTTGCTGATAAAGCGTTTGGAGTGATTCAGTTAATTGATCCATCGATTCCAGACGGTGTCTCGCCTCAACTAGATCCAATAGATGTCTCACGAAGTAATGGCACTCCGGATCTGGCCAGCATTCGCTCCCAGATTCGGCTAGTTCCATTGACATTGTTGGTCGTAGGTCTCGCTCTGGTGGCAATTTCTTGGTGGACGAGCGTGGCGGGAACATGGCTCCGAATTCGACGTATCGGTGTGCGATTTTTCCTGGCTGGCCTGACACTGACTGTCCTGACCTATGTTGCTCGCAGTGTCTCCCTCGGCGACGAAGACAGCAGTCGAATAGCCGAAGCGCTGGTGTTATTCGTGACGAATCGTTTGATCTTGTGGACAATCGTTATCACGGTGATCGGCGCGGTCCTGACTCTGCTCGGCGTGATCATGAATCGTCGAGTTACTTCCACGAACACTGCATCCGCTTGATCCCGTTGATGAATGCACTTTGTAAATAGGCCGGTTCGCCAACGATACGCATCTCGGGCATGCGTCGGCGGATCTCGTCAAACATCACGGTCATCTCACGTCGCGCCAGGTTCGCACCGAGGCAGAAATGGGGTCCACCCGCGCCGAAGCCAATCTGTGATGGCGACAGTGCACGCGTGACATCGAAAGTGAACGGGTCGTGGAATATGCGCTCGTCGCGGTTTCCCGAGTAATACCACATCACCACTTTCTCTCCTTCTTTGATCGGTTGCCCGTTTATCACCGTGTCCTGGGTCGCGGTGCGACGGAAGTGAATGACAGGGGATGCCATCCGCACAATTTCCTCGACCGCCGTTTTGCTGTGCCCGGCGAAGTCGTCATACCAAATTTTGCGCTGTTCTGGATTGTCGGTGAGCAGCTTCATTCCGTGTCTAATTGCGTTGCGGGTAGTTTCATTCCCAGCCACAACAAGCAGAATGAAAAATGAACCGAACTCCTGGGCGGTGATCCGCTCGCCATCCACCACCGTGTTCATCATCACCGAGGTCACATCATCGCGTGGGTTTTTCACCCGGTCTTCACCGAGTGCCTGGGCGTAGGCGAAGATTTCTAGTGCGCAGGTCAGCAAGGCATCATAGGTACCAACGAATTCTGGGTCACCCACGCCGAGGATGATGTTCGTCCAGTTCAAGATCTGCTTTTCATCCGAAGCAGGAATGCCCATCATGTCGCAAGTGATCTGTAATGGAAGCGGGGAGGCGACATGCTCAACGAAGTCGCATGATCCCTGGGGGAACTGTTCGAACAGTTGATCCACCACCTTCGCCGAGCGCAGCCGAACCCGTTCTTGGACCGGGGTGATTTCCTTCGGTGTGAATCCTTTTGACACGGTCGACCGGAGGCGAAAGTGCTTGGACTCATCCATGCTGATCATTGAGCCAAAGAATTCGTTCAATTCCTGCGGAAGATCCCCGATGTTTGACCCCTGTCCGCTGCAAAATAGTTGTGGATTACGACTCACATGCCAGATGTCATCGTGGCGGGTGAGTGCGCGATACCCGCGACCCGGTGGAAAGGGAGACCCCTCCATGACCGCCTCATTGAAGAAGTGAAACGGTGATTCGTCTCTCAAGGTCTTGAATGCCGAGTCGCGAAATTCCCGATCTCATGACCGGAAATTGAAAATCGATGAGAGATCAATCTCGTCGAGAGTTACGCGGGGAAGTTCCATATTGCCTCCGGTGGTCATGCGATGAACTTTGATAACGATTTGCAAGCTCGGTAGAACTCGCGCACGGTGTCATGGATGATTTGCTCGACTGGAAGTACTGCCTCAATGCGTCCGGCCACTTGGCCACTGAGGGCAATTGACGCTTCCATGTCGCCACCAAAGTACAGATCCTTGGCCGTACCAAAGTGTTCCATGCCGACTTGGTCATCATGTTCCAGTTTGGTCGTCCGTTCGGTTCGCAGCGCCCGCAATCCCGGTCGTGAGAATCGATTGAGAAATACCGTGTCTGTTTCCGCGGCCTTGATGATCGCGTTTTTCCAGTTTGCATGAACAGGTGATTCGGTGGCCGACACCATTCGAATGCCCACTTGCACGCCGTGAGCCCCGAGAGCAAAGGCGGCCGCCATGGTCACTCCGTCACAAATGCCACCGGCGGCAATGATCGGCACGTCTACCTTGGAAGCCACAAGTGGCAACAACACCATCGTCGAAACATCCTGCGGGTTCTTGAAGCCACCACCTTCTCCACCTTCCACCACCAAACCATCCACCCCAGCGTCCACTGCCTTGAGCGCGGCACGAAGAGTCGGCACGACATGAAACACGACCAGCCCGGCGTCCTTGAGTTGCTTGGTGTACTTCGTTGGGTCACCCGCCGAAGTCGTGACGAATTTGATTCCCTGCTGGATGACAAATTGGACGATATTGGGATCCCGCACAAATGCTTGGGCGATGTTTACTCCGAATGGGTATTTGGTTAGCCCGCTCATCAACCCGATTTCGACTCGCACCGCGTCCAATTCTCCAGAGGAGGTTTCGATAATCCCAAGTGCTCCGGCATTGGACACCGCCGACGCCAGTTGCGAGCGGGCAATCCAACCCATTGGCGCCTGGACGATCGGGTAGTCGATTCCAAGCAATTGTGAGACGCGGGTGGGCAGCGCCGCTGGACGCACAGTTAGTGTCATTGCTCGTGACTACGAGCGGGGGTTGTGACAAGCAACAAATTGACCCGGGCGAATCTCGCGCAACTGAGGCTCATCCAATATGCATTTTTCAATCGCGGCCGGGCAGCGCGTGCGGAATCGGCATCCCGAAGGCGGGTCCACCGGTGACGGTGGCTCGCCATGCAATAGGGCCGTTGGTACTGCCCGTGTCGGATCGGGAACTGGCACCGAGTCGATAAGCGCGGAAGTGTAGTGATGAGCCGGATTGGCGTAGATCGCGTCGGGAATGCCGACTTCACAGACCTTGCCCAAATACATCACCAGGATCCGATTGCTCACGGCTTTGACGACGGCAAGATTGTGCGAGATGAAGATCATCGTCAGGCCGTAACGATCTTTCATGTCTTGCAACAGGTTGAGAATCTGAGCCTGGATGCTCACATCTAGGGCCGAAACCGGTTCGTCACAAATCAGCATCCGTGGCTCGAGGGCAAGACTGCGAGCGATGCTGATGCGTTGACATTGACCGCCCGAAAATTCGTATGCCCGCCGATCGAGCACAATGTCGGGGTCTAGTCCCACATCATTGAGCAACTTGTTGACGGTCGTTGCGCGTTCATCCCTATTTCCACGATCCCAAATTGATAATGGCTCCTCGATAAGTTGGCTAACCGTCATTCGCGGATCCAGCGAGGAAATCGGGTCCTGAAATACCATCTGTATAGAAGTTCGGGCTGCGCGCAACTTCTCCCTTGACAATTTCACTAGGTCGGTGCCTTCAAGAATCACTTGGCCCGAATTTGGCGGCGGCAACTGAAGTATGGCCTTGCCCAATGTGGTTTTACCGCAACCAGACTCGCCAACTATGGCGAGAGTCTCTCCCTTTAATATGTCGAAACTAATACCCGAAACAGCCTGAACCTTCTGCTGTCGGGAGATCCTAAATTCAACGACCAGATTGTTAACCGTGAGGATGACCTCGTCGCCATTACGCATGTGCGCGGTTCCTGAGCCAGCCATTATTTCTTCTCCAGTGGGAACCAGCATCGGTAGAGATGACCGTCCCCGTCGTGAACCAGCGGCGGATGTTCGGCAAGACACTTTGGTTGCACATAATTGCAGCGAGCGGCAAAACCGCACCCGGTGGGACGATCGGTGGGATCGGGGAGACGACCTTCAATCACCTGGAGGCGCTTTCCGCTCGGCATGTCAATCTTTGGAATCGACTTGAGCAATGCCTCAGTGTAGGGCATTCTCATAAACGCAAATAACTTCTTGGTGGGCGCTTGTTCGACAACTTCTCCGGCGTACATCACGGCGACGAAGTCGGTGTTACCGGCTACGACACCGAGGTCGTGGGTCACGAGTACCATCGCCATGCCGAGTTCACGACGTAGGTCGCCCAATAGTTGCAAAATTTGCGCCTGCACCGTGACGTCCAGAGCGGTGGTCGGCTCGTCGGCGAACAGTAGTTTTGGGTTACAGGCGATTGCGATTGCGATCATCACCCGCTGGCGCATACCACCCGATAATTGATAGGGAAACTTATGCAAAGTTTTCTTGGGATCGGGAATGCGCACGAGCGAGAGCAATTCCTCACTTCGGGCCATTGCCTTGCGCTTGTCCATTCCAAGTCGGACGCGCAGCCCTTCCGAGATCTGTGAGCCAATGCGACGGACCGGGTTGAGGGCCGTCATTGGATCTTGAAAGATCATTGCCATGCCGGTGCCGAAATATTCACGCACCTGCACACGAGTCATTGCCGTGAGTTCGTGATCGTCGAAAGCGACCGTTCCGCTGCGTCGCACATTGCTGCCCTGTAAGAGTCCCATAGCGGCACGGGACATCACGGTTTTCCCCGAACCAGATTCGCCGACGATACCCACACAAGCACCGGCCGGTACTTCAAGATTCACGTGGCGCACGGCCTCGAGCATTCCCCGAGGCGTGTCGAACGAGATATTTAAGTCGGTGACACTTAGCAATGACATCACAGTTTCGACTCTCGACGGTCGAGTCCCGATCGGATGACGTCACCGAGGTGATTCGTGCTGATAACTGTCAGAGCCAGGAAGACAAGGGGCACGTACAACACATGCGGACTGTATTCAAGGTCATTGCGACCGCGTGCGATCATCGCGCCCCAACTGGCGCCGTCCGGAACTCCGACACCGAGCAGCGAAAGAGCCGCTTCAGCGATGATCACAACGCCGATGGCAAGAAAACCCACGGCGATAAGTGCCGGCAAGACATTGGGCACAATGTGGTGGCGAATGATATTTCGATCCCGCATACCCATCGACCGCGCGGCGACGACGAATTCACGATTGGTCCACGACAGGGTTGCAGCACGCGCAATGCGACCAAGGATTGGAATGATGACAATGGTGAGGGCGGCGGTCAACACCACGATTCGCCGCCAGGTCGGTACCGGATTGTTGACATCGATGTTGGTCGCCAGCACCGACACCAGGGCGAGGGCAAGCACGAGATTCGGAACCGACAAGGCAACATTGAAGAGGGTGACGATGATCGTGTCGAACTTTCCCCGCACATAGGCGGCCGTGATCCCCAAAAGGCTGCCGATAAACCCGCCAATACCGACGGCCGCGATGGAGATGAACAGGGAGAGTCGTGCCCCGTTCACCACCGAGGAGAGCAGGTCGTAACCATTCGTATCGGTACCCAGCAGGTGTCCGCGCGAAAATGGAACAACCCCGAGGCTGTCTTCAAATACATATTGCCAAGGCCGGAGCGGAAGAAACGACCCAAAAATCGCCAGAAAGATGACAAAGCCAAGCCAACCAATAGTGAACCAGGTGGGAATCGTAAACTTACGCATTGATCCTCCGGTCGCGCGTTCGCGGGTCGACAAATCCGGAGCCAATATCGACGATGAGGTTGAAGGTCACATAGAACACGGCGATGACGGCTACAAGCGATTGCAGTTCAATGTATTGACGGCCCTGAATCGCGGCAAACAGTTCGAAACCAACTCCGTATGTGGCAAAGATGCTTTCGATCACGATTGCGCCGCCAATCAGTCCACCCATGTTCAGCGCCGCCGAAGTAAACAGCGTCAGACTAGATGGGCGAAACACATGACGCCACAGGATGCGACGATCGGACAGTCCCTTGGAGGCTGCCATTGTCACATAATCTTCGCGCAGCGTGGCAATCATGTCCGCGCGCAACAATCGCGTATACACAGCGATCAGGCCAACGCTGAGGCTGGCCACGGGCATGATCATGTATTTAAAATGTTCCCAGATGCCGTCAGAAATTGGGGCATAACCAAGAGTGGGGAGCCATGCCAACTTCACGCCGACGACAATGACAAGAGTGAGAGCAATGGCAAATGAGGGCAAAGAAGAAAATGTAAATAACGAGTTGCCGATGATTCGGTCGGTCCTACGCCCGGCACGATAGGCTGAAATTACCCCCAAGGGAATGGCGATTACCAAGGCCACTATTTGGGTGTAGACCATGAGCAGAAGTGAGCGGGGCAGTGCCGCCGCCAATCGAGTGGAAACGGCCTCGGTGCCGCCCGAGTAGTAGATACTGCCGAAATCTCCATGCACAAAATTACCAAGCCACTGCCAGTAGTAGCCAAAAATGCCTCTGTCGAGGCCGATCGCATGTCGGAGAGCTTCCCGTTCCTCGGGGCTACCAACCGGTAACAAAACTTCGGCTGGATCCACGGGAATGAGTCGTACCAACAGTGATACCCCAAATGTCACGAGCAATAAGACAATGAATAGTTGTGCGAGGCGTTGCAACAGGTACGTAACGCGTGACATCGTTCCCCAATTTACTCCATGTCGTGACGAATGGAAAACCTACCACACAAACAAAACGGCGACGATGCCGGAGCACCGTCGCCGTTCCACTTAGGTCAGTGGGATTCGAATTATCCCTTCTTCCAAACACCGGTCCAGTCGATACCAAAGTTCGTGATCAAACGACGTGCACCACCGGAAACCAAGGGCAGTTCACCTACCCCTTGGACTTGCTTGCCAAACGAAAGCGCGTACTGTGTATACACAATATTCGTTATATGAGCCTGCTGCTGGAGTTGCAGGGTCGCCTTCTTGTATAGCGCCTTCTTCTTCACAGGATTCGACTCGGCACGGGCAGCGACCAAGAGGTTCTCACTTACCTCGTCCTTGAACGCCGAGAGGTTCAAGATGCCGTACAGAATCTTCAACGGAGTCTTGGCCAACACATGATTCGGGTTGCCACCCGACATATCGCTGACGACGAACGGAAAGATGAAACCCGTTGAGGTACCTTCCATCAGCAACAATTGCATCACCTGGAACTGCTGTGGGAAGGCGCGCTGAATGATTTCAGCCGTGGTCAACGGCGTGAGATTTATGACCATTCCCGCTGCCGCCCCGAAGTCTTTAATCATGGTTGCACCAGCTAGCGATTCGACCGAACCGCTGATATATGGCATCGAAAATTCGAGTGCCTTACCCGTCTCTGCCGTGTAGGCCGCCACAAACTTCTTCGCTTTGACCAGGTCGAAGTTGGCGTAACCATTCGTGTTGTACATGATGTTATTCGGACCGACGATGCTCTTGGGCACGCCACCCATACCCTTTTGACGGACCTTGACGAATTTCGCACGATCCAAGGCATGGGAGAAGGCCAGTCGCGCATTCGTGCTGTTAAACGGCGCAATCTTGTGATTCAACCAGATTGACGAGTACCAGTCCGCGGGAGAAAGAATGGTCTTGACCTTTGACACCTTTTGGAGATCAAGGATCTGCTTGGCCTCGCCGTTCGACGAGAACATCACGGCATCAAGCGAACCGCTCTTCACGCCCTGTACCCGCGGTGAAACCTCAGAGAGGAAAGTAAACGTGATTCCATCCAGGTACGGCAACTTGTCACCGTTGGGTGCTTTGCGCCAATAATCAGTGTTCTTGGCGACCACAAGTTCGGACAACTTGGTGGAGACCAATTTGAATGCTCCGGTGCCAATTGGTGTCGTCGAGCACTTTGCGCCGCTCAAGATCTGGCTTGGTGCACGAACAAAGAATCGACCCGCTGCATATAGCGCATCTGGGTATTCGGAATCCGCGTTATACAAGTACACCGTTACTTCCATTGGACCGGTCAACTTCACATCATTGATGTTGGCAGTCATACCACCAGCGGTGCCTGGCGACGGTGCCTTGCCTTGCAAGGTGAGTACGCCACGAAGGGCCTGAATGTTGGTGAGCAGTGCCGCACCATCTACTGGGGTGCCGTCATGGAACTTGACGCCGTTGCGCACCGTGAGTTTCCAGGTCTTATTGTCGGCACTTTTCGTAAACGACTTGAGGATGTACGGCACAATTTTGCCATCCGAGCGCTGCTCAACCCAGGTCTCATAAATGGTACGAGCACCCATGAGTGCGGAGTTGGCAAGGTTGTCCGCCATGCAGTACCCAGGGAAAGAGTCGAAAATGCCGACTTTAAGGGTTCCGCCGTATTTGGGCTTTTCATGTGAGGTTGCTCCACTTGCCGACACCTGACTAAGTGACGCAACAAGTGCAATGGCCATTACAGCGGCAACCTTGCGGCGACCACCCTTGAAAAGATATTTCATCTAGTTCCCCTGTTCCCCAAAAATGGCACCACGGTGATGCCAACTGATCAGTGAACTGTAGGTAGTCGATATCCACAAGTCAAGTCAGGCTGCCCAGGGTTTGATCGGTCAAAAATTTACATTTGGTCCAATTTGCCTGCACTCCATGGAGAAGGCGCCTGGTAGTTGGCTCAACTACGGGCCGTTCCTGTCAGGTCAAGGTCCAGAGACGCACCAGCAGAACAGCGACGGTGCGTGTGCCCCGTCGCTGTTCTGTTTGGTTCAGTGTGATGTGAATTAACTGCTCTTCCAGACACCCGTCCAGTCGACACCAAAGTTCGTCATCAGACGTCGTTGGCCGCCGGCAACTAACGGCAGTACTCCTATTCCTTGGACCTTGCTGCCATAGGTGAGTGCATATTGTAGGTAACTCAAATTCGTTACATGTGCCTGTTTCTGAATTTGAAGGGTTGCCTTCTTAAAGAGCACCGACTTCCTAGCCAAGTTGGGCTCAGCGCGAGCGGCAACTAGCAGATTCTCGCTTACCGTGTCGCTAAAGGCCGAAAGGTTCAATATGTACTTGAGATGACTCGCCGATGTCTTTGCCCAAATCCAATTTGGGTTACCACCGGATGTGTCATTGACAATGAACGGAAAGATGAAACTCGCTCCGGTTCCTTCCATCACTACCCGGGCCATCGCCTGAAATTGCTGTGGGAAGGCACGCAGCAGGATTTCAGCGAAGGTAAATGGTGTCAGATTGATTGTCATTCCCGCCGCTGCCCCGAATGCCTTTATCATCTGACCATTGGCCAATGATTCGACCGAACCAGTTGTATATGGCATCGAGAATTCGAGTGTCTTGCCGGTCTCCGCTTTGTAGGCCGCCACATACTTCTTCGCTTTTGCAAGGTCGAAGTTTGTGTATCCATTCTCGTTGTACATGATGTTGTTCGGACCGACAATGCTTTTTGGCACACCACCCAATCCCTTTTGGCGGACCTTGACAAACTTGGCACGGTCCATGGCATAGGAGAAGGCAAGTCGCGCATTCAGGCTGCTGAATGGCGCAATCTTGTGATTCAGCCAAACCGATGGGTAATAGTCGGCAGGCGAGAGAATGGTTTTAACCTTTGTCACTTTTTGAATGTCAACGATCTGTTTGGCCTCGGATGCAGATGAAAACATCGCGGCATCAAGGGAACCACTCCTCACACCCTGTACCCGTGGCGTCACTTCGGAGAGGAAGGTGAAGGTCATGCCGTTGAGATATGGCAACTTGTCACCATTGGGTGCTTTGCGCCAATAGTTGGTGTTCTTTGTGACCACAAGTTCGGTCAACTTGGTGGAGACCAATTTGAATGCTCCCGTGCCGATTGGCGTGGTCGAGCACTTTGATCCGCTAAGAATTTGACTTGGTGCCCGAGCGAAGAATCGACCCGATGCGTATAACGATTCTGGATAGTCGGTCTGTGCGTTATACAGGTACACCGTCACTTCCATTGGACCGGTCAATTTCACGTCGTCGATGTTGGCGGTAAAGCCACCGGCGGTACCGGGAGATGGTGCCTTGCCTTGCAGGGTGAGCACACCACGTAGCGCCTGCAGGTTGGTGAGCAGTGCCGCACCATCTACTGCCGTGCCGTCGTGAAACTTGATTCCGCTACGGACGGTGATCTTCCAGGTCTTGTTGTCGGCACTGTGGGACACGGACTTGGCAAGGTACGGGACGATCTTGCCGTCGGTGCGCTGTTCAAACCAAGTCTCATAGATAGAACGAGCACCCATGAGTGCTGAGTTGGCGAGGACATCTGCCATGCAATAGCCCGGAAACGAGTCGAAGACTCCGATCTTGAGTGTTCCGCCATACTTTGGCGCGACGGAGGACACCGCACCGCTTGCCGACACTTGGCTCAGTGACACCACAAGTGCAATGGCCATGACGGTAGCCACCTTGCGGCGACCACCCTGGAAAAGATATTTCATTTCGTTTCTCCGTCCGTTCGTGGTGGACACCAGATAGATACCAACCGATTAGTTAATTCCAAACGTAGGAGTGAATGGTTGTCGAGTCAAGTCAGGTGGACTCCTAAACAAAGTTTGAAATAGTCGTCAATACATCAATTTCGAATGAGTGAGACTTACCACAATGTCAATGCCGTCGTGCGCTGTCGGAGATCAGGTCAGTTTCGCCCCAGCGGCGTCAAAGTGCCCAATCCCCGTGGTCCGGAATCCGGCCAAGTTCCGCTTTACGGCTGAAATCGTGTTGGCAAAGTACGCAATGATGACCGGCGTATCTTCCAGCAGGATCGTTTGAATTACTTTGCTGGCTGCGCGCTGTGTCGCGAAGTCCGCTGACTTCATAAAACGATCTGCGGCCGCATCGAACTTCGGGTTGCTGTAATGAGATGCGCTCCAGTCGCCCGTGCTCTTGAACACGCGGTTGAGAAAGACATTGGGGATAGCGCGATGCTCGTAGTCGGAAATGCCCAGGCTGGAGTTGAGCCAGGCGAAGTCGTAATAGCTGTAGCCCTCGGTGATGTTCAATTTGACCGTGATACCAATCTTCGCGAACGATGACTGAATGACTTGACCGAGCTTCACAATGTCGTCGCGCATGAAACTCTCCAGGGTGACGGTGAAACCGTTCGGTACTCCGGCGGCTGCCATCAGCGATCTTGCCTTGGCGATGTCCTTCTTGCGTTGCGCCACCGTCTTGTCAGTAGTGGCATATGCCCAGGCCATGGGGCTGTCGTTACCGAGTTCGCCATAGCCTGCCAACAGATCCTTGAGAATGCCGGGGCGATCAAGAGTAAGGGCCGCTGCCATTCGCACGCGCTTGTCGGTAAATGGTCCGGTTTTGCAGTTCATATGAACCTGCAAATGGGTCATTGTCTTGGCGATTTGTAACGTGAACTTAGACTTGGGCAGCAACTTAGAGTCCTTCGGCTCGATGAAGGTCATTGCATCAAGTTGACCGGCGAGCACCTGCGTCGTCGCCAGCGAGCTGAGCGTGAAGAATATACAGATCATCCGCTCGAAGGATGGTTGGCGTTTCTTGTCCCAATAATTTGGGTTGCGCTTGAAGGTTGCACTTTTGCCGACAATGTGCTTCTCCATGATCCACGGACCACAGCCGATGAAATCTTTCGCCCAATCGCTCTGCCAATCTGTCGGCAAGATAATGAGGTTGTACGTGTCAGAACTGACGATGAATGGAAAACCACCAGTCGGAACATCGAGGGTGAATTCAACAGTAAAGGCGTCGATGGCTTTCACATTTTCGGATTTCAACACGCCCTTGAGTGCACCTGCAACCCGTGATTTATTGATCGGATCGAGGTGTTTCGTAAAAGTTGCCACAACATCCTTGGCGGTGAGTTTCTTACCGTTGTGGAACGTGATGCCCTTGCGAATCTTGAATGTCCAGACAGTGCTCCCTTTGCTCGCCTTCCAACTCTCGGCAACACGCGGTTCGAGTCCAAAGTTGTTATTTGAGAACGCAAGATATTCGCCAGCCTGACCGAGCAAGCCAAGACCACCCAGATCTTCGGTGGTGTAGGGGCTCACCTCCTGCAGCGGCTTGTCCATGCCAACGCGAATCAACGGTTTGGCCGCTGCTGCTTGCGGCTTAGTCGCGGCTGATGCGGCAGCGATTCCGGCTGTGCCAACTAGTGGAATTGCGGCACCGGTAACAACTGCGGTGCGGATGAACTGCCGACGATTGAATCTGTTTGGGGTCGCCATAGATGGTGCGAGCCAACACTAGTCAGAATGCTCGGTTGTCGATTACGCCTTGAGAAACTCCGAAGGGTTGACTCCAAGTGCTACACAAAGTCGCACGATGGTGTCCAGTGCCGGCGAAAAGTGACCATTTTCAATGCGGTTAATGGTCTTACGATCCACACCGGCAATTTCTGCCAGTCGAGCCTGACTGAGATTCTTTTCCTGGCGTAGTTCGTACAACTTTTCAGCCAGTCTGACCCGCCTATCTTTGACACGGCGTTTGAGCAGGGTTTCGGTGATGTTCTGTGTCATAGCCACAACATAGGTCTCTTTTGGTACAGATATCGGTCGTATCCTGATGACATGCGTCTCGGAGTACTCACCGGTGGTGGCGACTGCCCTGGTCTTAACGCTGCCATTCGTGCCATTACTCGTAAGGCCGAAGCACGATTTGGCGATGAGATCATTGGCTTCTATGACGCGTGGGACGGCGTGATGGAACAACGTTTTACGGAACTCACCGCGGCCTCGGTGCGGGGTCTCCTTGCGCGTGGAGGAACCATTCTTGGGACTCGACGCGGTAGCCCACTGGACTCGCCAGATGGGGTTGATCGTGTAAAGGATGCCTTACATTCGTTGCGTATTGATGCGCTGATAGTCATCGGCGGCAATGGTTCGCTTACCGTTGCCTCAATATTGCATCAACAACACGGATTACCCGTTGTTGGCGTACCAAAGACGATTGACAACGATGTGGTTGGCACCGATACAACGTTTGGTTTTCAGACCGCCGTGCAAATTGCGACCGAAGCCATAGACCGTCTGCACACGACGGCCGAGAGCCACGATCGAGTCATGGTTGTTGAAGTGATGGGTCGCGACGCCGGCTGGATTGCAGTGCACGCCGGAATTGCCGGTGGGGCAACGGCAATTCTCATCCCTGAAGTGCCATTTGATATCGACGAAGTCGCCGCAGTGGTGTCACGACGACATGCTGGCGGCCGATACGCATCCGTTGTGGTTGTGGCCGAAGGGGCGCGACCACGCGCGGGCAAGCTTGTGATGCCCGAGCGCCGTCGGGATCGACACGGAATTGAGTTGCTGGGTGACATCACCCATCTTGTTGCTCCCGAATTGTCGGCACGCACCGGATACGAGTCGCGGGTGGTGCAATTGGGTCATATTCAGCGTGGAGGAACTCCGTGTGCGTATGACCGGATTTTGTCAACACGTTTTGGATTAGCAGTCGTAGATGCAGTCCACGACGGAGCGTTTGGTGACATGGTGGTATTGCGGGGCGACAAGATCGAGCGTGAGTCGATGATTGTCACCCAGGGCAAAACGCGAACCGTTGACATTGATTTGTTCAACGATGTCGCAGCCTCGCTAATTGGTTAGCGCGATTCATTGCCTAGTTCGGTGGACCGAACTGACGATCGCCGGCATCGCCGAGACCTGGCACGATGAAGGCGTGTTCGTTGAGCCGCTCGTCGACCGAGGCGGTGACAATGTGGAGATCCATTCCTGATTTTTTGAGAAATTCAATTCCTTCCGGAGCGGCAAGTACACAGGCGATGATGATCGGTTGCGGTGCGCCGCGGTTGGCGAGCAAGCGGCAGCCGTGCTCGAGCGAACCACCCGTGGCAAGCATCGGGTCAAGAACGATGCAGTGACGACCTTCTAGTCGCGACGGCAACTTTGCAACGTACTCACTTGGGGCATGAGTTTGTTCGTCACGCTGCACGCCAACAACGGCGATGTCGGCATCGGGCAACAATTCCATTGCTGCAGGCAACATGCCGAGACCCGCCCGAAGAATTGGGACAAGAATTGGTCGCTGTGAAATCTTTACACCGCTGGTTTCTGCCAGCGGAGTTGTAACGCGAACTTTGGTGGTTGGAAGTGATCGCGCTGCTTCCGCCACAACGATGAGCGACAATCGTCGCATCTCGGCGCGGAAGAATTGATTGGAAGTATTGATGTCGCGAAGGTGTGTAAGGGCTTCCGCGGCGATCGGATGATCGATGATGGTGACATGTACGGCCATGGTCCCTATCTTTGCCCATTGATAGCGTGACTACCAATGTTGGGGGAAATTGACGTTCAAACGGTGAGCACTCCGGCCGAGGCCGCCGAGGCATCCGCGATATTTGACAAAGTATGGGATGCCACCTCGATGGTTTCCCCTGAGGTCATTGTGGCGGCACTTCACAGCGGTGGATACTGCGCTCTGGCGCGCCAATACGGTGAAGTTATCGGGGCATCGTTTGCACTGGCGACCAATCGGGGAGTCCTGCATTCGCATGTCACAGGCGTGGCCCGGGATCACGCCAGAACGGGCATAGGTGCACAACTCAAACGACATCAATGGTCTTGGGCGCAGTCGCACGGCTACCGTGCGATCACCTGGACCTTTGATCCGTTGGTGCGACGTAACGCTTGGTTCAATCTGGTCAAACTTGGTGCTCGTGTTGAGTCGTACCACGAGGATTTCTACGGCCAGTTGACAGATGCGATCAATGCCGGTGAGCACAGCGACCGACTGCTCGTGCAGTGGAGTGTGTCGGTGACTGGCGACCCGCAACCGGGCACATATGTTGTCGCCAACAGTGATGATGTTGTCGTCGCCACACCGCCGGACATCGAATCCCTTCGCCGCACCGACCATGATGCTGCACTTCGGTGGCGCATTCGGCAGCGAGAATCGTTTGCATTACTGTTGAACCCGGGTGCGCGTATTCGCGGCCTCAACGACGAGTACGGCTATGTACTTTCCTGTGCCAGTGACAAGATGTCGTGATGCCAATTAGACAGATCGAACTTGTGCGAGCGCACATTGGACTCGTCGCCCCATTTCGAACATCGTTTGGCGTGGAGACTGACCGTGATTTGCTGTATGTTCACGTGTTCGGCGACGATCACGAAGGTTGGGGTGAATGTGTCGCCATGGCGGCTCCGCTGTATTCATCTGAATTTGTGGATGGCTGCGAAGAAGTAATTCGTCGCTACCTGTTGCCGCTCGTCAATGCCAATTCGACGGCAGAATCCTTCGTCGCTGCTGCGGCACCTATTCGTGGCAACTTCATGGCTAAAGCAGCCCTTGAGGCAGCATTGCTGGATTACCAACTTCGTGTTGCCAAGCAGTCGCTTGCCTCGTATCTCGGTGCGACCCAGTCGCGAGTGGCATCCGGAGTGTCAGTTGGGATTCAATCTTCGATTGATGAACTCATCGAGGTGGTGAGTGCGTACCTAGGGCAGGGGTATGTGCGCATCAAGTTGAAAATCGAACCAGGACGCGACATTGAGTCGGTACGTGCAGTGCGACGGACGTTTGGTTCCAAAATATTATTGCAAGTAGATGCCAACGCGGCCTATACCGTCGAAGATGCCAAGCACTTGGCACAACTCGACGAGTTTGAGTTATTGCTGATCGAACAGCCGCTGCCAGAGGAAGATCTTGCCGGTCATGTGGAACTGGCGCGCAAGATGTCCACCCCGATTTGTCTGGATGAATCCATCACCTCGTGCCAGGCCGCCCGCGGTGCACTTGACTTGCGTGCCTGCTCAATTATCAACATCAAACCAGGTCGGGTCGGTGGATACCTTGAGGCCCGTAAAATTCATGATCTGTGCTTGTCGCGGGGTGTGCCCGTGTGGTGTGGTGGGATGTTGGAGACCGGCATCGGTCGTGCCGCGAACCTGGCCTTGGCCGCGTTGCCTGGATTTACCTTGCCAGGGGACACCTCGGCTTCGGCCCGATATTTTGCTCAAGACGTCACCAAGCCGTTTGTGCTGGATAGCGGCTATATAGAGGTACCAACTGGTGACGGAATTGGGGTCACGCCGATTCCCGAAGTGTTGGATGCGATGACCATACGCCGCGAGACCATCGTCATCACCCAGCGCTAGTTAGTGCGGCGAGTGACTTGCTCCAGCATCTCATTGAACCGAGTGCTTTCAAAGTCTGACTGAGCACGTTCGTACTTCTCCATGCCCCAGGACCAGAAGTCGAATTCAAATGTCGAGATTGAACGCTGAATCGAGGCCCACAACGTCCAGCCGTATTTCGACATCAATGCCAGAAACCAAGCGCGGGCAAGTTTTTCCGGTCGATGACGCCCGTAATAGGCATCCACAAGTTCCTGCAGCGACTCATAATCAAGTGAGGCCTCTGACCAAATGTTGCCCAACTCAAAGCAGGCGTCGTTGTTACCTGAGTACTCGTAATCAATAATCCAAATCTTCTCGCCGTCGTCAATGAAGTTGGCCGGGAGCAAGTCGTTGTTGCACGGCACGGTTCCCTCGTCGAGCACTTGTAGAGCCGAACGCATCTGCTCAACTTGGGGTAGGTAGGCAACGTACTTATCGGGCAAGCGGTAGCCGTTGTCCTGAACGGTTTTTAGATACATCCGTTGGATATCGAACATGTTGAAATTGCTGACAAACGGTTTTGCCCCGTGCAAGATGCGACAACTCTGGGCAATGCGCCCGAGATTGTTGGCCACATCGGTCGCTCCATACGTTCGTCCTTCCAGGTAGCCGATCACGAGCAACCCTTGACCGGGGATGTAATCGTGAATCGGTGCGCCAATACCAACAGATGCGGCGATCTTGGAGTTCTCGTACTCGCTTTCACGATCGATAGCGAGCATCGAAGATGCATTGTTAGAAACTCGAGCGACATATGTACCCGTTGGAGTGTTGATCGCCAGATTGCGATTGGTCAAGCCGCCCGAGAGCTCACGCATCCCAGTTCGCCCGCGCAGTAGTGGTACTTGGTCAAACAACTGTTGGTAGGTCTCGTCCACACTCGCAGGTTACATTTTCCCTATGTCTTCATCGAACCTGCCAACGCGTGTCAAGGTCATCGTCATCGGTGGCGGTGTGGGTGGGACATCGGTGGCATATCACTTGGCAGAACTTGGCGAGCGAGACGTTCTGCTTCTGGATCGAAACGAATTGACGAGCGGTTCCACGTTTCATTCGGCTGGCCTTGTCGGTCAACTTCGCGCCGATCCGACCTTGACCAAAATGAACATGCATTCGGTGGATCTCTATCGCCAACTGGAATCTACGGAAACACCCCCGGGTTGGAAGGAAAGTGGCAGCATCAAACTCGCCTCCTCGACCGAACGAATGGAGGAAATCCGCCGCCAGATTGGTTGGGCTCGCACCTTTGGACTTAACTTGCACGAAATCTCGCCCACAGAGGCTCAGGATCTATTCCCATTGATTTCTCTCGACGGAGTAGTTGGTGCCTGCTACATGGCTTCAGATGGAGAAGTAGATCCCTCACAACTTTCGCATGCGATGGCCAATGGGGCGCGCAAGAGCGGAGTCAAAATATCAACCCACACGCGAGTGCTCGAAATTCTCACTGCCAACGGCCGCGTCACAAAAGTCATCACCGACCGTGGCGAAATAGAGTGCGACGTAGTTGTGAATTGTGGCGGCATGTATGCCCCTTCGATCGGGCGCATGGTGGGGGTGCGCGTTCCAATTGTGCCGATGAGTCATCAGTACATGATCACGGAGAACTTTCTTGATCCAACTGCGCGTCGTCTGCCGTCACTGCGCGACCCTGACAACCTCGTGTATTACCGACAAGAAGTCGGTGGACTGCTGATGGGGGGATACGAACGGAATTCCCAGCCCTGGACGGCAAGCCATACGCATGTCGACGACATTCCCGCAGACTTCAATTCGCGACTGTTAGATCAGGACTGGAATCGATTTGAAGAAATCGCCGTCAACTCGCAGCGACGAGTGCCAATCATGGAAAAAATCGGCATGAAGAATTTCATCAATGGTCCGGAGGGATTTACTCCGGATAACGAGTTCTGCTTGGGTGAAACCGAAGTCGGCGGGTTCTTTGTCGCCGCAGGATTTTGCGCCCACGGTATTGCTGGCGCCGGCGGAATTGGCAAGGTTGTTGCCGAATGGGTCGTGTCGGGCGAGCCGCAAATGGATCTGTGGCATATGGATATCCGTCGTTTCGGCGCGGCATACAAGTCGCCTTCGTTCACGATGAAGCGGGTGCAGGAGAATTACGAGTCGTATTACGACATTCACTATCCAGGTGAGGAGCGCCAGAGTGCACGACCACTTAAAACATCACCGGTGTACTCGTGGCACCGTGATGCCGGAGCAGTCTTTGGTGAGAAGGCTGGTTGGGAGCGCGTCAACTATTACCAGTCGCATGCCACCGATGATGCTCTTCGGCCATACGGTTGGGCCGGAAAGTATTGGTCATCGGC
>CAYHCC010000013.1:0-33678 GCA_964355165.1 uncultured Acidimicrobium sp.
GTACTTGGGGGTAGACCCCCTGGGAGAGTAGGTCGTCGCCAGAATTTATTTATCAGCAGCCCCCGCGCAAGCGGGGGCTGCTGTTGTTTTACGACTCAAACTGTCAAAGAAAAGTTGCGAAGTCCCCATTAGACGAGTGCCGCGTCGACGACCCGAACGATTTTGCAGTTGTTCAGACCTCCTGTCACCATTTAGCGTGCGGTGGTACGATTTCACCATGATTGACTGGTCGTCGTGTGTGGCGGTCGAGCGCAACCCGGAATGTGTCAGTGGTGCTTGGGTATTTCGTGGCACCCGCGTGCCTGTATCAACATTATTTGAGAATCTTGAAGACGGTGCGCTGGTGTCACAGTTCGTGGAATGGTTTCCTGGCGTGACGCTGGAACAGGTTCGCGCGGTTCTGGAGCACGCTGCGCGGAGTGCATTGGCTCCCGCTTAAGTGCGCATACTTTTCGACCAAGGCACCCCTGTTCCGCTGCGGCAATCGCTGAGGCACCACCAGGTGGAGACTGCCTACGAGCGAGGTTGGTCGAGGCTTGAGAACGGCCAGTTACCCGACGCAGCTGAAAAGTTGGAACAGAAATAGGTAAAAGCGTCCCTAATCAGGGTGCATTTACACATAACTATCTATACTTACGTGTAAAAGCGTACTAATTCGGTACAGTATTGTGTATGGCTAAAATGACGGTTCTGGAGCGCCTGATCGGACGAGCAGCGGAGCAACATGGCTTTGTCCGTACCGCTGACGCCGTTGAAATGGAGGTGAACCCTGCCGCGATGCGCAAACTTGCTGCGGCAGGCCGGCTCGAACATCGCGGTTGGGGGCTGTATCGAGTGGTGGCCTTTCCCTCGACTGAACATGATGAGTTCCATGAGGCTGTCTTGTGGGCGAATGGCGTCGGGGTCGTCGGGGGCGAGGCAGCCTTGGCATTGTGGGATCTAGCGGACGTCAATCCGCACACGATCGATGTCATCGTGCCACCTAACTACCAGCCACGCCGTCAAGGTGGCAATCGCTACAGGACGCGACGACGGAAACTGGCAGATGCCGACATCGAAACGGTCGACAACATCCCCGTGCTTGCTGTCAGGGTTGCGATCGCTGACGCCATTAAGGCTGGTGTCGCAGGCGAACTGATCGAGCAGGCAATTACCAACGCCCGGGCACGTCAATTGATTGGTCTTGTGGCCGAATCACGGCTGCGCGTCCAACTCGCCGACCGAACTGCACCTGCGTCGGGATCGGCTCGATAACTACCATGCTTCCGCCTGGCGATAGGAGTCACCTTGAAGCGCCTGCTCACTACCTGGTCTGACTCAGTAGGTACCACTGCTGGACGTCTGCGCCGTATCGTTGGTGTCGCCGTCATCTCAAGAATACTCGATGGCTTTCCTAACGAAGACGGACGACCACGCATCGTGTTCAAAGGCGGGGCGGCCCTCGAGATGCGGTACGGCCTGCGAGCCCGGAGCACCAAAGATCTCGATGCATCATTCCGAGGTGATCTTGACGCAGCGGTCTTGCTCATAGAGCGAGCGGTCGCTACAGGTTGGAGCGGCTTCACTGGTCGGGTCACCGAAGCGGAGTTGATTCAACGAGCAAGAGTCCAGCCCCCTCCAGTCCGACTCAACATCAAACTCGCATACCGAGGCAAAGACTTCGTCACGATCCCTTTCGAGATATCGGCAGCCGAAGCGACCTCACTTCAGGATCCAGAGATCTTTTCCGTTGCCATCAGCCTTGAACCAGTACAACTCGCGGGTTCAGCCACCGTGGCGTTATTGCCACTGCGTTACCAGATCGCACAAAAGTTACACGCCTGTACGGAACCACCGAGCGATGATTACCCGAACGATCGAGCCCGCGATCTTCCTGATCTGCTACTTATGGAGGAACTCGGGATCGACGAAGACAATCTTCCCAGCGTCCGTGCGGCCTGCGTTGAAATTTTCGATGTACGCGGGATTCACCAATGGCCCCCACAAGTTCAAGCATTCCCGGGATGGGATGTCCTGTGGAACAATCTTGTTGAGAACGAGAGCCTGTTGATAAGTCTGGACGATGCCGTCATAGCCCTGAACTTGTTAATCAAACGGATCACCGAATCTCCCTGAAACCCAAGAGTCCATATCGACGGAAATGTTTGGCACCTCGATTGGTGAGTTTTGGATTTATTACCGCTCGTGCTTGCTCTGGAGTCCTTGAGGGACTTGAGCGCAAGTGTTTCACTTGCGCAGTACCTCGACGACGCAAGATTTCTGGTGACCATAGCGGCGGGGTCACACCCGTTCCCATTCCGAACACGGCAGTTAAGCCCGCGCAAGCGGGGGCTGCTGTTGTTTACCAACCTATTTGAGGCGACGCGCAGATCCATCTGGAATTTCGGGTTTCTACCGTTAGTTAGGCTCTCTATACCTGCTACCAAAATAGAGGGGAAGAATCATGAATCCAAATAAAGCATTGTGGGAAAAGGGGACTTTACCAAAATTGCCGCCTTGATGCGCCAATCGGGAGAAGCAGTCGTGAAGTCGCTCGGAATAACGCCACCGCTACGGGTGCTGGACCTCGGCTGCGGAGATGGCACCACAGCGATTCCTCTAGCCCTCTTGGGCGCTGACGTAGTTGGCATCGACATTGCCTCGAACCTCGTTGACGCCGGGAACAAGCGTGCTGTCGAGGCGGGTCTCACCGGACTGACATTTCAAGAGGGAGATGCGTGCAACCTGCAAGGAGTCAGCGACAATTCGTTTGATTTGACCCTCTCTGTATTCGGCGCCATGTTTGCTCCCAAACCCTTCGATGTAGCCAAGGAAATGGTTCGGGTCACGAAACCTGGTGGTCGTATCGTGATGGGCAACTGGATTCCGAACGATCCCACATTCGTCTCGCAGTTGCTGAAGATCAGGTCCTCATTCATGCCGGCGCCCCCAGAAGGCTTCGTCAGCCCAATGACTTGGGGGGTGGACGCTCACATCATTGAGCGTTTTGGGCAAGCCGGAGTACCCAAGGAAAAAATATCCATGGTTAAGGACACGTTCCACTTCGTGTCGCCCGACAAAAGCCCGACAGATTTCGTCGAGTTACTCAGGCGGTTCTATGGCCCAACCATGAATGCTTTCGAAGCGGCTCAAAATAGCGGGAAAGTGGAGGATCTCCATACCCAGCTGTTGGAACTTGAGAAAGCACAGAACACAAGCACCGACGGCGGGACTTCAATACCCGCCACCTTCTTGCGAGTCACTGCCCGCCTCTGAGTTCATGCCAGCCTTGGCCCGCGCCGACGGTACTCGGGGGTAGACCGATGGGAGAGTAGGTCGTCGCCAGCATCTATTTGTGCTTATAGTTCAACTTATGAAGCAGTGGATTGGCCGTCCTTCACTTGCGGTTGTGGCTGTGCTTCTGGCTGGCGGGCTGATGGTTCTAGGGTCGCCTGCGGCCGCTGACACGGTCGACGCGACGATCTCCGTGGGCGGACGTCCGGACAGTGTGGCCGTTAACCCGGCAGGCACTTTCGTCTACGTCACCCACACGGACTCCGGCACGGTATCGAGAATTAATGTTGCTACCAACACGGTGGACGCCACAATTATTGTCGGCGTTTACCCGTACGGCTTGGCTATAAATGGGGCTGGCACTTTCGCCTACGTCACCAACTTCTCGAGCGAAACGGTGTCGAGAATCAATCTTGCTACCAACACGGTGGATGCCACAATTACTGTCGGCTATAACGCGGAAGGTGTGGCCGTCAATCCATCCGGCACGTTCGCGTATGTCACCAAATTTTTCGACCGCGTGGTATCCAGAATCAATCTTGCTACGAACACGGTCGATGCCACAATCACAGTCGGCGATAGCCCGATCGGTGTCGCTGTCAATCCGGCTGGCACATTCGCCTACGTCACCAACGCCGGTTCCGGCACGGTGTCGAGAATCAATCTTGCTACCAACACGGTGGATGCCACAATTACTGTCGGCGATCGCCCACACGATGTGGCTGTGAATTCGGCTGGCACATTCGCCTACGTCACCAACGCCGGTTCCGGCACGGTGTCGAGAATTAATGTTGCTACCAACACGGTGGATGCCACAATTACTGTCGGCGATCGACCGGAGGGAGTGGCCATCAGTCCGGCTGGCACATTCGCCTACGTTGCCAACAACGCTGCCGGCACGGTGTCCAGAATCAATCTTGCTACGAACACGGTGGACGCCACAATCACCGTTGGGGTTTCCCCGTTGGGTGTGGCTATAAATCCGGCTGGCACATTCGCCTACGTCACCAATAAAGGCTCTGGCACGGTATCCAAAATCAGTCTACCCTCCACCGTCCCAGTTGTGACCACCACGAAATCTGTCGCAGCAAAAATACTTGCCGCTTATGCCAAGCTCACCGTCTCCCAAGGTGCCACCATCTCACTTCGGGTTGCGTCATCATCAACCAAATACTGCAAAGTGTCTGGAACAATTCTGAAGGGGGTGAAGGCCGGGCCCTGCAAAGTGGCGGTGACAGTGAAACCTAAAACTGGCAAGTCAGTTTCCAAGACGGTGACGTTGATCGTCACAACGTAGGTCCTTCAGAAACGGGTTGATTAAGACTCGTTCTTGCTTGCGGGTGGTCATCGGGCCAGATCCCCGGGAGATACTTCACGTGATCAGCGATTTGTCGTTCACTTCAAGCCTGCTCATTTCCATTGCCAACACGGTAATCAAGATCACCTGAGCCATTGAGAACGTGGTGTATTGCGCTACACATCGACTGGCGCACACATCGGGGATGTGTCAGCACTCACTTGGCAAACCAACTATTTCACCAATCCCCGTACACGGCCCATCGTTGCCAGACCGTAAGCATGGGCGTCGCCAGGATGCGTATTACAGACTATCATACTTGTATGACAATGCTCAGTTTTCGTGTTACTGGTAGTGAAGCACAGGATGTGCAGATTTGGGCGAAAAAGCTCGGCGTCGACAAGTCTGAAATTCTTCGAGATGCTTTGCATCGATATCTCATCCGACTTGCGTCAGAAATTGATGCTGATCTCTGGGAGCAAATTCCTCATTCAACAGACGAAATGTCGCTGGCTGAAATTGCTGACTGGGGTGTGGCGGAAGATTGGGAGGACTGGGCAGATGAAGCGAGGTGAAATTTGGTTTGCTGCTACACCAGGAGGTGACCGGCCAGTACTTGTGCTAACTCGTGATCCCCTCGCCGAACGGATCGGTGCCGTGGTAGTTGCAGCGCTCAGCCGAACAGAGCGTGGACTTGTTTCCGAATTGCGGCTCACTAAAAAAGTGGATGGCATGCCAAGCGACTGTGTCGTAAACTTTGACAATCTTCATACTCTTCGCCGCGAGACGTTTCGCCGACAGATTGTGATGTTGTCTCCAAAGCGGCTTGCAGACGTGTGTCAACGACTTCGTGACGCAACGGGTTGCTAAATCACTACCTGACCCCCGCGGCGGGGCCAGTTGTCGTGTCTGCAGCGAAAGCGGTGCGGACCGTATCAAGACCTGAAAGCAAAGAGGTAAAAGTTGCATCAGACTCGAGTTGGCACGTCACTCTTTGACTCTCCACGTATCACCGGTCTTCCTATATTTCTTCTTCACCGCTGACCACGCCACCTTATGCGCAGTTTCTTCCTGGGAAGCGTGACCTTGACGTTCTTTGGGGCTCGCGTATTCCTGCCAAGCGTGGTTGAATGCTTGCCGATAAATATCCTGCGCATGGGCGGGAAGTACATGGATCACATTTTCAGGTAAATCCTTATTGGTTTTGTAGGGCATAACTCGACTCCTTGATACCTAGGAAACTAACTCAGTGGCCCAGTCATCTAGGGACTTCACAAGCAGTTAGGCAGTGTTCGTGCGAGTACAATACGACAAATGCCTTCTCCAGATCGCGGCCCTCGTCGCGCGAGTCCAGGCGGATCACGCTCCGGCGCTCCGCGTTCCTCCGGTCCACGAACCGGTGGGGCTGGCGCGGGTCGTCCACGACGAGATGACGATCGACCGGCCCGAGGTCGTGATGACCGACCAAGTTCAAGCCGTCCCCGTCGAGACGATGATCGACCTTCGCGCAGTCGTGATGATCGTCCCGCCCGTAGTCGGGATGACCGTCCAAGTTCCGGTCGTCCAAGTTCTTCTAGGTCAGGTACAGGTCGACCGAGCACTGGTCGTCCGTTCCGTGATCGTGATGATCGCCCAAGTTCGAGTCGTCCACGTCGCGATGATGATCGTCCGGCTCGAGGTCGTGATGACCGACCGAGTTCAGGTCGTCCAAGTTCCGGTCGTCCAAGTTCTTCCGGGTCAGGTACAGGTCGTCCGAGCAGCGGTCGTCCATTCCGTGATCGTGATGATCGCCCAAGTTCAAGTCGCCCACGACGAGATGATGATCGTCCCGCTCGCAGTCGTGATGACCGGCCAAGTTCCGGTCGACCAAGCTCAGGTCGTCCAAGTTCGGGTCGACCAAGTTCCGGTCGTCCAAACTCGGGTCGACCATTTCGTGGTCGTGATGATCGTCGGGATGATCGGCCTAGTCGTGGTCGGGATGATCGCCGAGATGTTCCGGCCCGTCCGCAAACTGCAGCCCAACGCAAGGCCGACGAAGTTCATCACCGCACCGGTGGTCGTAAGTACGGCAAAGAGCCGATGCCGTTCACTGAGCACACCATCGAGCGGTGGCGCGACGAGGGTCCTGTTGGTGACAAACCGCGTAGGGGCGAGGCCGTCGACGAGGGTAGTGCTCGTCGTCCGACAGCGCGAACATTGGCTCATGTGGAAGCCACCGTTGCCAAGGCAATTGAGGCAGCCGTGGGTGCCGACGACGCAAAGCGAACAATAGAACGATTCGCCCTAGCTCTCGACGCATTTGAGCGCGAGCGCTATCAGGATGCCAAAAAAGCGGTGATGCCGATTGTCAAAAAATGCGGAGGCATTCCACTGGTGCATGAAGTGGCCGGATTGTCGTTGTATCGCTTGGGACAGTGGAACGATGCTGCCGATCAACTTGAGCAGGCTCGTGCCGCATCCCACGGATCAACGACGAATCATCCTGTACTAGCAGACTGTTACCGGGCACTTCGTCGGTATGAAAAAGTAGATGAGTTGTGGAAAGAGTTGAAAGAAGCATCCCCGCATCCTTCGATCGTTGCGGAGGGTCGAATTGTGGCCGCTGGAGCATTGGCTGATCACGGCGACTTGCAGAGTGCCGTACGTCTGATGCATCACGGATCGCAAGATCCGCGCAAGGTGCAGGAATATCATCTCCGCGAGTGGTACATGCTGGGTGACTTGTACGATCGGTCCGGTGATGTGATTGCCGCACGCAAGATGTTTGGTCGCATTGCGGCTCATGATCCCCATTTTTCTGATGTCAGCGACCGCTTGGCCACCCTCGGAACCTGAGATTTAAAGGTCTTTGCTAGTTCTGTAGCAGTTCGCAGGGTTGACTAGATTGGGCATGTGGACATTTCAGCGTTGCTAAAGGGCGATCCCGAGGGCTTGCTCACTCACACTTGCAAGGGCATTCCAAAGTCGTCGCTCACTCTTCCTGGTCCAAATTTTGTCAATGAAATAGTGACGCAATCAGACCGTTCGTCGGTGGTGATGCGCAATCTGGCCTCGCTGTATGGCCATGGCCGACTCGCTGGGACGGGGTATGTGTCGATCCTGCCAGTAGATCAGGGCATTGAGCATTCAGGCGCGGCAAGTTTTGCGCCGAATCCGGCGTACTTCGACCCGGCAAGTATTTGTGAGCTGGCGATCGAGGGTGGTTGTAATGCAGTGGCAAGCACGTTTGGCGTGTTGGGTGCGGTAAGTCGTCGATATGCACATCGCATTCCGTTCATCGTCAAGTTGAACCACAACGAATTACTCACGTACCCAAATCAGGCCGATCAAATCATGTTCGGCACCGTAAAGCAGGCCTACAACATGGGCGCAGTTGGTGTTGGCGCCACGATCTACTTCGGTTCGCTTGAATCCACACGGCAAATTCAGGAAGCCTCTGCAGCCTTTGCGGAGGCTCACGAAATGGGAATGTTCACCGTGTTGTGGTGTTATTTGCGCAACCCTGAATTCAAGAAAGACGGCGTTGACTATCACGTCTCGGCCGATCTCACTGGTCAGGCCAATCACATCGGTGTGACCATCGAAGCCGACATCATCAAACAGAAATTGCCGGAAAATAATGGCGGCTACAACGCCTTCAAGGGCTTTGGCAAAACGAGTTCCAAGGTCTACGACTCACTCACCACCGATCACCCGATCGATCTTGCCAGGTGGCAAGTTGTCAACTGCTACATGGGTCGCATCGCGCTGATCAACAGCGGTGGCGAAAGCAAGGGTGCGGGTGACACCGAAGCAGCCGTGCGCACGGCGGTGATCAACAAGCGTGCTGGTGGTCAAGGCCTCATCACCGGTCGCAAAGCCTTTCAGCGGCCAATGAACGAAGGCATCAAGATACTTAACGCCGTGCAAGACGTGTATTTAGATACGTCAATCACCGTCGCGTAGCGAGGCAACTATTGCTTAGTGCGTACCAAGTGGGCGCATCACGAGACCCGTGCGCAACTTCGGTGTAAAGAAAGTTGATTTCGGCGGCATTAGTAGGCCTTCAGTGGCGGTACGTCGAATTTCCGACACGCTGACAGGCCGTATCAAGATCGCGGCTGTTGCGTTGTTCGCCGCGAGTTCGCGGCCCACTTCGTCAATGCCGTGTTGGTAGCCAACCGCATGTGGCGTGTTAGCAAGGGCATGTTCTAACAGCGCACTGTCCAATTGTCGGACACCGATGAATGCATCTGGTCTAGGTTTCAACCAGGCAATGGTCTGGTCCGCCAGCAACAAACACAACGCACCGCGTTGGTTCATCTGTAGCAGGGTGGTGTTGCTGAGCACGCCGGCATCTTCAATATCGAAAGCGGCAGAAAGTGCTGTACGTAAATTGCTGACCGTAATACCGCTATAGAGACGGTGGATAGCAGCGACACTGAGTTGATCGTCCACAAGTTCGTTGATGTAGGCGAGTGTTAGTTCGGCGGCGGTGTCGCTTCGATGGGTGCGGTGGCATACTTCATCGCGGAATGTTCTACTTACTGCGTAGCGGTGGTGACCATCGGCAATGAGCACGGCGTGAGCCGAGATGCAGGCCGAAATATCGGCAATTCGAGTGGGATCGCTCACTCGCTGCACGCTGTGGGTGACGCCATCGAGGTCGGTCAGTGATCCGCAAGGTTGGCCCGTTCCTGCCAATTTTGCGCTGAGTCCCGCAGCGAGGGAGAGACCCCACACTGGTGACATGTTGGTGTCTGTCGCTCGGGTAAGGTCCAGTCGGTCGGTTTTGGCTTTGGCAGTCGTCCGCTCGTGGGGCAAGACACCACCGGAACCTTCATCCACAACCTCAAGAGCACCGATCACACCCACAGTGGAACGTTGCATGCCCAGTGAGTCCACAAATGACATTCGATACAACGTCAACGAAGGGACATCGTCGAGCACGAGTACGCCATTTGTTATCCACTGCTTCAGGGTGTTGCCGGCGACACGGTAAGCATCGACACCAGTTGGCAAATCGATGTGGGCGATATTGTTGGGGTGCCGCTCGCACAGTGCCAGTCGATCCGTTTCGGAGAGTACGTCGTAGGGTGGGGCAGATACTTCATTGAGATTCAACGACGGAGAAAATCGAAGCGCGCGAAAAGCTTCGAAACGGGGCACACTTAGAGGGTGGCAGAAATGTCTAGTTCCAGCAAATCTGCGGCACCGATTCTTTGTGATTTGGACGGCGTGGTGTGGTTGATGCATCAGCCCATCCCGGGATCTGTGAAGGCCATTGCCGCCCTGCGCGACCGTGGCCACCGGGTGCTGTTCGTGACCAATAATTCCTCAGCAGTTGTTGCCGAGCAAGAATCAAAACTTGCCTCGCTCGGTATTCCGGCGCGAGGCGATGTCTGCACCTCGGCCCAGGCGGCAGGAACACTCCTCCGACCCGGAGAACGCGTACTAGTTGCCGGCGGACCGGGTGTGTGCGAAGCAGTTGAAGCCGCTGGAGCAGTGGTCGCAGCGCGAAGCGATGATGGACGCCGAGGCGGTGACGGTGACGCGGTTGATCAGGATATTGAAACGGTGATCGTTGGCTATCACAACACGTTTGACTATTGGTCGATGAGTCGGGCGGCTACGGCTGTACGGAACGGGGCTCGACTTATCGGTACCAACGACGACGCCACCTATCCGACCCCAACTGGTCCGATACCCGGTGGCGGAGCAATTCTGGCCGCCATTGCCACAGCCTCCGGCGTGCAACCACTCATCGCTGGGAAACCACATCGCCCGATGGGCGACTACGTGCGCGGGGTGCTGCAGATGACTGATCTCTCTGCCGTGTGGATGGTGGGGGATCGTGATTCCACCGATGGTGCCTTTGCTCGGGCGATTAATGCTCGATTTGCTCTCGTGTTGTCAGGTGTCGGCAGTGGGGTCGCACCCGACCAAAGGCCACCCGACTTGGTCTGTGACAACTTGGCGGCATTTGCTCGGCACCTGATGTAATGGCGCCACGTCAAGGTTTGTGCGCGGTGATGGTAAAACGCGCCTTGGCTCCATCGCTGGAGGCAGCAGAGCAACTCATTGCCGCCGGACGAGTGTTGGTCAATGGTGCCCAGGCGATGTCGGGTGCACATCAGGTTGCGCCGCGCGATTCGGTGCACATCATCGAGCAGGCCCGGTTTGTCAGCCGTGGTGGTGAAAAACTGCAAGCAGCGATAGACAAATTTGGTATTGATTTCCAAGGCAAGAATGTCCTCGACGCGGGAGCCTCGACGGGTGGATTTACCGATTGTGCGTTGCAGGCCGGCGCAACTCATGTAATTGCTCTAGATGTGGGTAGGTCGCTGTTGCACGAGCGAATTGCTCACGACCCGCGGGTGATAGTCGTTGAAGAGTTTAACGTACGCAAACTTGCCGATCATGCGGCTAACCCTGCGATTCGAGATCGTTATGACATTGTCGTCGCCGATCTGTCGTTCATCTCACTCACCGCAGTTGCTGACGCGTTGTGTGGGTGGGTTGTTCCAGATGGTGTGCTGGTGTTGTTGGTGAAACCACAATTTGAGGCCGAGAAAATGGAAGTCGACCGAGGAGCCGGAGTGATTACCGACCCGGCAATCCATCACCGCACCTGCGAAACCGTGACCAACGCCTATATCCAGCGTGGGTGTGTGGTACTCGGAATCATGGCCTCTCCGCTGCGGGGTGCCAGCGGGAACACTGAGTTTTTGCTCTACCTCGGGCGGAGCCAATCGTCATAGAGTGAGGCGTGGCATGACCGTAGTGTGGACTTACTAACAGGAGGCGCAAAGATGACGAACGTATTTGTGATTGCTCATCACACTCGCGCCGAGGTTGGTCCGCTCATCGCCGATGTCGAATCCTGGCTGTCAGGTGCCGGGCACTTTCTGTGGATGCCACCGGCCGATGCTGCCGCTCACGGTCTGTCGCATTTGGCGAGTGACCGCGATCCGTCTAATGCAGATGTCTTGGTGAGTCTTGGCGGTGATGGCACGGTGTTGCGCGGGGTGCACATGCTCAACGGTGCACCGGTACCGATTTTGGGAGTCAATGTTGGAACCCTTGGTTATCTCACCGAGGTAGAACCAGTCGATCTTTTGAGCAGTTTGCAGCGTTGGATGACGGGCGAGCAGGGTACGGATTACATCATGGATTCACGAATGATGCTGCAAGCCACGGTACAACGCGCCGATGATCCGACCACAGTCAGTTGGCGAGCATTGAACGAAGTTGTACTGGAACGACAACAGTCTGGTCACACGATTTGGATCGATGTCAGTATCAATGACGAGATCTTTGCCCGGTATTCGGCAGATGGACTGATCGTCTCTACAGCCACTGGGTCGACGGCCTACTCAATGTCGGCACGCGGGCCGGTAATGTCGCCCCGTCACCGAGCGATGATCGTGACGCCAGTCTCTCCACACATGTTGTTTGACCGTTCATTAGTGCTTGACCCTCAGGAGACGTTGCATATGCGTGTGGTGGGTACCCGTCCCGTAGATATCGCCGTGGATGGCCGTCGTGTTACAAGCCTGAAGCATGATGATTGTGTGATGTTTGAGCCCGATTTCGCCATGGCCCATTTCATTCGTTTTGAACAACCGAAGTTCCATCAAATTGTTCGAGCAAAGTTTGGTCTAGGAGACGAGTAGTGCTCACTGAGCTTCATATTGAAAATATGGGAGTGATCGAGACTCTCGATCTTGTCATCGGTCGAGGCTTGGTGGCCCTGACCGGCGAAACGGGAGCCGGAAAAACAATGCTCGTGGAAGCGATCAACTTGCTCGTAGGTGGTCGCGCTGATGCCACGGTGATCCGTCCCGGTGCCGAAGAGGCCCGCATTGAAGGACGTTTTGTCGACGGTGATTCGGAAGTGGTGTTGTGTCGTGTCATCCCCACCGATGGTCGTTCCCGTGCCTATGTCAATGGTCGTTTGGCGACCGTGGCGAATCTCGCCGAGTACGGAACCGGGTTGGTGGATCTGCACGGTCAGCACGCTCATCAAAGTTTGCTCGGTGCCAGCGCCCAGCGTCAGGCGCTGGATCACTACAGCGGAGTAGATCTGGCACCATTGCGTGCGGCTCGCGCTCGACTCACCGAAATTCACGCCAACATGGCCGCCATCGGTGGCGATGAACGGGCTCGAGCCCGAGAGGTAGATCTGTTGCGGTTTCAAGTCGAAGAAATTTCTGACGCGGCGTTGGATCAACCCGATGAGGACGCGATGTTGGCCCGGGAAGAAGATCTCCTTGCCGACTCGGTAGCCCATCGTGAAGCGCTGTGGCAAGCAGTCGGGGCACTGACCGAAGATGGTGGAGCCAGCGATGCGGTTGGTACGGCAGTGTTTGCACTTGGACACCGTGAGGCATTGGCCGATCTGGAGAAACGACTGCGTGGTCTGCAGGGCGAACTGGATGACGTTTCGGCAGAGTTGCGCATCACCGCGGAAGGTATCGAGGAAAATCCGGAGCGTTTGGAAGAGATTCGCCAACGTCGACAATTGTTGGTGGATTTACGACGCAAGTACGGAGAAACCCTCACCGAGGTGAAGACGTATGGTCAGCAGGCTGCCTCGCGATTGGCCGAACTTGAGGGCTATGACGCACGGGCCAAAGAACTTGATCTAGAACGCCTGCTGGCAGTGGATGAATTGGAGCGTGCCGAGACGATAGTGGGCGAGGCCCGCCGTGAAGCGGCCCCCCGTTTAGCCAAAGAAGTCCAGGCCTATTTGCGCACCCTGGCAATGGCTCATGCAGTAGTAAAGGTTGAGGTTGGACCTAATCCTGGAGATGAGGTCAAGTTCCTATTGGCGGCCAATCCTGGTTCGGCGCCGCAGTCACTGAACAAGGTGGCTTCTGGCGGGGAACTAGCCCGGACCATGCTCGCTCTCCGGTTGGTGCTCACCGAGGCCCCCGACACCTTGGTTTTTGACGAAGTTGACGCCGGAATAGGTGGCGAAGCCGCCGTGGCAGTTGCCCGAGCCCTTGGTGAATTGGGTCTGCGCCATCAAGTATTGGTAGTAACCCACCTGGCCCAGGTTGCGGCCACAGCAGCGCATCACATCAAGGTGACGAAAACGGTGAGATCCAAGCAAACCTTTGCCCAAGCCACACCGTTAGAGCATGAGCAACGTGTTGTTGAAATCGCTCGCATGCTTTCTGGCGGTGTAGCCGAAAGTTCTGCGCTCCAACATGCACGCGATCTGTTGAGTGCAACATCGACTCGAGTTAGTGGCTCGAAGCAACCTCGACATTAGGTTTTTGCGGGTATACTTATCTTCCGTCATAGAGATAAAAGTATTAGCGCTGGGACGGGAGCCAAGAATGCCAAAGTATGTGTTCGTAACAGGTGGTGTTGCGAGCGGACTTGGTAAAGGACTGACGGCATCTTCGCTAGGTCGACTACTTAAAATGCGCGGGCTTCGCGTCACGATGCAAAAACTTGATCCGTATATCAATGTGGATCCTGGGACGATGAATCCCTTCGAACATGGCGAGGTGTTTGTCACCGATGATGGCGGCGAAACCGACTTGGATTTGGGCCATTACGAGCGATTCATTGATGAAAGTCTTACTCGTTCATCCAATGCCACCACTGGTTCGATCTATCAGGCAGTGCTCGCCGCTGAACGCCGTGGCGATTACCTGGGCCGAACGGTTCAAGTAATTCCGCATGTGACCGATGAAATCAAGCGGCGAATCCAGCGCCTTGCCACCGACGATGTGGATGTCGTGATTACCGAAATTGGTGGAACCGTAGGAGACATTGAGATCTTGCCATTTCTGGAAGCGGTGCGACAGTTTCGTAACGATGTGGGTCGCGACAACGTGTGTTATGTCCACGTCACACTCGTTCCATTTATTGCTCCAAGTGGAGAGCAAAAGACGAAGCCAACCCAACACAGTGTCACCGAATTGCGTAGTAGAGGAATTCAACCTGATGTCATCGTCTGTCGAAGTGACGAACCAATTAGCGATCAATTGAAGCGGAAGATTTCAAATCAATGTGACGTTGATCAGCGCAATGTCATCAACGCTGCCGACACAAATAATATTTACGAACTGCCGCTCATTTTGCATGACGAAGGTTTTGATACCGTCATCTGCGAATTATTGCGACTCGAGGCACCAATTGATCTCACTCCATGGCGCGAACTCGTTGCTCGTATCGAAGCCGCAACTACTCCCGTGAGAATTGGCCTGATCGGCAAATACGTTCAGTTGCAGGATGCCTATCTATCGGTGGTGGAGAGCCTTAAGCACGCTGGCTTTCATCATGGTGCCAAGGTTCAGGTCGTCTGGATTCAAGCCGAGGATGTTCAGGGGATGCTTGCCGATGAGCGGCTTGGTTCATTGGATGGCATCGTCATTCCTGGCGGGTTTGGTGCCCGTGGTATCGAGGGAAAAATCCGGGCCGCAGAATTTGCTCGCGAGAATGGTGTTCCGTGCCTCGGGCTGTGCCTCGGAATGCAGGTAATGACAATCGAATTTGCTCGTCACGTGCTCGGTCTTACCGACGCAAATTCCACCGAATTTGATGCCAGTACCCAGAATCCAGTCATCGATCTGATGAATGATCAGCGCGATGTCACCGACAAGGGTGGAACAATGCGACTCGGCGCGTACTACGCAGTTCTCGAACCTGGAACAATTGTCGGCAATGCCTATGGCGAGCCCGTCGTCAGTGAGCGACATCGCCATCGATATGAGTTCAATTCCAATTATCGGCAGCGCTTTGAAGCCGCCGGGTTTGTCTGCAGTGGTGCATCGCCTGACAAGCGCCTGGTCGAATTCATTGAACTTGCCGATCATCCGTTCTGGGTCGGAACGCAAGCACACCCCGAATTCAAAAGTCGTCCCGATCGTCCGCACCCACTGTTTCGCGAATTGATTCGCGCTGCACTTGCACATCGTGCCCAGAACCAATTGCCCCTATCGGCCACTTTGATCGCACCTGCCCACGTCGAAGTACTCGGTTAAGTCATTGGGCGACATCGCTCAATGAAATCATTTGCGCGCACTGACCGCACCGTTGTTCACCATTGGGTGGCGTGGAATCTCGTACGCAGTCGGTTCGTGGCCCCAGACGGTGAAGAGTTCGTTCGCACGTATGTTGAGTCGCCCGGCGCAGTGGGAATCGTCGCTTTCATCGCCAATTCGTTAGTGGGTGATGATGTGGTGATGGTCCGCCAGTACCGCCCGACACTTGATGGTATGTCACTGGAGATTCCGGCTGGCATGTGCGACATCGAAGGAGAAGATCCATTGATAACTGCGCAACGTGAACTTCGTGAAGAGGCTGGATTCGAGGCTCAACGCTGGGATGCACTGGGTCAAATGCGCCAATCTTCCGGGCTCATCGATGGCGCAGTCGAGTTGTTCTTGGCTCGTGATCTGTCTCTCGTCGACAATGAACGCCATGGACCAGAGGAGCGATTCATGACGATGGAGCGCTTTACGATTGATGAGGCCCTGTCAATGATCGACAGAGGTGAGATCGACGATGCCATCGCGATTATTGGAATTTTGCGAGGGTTGCGGTTCGCACAACTGCACCCGTGATCTAAATTGCAGATGTGAACGAAACCGAACGACTATGTCTGGGCTAAGCCCTACCGAAAATTTTTTTACCTGGCTGAGAGTGGAACAGGGGCGGGCACCACTGACGATCGAGGCCTATGGTCGTGACTTACGGCATTATGAAAGGTTTTTATCGGAGCAATCAAGTGATGTGCTCCGAGTGAAACCCGAATTGGTTGAACGTTATGTTGCTCTATTGCGGGCGAGTGGACGTGCACCCAAGAGCGCGGCTCGGCAATTTGCCGCGGTACGAATGTTGCATCGATTTATGTCCGAGGAAGGATTGCGCGGGGATAATCCGACTAGTGCTCTCGATGGTGTCAGAGTGCCTGCGGGATTGCCGAAAGCGTTGTCGGAGGAACAGGTTGCCCTATTGCTATCAGCCGTAAGTGGCGTTGATTCGTACGCTCTCCGGGATCGCGCCCTGTTGGAATTCCTGTACGCCACAGGAGCCCGTGTTTCCGAAGTATGTGGACTTTCACTCAGTGACCTCGACATGGAGGCATCGCTGGTGCGACTCCTTGGCAAGGGATCCAGAGAGCGGGTCGTACCGTTCGGGCGAATTGCTCATGATGCATTAGCCGAATGGCTCGGCCCGGGTGGTCGCTCGATGTTGGCGCCGCAGCACTGGGCCCGCCGAGATTATTCAGATGCCGTATTTCTCGGGTCTCGTGGGACTCGTTTGTCTCGACAGGCTGCCTGGGGGATCGTGCGTAAGTATGCCGTACGTGCCGGAATCACCGACCATTTGTCGCCGCATGTGTTGCGCCATTCGTGTGCGACTCACATGTTGGTACATGGTGCCGACCTACGAATTGTCCAGGAATTGCTGGGTCATGCTTCGGTGAGCACCACCCAGATCTATACCAAGGTCGACAATGAGGTGTTGTGGGAGATGTACCGCGAGTCCCATCCCCGTGCCCGCGCCATTCGGACCTGATGTGTTTCACCTCGTTAAGCGATTTTTCGGTTCACTTTCTGCATTACCTCTCAGCGACGTAGAGGAAGCATGGGTGAAAGATGTCTTGAGTGTTCGGGAACACCTTCTGTGGTTCACACAGGCGGTGGTTGACCAGCGGCATAGTCACGACATTGCGCAACGATTTATTGTGGTCCGATCACAGGCGTCGCGAGATGAAATTGCCGGAGCGCTACTGCACGACATTGGCAAAATTGATGCAGATCTTGGAATTGTGGCCCGAGTCATCGCCACGGTGCTGCCATTACCGACGCCCCGATTCAACGCCTACCGTCATCATCAACAGCGAGGCGCACAGATGCTGCAAGAGATTGGGTGCAACGAAATGACAATTGCACTTGTGGCTGGTCGCCCCGATGGGGATGCACTTCGCGCCTTGCGCCAGGCCGACGATATTTAGTAGCGAGGTAACAGGCCGATTGCTTCGTGGGCCCGGGCCAACGTGGCTGTAGCGACGAGATTGGCGCGTTGCGCACCGATGCCTAACTGACGCTGCAATTCTCCGCGATCGGCCATAAGTTCTTTGTAGCGTTGCGCAATTGGAGCCAGCATTGCCGACACCGCGGCTCCCGCATCGTCCTTCAATTGACCGTACTGTGTGTAACTCGCCGCCAGCGTTTGCGGGTTTGATTGTGTCGCAGCCCCGAGTATTTCAAGCAGATTCGACACACCGGGTTTCTTTTCGCGATCAAAACGAACTTCATTTTCGCTGTCGGTGACGGCCCGTTTGAACTTCTTTTCAATTACCGCCGGTTCATCGAGCATGTATACGATCCCGGCATCGTTATCACCTGATTTTGACATCTTGTTGGCGGGATCCTGCAAGTCCATGACACGAGCACCAATGGGAGGTGTTACTGCCTTGGGAACAACAAACGTGTCGCCAAAACGATGATTGAACCGCATCGCAATGTCGCGTGTTATTTCGATATGTTGGCGCTGGTCGTCACCAACCGGGACTTCTTGGGCGTCATAAAGCAAAATATCGGCCGCTTGAAGTGCGGGGTACGTGAACAGGCCGGCGGAAACAAACTCTGATTCCCGTTTGGCAGACTTTTCCTTGAATTGAGTCATCCGGCTCAGTTCACCGAAGCTCACCATGCATTCCATGATCCAACCAAGTTGGCTGTGCTGTGGAAGATGACTCTGCACAAAGATCGTCGCCACTTGAGGGTCTAATCCCATCGCAAAGAGCAAGGCCGCTAGTTGCAAGGTCTGTCGGCCAAGAACGTCTGGACTTTCGGTGACGGTAAGGGCGTGAAGATCAACGATGCCATGAAAGACGTCACCTTGGTGTTGCCCTGTGACCCAGTTTCGCAATGCACCTAGGTAATTGCCGAGATGCACATCACCGGTGGGTTGGATACACGAAAGCACTCGAGCCACGGCCCAACGATAGTCGTAGTAGCAGTCTGAACGCCGTGTATTAAGTAACCTCGTATGCGATGGGATACGAAGTCACGACGCCGGTATTTGCAGGTCCCTTTGACCTGTTGTTGCATTTGATACTGAGCGAAGAACTCGATATCCATGAGGTGTCACTTTCCCGGATCATTGAGGCATATTTGGCGGAGATCCAAAAGATGGAATCACTGGATTTAGATGTCGCCACTGAGTTTCTGCTCATCGCGGCGACGCTGATTGAACTAAAGACTCGCCGATTGCTGCCGGTTCGAGATGACACGGAGATTGACGATGAATTTGCGCTGTGGGAGGAACGTGATCTCTTGTTGGCACGTCTATTGGACTGTAAGACATTCAAGGACGTGGCTGGGGTGATGAGTACGTTGATCGAACGAGCCGACTTAAGTTTCCCTCGAATGGCCGGACCAGAGGAACGCTTCGCATCGCTAATGCCCGATCTGATGGAGGGTGTTACTCCGTTTCGCCTGCAACGGGTGCTACTCAAAATCTCGGCACCAAAACCGCATATCACCATCGACATGGTTCATGTCACACCGATTCGGGCCAGCGTTGCCGATGCGCTCATTGAACTCATCGAGTTTCTTCCAACTGCGGGGAAGATTTTGTTTTCCGAAATTTCGAAAGGAATTACGGACCGTGTGGAAGTCATTGTCCGGTTCCTTGCACTCTTAGAGCTGTTCAAGCAGGGACGAGTTGAATTGGTTCAAGGCGATCGTTTTGGGGATGTCGAGGTGCTGTGGACTGGCGGAACCGATCGATCCTTTGACGCAGTACTCAACATTGATGATTACGAGGGATAAATGAGCGACCTGAACGATATGAACGATTTGAACGGCAGAGACGAGCAAGATCTCAATGCCGATGTCGTGCGCGCATTGGAGGCCGTGCTCTTGGTGGCGATGGAGCCGGTGAGTGTAACGCTGTTGGCTCAGTTGTTAGAACAAAGTGTCGCCATTGTGGAGACATTGTGCGAGAAATTGGCCGCAGCATATGAAGAAGCCGGACATGGGTTCCAGCTTTGCAAAGTTGCGGGAGGGTATCGTCTGCAGTCGCATCCAGATATGTCGGTGTACGTAGAGCGATTTATCCTCGACGGCCAGCACATTCGAGTGTCTTCGGCAGCATTGGAAACCCTCGCCATCATTGCCTACAAACAACCGATATCGCGTGGACAGATCGCCGCCATTCGTGGTGTCGATCCGGAAGCGGTAATGCGCACTCTTCAAGCACGGGGCTACATCACCGAAGTGGCCCGTGATGATGGCCCTGGTCAAGCGGTGTTATTCGGAACCACGGCGCTGTTTCTTGAGCGCTTAGGCATCAACTCACTCGATGATCTGCCTCCGATTGCCGATTTTGTGCCCGATGCCTCCGTGGTGGAAGCACTTGAACACGGTTTGCGCCTTTCTCCGATCGAAGCACCGACGCTAGGCGAGTAGAAGTGACTGATCGTGCGCCGGGAGGCGCTGAAATTCCCTCCGACCGAAATCCGCTTACTGCGGAAGCGCATGTTGACGGAGAGCGTTTACAGAAAGTGCTCGCCCAGCGAGGCTGGGGGAGTCGTCGTCAATGTGAGGAACTCATCGCTGATGGTCGTGTCCGTGTAAATGGCGAAACTGCGATTCTTGGACGACGGGTGCTGGCAGATCGCGACATCATTGAAATTGATGGTGCCCCGGTGGGAGTGCTGCCCGACCTCGTGTATTACTTGCTGAATAAACCCGTTGGTGTCATCACCACCGCTAAGGACACCCACAATCGGGAGACGGTGTTGGACCTGATTCCAAAAGTTCCACAGGTGCATCCGGTTGGGCGACTAGACGCGGAAACCGAAGGATTACTACTTCTCACCAACGACGGTGAACTTACCCATCGCATTACCCATCCCAAATATGGACTTGATAAGGAGTACCTCGTACACGTTCGTTGCGACGAGCACGGTGTTCCCGAGTCGGCCCTGCATAATTTACGAACTGGTGTCGACCTTGATGATGGCGTGACGTCACCAGCCGATGTCGGTCAATTGCAGCCGGGAGTTCTGCGCATAGTCCTCCATGAAGGTCGCAATCGACAAATTCGACGCATGTGTCAGCAAGTTGGTTATCCCGTTTTGCGATTGGCACGAGTACGAATTGGACCAATTTCTGATCGGCGTCTGCGACCAGGCGAATATCGATTGCTCACCATCGCCGAAGTGCGTTCATTAATTGAGGCCGTCACCGAAGAATCACACAGATACGCTTGACATCCGTGACTCGTCGACGCGCCAATGTCATGGGCTTGGGTCTAATTGGCGGATCGCTCGGTCTGGCACTTAGCCAGCGTGGCTGGCAGGTGAGTGGAACTGATTCAAGTGATGACATTGAGTCCGAAGCCCTCGCCCGTGGAATTATTTCAGCGGTCGGACTCGATCCCGATGCCGAAATCACCTTCATCGCCACCCCAGTTTCATCAATTGCCCAACAAGCACGCTTCGCCTTGGCAAACACCACGGGATTGGTCACCGACGTAGGGGGAGTGAAGTCCACCATCGTTAATGAGATCGGTGATCCACGTTTTGTCGGTGGACACCCGATGGCTGGCAGTGAACTCGCCGGCCTGCAAGGTGCCGATGCCTCGCTGTTCGAAGGTGCCGTGTGGGTACTCACCCCTCGGGATTCCACGGCAGATTCAGCGTTTGCCAGCGTGGCCAAGATCGTCGGAGAACTTGGTGCCGAAATTGTTGTGCTGTCACCCGGGCGTCACGATCAACTCATTGCCGTTGTTAGTCATCTACCCCATCTCACTGCGGCCACGCTGATGGGACTGGCCACCAGCAGCGCCGAAGAACATGTCGCGGTATTGCGATTGGCCGCCGGTGGATTTCGAGACATGACGCGTGTTGCCTCCGGCCATCCAGCCATTTGGATCGATGTCTGCCGAGAGAACCGCAGTGCCATCTTGTCGGCTCTCGATGCCATGATCGACGGTTTGCAATCGATGAGGTCAATCGTGGATATGGGCGACGACGCGGCACTCTTAGAGCGTCTCCATACCGCACGTATTGCTCGGGCCAACTTGCCGGGTCGAGTGCGTGAACTACTCGATGTGGTGGAAATCCGTATTCCAATTCCGGATCGCTCCGGTGCCGCGGCCGAAGTGTTTACCCTTGCCGCCAAACTTGGCGTCAACGTCGCCAACTTTGAAGTGGCTCACTCGGTGGAGGGGGAACGGGGGATTCTGGTTGTAGTCATTGACAAGGCGAGTCAAGATATGTTCCGCGGTGGACTCATTGCCCGTGGTTTTCGTCCAGCGGTTCAACTGGTCTCATGACCGAGTCAACCCGGATAGCGATTCAGAGTCGCCGCGGACCACTTGAGGCAACCGTCGTAGTGCCGGGTTCCAAATCGTTGACAAACCGGGCATTGGTGTGTGCCGCTTTGGCCAAAGATCCCTCCAGGCTGTTCAATATCGCTCCGGGTGACGACACGATCGCGATGATCGCCGGCTTGAACTCACTCGGTGCGCGCTGCGTTGTTCACGGCGATGATGTCGATATCGAAAAACCAATCGACCGAACCGGTTCCGGCGATGTGGTCGTGGATGCAAATCTGGCTGGCACAACTGCCCGATTTCTTACCGCAGTCGGTGCTCTTCGTACGGGTTGTACCACGGTGACTGGAAAGCGCGCTCTGCAACAGCGTCCAATGGCTCCGCTGTTCGAATCACTGTCATCGCTTGGGGCACGAGTCACCACACTCGAGCAACCCGGTCACCTACCGGCACGAGTATGTGCCGGGTACCAAACTGGACATGAATTGACAATGAGGGGCGATACATCCAGTCAATTTATAACTGCGTTGCTTCTCATTGCGCCATTGCTGGTGAATGGATTGAAAATTCGCGTCACCGGATCCATTGTCTCGGAGCCCTATCTAGCAATGACATGTTCGGTGATGAAAGATTTTGGCATTCACGTGGATCGCATCGGCCTGGATTTACTCGAAGTGCGATCTCAGCGCTACCAAGGTCGACACTTTACTGTCGAACCAGATGCCTCGTCGGCGTCGTATCCTCTCGCGGCGGCAGCCATTAGTGGTGGCTCGGTGACGGTGCCGGGAATTGGCGAGTCAAGTACGCAGGGAGATGTCGAGTTCGTCGAGATTTTGCGAAATATGGGTTGCACGGTACGACGCGGCGCAACTGGGCTCAGTGTGTCACGAAATCTCGATCGCGCCCTATCCGGAGTTCAGGTGAACATGGCGTCAATGTCGGATCTCGTGCCGACTGTGGCAGTGGTGGCGATGTTTGCCTCCACTCCGACCCACATCTCGGGGGTGGGATTCATTCGGGACAAAGAAAGCGACCGGCTTGGTGATCTGGCCACAGAATTACGAGCATTGGGTGGCGTAATTGAGGTCACACCGGATGGTCTGATCATCGCTCCGTCTCGGGTGCACGGGGGCGTTGTTGAAACGCATCATGACCACCGCGTCGCCATGGCGTTGTCGCTGGTTGGTTTGGTTTGCGACGACGTGGTGATCAATGATTGCCACGTGGTGTCAAAGAGTTGGCCAGAATTTTGGACGATGCTCCGCTCACTGTGACGGCGCGTTGTTGCTCGCCAGCATGTGCGTTGTTCCGGTCTGCGCTGAACTAGATTGTGGTTATCTATTGAACAGAGCGCTATTGAGCGATAAAGCACACGAGGAGACACGTTGAGTACCGAACGCGAGATCATGACCTGGGAATCCTTCGGAATCGCAAGTCGCGAACTGGCAGTACAGATCAACGACAGCGGGTACGAACCGGACATGGTCTTGGCAATAGCCCGAGGTGGTCTGGTGGTAGCGGGAGCGCTCGGCTATGCGTTAGCGGTAAAGAACACCTACACAATGAATGTTGAGTTTTATACCGGTGTCAATGAGCGGTTGGCAGTGCCGATGATTCTTCCTCCGGTCCCAAGTCTCATTGATCTCAAAGATTCCAAGGTGCTCATCGTCGACGATGTGGCCGATACCGGACACACCCTGAAGCACGTGCTTGAATTCTGTGCCGGCAGACTGGCCGAAACTCGACTGGCCGTGTTGTATGAAAAGTCGCAGTCAATCGTGAAATGTGATTATGTCTGGAAGCACACCGATCTGTGGATTAACTTTCCCTGGAGCGCGATGGAACCAGTCGCTAAACATCGCTCAAGCGTCCGCGACGCCTGAGCGGCGCCACGGACCATTTGGGCATTATTTGCTGTAAGTGATTGACGAATCAAGGAACTCATTGGTAGTGAGATCTGCTGGAGTCACGTCCACCACATCGAGTCCCTGGGCGCGGTAGATCGGTAGAGCCTTGGCAATGAAGTCCAAGACTCGACTCTCTTCAAAGTCGCCAAACGTCGGTGTATCGCCGTTGCCGATGATGTCGAGATCTTTTTGAGTCGTGGCTGAGTTGGATGTGTCGCCTTCGCTTTGGGTCCACCAACTGTCGTAAGCCTTAGTGGTGGCGATGATGATTGCGTTGGCACGCTCGGGTGCGGCGATGTAGTCAAGTTGTGCCTGTTGCATTATCGGCACTAATTGGGTTAGACACGACCTGAACTCCTCGAGGCGGTCTGGGCGAATGGCCAGTGACTGCGGATAACTTGTCCATCCCGCGTCGTGGATAAGTTCGTAGCCGGTGGCAATTGCACCGGTGTCGAGCACCGAATACTTGTATGGCTCTGAAGTCACAAAACCCTGGTGGGCAGCATCTTCAGTTGCAAGCAGTAAGTTTCCCTGATAGTTGGTGTCGATTTGCTCGGTGCCTATCGCACCAGTGCTAATGAAGTAACGCATGAAGCTCTGATCGCCGAATGTGTACACCGTGGATACTTCGTTGGCTATGTCGGCGATGCTCTTGGCGTTCGGATGCTTCTCGGCGTCCCACAGAATGACCTGCGGATTTTTGTTCATGGCTGAAAAGACGGCCAGCGTCGGGGTGTCCCGGAAGGTCTTGACCGCTATATCGGTACCTACGTAGCCAAACATTATCGCGTCATCCTGATACATCTCGGTGACGACAGGAATCTCGAGGAACGGTCCGCCAGCCCGAATCTCAATGTCTACACCGGTATCGGTTCCGTGAACGGTTAGTGCGCCAATGACGGCACCGGTGTCCTTGGAAGCGGCGTAATCGACACCCATAAGTTCGTACAGGCCACCGTGTTCGGCTTCCGGGAACCAGTCGGTCTGAATAACAACCGTTGCCGGGCACACGTCGACTAGCGAAACATCCGCCGTAACTAATTGAGTAGTTTCCGTTTCGGTACTGTCACTCGAAACGGAATCCGAATTGCTACAAGACGAAAGTGCCAGAGCAATGATCGCTACAAGTGTTGCGCTTGTCTTTGGGAACGTGAGCACTGTTTCTCCTTGGGTTTGTGTTGATTTAAAACCTTGCTGCTTCTTCGTACCAGCGGCCAACTGCCACTTTATAAATCACTCCAAAAATGATAAACAATGAAAGCCCCAGAAGCGCTGCACAAATCGAGGTGATAAACATCGGGCCCGATTGATTGTTGAGAAAGAAGAAGGTGATGAGTTTGCCCAATCCGGGATCACCCTTGGAGAAAAAGAAGTCTCCCACAATTGCACCGATCACTGCGAGACCTGCCGAGATTCTAAAACCAGTGAAAATCGCTGGTGACGCCGCGGGAAGTTGCAATTTGAGCAGGCGGCGAATTCTTCCAACGTGGTGAAAAGTAAAGAGATCATGAAGATTCCGATCCACTGAGCGCAGACCAAACAATGTATTGGACACAATTGGGAACAATGAGATTATTACCGTAACAATAACCCGAGCGGCGAAATTGGCGCCCACGATCTTGATCATCAGCGGTACGAGAGCAATGATTGGTGTGACCTGCATGGCGATCAGATATGGCCATAGGGATTTTTCCAGCCAGCGGGCTTGGGCCATCAAAATTCCGAGGGCAACACCCAAGACAATCGAGATGAACAGCCCGGTCAGACTTGTCTTGATCGAAATGGCGGCCGCGGTAAGAATTTTGTCCCGGGTAATCCCGTTGAGGTCTTCAAACAGGCGATGTGGCGGGGGAATGATGAGTGGTTTGTTCGAGGCCGGCGAGAAGTTGTTGTCCATGCCATAGGCGAGCGCATACCACATCGCAATAAAGATGATGAACACTACAAGCGGTCCGACGATGCGTGACACACGATCTCGTTGTTGTGTAGTCATCATCTGTCCTGTCGCAAGGCGTGGGACACTTGACCACAGATCTCCGCGAAGTGTGGTGTGTACCGGACGTCATGCTGTCGGGGATATGAAAATGGGACATCAATGATCGAGGCAATCGTTCCTGGTCGGGATGTCATCACCACGACGCGGCTACTCATGTACACCGCTTCGGCGATGGAATGCGTGACAAATAGGGCAGCGAATTTATGCTGCGCAAATAGCGCCAGTAGCTCGTCGTTAAGGCGCTCACGGGTAAATTCGTCAAGCGCACTAAAGGGTTCGTCAAAAAGAAAGAGATCAGGATTGGTGACCAATGATCGAGCCAGTGACGTTCGCATTTTCATGCCACCAGACAATTGTCGAGGGTATTTTCGTTCGGAACCAACCAGGTCCACGAGTTGGATGATTTCCCCAACGCGCCGTTTTCGCTCAACCGGATCTATGTCGTCAAGTTCAATCAACAGTTCGATGTTGTCGTGCACGTTCCGCCACGGCAGCAACGTCGCATCTTGAAACACAAAACCGACATTTGTCGTGTTGACGACGCACTCACCAGTCGTGGGCTCTTCCAAGCCTGCGGCAATGCGAAGAATCGTGGACTTTCCGCACCCACTTGGGCCCACCAGTGAGACGAATTCTTGAGATTCAATATTGAATGTGATGTTAGAGAGTGCCTGAGTGGAATCAGCAAAAATCTTTCCCAATCCGTGCAACGACAGCAGATGCCGCGGTTGGAGATGACCGCCAACGACGTCAGTGGCTGATGAGGTACTCATCGAAGCGTCGGCTCTTCCGCATCCTCGTCGAAGTCAATGCTATAAGTTACTCCACAGGCCGCGAGATTCGAGAACACCACGCAAGACCGCAAGACGGTCGGTCATAATTCCGTCAACCCCAATGTCCAGTAAATGCTCCATCTCGGCAGGTTCATCTATCGTCCAGACATGTACCTGGAGTCCGGCATGGTGGGCCGCTTGCACCAGCGCCCGGTCTGTAATTGTAAGCGGACCTTGCTTGAGTGGTATTTGGGCGGAATGAGCGCCCGGAAAATGCGGTCGCTGTCGCAGCCAAGTGCGGAGGCGCAAACGAGCAACTTCCTTTGGTCCCAATGAGGTGCACAGCGCACTACCGAAGTGGGCGCGCAAGTGACGTAGTCGATTGTCGCTAAATGAGCCCACGCATACTCGATCCAGTGAGTTGGTAGTAGTTAGTAAGTCGATGAGTGGTTCGAGTGCGTTGTCGGCCTTGCAATCAATATTGAATCGAGCGGTGGGCCAACTAATCATCAGCTCAGACATCAGCGGTATTGGTTCGCGCCCGGCAACTCGCGCGTGTCGAACCTCGTCGTAATTGAGTTCGCTAATCCGGCCGGCTACTCCACAGGTTCGCTGCAAATTGTCATCGTGAAAGGCGAGCAGAACCCCGTCCTTGGTGGCGTGCACGTCAGTTTCGAGGTAGCGGTACCCCATGTCGATCGCTCGTTGAAAGGCCGGCATCGTATTTTCAGGTTCGTCACTTGCTCCGCCACGATGAGCGAAAGCAATTGGCAAGTGAGTGTCAAGGAATGGGTGGGTGACTTCGGGACCCATTTCACGTCACCTAGATCGATCGTCCGGCTTTGGCCCAGTATTCATCTTTCAGCAATCGTTTGTACAGTTTGCCGGTTGGATGCCGTGGAAGTTCGGTTCGAAAGTCGATGCTGCGTGGACATTTAAAGTCAGCAAGTGATTTCCGACAATACGCGTTCAGTTCTTTGCTCAATACTTCTGCTTCCTGCTCGCTGGCGGGCATGGTTTCGGGTTGCACGATCGCCTTGACCTCTTCGCCGAATTCGTCGTTGGGGATGCCAAACACGGCCACATCGATGACTTTGGGATGATTGATGAGCACATTTTCGGCTTCCTGCGGATAAATGTTGACCCCTCCAGAGATAATCATGAATGCCTTGCGATCGGTGAGGTAGAGAAACTTTTCGTCATCTAGATAACCAATATCGCCAAGTGTCGTCCATCCACGGCCGAGTAGGTCGCGCGAGGCCTTGGTTTTCTCCGGGTCATTGTGATACTCGAACTCGGATGGACTTTCGAAGAACACAGTGCCGATTTCACCCGTCGGCAGTTCGTTGCCAGCATCGTCCAAAATATGCAGCACACCCAACATGGCTATACCGACAGTGCCCGGATGGGCCAGCCATTGCTCGGGATTGCAGTACACGAAACCGTTACCTTCAGATCCCGCGTAGTACTCATGAATGATCGGCCCCCACCAATCAATCATTGTCCGTTTCACCTCGATCGGGCAGGGGGCTGCTGCGTGAAATGCATTGACCAGCGACGAGACGTTGTACTTGGTGCGGACATGTTCATCAAGTTTGAGCATCCGAACAAACATTGTTGGTACCAATTGACTGTGGGTTGCTTTGTATTTCTCTGCCAAGCGCAAAAATTCTTCTGGATCGAAATGATCCATGATCACGGTGGTCCCCCCCAGCCGATGGAGCGCCATATTGAAGCGCAATGGGGCGGCATGATATAGGGGAGCCGGCGATAGATACACGGAGTTTTCATTCATCGCGAACAGCATCTGGCCGAAAAGCGCCACACCATTTGGAGAACCGAGGGGATTCGACGGAACTGCCAGTTTGATGCCCTTTGGTTTCCCGGTGGTGCCACTGGAATACAACATGTCGATGCCATCGATGCGATTGTCAAGTGCCGTACTTGGATATGCGGCCACAGCCTGCTCGAAATTTTCATATCCCTGAATTGCTCCATCTAGCATCAGCCGGAGGTGGACATTGGGTATCAGATCCGAGATCTCCGCGGCCTGATCAGCCATGTATTTACTCGTGATAAAGGCCTTGGCACCACAGTCATTGATGATGTAGGTGAGTTCGTCACTGGTGAGTCGGCTCGAGCAAGCGGTGTAAATGAGTCCGGCATAGTGACAGCCCCAGATCACCTCGAAGTATCGCGAATGGTTCTCAAGGCAAATTGCGACGTGATCACCCACTTGGAGTCCGCTCGATCGCAAAAGTTGACTTAATCGATTGGCCGCGGCGTCAAGTTCACCATAGGTGATCACGGATCCATCTCGTGCATTGATGACGGCGGGTTGGTCGGGTGTACTAAGCGCGAAGTGCCCCGGAAACATACATGCAACCGTAGTCCACAAATGATTTTCTCATTGGGGTCGGGGAGAAGTTTTGGTGATCTGCCGATACATTCAGGGCATCGACACGATCAGCGAGTTTGAGAAACTCATGAGGCCCGACAACGCCGAGGTATCACTCGACCTTGCGTTATCACTCATTGCCGTCACCGCCGACAACTCGCTTTCCGTCAACCGTTTGGTCGGACGCTTCGACGATCTGGCGGCATCGATTCAATGTGCCACGCCACAACAGCTCATGAATTCGCTGTTTGGTTCTGGAAAATTCACTGGCAATACGGTCGAGTACGACGACCCAACAAATTCATTGATTAACCATGTATTTGATCGTCGGCTTGGCATTCCAATCACCCTTGGGGTGCTGGCTGTGGAGATCGGATCACGAGTTGGAGTGCCGATCACGGGCATTGGAATGCCCGGCCACTTTCTCTGTGCGACTGCTGCCACCGGTAGCGATTCGATCGTCTATTTCGATCCATTTCACGGCCCAGAACCTCTCTCAGCGGCCGATAGTCGGATGCTGTACCGACGCCTCACCAGTCTTGATAATTGGAGTGACGAATTCCTCATCCCGACGCCATCGCGACAATTGGTAGTACGAATTTTGAACAATTTGAAGTCGATCTATCTGCGGCGCAACGATGTGGCCAACATTCGATGGGTGATGCGCCTGCGTACGGTCATACCCGAACTGGCCGCCGAAGAACAGCGGCAATTTGCACGCCTAGTACGATCATCAAATTGACAGGAGGGCGTAGCCATGACCGCAGTGACTGAAATGTCGACATCGCAAGAACAACAGGCCGCTGATCTGGTGGCTGATCTGGTGGAGGATTTGCTAGCCAAATTTCCGCCCGTGTCCACTCCTGCAAAGAATTTTCTCGGTGAGCAATTTGACCGCGGCTTGGCCTGGGTGAACTTTGCGGTTGGGATGGGTGGCCTCGGAGTATCTCCGAAGCATCAACGGATTGTCAACGAAAAAATCACCGTGGCAAGCGGTCCTAATGCCTACGCCCGCAATCCCATTGGTTATGGAATGTGCGGACCGACCGTCGCTGAGTGGGGAACCGAAGACCAAAAGACGAAGTACCTGCGTCCGCTTTTCACCGGCGAAGAGATCTGGTGTCAGTTGTTTTCCGAACCCGGTTCGGGTTCCGATTTTGCCGGTTTGGCGGCCAAGGGTGTTCGAGATGGCGATGAATGGGTGATCAATGGTCAAAAGGTATGGACCACGCTGGCCCATTTATCAAAGTGGGGTTTGTTGGTCGTGCGTACCGATCCGGAAGCGGTGAAACATGCAGGTCTCACCGCAGTTGTCGTGGATATGCATGCGCCGGGTGTCGAAGTTCGACCACTTCGCCAACTGACTGGCGAAGCAGAATTCAATGAAGTGTTCTTCACGGATGTACGGGTACCTGTTTCTGAAACCCTTGGTGGCCCCGGGGATGGATGGCGGGTCAGTCTGACCACGTTGATGAATGAGCGCGTTGCCATTGGTGGCGCAATACCTCAACGCGGATCGGGTCCAATTCGTGAGGCACTGAAAATCTGGCACAAACTTCCCAAGGATCGCCAAGACGCAGGGACTCGGGATCAACTTATGTCGCTGTGGACTCGCGCCGAGGTACTTCGTCTCACCAACATACGTGCCGGTCAGATGCGCAAGATTGGTGTTCCCGGTCCAGAAGGCGCAATCGGCAAGATGGCCAGTGCCGATCTGAATAAGGCGACCTACGAATTTTGCGTCAATCTTCTCGGCGCCGAAGGCATGTTGTACGGCAGTTATGAAATGGTTCGACCGGAGACTGCGATGAGTTTTGAATTGGTGCCCAAGGCATTCTTACGAGCCCGCGCCAACAGCATCGAAGGCGGAACAACCGAAGTCATGCGCAATATTCTCGGTGAACGCATCCTCGGACTCCCGGGCGATGTTCGAGTTGATCGTGAAGTCCCGTGGAGTTCGATTCCTCGTAGCTAGGTTCTTACTGAGCAAGTCCCTGCAACACGGTACTGGCGGCAAAATTCCGATCTTCGATCCGCGAACCTCTAGCAACGGTACCGCCAAGAGTGATCGTGGTGGCGAGTTCGATTGCGCTTTGTAGTTCACGAATATTGCGGGGGGCCGGAAAATACTCATCTTCAGATGTGAAGCGAACTTCTTCGACACCCAATCGTGGCGCGAGTTTGGCGATCACCTCGGACACAAGTTGTTCTGGTGCCGAAGCGCCAGCGGTGACTCCCACAACTCCAGATAAATCCCCGGGAAGTTCATCGGCATTGTTGACTCGGTAAACCGAGTCGCAGCCATTGTCGCGGGCGAGTTTCTCAAGTGCTCGTGTGTTTGATGAATTTGCCGATCCGATGACGATGATTGCTTTGCAATCTGGCGCGATCTTCATCAATGCGCTCTGTCGATTCGTTGTGGCAAAACATAAATCACTCTTGCCGGGTGCCCACACGCTGGGATATTTCAACTGCACGGCATCGGCAACCGCTGACCAGTCGCGATGGGACAGCGTGGTTTGAGCCAGTAACGCAACTGGCTGGTTGAAGGCGGGGAGTGCGACCACATCTTCGACCGTCTCGACCCGACTAATTGACTCGGGAGCAACTGCCATCGTGCCGACGGCTTCTTCGTGGCCTTCGTGACCGACATAGACGATCCGATATCCCTTGCCGGTACGTACCTTGACTTCGTGGTGGACCTTGGTAACAAGGGGACACACCGAGTCGACGACATATCCGCCTCGACTACGCGCTAGTGCAACCACTTCAGGCGCCGAGCCGTGGGCTGAGAGCATGATCGGGCTACCCACTGGAACGAGGAGAATATCGTCCACGAATATTACGCCGAGGTCCTTGAACTGATCGACGACGATCTTGTTATGAACGATCTCGTGATAGCAATACACCGGTGCGTCGAAGGTGCGCACCATCCACGCCAGTGCATTGATCGCCATTTCGACACCGGCACAAAATCCGCGCGGTGCTGCAAGCAGGACTTTCTCTACGTTCATGTCGTCCTCAGGTTACTGCTCGTTCTCAACGGTAGAATATGTATGTGGCGACATCACTTCCCACCGTTGTCATTGTCGGAAGACCAAATGTCGGCAAGAGCACGCTGTTCAATCGGTTCATGGGTCAACAGGTTGCAATCGTGGAAGATCAACCCGGCATCACTAGGGATCGTTTTGAGCGCGAAGCAGAGTGGCTCGGCCGTCATTTCTTGGTGGTGGATACTGGTGGATGGATGCCCAAGGGCAGTGTCCTGGATGACAAGGTAAGTCGACAAGTTGAAACAGCAATCACTGAAGCCGATCTGGTGCTGTTTGTCGTGGATTCCTTAATCGGTGTCACCGAGGATGACGCTGCATTGGCTGCCTGGTTACGTAAAAGTGGCCGCTCGGTGATGGTGGTGTCGAACAAGGTGGATTCCGATAAGCGCGAGGCGGATCGTTGGGAGTTTCTATCCCTCGGTCTTGGCGAGCCATACCCGGTCTCGGCTCTTCATGGTCGAAAATCGGGTGATCTATTGGATGAGATCCTGAAACGGATTCCCGGAACCGCCGATGAAATCGACAAGACATCAGGCGACAAGAAGACTGGCGATTTACCAAAAGTGCCGCGTATTTCGATTGTCGGTCGGCCCAACGTTGGCAAAAGCACATTATTCAATCGTTTGGTCGGCGAGGATCGTTCAATCACGCACGACATGCCCGGGACAACCCGTGATGCGATTGACACGATGGTGGATACCGACGATGGTCCGGTGGTATTCGTTGATACCGCCGGAATGCGCCGAAAGAGCAAGGTCGACGACTCTGCCGAGTATTACTCGTTTGTGCGTGCGCTTCGGGCAGTAGATGAATCCGATATTGCGCTGCTCGTCATCGACGCCAACGAAGGAGTGACAAGTCAAGACCAACGACTTGCCGAGCGGATTGATGCCGCTGGGTGTCCGGTAGTTGTCGTGCTCAACAAATGGGAGCTTCTGGATGAAGACGGTCGAGAGAACATTGAATCGGAGATGTCGCGAAAGCTGTATTTCATCGGCGATGCGCCAGTGTTGAAGATTTCTGCCCTGACCGGGAAAGGCGTGCACAAGTTGCGTCCAATCTTGCATGAGACGATTGTGCAATACCACAAGCGTGTGCCGACAACCGATGTCAATCGCGTGATTGCCGAAGCACAACAAAGGCAACCTGCAGGTTCAGGTGCTCGAGTGCTGTATGCGTTACAGGGCGCCGTTGACCCGCCAACGTTCACCTTCTTCGTCAATCGCGAACTCCCGCAACCATATTTGCGCTATCTGGAGCGGTGTATTCGTGAGAAGTTTGAGTTTGGTTCCACACCGATCAAAATCCGTGTGCGCAAACGCGCCGACTAGTCGGGTGATTGTCAGTGCCGTGGTGTGAGGCGTGCGCCAAGTACATGGCACCGAGCGCACTGAACGCCGACGGGTCATGTCCCCAATGCGGACGAGAGGTGCCGGTTGCAACTATTCATGGACGAGTCACGGCCAAGAATCTTGATCTGAAAAAACTTGCTCGGTCAGGCATTGGCGGAAGCGACGACGAGGTGAGCGTGCCGTGGCACTTCAAACTTCTCGTCGGAGCCCTTGTCGTCTATCTCTCTTGGCGGGTAGTGCAACTGTTCAGTTAGGCTGACTCATCCGTACACAAAGCGGGCTGTAGCGCAGCTTGGTTAGCGCGCTTGTCTGGGGGACAAGAGGTCGGGAG
>CAYHCC010000014.1:0-25121 GCA_964355165.1 uncultured Acidimicrobium sp.
TGATCACCTGGGACTGGGAATTGGGACGAGGACTCTGTGACATCCCAAAGTGTCAACCATGTCTCGACACATCCGTAAACTATGTCGTGGAACAGGACACCTCAGCGCCCACGATGTGATGTGTCGGGACATGGGTAACACATGTCCCGCGTCATAGGTGACACTTTAAATTGGAGATTTTCGCCTTTTCTCGTTGAATTCTGACAAGTTATTTGCCCAGTAGATCTTTGTTGGATTGATCTCATGCTCAGAGATCTTCTCGCCGGTGTCCTTCTCAATCACTGTCGCCTTGTAGTGATCGACAATAATGATGACCTTCTTATGGCGATGTTCAACTCCTATTCCAAGGTGGTGCATCTTGCCTGCTCTTCTTAATGAGAGTTTCCCGAATTGATCAACGCTGTCATAGCGGACTCGGTAATGTTCTTTATCTTGGGCGGTCTTCGGCGTTGCTTTCACCGTTGCTTTGTAACAGGTTTGGGGAGTCTTCATCTCGAGGGCGCGGTGGGGTCTTTGGGTGTTATAGAGGAGTCGAAATTCATTGAGTTGGCTTTGAAGTTCTTGCAGATCCTTGGCAGGATTTTGCGGCAAGAGCCACTTTTTAAGGGTCTGGTGAAAGCGTTCGATCTTGCCTTGTGTCTGGGGGTGAGCAGGAGATCCATTCTTTTGAATGATGTCTAACTCCGAAAGCAGATACTCGAATCCGTTCTTTCCCTTGCTGAAACGTGCGGTATAGACATTGCCGTTGTCGGTAAGAGTTGAAAAGGGTGTTCCGTACTCACTTCGACATTGATTGAAGGTATCGATCACTACCGTGCCGGTGATCGCCTGGTAAGCGGCGCATTTGAGTAGGAGCCGTGAATGATCATCTAGCCAATTGATGATCTCAACGTCGGTGCCATCTGCAAGGCGCCAATGAGTGAAATCCGATTGCCAGGTCTCATTGGGTTGAACTGCTTCGAAGCGCTTGATGTAAGCCTTGGGCCTCTTCTTCGGCTCTGGTATGACAAGACCTTCTGCTCGCAGAATTCGCCAGATAGTAGAAAGTGCTGGTGCGCTGTTATTGCTCTGTCGCACATGCCAGGCAATCGATGCGGCACCGGCATCTAGACCTTTATCGAGCAACGTCCGCCGCAGAGCGATGATTTGCCCTCGTATCTCTTGGGACAAAGCCCGGGGATTGCTCAAGGGTCTGCGAGATCGCGGCTCAAGGGCTTCAAGACCGCCGGCCCTGTAACGAGCTATGAGTTGGTAGATCCACTTGCGACTGACCCCAAATCGACGAGAGGCCTGAGTAGGACTCAGACCATCGTGGAGAAGACTCAAAATGATCACCTGGGACTGGGAATTGGGACGAGGACTCTGTGACATCCCAAAGTGTCAACCATGTCTCGACACATCCGTAAACTATGTCGTGGAACAGGACACCTCAGCGCCCACGATCGTCTCTGCCGAGATCGACACGGTTTGCGGCTTCGCGAGTTGCTTCGAGTTCGATTCAAGAGGCAGCTGTATTTTAATCGAGCAAGAAATTTAGCCGCGCATCGGCTTTTGACGGGGTGATTTCAAGAATTTCAGCATTCACTACGTCTTCAACTACAAACGGATCATTATCTACTCTGCCTTGCAGGTCTAGCAGTGACGTATTGTGTGCCAAAATCCCACCGCCCAAATTGGGGTGAAGACTACCGACCAATAAAAACACGCCGTCATCAAAACCGCGTTTAATCCATTCTTTGTGACCTTCCATGAATTGGCTGGCCTTACCTTTGTTGTCAGAAAATCTGAGAAGCACAACAAACATCAGATTTGTTTTCCTGTCGATTTGCCCAGCGTGGTGTGTTGTGTCCGTTCAGCCGTCTCTGTTCGTACAACATAATCCGTTCATCACTGTAGAGAGTTTCCAATTTCTAGACCAATTCGCGCACGCCTTGGCTGAGGAGAATTGAACGGTAATGACCTAGATCTTCTTCCGAAACTTCAGGCCATTCCCGCGCCGCGGCGCAAACGCCATGGGTTCTGAAGGAATTGATCTTGATTCGCAGGGCTGGATCTACGCCAAGTAACCATTGCGCAGTTGTCTGAAGATCTTCATCTGAATCGTTTTGACCGGGCACGAGTAATAACCGCACCTCATAGAGCAGGCCTAGTTTTGCTAGGTATTGAATGGAATCCAGGACAGCAGTGTTGGATTTACCGGTGAGTTCGTGGTGGCGCTCATCGTTGAAAGCTTTGAGATCGAGCATCACCCCATCGGTGACCAGAGCCAGTGATCGCCAAACCTCTTGGGTGGCGTTGCCGTTGCTATCGATGAAGGTGGAGAGATGCTTGAGATCGTCTTCACCTTTGATGGTGCTGAAGAGTTCGAGAGTAAATTCATGTTGAAGAGTTGGCTCTCCTCCGGAAACGGTAACGCCGGAGATGTAGGGCATCGATTTTCTGATTCGTGTAAGGATCTCTTCCACCGTGAACTCTGTGGTTCGCGGTGTATGCAGTGGAATGGTCTGCGGGTTGTGGCAGGCCAAACAATCGAAGTTGCACCCTTGGAGAAAGAGCAGAAAGCGATTTCCTGGGCCGTCAACCCACGAGAAAGGAATGATTTCAGCTGCTAGACAGCGGCGAGTTTTCATGGCTCATAACCCTCTTGACTTGGCGCTTATCCACATGTGAATCAGTAACTGAGCCCGCCCCTAAATATGTGCTGCCATGTCGAGCACTAGGCAACTTGGCAAGGTCCGATTTGCGTACCAAATAACCCGTAATTCGGATGAAATCATTGCTGTCTAAATTGAACGTGAAATCCCGCATGCCATCTTTGAAGGCGCCTCGGATGACGTCGACAACGGCTTGCGGATTCTTTACAGTCGTGTCATCAAATGAGAGAACATCGCTAATTCCCGAAGGGAAGAGATGATGATGGCGGCTGACGGTTTTCAGATGTTCAATCAGGGGCGGCTCGGTACCGACCGGAATTCGCGTACCGGCAGTAACGTCAAGATCCAAGTCGATGCCAGATTGGGAGTGCAGGAAAGCTTTTCCGTTGTTGCCTTCGCAGTACGGCATCGGTCTTTGGGCAACCAGGCGCGCGACAGTTGAGGTGATGCGATAGCCCAGATCATCGGCGATCTCGCTATGGCCGTATGTGCCGGAAAGTCCTTCGCGTTCCATCAATAGGTTGACCGCTTCAGCCAATCCAAAAATGCCAAACATGGCCGAAAACCTGTCGAGAGAAAGTAGTCCTTCGGTGGCCAGCCAGTTGGATTCGTAGAAGCCAGATTCCTCCACTAAAAAGCGAATCCGAGACTCCATTAATTCTGTCGTTAACTCGACGTAGTGGGGAAGAGTCGAGTCAAGAAATTCTTCGATACCGCCAGATCCGGCAAGGACAGTTTCTTTGAGATTGATGCGGACCAACGTATGCGACCCGCCTCCAATCTTTAATGAGTTATAGCAACTGACGGCGGCATAGTCGGCGCCCAAATCCGATTGCATCATGACGTCGTTAATGAAGTGCGGTTTGCCGCAGACAAAGACGGTTTGCACTGCATCAAGCAGATATTCGTCACTAGTCAATGCTGGGTCAACCTTGAGGCTGATGTTGGGAACAACCTGGAGAAGTTGTCGTTCCAATTTCAAAATAGTTTTAGAAACACGGTTGTAAACCGGACTCAAGTTCGTGTGGGCAAAAGCGTCAGGAAACATTCGATCCAGGGAAATCCAGAAGCGCTTCAACTTCGTATAGAGATCCTCATCCGACACGGATTCGGTGTAGGGCAGGAGCAGAGTGTCGAGATCTCCAAAGTAGACGGGATAACCCGTGATGGAGGGAGTTTGCGAATACATGATCAACAGGTACGCAAGAGCATCATCTAAATCATGCGCCGGAGGAATTTCCAAGAAGACTGAGCCGTGTATTAAAGCCTTGGAATAATCGGGTAGAAGATAACGCGGACGGTATGGAGCGTTGCCCTCGTACATGTCACAGATGATTCGTTTTTCTAGGGCAGCCGCACATTGGTTGCTGACTGCTGGTGGTTCCAGCAAATTTTCAGCCAGATTGGCCAGCCCGGCAATTCGCTGCCGGTAGGTGTACTTGGTGTTGGTGACAATCTGTCGTATATCACGCAAAGTAGTGGACATACTCATGATCCTAAGTTAAGTGTTCCGCCGGTTCTCTCGGTCTGGCTAAGGCTGACTCAAAAGACTCAATCGGGCCCGGCTGGCACTTCATTTCATATATGATACACTATTGTCATAGTTATGAAAAGCAAAAAGAACCTTCTAGAGCAACTGAAGCCGCTGACGTATTTCAGCAAGGACACTGTCCAGCAGCTCGGCAACCAATTGGGGCTCCAGGATTCAACAGTTGACACCTACATCAGCCGCTTTTTGAAATACAAGGAAATTCACCGGCTCAAGAATGGATTGTATGTGTCCGCGGATTTTTTAGACAAAAACAGAAATGATATTTCCTATTCGTTTTATCTTGCCAACGTCATCCGCACACCGTCGTATGTCAGTTCGTGGGCGGCTCTCCAGTACTACAACTTCACTACAGAAGCAATCCATTCCGTCACTTCAGTTACGACGAAAGTGACGAGGGACTACCAGACGAGTGCGGGCAACTTCGCGTATCAGTCGATCAACAAGCCACTTTTCACGGATTTCATTTTGGCAAAAGGGAAATTTGAATTTTTTGTAGCCTCCCCCTCGAAGGCGTTGTTTGATTTGGTGTATTTCAGAACCAATCAGTTTCGAGGCGTTTCGTTGGAAAAGATTAGAGCATTGGTTGAAGAGTTGCGTATAGATGTTGACGAAATGGATAAAGACGAGCAGTCAAAGTTTGATGAGATGATTAAAAGGTACCTCCCATGAGCGAACAGATTCTTGCAAGACTCAAGAGAAAGTTTGATGAACTCGCTGCTTACGGTGGAGTAGACGCGGAGACATCCCGCAATGTTCTCAAAGAAGAGTTGCAGCTTTATGTTCTCAATTTCATTTATCATCATCCTAAATACAGCAAATGGATTATGTACGGAGGCTCCGCCTTTCGCATCATTCACGGGCTGGACCGAATGTCGGTTGATCTGGATTTTGAAATTTCTGAGCCGGTAACGAAAGAATTGTTGGAAGAGTTTAAGAAGGAAATCGAAGATCATTTTACAAACTCATACGGCGCCGGAACTGATTTTCTTACAGTGAAAATTGCCAATAGCAGGGGATTGACGCTGAAATTTCATGTTGGTGAGGAAATGAGTTTTGGACAACCCTCGAAGCAGGTGCATGCAAAGATTGATCTCAATCAGTTTGTTGTTCCAAATACCCTGACTGAACGCAGGCCGATAAATCGTGACCAACTTTCTTTTGTTATCACGACCTACAATATGGGTTCGCTAATGGCGAGCAAGATCGCCGCCATCTTCCTGCGTGGGATTCGCGGCGTGGGAAAAGCCACATATGAAGAAAAAGGGCGGGACGTTTACGATTTCCTTTGGTACATGAACAAGAAGGTAGTGCCGGATTTTGACTACCTCATCGCCAAGGGCATCGATGTACGCGATCTTCGTGCGCTTTTTGACAAGTTGACGCTACGGATGAACAAAGTAAGTGATGAGAACCTCAAACAGGACTTGTTACCGTTATTTACGAATAGGACCTTCATTGAAAATTGGCTCAAGAACTGGCGAGAAAGTTATTTGCAACTTCTGGATGACTACAAAATGACTACCGTCACGACGTTGGCCAAAATTCAATGGGATGACAATCTTCGGAACCACACTCTTATACCTCGGAACCGTACTCTTACATCTACTTTCACATACAACACTGAAGACAATAAATCTGTCCACATTCGATATGTTGTAAGCGAAGATTGGGTTCTTTTTCACGGTGGAGATTTGACGATAGAACCAGATCAAATACTGTCGGGCAAAACTGAGTTTCCCAGCGATAGATGGAGCATGACTCATGCAACTAAGGATATTTTTAATCGATATACCACGCTCTTTGATCAGAAAACCGAGAGATATTTTAAGAAAACAAACCGGACAATGCTCGGTAACGAGATCGTAACCAAAGTTATCCGGATGACGGCCGACAAATTCAATCAAAAGGAGGAGATCGTGCTTACTAAGTCCGCCCTGCTCTCGTGTGAACTCGATGACTTATTGAAATGAATTTTGACCATAACTGAATCAGGTGGTTGTGAGCGACTCGGCACTTAAGCGCAAACTTACGGGGATGCTTCGAACACGTAGTGAAAGCCAGTTCCATATCGTGTAGGAGAATTCGCTTGTTGGTAGAAATAGAAAGTATAGGAATAGCTCTGCCTATGGCAGTTGAGCAATTCACCGAGTCATCCCGATGTCTCTGCTTGTCATCGTTGTCACTGTCCTCGCCCGCCTTTTCATGCTGGAACCGGGACGGGCTCGAGAACTTGCGACTGTTGCCCTTGGTGCAGTCGGTTTTTGCGCGAATCTTGTCCTGTACTTCACGACCGATAACTACCTGTCCGGAGTAACACCTCCGTCACCAATGCGGCTCTACTGGTCGTTAGCAATTGAAGAGCAGTTCTATTTGATCTGGCCATTGATTCTGTTTGCAGTAATCAAACTTGGTCGAACGTGATGGAAGGAGTGGCTCGCTGGGGCCGGATTCGCATTACTCGGTGCGCACATCTTCAGAATCCCTGGGTGGTTGCGCGCAGTCATCGGCTGGCTGGGTTTGATGTTCATAGTATGGTCGGCAATTTCCTTTGTAATGTCTCAGGTCATCGTGGACGGTGTGAACCCTGGGGAGCGTAGTTGTTTTCTCTGTTGAGTCCTTGGTAGCGCTTGGTGGGGTAGTCGGAGCCGTTGTCGGTGCTTAAGACGCGGGCCACTGTGCGCAAACTTCTGTGTTCAATAACAACAGCATCGACGAGATAACGAGCCAGATCCATGGAAACCCCCCAAAGTCAAGGCGTCCACTATGTCTCGAGACATCGTGGACACCAATACCCCTGGCGATTCACCGTGGCCACGATGTTCTCAGATATCATAAGTCATCTGAACGTTAAATCACTCATGTGACTGATAAAACAGTCATATGAGTGGTAATGTGGGATCCTGAGGAGATCGATGTGAACCTGTCCAATCCGATCAGTTCGGTGATTCCGTCAGCGCATGGCCCAGTACTCGTGGTGCTCGCCAATGCCAACGCTCCACTGAGTGGTCGTCAGATTGCCAAACTCGCGCGCGGGAAAGTTCAGCAACCTCGGGCGAACGATGTGCTCCGCGAGCTAACCGAAGCAGGGATTGTCTCTTGCGAGCGACACGCGTCGGTACATCTATATCGCCTCAACCGCGAGCACGTGGCTGCCGAGGCGATCATGATGCTGGCGAATCTGCGCGAACGCCTCATTCAACGGATGCGAGAAGCGGTCCTCGGCTGGGTTAGCGTCCCGGTCGCGGTTTGGATCTTCGGTTCGGCTGCCCGCGGGGATGCAGGAACACATAGCGACATCGATGTATTGGTCGTCCGCCCGGATTCAGTTGATGTTGACAGGGAATCGTGGCAACAACAGTTGAGCGACTTGTCGTCGGCCGTTACCACTTGGTCGGGCAATGACTGTCAGATCCTCGAATTCTCTCGGTCGGAATTGGCTGCAATGATCGCATCAAATGAACGGCTGGTGACTGAGTTGCGTTCTGACGCCTTGATGATCGCCGGTGCTTCACCTCTGCGATTGCTCGGTCAGGTCAAGGCCAGCTAATGGGTGCGCTTGAAGAAGCTAAACAATACTTAGCAAAGGCCAGAGAGTTTTTGGAGGCGGCACAGGTCAATTTCGATCTCAAACTGTTCAACGCGGCGACGTCCAACTCTGTCACGTCCGGCATCAACGCTAAGGACGCAATTTGTTTGACGGTAATCGGGCGAACCAGCAAATCAGAAGACCACAATGCTGCCGTTGACGAACTCAGTCGCTCTGGTCCAGACGGAAGGTCCGTTGCTCCCACCCTTCGCCGACTCCTCACCCTGAAACAGAAGGCGCAGTACCAGGAGATGTCAGTGGCGGCCGCCGATGCGAAACGGGCAGTCAAGTGGGCCGAACTGATTTGCGAAAATGCCCAGCACGTCGTAAGTCGCTGACCAGAGGATCGAGATTGGAAGCGAGTTCTTGGTGTCACGAATTGGAATTAAGTGACGAACGAGATCCAAGTTGTACAAGGGATGAGATGAAATCCCAAGCATCTGACCAGAAGGTACGCTGAGCAGGTATTCGTCCGCCGACGAGCCGATGAAATGGTTTAGGCGAGTTCGTTTGTTGGTATGACTTCATAGGTCGGCGTTTGTCGTTTTTAATGGAGGAACTTTATTAATCTTGCGAGTCATCGCCGAGGCGACATTGAAGGTTTACGCGCCCTCGCCGTTGGGCTCGTTATCGCCTACCACTATGGAGTAGGCCAATTCGCCGGCGGGTTCATCGGTGTCGACGTGTTTTTCGTCATTTCCGGTTTTCTGATCACCAATCTCCTGATCGATGAGGCGGACCGAGACGGAAAAGTCCACCTCAGCAATTTCTGGGCCCGCCGAATTCGACGAATCGTCCCGATGTCGTTGCTGGTCGTCGTGGCTACAGCCATTGCCGGCTTGTTCATGCTGGAACCGGGACGGGCTCGGGAACTTGCCAACGTTGCCCTTGGTGCCGTGGGCTTTTGCGCCAATTTTGTCTTGTACTTCACGACCGATACCTATCTATCGGGAGTGACGCCTCCTTCGCCATTGCAGCACTACTGGTCCTTAGCAATTGAGGAGCAGTTCTATCTGGTTTGGCCATTGATCCTGTTTGGCGTAATCAAATTTGGTCGGACACATTGGAAGGCCTGGCTTGCGGGCTTGGTCGCGGTGATGGCTGGAACGTCGTTGGTTTTTTCTATCGTCATGACACCGACGAACCCAGGTGGCGGCTACTACCTACCTCACGCCCGGGTCTGGGAAATACTTGCTGGCGCAGGACTCGCTCTGCTCGGAACGCACATCTTCAAGATCCCCGTGTTGTTGCGGACCTTCATCGGCTGGTTGGGCTTGATGTTCATTGTGTGGTCGGCCGTCTCCTTTAATTCCGGAACCATGTTTCCCGGCTATGCCGCATTACTTCCAGTGCTCGGAACGGTCGGGGTTCTTGTAGCAGTGGAGACGTCATGGGGTCCTCAAAGGATGTTAAGTATTTCCCCCGCACAACGTGTTGGTGCCTGGAGCTATTCGTTATATCTCTGGCACTGGCCCGTGTTGGTACTGGTGGAGGCACGTTTTGGCACGCCATCCGGGTGGGAAAAACTTGGACTCGTCATCGTGTGTGTCTTGCTCTCCGTGGCCAGCTACACGTTTGTTGAGCAACCGATTCGCAGGCAGCAATGGCTGTTGTCTCGCCCGTGGCGCAGCCTGGCTGCTGGGGCGGTGGCGATCTCCGTTGGGCTAACCGGAGGAATTATTCTTTTCGCGGCGGCACCAGGACTCGATGCTCGCTCTGAAACGCTGGCGACGCCGACGGTGTCATCTGAAGAGGGATCGAATTTAGGCGGCTCTGTGCATCCATCGACCATGGTCACTGTGTCGACATCAACCATTGTGTTGCCATCGCGAAAGGAAGTCAATGTCTTGTTGCTAGGTGACTCGACAATGGCGGCATTGCGATGGTTTGAACAGGGGACGGTCAGTCTTGCGGGATTCAATTACCAACTTGATGCCGAGTCGTGTCGAAGCATTGCCAACTGGTCCTGTTGGGGTCGCGAGAAGCGAAGACCCGAAAACGCCGTGAATACGTTGGAAGGATATGAGGGGGCGTTGGACTATGTCGTATTGATGGCTGGATACGACAGCAGTGTCCAACGCGTGGGCGATGAATTCAGACGATTTATCGAGTCGGCGCAGGCCAAGGATGTCAAATCGATCATCCTGACCTATAAGGAGTCGCTCAAGTACCCAGCACCAGGATCAAGGGGCAAGCGTTCGGTTTACGCAGACTTCAACAAGATCCTCCGAGATGTGGTTGCGAAGCAAGGATCCGACAATTTGGTCATCGCCGACTGGAACTCATTCAGTTGGGCGAGGGTGGATTGGTTCCGACCGGATGGTATTCACCTCACCATTGAGGGGACTGTGGCTCTTGGCTGGTATTTATCTCATGTCGTGGCGAGTGTCGCCGACAACCCGTGTCCTTTCACCGAAACTTACCCCTGTGCATTGCCCGAGATGCTCGATCCACGGATTGATTTGATGACGGAGTTCAACGTGGAAGACACAAAGACCCAGTGCTATGAAGATGGCAAGAGTCGAAAACGAGTATGCGGTCGAGACCGCCGCTGATGCGTAGTCTCAATCGGCTGATGGGTTCGCGTCCTCAGGAATTCTGAAAGAACTCGCGGACGATTGTCATCACCGCGTTCGCATTCCACAAAGCCTCGCCGGGACGAAGAGGAGATGGTCCGAATTCCACGGTGAGGCTGATGCCGTTCGGACCTTGCAGCGACTTGGACCACATGGTACCGGTACCGCTATAGGTACCTCCCGCGATCGTGAGAAGAGGCAGTTGCACCAACGAGGCATATCGTTCTCGAATCGCACCTTCCCGACCGCTGCTAGGGCTGATCCGAAAATAGTCTTGGTGATACCAGATCACGATCTCTGGCTTAATGAAGTTTCCGAGACGCTCCATCGCCTGAACTTCAGGTTCACTTCCTGGACTCGGGCCTGAGTATTGCCAATACCCCAGGCTGCCAACGGGATTCCACCGTGTCGAAAAGTTGCGGTTCAAGTCGACCCCGTTGGCGTTTTGACGAATTCTTGCGACCTGACCATCGGGGTTCATCGTGGGAACTAGCCAGAGGTCGACCTTTTCGGTGAGTTCCATCGTGCGCAAAAGATCCATGACTGCCATTCCGGCGTCTTCGTCTCCATGAATGACTCCAATGACGAGAATGCTCGTGCCATCAGGGACGCCTCGTCGATGAATGAGGAGTGGCACCTCATGCACCGAGCGACCAAACTCAATGTCGACATCGAACGGCACCTCGCCTGTTGTCCCAAATGAAGTGATGTTGGCAATCGGCGGAGAGATTGAAGCTTGCGTTGTTGTGACCGGTGTGGCAGGTGGAATTGTGGCTGCTGGAGAGTCTTCGTTGAGAACAAGGACCACGATCGCGGCGAACATGATCAGCACTGCAGCACTCTTGGCTGCTATCTGCGTACGGACTCGACGACTTGTTACCTGCTGGCGGCGAAATTCAGATACTTGGAGAACGCCTCGCCGCATCGGCGCTGCGGTAGGTCTTGTGACGGCGTGGTCGACAGATGCTGGCGGGGTAGGGGCCGAAGGTGGTACATCGTGGATGTATTCCGTGGCCTGTTTAATTTGATCGGCGATCTCATCGGTGAATGCGGCGTGACGGCCCGATCGCTTGGTGTCGATACGCCATATGCGACCTACCGGGTCGGTATATGAAAGGTTGAGAATCCGGGACCTCGCCTCTGCTGAGGAGAGTTCACCGTTGTCGAAGGATGCACATGTCTGTTGGTAGATCTGGTTGAGATGAGCGAGTTCGGCAGATGCTGGCGGGGTAGGGGCTGAAGGGAGTACATCGGCGATTTCGTCGGTGAATGCGGCGTGACGGCCTGAGCGTTTGGTGTCGACGCGCCAAATCCGCCCCTCCGAGTCGGTATATGAAAGGTTGAGAATCCGGGACCTCGCCTCTGCCGACGAGAGTTCCCCGTTGTCGAAGGATGCACATGTCTGCTGGTACATCTGATCCAGACGAGCGAGTTCGGGATGCAGGGGATCAAGGATCATTTCTGCGGCTTCCAGATCGAGTCTGACATGTCCTGACTAACTCTAATAGGGTGGGTCGCGCGCTGTTTAGCGCATCGCGCCGATGTCAACCACTTGCCATTTTGTGACCGATGGGGTACATCTTAGGAACGATGTCCCAACTTTACGAAGATCCCCATCGCGAATTGCATGACCGCTTCGACACCCGTCGCCTCGCCGACCGACTCGAAGAGAAATTATTGCACGACACTCTCGCGCCTGATGAACAGAAATTCATCGCGGAACGCGACATGTTCTTCCTTGCCACCGTGGATGCTCGTGGACATACGAATTGCTCCTATCGTGACGGTGAGCCAGGTTTCGTGCGCGCGGTCGACGAACATACGATTGCGTTTCCAAATTACGACGGCAATGGAATGTATTTATCGATGGGAAATGTCTTGGACAACAGCGAAGTCGGACTTCTCTTCATCGATTTTGAAAATCGAAAACGGATGCGTTACAACGGAACTGCAACAATCGAATTTAACGATCCGTTGATGGTCGAATTTCCCGAAGCGCAGTTTGTCGTGCGCGTGAAAGCGCGCGAGATCTTCGTCAACTGCCCGCGCTATGTGCATAAGATGACGCTCGTCGAGCGCTCTCGCTTCGTTCCGCGAAGTGGCATCGCGACACCGGTGCCAAGTTGGAAGGCCAGCCAGTGGGCCTGCGATGCTCTCGCCGAGAGCGACCCGGCACGCGACCCGGAACGCGAGGTTCTGTAGCCATCCAATGAGAAAGGACTGAGTGAGATCGGTCGTGAATTGATCTATATTGGCTATATGAGTTCAACACATTTTTCCGTTACATTCACCGAACGGCGTGAGCGTTTATCGTCGGCGTTCCGCTGCTTCCTGGCCATTCCGCATCTACTGGTACTTGAAGCATGGAATTCCTTGGTGCAGATCCTTGCATTTGTTCAGTGGTGGATCATCTTATTTTCGGGAAGCCGAAATGAAAGTATCTGGAAGATGCAGAATTCGTGGCTCGCCTACGCGTCACGCGTCTACGCCTATATTTATCTACTATTCGACAAATGGCCCGCATTTGGTGAGAATCCAGATGGAGAGCCGACAAATTACGAGTTCGTCTATGAACAGAGCGCGAATCGTTGGTCGAATGCCTTTCGGTTAATCATGTTGATTCCGGCACTCATTATCTATATCGGCCTGGCGATCGTGGCTGTATTTCTTGTCCTTCTTTCGTGGTTCACGATCGTATTTAGCGGAAAGCAACCACGAGGATTCTTCGACTTCATCTTGAAGGCGCTCCGATATTGGATCGCAACAAATGCCTACGGTTTGCTAATGACCGATACGTACCCTAACTCAAAGCCGTGAGGTTGAGTCTGCGTCACCTGCCCTGGGGGAGACTGCAGAGAATTGCACAATCAACGCTAGTCCTTTCGATCATCTTTATCGGTGGAGGATTGAACAATCGCGTCAACGCGGTAATCACGCCCGCTGCAAAGCTTGCATTAGTAGGACTCTTTGAAAAACCGGTGGGTATCGCCTCGCGTGTCGGCGACACCGGTATATATATCGCTCAACAGTCCGGTCAGGTCGTGCGCTATGGGGTCAATGGCAAAACCACCGTGACTCTTGATCTATCGTCGCTCACCGAAGCCGACGGTGAACGCGGTCTGCTCGGAGTGGTATTCCATCCCAACGGCAAATCACTGTATGTCAACTACACAGATGCCAATGGCGACACGGTCGTGGCGCGCTATGCGATGAAATTGGATGGCACAGCCCGAAATTCGTCGCGCGTCGTTCTTTTCACATTGCGTCAACCGTATCCAAACCACAACGGTGGCGGACTTGCCTTTGGTCCGAACGGGCGTCTCTTTGTCGCGACGGGTGACGGAGGAAGTGGAGGAGACCCGCAACGCCGCGCCCTCGACCCAAAATCCAGACTCGGAAAAATGATCTCGCTAAACCCGAACGCAGCGAGTCAAGCGGGCAATGATCTTGTCATCTGGTCGCGAGGTTTGCGAAATCCATGGCGCTTTGAATTTGATTCACAGGGCAACCTCTGGATCGCCGACGTCGGCCAAAACACGTGGGAGGAAGTCAATCTGGCGCGGGCTGCCGACGGAGCGGGAAAAGGTAAGAGTTTCGGATGGAGTGCATTCGAAGCCAATTCTCGATACAACACGGATCAACCGGCCCAAGGACATCTATTCCCGATCTACGCCTACAAGCACGGAGCAGCCGGCTGCTCGATTTCAGGCGGGACTCGTATCCGAGACACGAGCCTCGTATCGCTCAAAGACTGGTACGTCTTTGGCGACTATTGCAGCGGGACACTCACCGCTATTTGGGTGGAAGGAAACAAAACCACGCGAACCATCGCGCTCGTGAAAAATGTGGGCTCGATCACTGCGGTGCGGACCGTATTTGGGGGTGCCGCCTATGTGCTCACCCTGGAGGGCAAGGTCTACCGGATCATCAAGTAAAGAGGACTACCCGCTAACGGCTGCTTTGATTGCCTGGGCACCTGCGAGCAGTGCGGTACGCCCCGATTCGTCGAGGACGCCGTAGGCCGGAGCCACCAAGCGATCAGTGAGGTCTTCGGCATCGAGCATCATGCGGTGCTCGGCCTTGTCAATGTGCGGTGCATCGGCGTCACTCCAACCAAACATCTTGATGTCGTTTGGACGCTTCACGAAATGTGCAGTCTTAGAGTCAAGCCCCACCGCTCGTACCGCCAAAAGATGGGCGCTTCCTCGGAACTCTCGCAATACCGCGAAGAGTTGCATGGCACGTCCAGCCGTGTCCGTCGCAAGCGGTTCCGATTTGACCGCAGCGTAGAGGGCCAGGCCATCTGGACTCGCTGCTTCATTCACCGCGTCTGCCGCAATAACGAATTCGGCAAGTCCTGAGATGTCAGCCAACTTGGCACGACCAAAATTGGCACAGCACTCCAAGTGTGCCTTACCTGCAACGCGAGGTGTGATCTTGGCCTTGGCAGAATCCCATGCTTTACCAATGATGACCGGATTGAAGTATCCGAATGCAGCGGCAACGACAGATCCTTCGCAATCACCCAGCGGCCCGCCACGACCAATGACATAAAATTCCATTCCATTAAGTCCCAGTTCAGCACCCTTGGCCTGAGTTTCAGGCGCAAAGTAATACGCCCACCCTGTGTTGTTGATGATCGGGCACACTTCTTGAACGAGCTCTTCGTTGGTCATGTCATGAGGGTAGTCCCAAAGCCTTTAGCGCTTATTACTGTATCTCCCGCAGTGTTTGCCAATACTGATTGGAGAGGCATACGCAGAGGGCAATGTCAATCATTAGCGCATTTCCAACTAGTTAGTGCAATTTGAGAGTTGGCGTAACAAGTAACGTTTTGAAATGGACGAATTGGTGGCTCGCCTCGGTCGCCATATTTGGCTTGTTGGGTTGAGTTCTCTTTCGGCTGCGCTGGTCATCGGCTCGAATTTTTCTGGCGTCGGATGGAGCTGGGACTCGACCGATTATGTTGCTGCTGGATTTAATCTTGCCGCGGGTCGGGGACCGCTTGATGTGACTGGCCGTCCGATGACAGTACGCCCTCCGGGGTATCCTGCCCTAATTGCTATTGGTGATGTGGTGGGATTCACTCCAAATGTCACGCTTGAATTGATCAACATCGCTTCAGCACTCGTTGTCGTGATTTGCACGTACATCATTTTGAGTTATGCGACACAACGACGCACGGTCGTTGTGTTGGGCACGGCATTCGTGGCCGTAAGTCCAGCCCTACTTTGGCAATATTCGATGGCCTGGAGCGAACCACCATTTCTGGCAGTGGAAGCACTTGCCATAGTTGTTGCTCTATTGGCAAAAAGTATGTGGAAGTATCCGATACTTGCAGCACTGTTAGCGGGTCTGTTTTTTCTCCGCTACGTCGGGCCAGTCTTTTCGGTCACAATAATATTCGTCTCTTTGATTTCCGACTTACCACGACGGGGAGTTTTTCGAGCCGCCGCACTCAATTTTTTCGTACTTGTTGCTTCATCCATACCGGCTTGGTGGTGGCTACTTCGCAACAAGCGAATCGACGGCACGCTTACCGGCACTCGGCAGGCCGGCGGAGGGACTCTGCTTGATTCCGCCAAGACTTTGCCGGGCACCCTTGGTCAGTGGCTTATCGGAAAGCCGTCCGACACCATCGTGTACGTGAATTGGTTGTCATATCCACGACTTGCTAAGTTGGCGGCGCTCATTTGTATAGCGCTGTTCGTGCTGCTCAGCGGAGTGATAATCGCTCGGGCGTTACGCCAACACGAGTTGCCAAATCGGGTCGAGGGGCTGACCCTCGTCATAATGTTTGGCATCGTTGCTGGTTACTCTGCATTCTCGGTATACCGTTTTGTGCACTGGGAACTCGGACGATTTGATAATCGCATGATGATTCCTCTCTATATGCCGCTTGTGATCCTGATCGCTCTCGTCATCGATTTAGGCCTTCCGCGTCAGAGAACAGTTCGAATAGTTGCCTCTGGTGCGCTGGTGGCTCTGTTGGGTGTGCACACGATAACGAGCATCATTGATGCATCGACGTTCGGTCGCGATGGGCGACATTGGTCGATGCAGTGGTTTCAAGACCTTCCGATACACAAATACGCCCGTTCATTGCCACCCGAAAGTGGCTTGTTCAGTAATGCGCCCCAACAGTTGTATGCAAATGTGCTCGTGTGGCCAATCTTTGATCCGTGGCAATTAGATACCGTTCGTCCAGTTCCGTGCCAGCATCGATATGCCGTGTGGTACAAATCCTTTGTTGTTCAGGACAACAAGCCGGATCAGTTGAAGGTACTCTTCGACGACGAGTGGGGTACGGTTTACGATCTCGGATCGTGCGACGTGGACATTAATCAGATTTGGGATTAAGAGTTGCTGTGAACTATCGCATTGCGGTCCTCGTCGTCGCCTATAACGCACAAGAGACCCTTGAACATGTGTTGGATCGAATCCCGGCAAACTTTGTCTCCGAAATCTCAGCCGTGATCGTATGCGATGATGCAAGTACTGACTTGACGCACGAGATAGTGTTGGATTACCAACAGCAATCGGCGCTACCGATCACGGTCATACGACATTCCGAAAATCTCGGCTACGGTGGAAATCAGAAATTTGGTTACGACTGGGCAATACGAAACGACATCGACCTTGTCGTGCTTTTACACGGTGATGGTCAGTACGCACCCGAGTATCTGCCTCAAATGTTGCAGCCACTTCTGGACAATGATGCAGATATTGTATTTGGTTCGCGAATGATGGCACCTGGCAGTGCACGTCATGGCGGAATGCCTCGCTATAAGTTTGTTGGAAATAGATTTCTCACCAAATTGCAGAATTTTCTCGCTGCCGTGAATCTGAGTGAGTGGCATAGTGGCTACCGGGCTTATCGAGTGGCCTCGCTCAAAGGGGTGAATTTTCACCAAAATTCCAATGCGTTCGACTTCGACACGCAGATCATTTTGCAGATGATTGAGTCGCGACAGCGAATTGTCGAAATTTCCATTCCGACATTTTATGGCGAAGAGATCTCACGGGTGAACAGCGTCAAATACGGCATTCAAATACTTGGACACACAATTCGATTTCGCCTTAGGCATCTCCGGGCATCAAGACGATGAGTTCTCACAAGGTTTTTCAAATCAAGTCACTTGTGCCGTTGGTTCGAGCGAGTCATATTCAGCCGACGTTGGCGGTGACCGCAATAACTACGGCACTTGCCGTATCCATTGGTCGTGGCGGAGGAGCAGTATGGGTGTTGCTGGCAGTACTGTCCGGGCAATTGTCGGTCGGTTGGAGCAATGATTATCTTGATCGTGAGCGCGATGCGCGATCCCATCGCACCGATAAACCGATTGTCGCTCAGCAGGTAAGCGCGTCGTTGGTCGGTATTTGTGCATTTGTCGCGGTAGTCATGTGCATTCCGTTGTCAATGTTCTCCGGTTGGCGAGCCGGAACCATTCATTTGATCGCCGTCGCTTCGGCGTGGATCTACAACATCAAGTTGAAATCGACCATTGCTAGCGTTGCGCCGTACGTATTGGCCTTTGGTCTGCTTCCGGCATTTGTCACACTTGGTCTTGCCGGGCACCCGTGGCCGCATCCATGGGCAATGATTGCGGCATCATTCCTAGGGATCGGTGCCCACTTTGTGAATGTGCTTCCGGACCTTGAAACCGATCGTGCCACCGGAGTGCACGGAATGCCGCACCGACTTGGCTCTATGTCATCACTCGTGCTTGGAGCATTCTTCATCGCGACATCAACGATAGTAATTGCAACTTCGGCAAGTGTGTCGACAAGTCGATTCCGTATATTACTCCTAGCGTTGGCCGCGGCTGGTGCAGTCGTCATTTGTATTGCCGGTGTATCCGGACGTCATCGCGCAGCCTGGACTCTGACGCTGTGCTCGGCCGGGGCAAGTGTGATCGCCCTCATTGCCAATGGAAGTTCAATTGTCAATGCGTAATCGACGATCGATGCGACACCAGAGATTCGTTTGGTGAGGTAGTCTGGAAGGTATCTATGAAACGACTACTCGTTGTTTTTGCAGTGTGCGCAGGTTTGCTGGCGATGGAGGCACAAGTTGCGCAGGGCGCCATTAACTCGGGCTCCAAGTGCACAAAGGTGGGCCGAGTAATCACTGTCAAGGTGAAGAAAAAGTCGACGGTGTATGTCTGCATGAAGGAGGGGAAGAGGAAGGTCTGGCGCGTGAAACCGCCGGTTGGTGCTCCGATCGTCAACCCCGGCGTGACCGTAACCACCACGTCACCGGTAAAGGAAATCGCCTCGAGTTATGCGGTACTTGCGGATTCTCCGTACAATCGAATCAATGCCGCAGCGGTGCCAACTGGGTACTTGGCAACTACAGGACTTGCCTCGACCACGGGGACTGCGTTGCTCGACCATCCCAGTGGACTCGCATCAAATGGAACGAACTTGGTTCTTCTAGATCGAGGAAACAATCGAATTCTTGTCTGGAACGCGGCACCAACATCCTCGTCGACTCCACCAGATTTCGTGCTGTGCCAATCGTCCACGACGTCAACGACAAGTGGCTCGGGACTCAACCAGTGCAACTGGCCGAGTGACGCGGTAGTTACGAGCACCGGCAAGTTGCTTGTAGTTGATACCGATAACAACCGCATCCTGGTTTGGAACTCAATGCCGACATCGACCGGACAGAGTGCAAGTTTTGCAATCGATTTGGGTGTTGACGCATGGCCGTGGGGTGTCTGGTCTGATGGCACCAAGTTGGTCGCATCGCTGGCGAGCAAGTCCCAACTGAAGATCTGGAATACCTTTCCTACCACCGGAGCTGAACTTGCCGATGTGACACTGACTGGAGACTCCTCGAACTGTATTGGCACTCCTCGTGGGGTCACGAGCAACGGGACAGCCATCATCGTTGGTGACCACAACGGGAAATGTGCCTCGACTTCTGCAGCCCATGTCTTTGCTACCTGGCCGACGTCATCCAGTGCAGCGGTCTCCTATGACATCGTGCCCGAGGATCCGAACTATGCCTGGCCACACGGCACGTTTAACTCGTCGACCGGAAAGCTGTATCTGTTGTCGAAGTACCTGATGGAATATCCAGGAGCGCCGACTTCGCTTCCAAGCGGCGCGAAACTTGCCATAGGCACTTCGTTTGAGGGCGGTGATGGTGGTGACGTGGAACTCGTCAATGGCTATATGTATGTTTCTGAGTACAACGGCAACCGGGTTGCAGTGTTCAAGGGAATACCGTCGGCCACTGCGACCGCTTCGTTCTATTTGGGTTCGCCGGGAGTCGATTCGTCGACGCCAAATACGGTTTTCAACACGTTGAAAACCAACTTTCTGATCACCAATCCCCAAGTGGCGACACTGGGCGGGGCGATGGCAATCAATAGTGATTTTGATCGCAGTATTTACGTCTGGAAGTCAATTCCTGCCACCGATGGTGCGAAGCCTGATCTGGTGTGGTCAATGCAGAATCAGAATTCATCAAATCCACTCTTACGAATGGACTTTCAACCTGATTCGTCCGCCGCAACAACTGCCGCCGATGGTAAACCGCTCTATGCGGCAGCCGGAGAAAAGACTTTCGTCGTGTGGCGCGGGATTCCAAGCAAGATTACTGATGTGCCGGTACTCAATATCAAGGATTCGATCGGCAATGTCACACTTGGTGGCGCTCTGCGGGTTGCGGCCGACAGTAAATATTTTTATATCCTGGATGGAGAGGCGAAGAAGATCTACGTATGGAGCGGGTTGCCTTCCGATTCGAGCGACAGCCCGGACTTCTCGATCAGTGCAGATGTGAATCGGATTCGTTCCGACGGAACATGGCTGGTCGGAACCAGTCTCTACAACACGCCACACGTGTTGTTGTGGTCGGTTTCGTCGCTGTCGCAAAATGCTGCGGCAACAGGAACGGTCACGGGTCTGGCAATGAACCTGCCTCAAGATGGGCTTGTATCGAACGGGGTTCTCTATGTTGCTGACACGTCGTTCCACCGAGTGTTGGTGTGGAACAATGTGTCATCGGCATTGGCCGGCGGCCTCCCTGATGCGTATCTGGGCGCCACATCGTCGACCGACAAGACGCCGGCCCATTCGGCCACCGAAATGAGGTGGCCCGCGTCACTGTGGGTGGCTAATGGTTATTTGTGGGTTGGCGAACGAAAATTCGGACACCGGGTGTTGCGCTACGGATTGAGTTAAAACGGTGCGCCGATCAGTATCTGGATTCCTCGTTGTCATCTTGTGTATGACGAGCACGCTTGTTGTCGGAGCACCGCCGGTCTCGGCGGCATCGTGCAGTGATAACGGACCGTGTAGAATTGGTGATGTCGGTCCTGGTGGCGGAATCGTTTTCTACGATGCTGGGGAACTGAAATGGTGGGGTCAATATCTCGAGTTCAAAGGCGGGATCCAATGGCGGGTGCCATGGAGTCCAGATGATTTGGCGTTTGTGCCGGTGTTTCCAACTCCAGTCGGAGGCGTTTCGGTTCTACGTCAACGGGTGTTGAGCAAAGCCATCGGTTCGGGAAAGAGCAACACCGCGGCGATTATCAACGCATACGGTCAAACCGGAAACTTCGCGGCCAGAGTCGGTAGCAGGGTTGTTTCGCCAAAATCTGATTGGTACTTGCCCTCGAAAGACGAAGCCGATGTGCTCTACACCTATCTCAAGCTTGGTGGACGGAGTTCAGCAAACGCGACCGCATCATTAAACTTCAAACGCAGATTCACGCAGTCGGCGATGTGGACATCGTCCGAAGCGAGCAACTCATTTGCGTGGTTTCAATTGTTCGTAGACGGGACTCAATTCACTGATGCCAATGGAATCATCCCAGGCTTGACCGGTAACAAGACATCGATGTTTACTCGACAACATGGCGGATCATTTCCGCCGATGCCGCTCATTGCTACGCCAATCCGGGCATTTCCCAACGGAAGCGGCACACCAATCACCGACTTTGGTGGCGACTATGCAATCGGTGACGTTGGCCCGGGTGGAGGCATCGTCTTTTATGATGCCGGTAAGCACAAAAATTGGGGTCGATATCTGGAAGTTGCGCCAGCCGATTGTGAGGGAGTGAAATTGGCATGGAAACCAAATGCAGCAGTAATTCCGCCGTTGTATGTAAATGATGTTCGCGGGTTCACCGCAGCAGAGAAACGAGTATTGGCCAAGGCCCTTGGCGCTGGCAAGGCGAATACCGATTTGATCGTCAGCCGGTACCGAACAAGATTCATGTATGCGGCCCTCTTTGCCCAAGGCCTGGTGTGTCGTCAAGCCGATGATTGGTTCTTGCCATCTAAAGACGAACTTGATCTCGTTTTCAATAATTTGAAGGCGCTCGATTCTCCAATTGGCGGCTTTGACAAGGGCTACTACTGGACTTCATCTGAGTACGATCTTCAGAATACGTGGACGGAGTACTTCACCGATGGCCAACAGTTTGATCGAGTGAAGACATTATCAGCCAACAAATTAGGAGCACAGCGTCCGTTTCGTGTTCGAGCAATTCGCGCATTTGGCTAGGTGACATCCAACACCACGATATTTCTGTGCAACGAGTGCGTTTTGACAATTGTGTTCGGTAAGCCTTACATCGCTTGTTCGCACTTCACGCCGGCGGTTAATTTAGCCTAAATCTACTTATATTGTGAGACTTTGGTCGGGCGATTAACCGGAAAGATCCGATTCGTGGATAGTGAACAATAAGACCGAAACGATGCAGTGTGGGCAAAGGTCATGATCGGTCTCATGCTGGTAGCGATGAGCATGAGTATCGTCGTGCTTGGCGCAGTCGGAATCGTTTCAATTGTTAATTCTGAGTCGGATTCGACGTCGTCAGCATCGGTTGAGACCGCAGTTCATGTGAATCTCAGCGAGTATGTGGTGACAATGATTCCGGCAGTTGTGCCTCCGGGCAAGGTGACGTTCACGATTCATAATGGCGGAACAGTCGCTCACAACTTTAGACTTCCGGAATTGGGCAAGAGTTCACCGATGATCAACAGCAGTGAAACTGCGACCCTGGTCGTTGATATTCCAAGTGAGGGCACCTTCAAAGTGCTCTGCGAAGTGTCCGGACACGAAGCATCTGGAATGGTGTCGAGTCTGAAGGTGAGCACCGATGCGCCACTTGGCGTTGCGTCACCATCGGGAAATGTCACCAACTCGGATCAAACTGCGATGACGTGGCAGGAGATGGATGCACTGATGCTCGAAGTGGCCAAGAAGTTCCCAGAGGCAACGACTGGTACAGGTAACAGCATCTTGGAGCCGATTCTGAGCGCAGATGGTTTCAAGGAGTTTCATCTCACCGCCTCGATAATCAAGTGGGAAGTTGAGTCAGGAAAATTCGTCGACGGCTGGGCGTATAACGGTGAAATCCCTGGCCCAATTCTGAAAGTGAACGTTGGTGACAACGTGCGGATCGTGTTGAAAAACGAATTACCAGAATCAAAGACATTGCACTTCCACGGTGTTCGTGTTCCCAATGCGATGGACGGAGTGGATCCGTATACCCAAGATCCAATTACGCCGGGCACCACCTTTACCTATGAGTTCACGGCACTCGAACCGAGTGTCGGTATGTACCACTCACACCACAATGCTCAGGTCCAAGTGCCTAATGGATTGGCTGGAGCATTGCTCATCGGCGACTGGAAGACAGCAGCGATGCAGGCCGCGGGAAGTCGGGTTCCAGATACGGATGGAGATGCCGAGCAGGAAGTGGTGATGGTGCTCAACGATTCTGGAACGATCGGTTTGTCACTAAATGGCAAATCATTCCCGGCCACTGCACCATACTCATTGAAATTAGGCGAGTCGATGGTGGTGCATTATTTCAATGAAGGATCCATGACCCACCCAATGCACTTGCACCAGCCGTCAGGTCTGATTGTCGCTCGTGATGGTGTGATGCTGGAGTCGCCGTATTGGGCCGACACCATCAATGTTGCGCCGGGTGAACGTTGGACCGTGGTGTACACGGCCCAAGATCCAGGTGTATGGGCATGGCACTGTCACATCCTGACCCATGCCGAAACACCCACTGGAATGCGTTATATGGTGACAGCGCTCATTGTCGAATAGTCCCGAGTAATTTCCGCCAATGGCCTAGCCACTATCGTTGACCCGAAGGTGCATGGTCGCATGCCAAGAGATGGGAGACGTATGTCTGGTGAACTGTGGCGCAAATCGGCGCTCGAACTTGCGGGCGATATTCGCGAGCGCCGAGTGTCAAGTCGAGAAGTTATCGAGGCTCATCTCGACCGAATTGCTGAGGTGAATCCGCAGGTGAATGCAGTCGTGCGTGTGCTTGCTGATCAAGCGCGGGCCGCTGCAACTGAGGCCGATGCGGCAATCGCCCGCGGCGATATCCTCGGTGCGCTTCATGGTGTACCGATTACCGTAAAAGAAAACATCGATATTGCGGGACTGCCAACCACTCAGGGTGTACCTGCACTTGCCGAAGCGATTCCACAACTGGATGCGCCGGTAGTTGAGCGGATGCGTGCGGCGGGAGCGATACCAATTGGACGGACGAATCTTCCCGACCTGGGGCTTCGGGTCCACACGGATTCGACGTTGTATGGTCGCACAAAGAATCCTTGGAAATTGGATCGCACGGCGGGGGGTTCAAGTGGCGGCGAGGGTGTCGCACTGGCCACCGGGATGAGCCCACTGGGTCTTGGTAACGACATCGGTGGGTCATTGCGCAACCCTGCCCACTGCTGCGGTATCGCTTCCATTAAGCCTTCCACCGGTGTCATCCCAGATGCGCAAATGTTTCCGATCGAAGACATTGGTCTGAGTGCCCAGTTGATGCTCAATCAAGGTGTCATGGCGCGACGGATTGCCGATGTTCGAGCCGGCTTCACGGTTGTGGCTGGTGCCCATCCACGCGACCCAGTGAGCGTTCCAGTGAACCTCACCGACCTTCGTGTGGGGGAGAAATTGCGTGTTGCGGTCATGGCTGAACCGCCGGGTGGATCCACACACCCAGAAATCGCAGCGGTAGTTCGCCGGGCCGCCGATGCACTTGCAATGGCAGGGCACGACGTAATCAATGCAATTCCGCCCGATTTCGAATTGGCGTGTGCCACGTGGTCGATACAACTAAATGGAGAACTGATCTTGCAGTGGCCGCTGCTTGAAGCAGTGCTTGGCACCGGTGGAATGAAGTTTCTCAGTCTGGCGCGTGAAGTGTTGCCCGATGTGGACATGGCGACGTGGGCAAACTCACAACTCACCCGCAATGGCATCGGTCGGCGTTGGTCACTGTGGTTTCAGCAGTATGACGTTCTGCTTTCGCCGGTGTGGACGCAGCCTCCGTTTGTGTTCGATGCGGACATTGCAAGTGCCCAAGGGGCTCAGGACACCTTTGAGTTATTGCGACCAGTTTTGCCAGGCAACCTGCTTGGCGTGCCGTGCGTCGTCGTCCCCGCCGGTATGGCTGGTGGCATGCCGGCCGGTGTCCAAGTTATCGGTGCGCGTTACACCGATCTACGGTGTCTGGCGATTGCCGAGCAAATTGAGGCCGTGTGCGGTCTCGCTACACCTATTGATCCAGCGCGCTAAGCATTGAATTAGCGAAATAGAAAATCCGGCAGTCTGGCGAAATCGCCGTCGTGCCGGATTTTCTTAAGAACTGCGCGAGTTGCGCAGGTACGTCAAATTGAGGGTTGCCTCAGACGATCCTTACGTTCTGGGCTTCTTCGCCCTTGCGACCAGGAGCCACGTCGAACTCGACGGCCTG
>CAYHCC010000015.1:0-6586 GCA_964355165.1 uncultured Acidimicrobium sp.
TCCGCTTTTGCGGCAGCCTCAAACGCTTCCTTCTCCGCTTTTGCGGCAGCCTCAAACGCTTCCTTTTCCGCTTTTGCGGCAGCCTCAAACGCCTCGTCGTTGGCGACCTCATCATCTACGCTTACTGCCACGACCACGCGACCGTTAAGCAGTTCGGCGCGAAACTTCACACTCTTGTGGCCGGTTTCGAATTCAACTTCGACACGCGTCGCATGCGTGTTCTCGGCTTTATATGTCCATCCAGAAACAGGATTCACCGAGAGAATTTTGAGACTAGTGGCATCCTGTTTGAGAGTGATGATCCCGACACCTGGAATGTTATAAGCCGACTGAACTGATGCTGGTGCAACGGTCGTCCCCGGTGTGGGTGCAACAGTCGCCCCTGGTGTGGGTGCAACGGTCGTCCCCGGTGTGGGTGCAATAGTCGCCCCCGGTGTGGGTGCAATAGTCGTCGCCGAGGTCACCGCCGCTACAACCGACGTGGTCGAACCAACTAACAGATCGGTAACTGGCACGCTCGTGTCTGTCGGCACCGACGACGCGGGTGAGTCAAGCACCGTAGTGTCCACTGCAACGACTCCGCCTGTGTTGGCCAATTCAATTGACTGATCCTCAAACGGCTCGATCGCCTCCGCCAGCGTCAATGAGTCTTGTACCGATGAAATGACTGAGTCAAGCACCTTGGTGTTCGCTGCAAGGGCGGCTCCGCTTGTGGCGAGTATGCCAACGACGGAAAGCGTTGTTACAAGCGATGCCTTCACGCCCCCTACCTTATGGGCGACTGATCTGGAGGATGTCTCAGGAACATCCAAGATTTGTCTAAGAAATGCCAATTTCACCAAAATTTGAGTCCGTCAAGAACTCATCATGCCAAGTTTAAGAATCGTAAAGAACTCGGCGCGACTAGTCCCCTGGAGGTGCCGGAAGTACCTGGCGAGTTCGGGGTTTGCCGGTATACATCAGTCGGACCGCCGTGAAAGCGACCATCAACGTGACGAGTGCCACGGCAAGTGCTTGAAAGAGCGCGACACCCTTGTCGGTACCCGCAGTCAGTGAATGTATAGACACGCTCACGAACACGGCATAACTGGTGAGGTGAATTCCACGCCAAAGTTTCTTCGGCAGTGTTTTCATTAACAGAGAAGATACCTGCACCACGACGAGCAGGTACATGGCGATGATGCCCCATGCAACTGCGAGGGGTTTCCAACTTGTAGCCATTGGTACGAGCAGGTCGGCAACGCCAAAATGTACGTAACTATCGGCAACGAGTGCCGCTAGGTGCAAACCGATAATGAGAATAGTGAGTGAGCCCAACCAGCGGTGCAAGTCCAGTAACCATGCCGGTCGATCGTATGGTTTGAGCAGTCGGGTAGAGAGCAATATACCCCAGAGTGTCGATGCGGTGAGCAAAACCCATGCCACGATCCCTGATGCTCGGGTGAGATACCACCAAATCTGTGGATTTAGCATCGCAGAAATTCTTTCCAGTGGGCATTGGCAACAACGTCGCCACTATTCAAGATTACCAGTGCGGCGAGGTGCGACTGTTGAACGAGTGCCAACCCTTCGGCGGTTCCGGCAACGAGAATTGCCGTCGCAAATATTTCTGCCCATACAGCTTCCGCACCAATTACCGTGACCTGAACCGGTGTGGCAGCATTTTCTGGAAGTGGCGTGCGTGTCGTCGGAGACAACAGATGGTGGAACTCGCCGCGTGATGTGTGCCAGCGCTTGGCGCGAGTTGATGAAGTCGAAACTCCGCCGTTGTATAAAGTCAACTCTGCAATCGTTGTGGCAGCATCAAATGGTGACTCGATGTCGATATTCCATGCATCACCATTCGGTCCGATTCCCATACAGCGAAGGTCGCCGCCGATGTTGACGCAGGCTCCCTGAGCGCCGGCTTCAGCCAATTCGGTGACAACGATGTCGGCTGCGAGGCCCTTTCCAAGACCACCGGGATCGAGAGTGATTCCGGAAGGCAACCGCACGCGACAACTTGCATGGTCTATGTGTGTTAGAGAGATCGGCTCACAGAGCGAAGGAGGATTTGATGGCAACATTGTGGACATTGACGAGTCGGTCATTGAGGCGCCATACCCGAGGTCGACAAGAGCGGGGAGCAATGTTGGATCAAAGTATCCGTTGGTGTGTTGGTGAGCGCCAACGAGATACTGAACCAGGGTGACTGTGTCCCGATGAACATGTGTTGGCTCACCACGCGAAATGTTGAGCCGAGAAATGTCGCTTGTCGGAATGAACCGACTCCACCGTTGCTCAAGGGTTTGCAGTCGTCGTTCAGCGAATTCCTGAGAATCGCTGTCACCTCCGACGATGGTGACTTCGGCTGTGTTTCCCATGACGGGAAACACATGTCGCGTTGAGTTATTTAGATCCACTACTGCGCGTGGCAGGCAGATTCGGCGCGAGAACCATGATCGTAATCGGGGCTACGGCTGGGGTTGACTGAGCGACTGGACCCGGTTGAGTCAGCGCAGCTATCGGTGCCGGAGTGGCAGGTGCCGGTTGAGTCGGCGCAATTGTGGGTTCGTTAGCGAGTGGTGTAACGCTTTGAGCAACATTGAGTGTTGGTGCGATTGGCTCATTGCCTAATGCAGGGGAGGTCTGCTGTGCAGTAATTGAGTACGCGGAGGTTAGGCCTAGTACCGACGCGATTGAAATACCCGTAGTGAGCACACGGGCACTGCGCGCCGGGTGTTTGTCGGGAATTGAATGTGAGCGACGGCTAGGCATCGTCGTCTTCGTCGTCGTCTTCGTCGTCGTCTTCGTCGTCGTCTTCGTCGTTGTCTTCGTCGTTGTCGCCGTTGGACTTCGATGCAACTGATGTATCGGTTGCTTGCACTGCTGTGACAATTTGGTTATTGAGGAGTTCGGCGTTGAACTTCACCCGTTGCGTACCGTTTGTAAATGTGATTTCGGCGCTGGTCGCCTGTACGTTCATAACTTGGTAATGCCATCCTGAAACCGGATTCACCGAGACGACAGTAAGGCTCGTGGCATTCTGTTCGACCGTGACAATCCCGACACCCTGAACATCGTATGCAGATTGAACTGACGCGGACACGACGGTCGTCGCCGTCGTAATTGGCGCGGCTACTAGTGGGACTGTCGAATCAACCGAAGTCAGCGGTGACGGTCTCTCTACCGATGACAGGGTCGAATCATGCACCGTGGTGTTCACGGCCAAGGTGACTCCGCCTGTGGCAAGAACCCCAACTATTGAAAGCGTTGTGGCCAGTGACGTCTTCATATCTAACACTGTATGGGCGACTCATCTGCGGGACGTCTCAAGGTTTTCCAAGATTTGTCCAAGAATTGGCAATTTCATCACGATTCGAACCCATCAGGCGACATTCGTCACGTCAGGCGGCAACAATGGAGCCATGGATGTTTTGCTCGTCGAAGATGACGACGCCATCGCATCGTCGCTCGCTGCCGGACTTCAATCCTTCGGAATGATCGTGCGGCGAGTCCGAGGGGGTGAAGATGCACTTCGTGCCGAGTTGCCAGATGTTGTGTTGCTCGATGTCGGCTTACCTGACATCGACGGCTTTGAAGTGTGTCGCCGTCTTCGGGCGACGAGTCAGGTTCCAGTGATCATGTTGACGGCACGCGACGAGGAATTAGATCGTGTCTTTGGCCTAGACATTGGTGCCGATGACTATGTCACCAAACCATTCGGTCTGCGAGAACTTGTGGCCCGTATTCGAGCCGTTACTCGACGTGTCGGTGTTCCTGATGCGACAGAAGGTTCATCGATCATTGTCGGGTCGCTCCACATCGATAAATCGACTCGACGGGCCTTACTTGACAACCAAGAACTCGTGTTGACAACAAAGGAATTCGATCTACTGGTGCATCTGGCCCAGCATCCAGGAATCGTTCACCGACGTACGGACATTCTTGAAACTGTGTGGGATACGAATTGGTACGGTCCGACGAAGACACTTGACGCACACGTTGCGTCCGTGCGAAAGAAGCTTGGCGATCATCGTTGGATTGAAGCGGTACGGGGTGTTGGCTTTCGATTGGAATCACCCGAATGAAGAATCGGTTGTTGGCAGTCATGGTTGGTCTGGTTGTAATTGTGCTTATTGCCAATGATGTTCCATTGTCGGTGCACTTGGCACAAATTGAACGGGATCGATTGACCACCACAATCCAGCGCGATGCATTCACCATTGGTGGGCGAGTGACCCCGCTGATGGGTCTTATGGGCGCAGTCCGAACTCGTGAAATATCGACAGTATTGAGTGACTATGCACGTCAAATTGATGAAACGGTTGTGGTGGTTGACGACAAGGGGTACCTGGCTGCAAGCAATGACCCGACCAAGTCGGTGGGGGATGATTATGTCGGCCGTCCCGAAATTGCAACGGCCTTGCTCGGGACCCCCACCTCGGGAATCAGATCGTCCACTACCTTAGGCGGCGATCTCATGTACGTGGCGGTACCAGTGCTCTCTGGTACCGCCATACTTGGTGTCGTTCGCATCACGTATCCAAAGAGTGTTGTTGATGCCCGAGTTAACGACTATCTGCGCGGAATTCTCTTGACGGCAGCCATATCTATTGCAGCGGCCGTCATGGTGGCGTTGTTGTTCGCACGTTTTGTGACCCGATCACTTGATGGTTTGCGCCAAACAACCGAGAGATTTACCGACGGCGACTTAGATGCGATTGCGCAAGAATCAGGTCCACCGGAAACACGTAAACTTGCATCCTCGTTCAACGTAATGGCAAGACGCTTGGTTCGAATGATTGATCAACAACGTTCGTTCGCCGGCGACGCATCACATCAATTGCGAACGCCGCTTACCGCTCTTCGTCTACGTCTTGAACAGGCGAGCGATTTGGTGGAGAGCAATCCACGTGAGGCTCGCAATCATTTGGACGAAGCTCTGTCTGAAACGGAACGCTTGTCGCGTCTTATCGAACAATTGCTCCAACTTGCTCGCGCCGAGGGCGCGACACTCCCAATTGAAGCACTGCGCATCGCAGAATGTGTGACCGAACGGGTGGAGCAGTGGTCATCGTTGGCCGAGGAGAGGGGCGTTGGACTGATTGTTGACATCACTACAGGTGAGTACGGCCTCGGAAGCGCGATGGCCTTGGGTGAGATCCTTGATAATTACCTCGATAACGCGCTTGAAGTATCACCCGTTGGGTCAACAGTTCGGGTGACGGCTGACGTTGGAAATGATGTTGTTGAAATTGTCGTTCGCGACGAAGGTCCGGGACTCTCCGATGAACAACGATTGCGAGCATTCGACCGATTCTGGCGTGGCGATGAGCATTCGAATCGGCGTTTCGGAAGTGGACTCGGACTCGCCATCGTCTCGCAGTTGGCCAATGCGAGCAACTTTGGTGTTGAGTTAAGAAAGTCGCCACAGGGTGGCATTGATGCGGTGGTTCGGGTGCCACGAGCATCGGCGCAAGGCATCTAGAAGTTGCAATCACCCATCTGACTATCTCGATCGCCGGTGTCGACAACAACTCTTAGACAAACCTTGGACGTGCATTGGACAGATCTTGGTTGTGCATTGGGCAAACCTTGGTCGTCCATTGGACTTCCCTTAGAAGAGCCAATCGTACGGTGAGCGACATGAACTCATCGAACGAAGGCAGGGACAACTAATGAAAATCTCCACATCATTCTTTATGCGACGGATGTCGCTTGCGATAATTACCGTGTTGATGACGGCGATCGCAGTCGTGTCGGGACCTATTTCTCCGGTGAGTGCCCTGGCCTTGTCAGTGTCTGGTGTGTCGTCGTCGACGACGAACGGTGCGTACAAGGCTGGGGATGTGGTGTCGATTCAGGTCACGTTTACTCAGAACGCGACGGTGACTGGTACACCACAATTGCAATTGGAAACCGGGACAACGGATCAGCTTGTCAACTACACGTCCGGTTCGGGGACGACTGTTTTGACGTTTAATTACACGGTGCAAGCCGGTGATACGTCGGCGGATCTTGATTATTTGTCAACAACTGCACTTACGTTGAATGGTGGCACGATCTCCAACTCGGTGACTACGGTTGACCAGGCGGTGTTGACGTTGGCGACACCCGGGGCACTCAATTCGATTAGCGACAACCAAGCAATTGTTATTGATACCACTGCGCCGACGGTGACAGGTGTCTCGTCGTCGGCGAACGGTACATACACGACTGGGAATGTGGTCTCGATTCTGGTCACATTTTCTGAGGCGGTGACGGTGGCTGTTGCTACACCACAATTGACGTTGGAAACCGGGACAACGGATCGGGTGGTGAACTACACGTCCGGTTCGGGGACGACTGTTTTGACGTTTAATTACACGGTGCAAGCCGGTGACGCATCGGCAGATCTTGATTATGTTGCAACAACTTCGCTGGCATTGAATGGTGCCACGATCCGAGACGTGGCGCTTAACAACGCGGTGTTGACTTTGGCGGCACCAGGGGCAGCCGGTTCGCTTGGGGCCAACAGAGCAATCGACATCTATACCACAATGGTTATTACATCGGTGAGTCCTTCGTCTGGTCCGGTGGCTGGTGGGACATCGGTGACGCTCAC
>CAYHCC010000015.1:6686-7959 GCA_964355165.1 uncultured Acidimicrobium sp.
ACCCGGTGGCTCGATCACGAGTACCGGCGGGTTCACCTATGTTGCAGTCCCAACTATTTCATCGGTGAGTCCTTCGTCTGGTCCGGTGGCTGGTGGGACATCGGTGACGCTCACGGGCACCAGTTTGACGGGTACAACTTCGGTCACGTTTGATGGCACGGCTGGGTCAGTGACAAATGTGACCGCAACATCTCTCACGGTTGCCACGCCTGCGCATGCCGCTGGAGCAGTAAACATTGTGTTGACGGCACCCGGTGGCTCGATCACGAGTACCGGCGGGTTCACCTATGTTGCAGTCCCAACTGTCACAGTTCCCTCGATTCCCGAACTTATCCTCAAAGCTGCGGTAGGTCAGCCAATTTCACTCGGCACGCCACCGTTGCTTCGAGTTGCATCAGATATTGAAATCGCAGTTAGTGGCAAAACGATGACTCTAGCGGTTCAAAGTTCGATGTTGGTGAACTCCGCACGCATCGCGAGTTACCAGGTCGTGATTCGACCGGTGAATGGCGCTTCGGCAATCACGAAGACGATCACCGTCAGGGCCAAGGGTTCAATCGGAATTCGGAAGTTTACGAACCTCGCGGTCGGTGCATATCGAATCGGAATCATTGCGACGAACACAAACGGTAAGCGACTCGCCAAATGGACGTCGCCAATAGTGCGAATCACAGGGTAGTAATTCTCTCCACAAAACATTGACGGTGCAAAGTGTTGAGGCGTATTCTGTGCTTTAACACCTCACAGTGGCGATTTTAGGTTGTGCTTTGTTCGCCACGATCCGTGAAGTTCCACGAGTTCAGTTTTGTCAGTGCTGCTGAAAGATTCAGCGGTTGCATTGTGGCCCAAGAGGCACAAGTGCATCGGAAAATTGGATGAATCTTGGACTTCGCTTGGATCGGTCTTTACTCACCGTTCCCTAGGTTGAGTCTCATGAAAACATCATTTGCCCACATCACATCCAAATTCCTTTGCCGTGTTCGTTCGTGGCGACTGTTGCTGATCGTCGGCACCGTGTGTATTGCACTTTTGGGACCGGGAACTGCATCCGTGTCAGCGTTGGGTACGCGTGTAGTCGAATCACCGCCGCGATTCGTGCGTCCGAGCGACAGTGATGACGAGGCTGCCAAGGTCGCTGCGGAAGATGCGAAGAAAGCTACCGAGGCTGCCGAGAAAGCGGCCAAGGAAGCTGCAGAGGCTGCCGACAAAGTGGTGGAGTCTGCTCAGAAAGCGGCCAAGGAGGCCCGTGAAGCCGCAAAGGATGCACGCGAAG
>CAYHCC010000015.1:8059-23126 GCA_964355165.1 uncultured Acidimicrobium sp.
GCGAAAAAGCGGTGAAGGAAGCGCGCGAGGCTGCTCAGAAGGCAGCGAAAGAAGCACGCGAGGCTGCCGAAAAAGCGGTGAAGGAAGCGCGCGAGGCTGCCGAGAAAGCGGCCAAGGAAGCTGCAGAGGCTGCCGACAAAGAGGTGGATTCTGCTCAGAAAGCGGCCAAGGAGGCCCGTGAAGCCGCAAAGGATGCACGCGAAGCAGGCGAAAAAGCGGTGAAGGAAGCGCGCGAGGCTGCTCAGAAGGCAGCGAAAGAAGCGCGCGAGGCTGCCGAGAAAACCGAGAAGGCTGCCCGTGAGGCCGCTGAAAAAATTGCGAAGGCAGCACGCGAAAAGTCCCCTGAAGAAGCCGCCAAGGAAGCGCGCGAGGCTGCCCTGACGTTGGCGAAGGAAGCACGAGAGGCCGCCCTGATATCGACGAAGGAAGCGCTCGAGGCTGCCGAGAAAGCCGAGAATGCTCTTGATGAGTTGGAGTTGGCCGAAGATAAATTTGATCTTCTCTCCGACAAGGTGGATGCAATCAGGGATCGCATTGCTCGAGCCACATCCGCGTCGGATGGAAGGTCGCTTCGCTCCTTGCTGAAGAGTCTTCAGAGGTTGCAGTTGAAGGCAGCGGACGAATGGGCAGAGAGCGTCTACGAATCGCTGAAAAATTCTGCCGAGGCAATGTATGAGCAGAACAAGCGAGCGATTGACGTGGATTATCGAACCGCAATCCTCACCGCCATGAAGATTTCTGATTCAGCCACTCGTGAGGCTGCGATTGCCGCCGCCAAAGTGGCACGAGACGCAGGCAAGGAAGAGTCTCGCGCCGCCTTTCTCGCGGCGAAGATTGATGCACGCAGATATCTTGGTCGGGCTCAGGTGATCACTTTCCTTGCCCCGGAATCTGTCCTTGAAACTGATGGAACATTCACTGTTACGGCAACGTCAACTTCTGGTCTTGCGGTTACCGTGTCATCCGACTCGTCTAGCGTCTGCTCGGTAGATGGAATCACAGTGTCAATCATCGGAGCCGGTCAGTGTACGCTCACGGCAACGCAGGCTGGTACTGGGCAGTTCGCACCAGCACAGGCTGTCTCGTCTTCAGTGACGGTGATCGTCGTGCCGACTACGACGACCAGCACGACTACCATCCCGCCTACTACGACTACCATCCCGCCTACTACGACAGCCATCGCAACAACTACGACGACTGGTTAGTTGCCACATAAGGGTTCCAAAGCCCAAGCAGGCGACCACACGCAGTAGCGAATCCAGGTGCTTTCACCGCCGACGCACGACTTGTTACGCCACCGCATACGTAGAATCATGGAAATCCGTCTGCGTCTCGTAAAGTTGTGGTGATGATGTATTCGATCGTTCTCGCCGCCTCCACTGGCAAAGACCAAGTGTCAACGTGGTTGCGCGGCGACTTCGTCATCATCGTGATGATCATCTCTGGCTCGTATGTTGCGATGCGTGCCATTTTGTTTATCGCCGAACAACAAATTGCGCGATTGCGCATCCAGCACGGCGATACGGGTGATTTGACTGCCGCCAGCTATGGCGCCCACCGAGCAGCATTGTATGGCGCCGTCCGTTGGGGTCTCAACTTTTGCATCATCGCCGTAGCCGCGACATCGGTGCTGCTTCGTTTGCAGTTGCCGTCGTCGGCACTAGTACTGCTTGGTTCAATCGCCGGAGCCGGTCTCGGATTTGGTGCTCAACAAATCGTCGGCGACATCATTGCCGGCGTGTACATCATCTCCGAGCGACAATTTGGTGTGGGTGACATCGTCCGTGTCGGTCCACTTTTGTCAGTTGGTTGGGTGGAAGGTCGAGTCGAAGAAGTGACCCTGCGGGTGACGAAGTTGCGGACATTTGATGGTGACTTGGTAAGCATCGCCAATGGCGAACTGCGCCACAACGTCAACATGTCACGTGACTGGTCGCGGGTACTCGTTTCTGTTCCCTTGCCTCGCAATAGCGACATCGAAGCCGCTATCACTCGGATTGATGTGGTCTGCGAGCAGATCGGACTTGATCCCAAGTTTGTGCCATTGCTTCTTGAAGTTCCCCGTGTCACCGGCGTTGACGACTTGGGTGCAGAAAATGTTGAAGTCCGAGTTTCCGGTCGATCGCTTCCCGTACAGCAGTGGAAGGTGGAGCGGGAGTTGCGTCGGCGTATTGCCCAAGAGTTGCGCGACACGTACGTTGTGATCAAGGGTCTCGATGGCGGTGATGTGTTATGACGTGGCGACGACCCCGCAACTCAACAATTGGGGCTCTCGTGATCTTTCTCGTGTCGTTTGCGGTTTGGCTAACTCAGCCACAGCCTGACAATCCGACCCGCACGGTTCTCTACCCAGGTGTGGATTTCGTATTCGTGACCACGACTACCACGACACCAGCTCCGGCTCCGGTCGACACCATCCCCGAAACAACGGTGGTGGACACTACAACCATTCCACCGGAAACTCTGCCACCGGTGGAAACGACGGTGCCGCCCGCAGAGCCAGAGACAACTACCACTGCGCCCGCATAATCGTGTGATTTTGCGCTAGGCGGTATCCACAGCGAGGAAGGCCTCGGCCAGTCGACCTGCAGGAAGTCCACCCAGTGCCGCGATTTGGGCGCCCCACAATCTCATTCGCTCTGGTAATCCCGATGAGTCTTGGTGTTGACTCTTGTGACAGAGCAGCGCTTGCATTTTCAGGTCAAAAACATCGGTGGTGTCAACAAAAGTTTTTGGGTTTGGCCCTCCCATGATCCACAATTCTGGTGCCGAATGTGGAATCAAGTCACGTTCACTCATCAGTTCAGGAAATGCGAATTCATTACGCGCATCTGGGTAAACGGCGCACAATGTCGCTTCACCTGTTGCCAAGTGATCCGGATGGCTAGCGTAAATGCGGTCGTATCTGCGCTCGGGAGACTGTGTCACCACACGGTCTGGTCTCACCTTTCGAATTACGGCACTGATTTCGCGTCGCAAGTTGAGGTCGGCGACAACCGCCCCGTCCGGAAAGCCAAGAAAATGCAGTTCGGTGACACCAAGAATTGCTGCCGCTTCAGTTTGTTCGCGGCGTCTGATGGCTGTCATGAGGTCGCGATGAATCGAGTTGTCAAAGCCACCGGCCTGACCGTCGGTCACGAGGCAGTACACGACCTCGTGACCTTCGCGCGTCCATGTCGCGACGGCGCCACCAGCACCAAAGTCGACATCATCGGGATGAGCGGTGACCACCAAAATTCGCATGTAATCACTTTAGACGGAGTCACTCTTGGGACGATAGTTTGGACGTGAACGAGGAGCACACATGATTTTCCGTCAGTATTACTTGGCGTGTTTATCGCATGCCTCGTATCTCATCGGAGATGAACACACCGGTCGTGCTGTAGTCGTTGATCCGCAGCGCGATATCTCCGGCTACCTCACCGATGCCCAAGAGTTTGGGCTTGCCGTTGAGCGCGTGATCGAAACCCATTTTCATGCCGACTTTCTCTCCGGCCACCTTGAATTGGCACATGCCACCGGCGCCGTGATTTCGTACGGCGAGGCTGCGAAACCTGAATTTGCCGTTGAGCTCCTCGCCGACGGGCAAATTCTCAGCCTCGGTGAAGTCGTGTTGCAGATTCTTGCCACGCCAGGTCATACGCCGGAGTCGATCAGCATCGTGGTGAAAGAACATCCGAACGACTCAGTGCCATATGGGGTACTCACTGGTGACACACTGTTCATCGGTGATGTCGGTCGACCAGACCTACTCACCTCGGTGGGCGTCAGCGCCGACGAACTCGCCTCGCAGCTGTACGACTCGTTGCACAGCAAATTACTGGTTCTTCCCGATGCCACTCGTGTCTTTCCGGCTCACGGTGCGGGGTCATCGTGTGGCAAGAAGTTGTCCAACGAAACAGAGTCAACAATTGGCGTACAGCGAGCGACCAATTATGCCCTCGCACCAATGACAAGAATCGAATTTGTTGAAGCCGTTACTCAAGGTCAATCGGTGGCGCCACTTTATTTTTCATTCAGCGCAATGCGAAACAAAGTGGACCGACCACTGCTTGATGAATCTGAGTGCCCGGCGTCGCTTTCGCTTGACGAGGTGTTGCAGGCGATGGCACGAGGGGCGAAGGTCCTTGACACCCGGGACGCTGTCGAATTTGAGGTTGCCCACCTGGAGCGATCAATAAATGTTCCACTTGCTGGAAGATTTGCTGAGTATGCAGGTGAAGTGATCAGAAGTGACAGTGACATTGTGCTGGTGTGTGCCGTTGGAACCGAGTGCGACGCTCGAGTGCGACTGGCACGCATCGGCTTTGATCGAGTAATCGGCGCTCTTCATGAACCGCTTTCTGTCTTTCATGAAAATCCACAAGTGGTGAGCCGAAGTTCTCGGTTGACAGTTCCCGAATTCAATGAGTGCCGCGCGTCGGTGTCGAATCTTCAATTGATCGACGTGCGTTTACCTAGCGAAACCGAGCTCGGTGTTGTGCCCGGAGCCAAGTTACTGCCGCTACCGCAATTGGTTACTCAACTTGACAACCTTCGCAAAGACCAGCCAATCGTGGTGTACTGCGAAAGTGGCGTTCGATCGTCAATCGCCACCAGCGCTTTGCAATCTGAAGGATTTGTCGATGTGAGCGATGTCATCGGCGGCTATGGAGCGCTCCAGCCGGCAAATTAGCAATCGATCGAAGTTAGATCTGGTCCGGCGATGATCTCGCCCGCAAAGTGTCGCGCAGCGATGTCTATCCATTCGGCCTTGACGAGAGTTGATGGTCTCGCCCGGTTGGGATCGGGTAGCGGACTACCGGTCCCGAGCAAAGTCACAGTAATGGCGGTCATCGTTGATCCAGACGATGACCATAGCCCCTGCCTTGCTTAGGTGCCGAATACACCGTACGTTCATTGGTTATGAAAATTATCGATTCACGCGCAAGGATCACGATCGGAATCGGTGTGGCGGCTGCATTGTTGTTTGGGTGCGGCTCATCTTCGTCATCTGGGTCGTCAATTACCGACGCGACATCCGATTACGGGATCTATGGGAAAACGGAAGACACTTCGGTTGCAACATCTGCTACGACAAGTCAAATCGTAATTGAGGGCTCTGCGTTTTTGGTCGCTGGCGATGTGAAGAGTACTGATGCACTAAGTGTGACGAATCTTGATGGCTTTACCCACACTGTGACTTCGGATGACGGTGCCTTTGACGTCACCGTAGATGGCGGATCAGATGCGAGTCTGCCGACGCTCACTCCCGGCACGTACGCATTTCATTGCAAGATTCACACTTCAATGATTGGAACGCTCACGGTCATATGAGGAATTCGGCCGTATCTCGGCGCACCGCAAGTTTATTTGTCGCGGGAGCGTTAGTTCTTGCTTCTGTATTCACTCAGCCAGTGTCAGCATCATCGACGTCGGCAAGAGATGGCGACAAGTGCACGAAGTTGGGAGCCAAGACTCCTGGTAAATCTGGAGTGACTCTGACCTGTACACGAATTGGAAAAACAAAAGTATTGAAGTGGAAAGTATCTGTATTAAAGTCGACCAAGCCGGCTGTGACGACAACTAGTCAAATCATTATTGAGGGCTCTTCGTTTTTCGTCGCTGGAAAGGTGAAGAGTGCAGACTCAGTGGGTGTGACGAATCGTGATGGCTTTACCCATACCGTGACTTCGAATGATGGTGATTTTAATATCACCGTTGCCGCTGGCGCTACGGAGAGTCTGCCATCGCTGAGAACCGGTACCTATGCGTTTCATTGTGCCATTCACACTTCAATGCGTGGAACGCTCACAGTCGGCTGAATGAATATAGATGTGCGTTATCCGCAACTACAGCGCTCTGGCGATCGTCGGCATCTCCCGTAGGCGTTCATAGACCGGTGTGAAGTCATGGGCAGTATCGGCAACTAGGCGCTCAAAACTATCGATGACGAAGTAAGGGTCTTGGAATCGATCGAGGTGATAATCGGTTCGCATGATTCGCTCCAAGTCAAAATCCAGTCGGCGTGGCTCGAGGCTGTCGATGGAATGTACGATCTCCCCACTTGACGACAAAATTCCGGCACCAAAAACGCGCATCCCGCCTGGTATTCGAATCAGACCAAACTCGACGGTGAACCAGAACAGTCGCCCGATCATGATCAACGCCTCGGGACCGCATTGAGCCGCCTTCAGTGCACCAATTCCATATGCCTGTAGATAGTCGGCATAATGTTGACTGAACAAGAGCGGCACATGTCCGAAACAATCGTGAAAGATGTCAGGTTCGACGATGTAATCGAACTCCTCTGGCTTTCGTAACCACACCGTGGTCGGGAAGCGGCGAGTGGCCAGGAGATTGAAGAATGCGAGATCGGGAATCAACCCCGGTACGGCGACGACTTCCCAGCCAGTGGCGCTTCGTAACCGGTTTGAGATGGCGACAAAGTCCGGGATCGAATCCGACATATCAAGGTCGCCAAGATGTCCGATGAAGTCTTCACACGCGTATCCGCGCACCAGTTCGATCTGTCGTGCATAGAGTCGCCGCCACAACGCATGATCTTCGACCGAATAGCTGGTCGGGTCTTGGTCAACCGTGAATTCTTCTCGGGCATGGGCATAGTCGCCGCGTAATGCCGACCCAGAGGTGTTAATGAATTCATCGAGACTCAAAGTTCAGATTCCTTCTCCACCGCAATCTTATGCCCTTCTTAAGAATGTCGTTGGCGCCGACCAGCTCTCGTCGCGAACCTGTCTAGGGCCGCCAACACTTGGGGGGCAGCCCATTTTCGCTTTCTGTAATTGCCTGAGACCTTGACCAAGGATCCAATATCGACCAATTGCTGGATTGCCGTATTGGCGTTATGAGGAGCAATGTCGAGTTCTCGTTGAACTAAGTCGGAATCTATAATTGGCTGTCGTAAAATCAGGTCAACGAGCTTCCAAACGGTCGCATCTCGTCGAGCCGTAATTTTGCCAAACCAATCTTCACGAAGTTCGTGAAGGTCGGTTGATAAAATTCGACCATTAGCGATGGCATGAAATGATGCATTGGCGATGAGTGTGACAATGTGTTCATGGTTGCCATTGCGGTAGTCAGTTAGGGCCGCAAAGTATTGGTCAAGATCAACAAGTAGACCTGCAGAAACCGGCACTGTGATGTGTCGGGTCAGCCGTCGTGCCTTCAGGATGCTGTGGATTAGGGCTCTCCCGACTCGACCATTTCCGTCTGGGAACGGGTGAATAGTTTCGAACTGTGCATGAGCAATTGCTGCTATCGCGAGGGGCGGGAGATCGCTTTCGTTAATAAATTGGACGAGGTCGTCTACTGCTGCTGGGACTCGGCGGTGATGAGGTGGAACGAACAACGCGCCGTGGGGCGCGAAATCATTTCCCCCAATCCAGACTTGCTCTTGTCGCCATTTTCCGGCCCAATCTGGATGTTCATTTCCTAACAATGCTTTGTGCGTTGCAAGAATCGCATCGGCATCTAGGTGATCGGCAAGGTTTATTGCGGCGCGCATTGCCGCGACGTTGGCCACGATGATATTGGCGTTGCGGCGACTCGGATCGCCTAGTTCGGCAAGCGAGATCGATTTTGCTGAGGCCGACAGATTTTCGATCCTTGACGACGCCACTGATTCGCTGCGGAGGAGGATCGCCGAGAACGGTGCAAGCTCAATACCAAGTTCCTCATCGAATCGGGCGATTTCGTGTGACGCTTCGACCAACAAACTGAGTGACTCGTTAGATATATCAAGCCAGGCAGTGTTGGCGATCTCTGGCACAACTGCTGCCTGATATGGTAATTTTTCAAGTCTGCGGACTCTATTTGGGATCAATCCACCAGGACTTGATTCCCAAATGAGCTCCTCGTAGGCGATGGTGCTCCAGGACTTTGGATCTGTGATCATGATCTCATTGTAGTCACAGATAATGAATATCTGTGACTAAAGAGCCAACTTATTCACGGAACCGACATTTTGTCTGCGATCCTGACCTACACTCGGCCCGCGCTAGGCGGGGGAACGAATTCGAGTAAGGATCAAAGCCACTCATACTTTCGGAACAGTCGGAAGAGCGTCGTACAGACAATCACAAGCAATCCAACCACGATGAAGTAGCCGTACCGCCATCGTAATTCGGGGATGTGATCGAAGTTCATGCCGTAAATACCGGCGACCATCGTGGGAACCGCACCGATTCCAACCCAGGCTGAGATCTTGCGCATATCAGTATTCTGTTGTACTTGTATTAGCGACGAATTTGCATGTAACGCCGCGTCAATGAGTTCGTTCATCAACTCGACCTCATCGATCACTTTCAACAAATGGTCGCGAATGTCCGAAAACAGTGGGGCTGCATCGGCATTGAAGTGCACAACCTTGCCTGTGGCGAGATGTTCAATTGGCTGTACAAGTGGAAATATGGCTCGTCGAAACTCGATTAGTTCACGTTTCACGAAATACAACCGTCCAGCCGACGCTGGTTGTTCGTCGTCAAAGACCATGTCTTCGATTTCTTCGACGTCCTCGGATATGTGAGCGCACACGTCGACGTACTGATCCACGAGACGATCGACCACTTCATGCAGCACAGCAGTTGGACCGCCAGTCAAACGCTGGGGGTGATTCTCCAAATCTGCTCGAATTGTTCCCAATGGGATTGCCTCACCGTGGCGAACAGTAATAATAAATTCATTTCCCAAGAACAGCGCGACGTCACCAACAACAATGCGTTCCGTCTTCAAGTCATAGGAGATTGTCTTCAAGACAAGAAACAGGTGTTCTGGATAAATGTCGAGTTTGGATCTCTGTTTTTCAGACGCAGCATCCTCAATGGCGAGGTTGTTGAGATGAAATCGACGCTGATATTTCTGTAGTTCAGTCTCGGTGGTGTCAACCAGCCCGATCCATGTAAATGATCCATCGCCGGTTGCCGAACTATCGCTGGTTCGCTTGCCTCCAATGTATTTTGCTTCGTCAACGAGCATCAGCCAAGCGTAGTTGCCTGCACTCTTTGGCCAGATCCAAAATACTCAACCAGGCGGAACGGTAACCTTTCTATTTATATTGAAAGTGTGGTGCAGAAGTTGCACCACACTTTCATCCAGTTCAGCCCCCGTAGCTCAGTGGATAGAGCAACGGTTTCCTAAACCGCAGGTCGCATGTTCGATTCATGCCGGGGGCGCAAGCACCACCCTGTCACCTGATTTCGAAAATGCATGGACGAATCCGGCCAATCCAGCAAGTGCCATCACGGCCGCACCAATGAAGGCGAGTAGAGCCGCAAGAGCAGCCTTCTCACCGAAGATGCTGAATCCATATGAGGTAAGTAGCAGGCCACGAAGTGTTTCGCCTTTAAACATGGTGTCCCGTTGACCAGTGACTTTGTCGAGGTCGGCCTTCAATGCATCCACGTTTGTTGCGCTGGCAGTTACGGCATCGTTATATGCGGTCCTTGCTGCTGTCTGTAGTGGTCCGAGCGTCGCGTAGGTCTCTCCGCCAGCAACGTTTTGCAGGTGGAACCCGATGTAGTCATTGGCGTAACACTCGGCCTTTTTCCCACTGTCAAGGGCTGTTCCGGCGTATTCCATGAGGCAAGTGGATTGCTTTTCTTCATCCGAGAGTGATTCCGCCGGAGTGAAGTTGATCTGTTGCTCGGTTAGTTGTTCGCTTACATACGAGTCGGCAAAATCTGCATTGCCCTTGAACACGAACCCGAGTAAAACGAGCAGAATTGCCACGGCGATTGCCCCGGCGCTGAAAATGATGTCAAGTGTTCTACGTTTCATGTGGTGTGTCGTCCCTATTGTTGGGGGTTATTCTGAACGACATTCACCTCCTATACGTATGACACTAATGCCTCATATATCAGATTGATAGTCCAACTCAAGCGACATCCGTCTCACGGTTTACACTTTTCGTACCGTACCGGTTGCTTGGCTATGTCCCAATTATTCTCGTTGAGAATGATGAATGCTGGACTAATCAAAAATGTATGGCGTATGTCACCTAGATTTATGCGTACTAGGGCCACGGGGATTCAGACAGCTATATATATAGGTGTGTTTTTCGAGACCTTGGTGTTGCTCGGCGATCAACCCACCGCCCGAATCGGAGGAGATTCGACATGAAGTTACAGGGTAAGACCGTCGTGATCACGGGTGCCTCGCGTGGCATCGGTGAGGCAATCGCCAAAGAATGCATATCTGCCGATGCCTTCGTCATTGGCGTTGCCCGCAACGCGATTCTGCTCGAGCAGACGATGCAGGCGATCGGAGGCAAGAGTGTGGTGTGCGACCTCGCGAACTCGGGCGCAGTGAGCGGTTTGATTTCACGGATCGAAGCAACCTATGGACCAGTGGACGTGCTGGTCAACAATGCAGGCGTCGATCACACTGCTTATTTCGCCAATGCGACCGACGATGATGTTCGCTCCACAATCCAGATCAACCAGATCACACCAATTGAACTCATTCGCTAGGTGCTGCCGGGGATGACCGCCCGTGGCTCGGGCCATATCGTGAATGTTTCGTCAATTGCCGCGAACGGAGGGTTCGTGGGTATGTCGCTGTACTGCTCCTCTAAGGCCGGATTGTCCAACTTTCATCGGGTGCTTCGACATGAACTCGCGGCGTGCCCGGTGCGCACCACGCTTGTCGAGGTTGGGCCCATTCCCACCGACATGCTCAACGATGTGTATTCACTGGCTGCAACCGAACGATCCTTTCGTCGAATGCGACGTTTGGGACTGTTACCAGAGGTGTCGCGAGAGCGTGCCGCTCAGGGGGCGCGAAAGGCGATCGAAGGGGAAAAACGCCATGTGCGGTTCCCAAGGCGCGCCGTCTTGTATCCGTGGTTGTCGGCGGCGCCGCAGAAGATCATCGATCTATTGCACCGCGATATTGCTAGAGCGGCGCGGTAGCGGCTTGTAGTTAGTCTTGAGGTGGTGGATGACGTAGATGAGTTCATGGAGCGGCGGCGGGTGGAACTTGCCGGTCGTACAGTCGACATTCTCCGTGAATTGGCGAATAACCTAAACATTGAACTTATAGAGCGTGAACTGCATCGCATTGTTGGCACCTGTGGTACCTATGGACTCGTGGAGGGTTCGCGAGGGGCTTCTGAGTTGTTGGCTCGCGTTCGCGTTGATGATGTTGGCGGTCTTGCTGGCGAGTTGAATGCGCTGGCAGAGGTGTTTGCACATTCGGTAAATGGCGGAAAAAACTGATGCCGCCTCGTCATATTTTGGTGGTGGATGATGATCCGGATTTGACTGATTTGGTGCGTGAGTTGTTGCGTGGTGAGGGTCATAGTATTTCGGTGGCGCCGAGTGGTGAGCGCGCTGAGCAGATTGCTCGTGCCCGTACCCCGGATCTTGTGATTTTGGATGTTGATTTGCCGGGGATGAAAGGTCCAGAGGTGTGTCGTCGGTTGCGTGAATTTAGTACGGCACCGATTCTGTTTTTGACTGCGGCGTCGTCTGATGCTGATCAGATTGTCGGGTTCACGGCTGGTGCCGATGATTATGTGACCAAGCCGTTCGGTCCGCATGTGTTGCTGGCTCGGGTGCGAACGTTGTTGGCTCGTGGTACTCGCACGACGTCTGGTCCGAAACTGATTGGCAACGTCCAAATTGATGCCAACGCCCAGGTGGTGACCGTTGAAGGCCAACTGATTGAGTTAACGAAAACTGAATATGATGTGCTTACCACGCTGGCTGCTCGTGAGGGTCACATCATTAGCAAGGTGGAGTTGTTGCGCGAAGTGTGGGGTGAATGGTTCGGGGATGCTCACGTGATCGAGGTCACTATTTCGCGTTTGCGAACCAAACTTGTTCGTGCCGGTGCACCGGAACGACTGATCACCACACATCGCGGGCTTGGTTACCGAATCAGCGCACCACGCTGACACTCAGCAACACCATTTCGGCTCGTAATAAGGTAAATTTTGAAATTGCGAGGTATCTGAGAGCCTCCTGAGAGGTTGATGTAACCCTGGCGGTTATAAACTCAGAGCGTGAGATTGGGCGCCAGTTTCAGCCAGGCGCGTCGATTCGTACTGGCAGGTGTGGTTGCTGGAATTGTGCTGTTCGGGTTTGCACAAATTGCTCAAGCCACGGTTTCCAATGTCACGTTTGCGGGTGCATCACAAGTGACTGGGGCTGTTACAACCTGGACAATAAATTTTAGGGTTAGTACTTCTGGGCTCGCCGCAGGGGAGACGGTGTCGGCCGAGTTTCCCGGTGCATTTATTGTTCCGGCAACACCGACCATCGCTCTGACCAACGGTTTTTCCAATTGCTCGGCAACTGGATCGACGACCACCGGTACAACCGTCACATTCACTCTCGCCAACAGCGGAGGTACTTGTGCGCTGGCGACAGGTACTACCGGCAGGTTTACTGTCGCCGGTATCACGAATCCAGCGGCAGGCACCTATGCGTCTGCAACTTTTAGGGTGAAGACGTCAGACCCCAACAACACAGCGTTTGTCAACGATGGTTCGAACGAGACCATTAGCGGCACGCCGACAATTACGTCGGTTTCTCCAGCCAGTGGCCCGACTACTGGTGGAACGACGGTGACAATCACCGGCATCAAATTGGCTGGTACCACCGGTGTGACGTTTGATGGAATAGCCGGAACATCACTCACCAATGTGAGTGCAACTTCGATAACTGTTGTCACTCCATCGGGATCTGTCGGCGAGCAAGACGTGAGGCTGACAACTGGTGGTGGTTCAGTAACCGACTCGAACGCTTTCACCTATGTGGCACCCCCGACCATCACCTCGGTTTTGTCGACAACCGGGTTTGCATCTGGTCCGACTGCTGGTGGGACGACGGTGACAATCACCGGAACCAATTTGACCGGCACATCGGCGGTGACATTTGGTGGCACGGCCGGAACATCACTCACCAATGTGAGTGCAACCTCAATAACTGTTGTCACTCCATCGGGGACTGCGGGCGTGAAGAACGTGGTGTTAACAGCTGGTGGTGGTTCAGTAACCGACTCGAACGCTTTCACCTATGTCGCATCTCCGACCATCACCTCGGTATTGTCGACAACCGGGTTTGCATCTGGACCTACTGCTGGTGGAACGACGGTGACAATCACCGGAACCAATTTGACCGGCACATCGGCGGTGACATTTGGTGGCACGGCAGGGACATCGATCCACAATGTCAGTGCAAACTCGATAACTGTCGTCTCCCCAGCAAAGATCACGGGCACATTTGCGGTCACACTCACTGGTGCAGGTGGAGTCGCGTCTTCACTTTCGGCTTTTACATATGTTGGTACTCCGACAATCACCTCGGTACTGTCGACAACCGGGTTTGCATCCGGTTCGACTGCTGGTGGAACGACGGTGACAATCACCGGAACCAATTTGACCGGCACATCGGCGGTGACATTCGATGGCACGGCAGGCACGACGATTACTAATGTCGGTGCAACCTCGGTAACTGTGAACATACCGGCTAATGACGCTGGTGCGGTAGATGTGGTAGTAACCGGAGCCGGTGGTTCAGTAACTAGAGAGCGGAGGTGCGCGGAGGTGGATAAGAGGGCAGATCTGGGGGGGTGGTCAGCAATTGAGTTTGCTTCGGGTCCGACTGCTGGTGGAACGACGGTGACAATCACCGGAACCAATTTGACCGGCACATCGGCGGTGACATTCGATGGCACGGCAGGCACGACGATTACTAATGTCGGTGCAACCTCGGTAACTGTGAACATACCGGCTAATGACGCTGGTGCGGTAGATGTGGTAGTAACCGGAGCCGGTGGTTCAGTAACTAGCGCAAACGCGTTCACCTATGTTGTGGCCCCGACGATCACGTCGGTATCTCCATCAAGCGGTCCAAATAATGGCGGCACGACCGTCACGATCACCGGAACCAATTTGACCGGCACATCGGCGGTGACATTCGGTGGGGAGGAAGGCTCAACGATCACCAATGTCAGTGCAACCTCGATAACCGTTGTCACTCCGGAGCGGCCTGAAGGCAACAACGGGAGTGATGGCAACAACGGGAATACTGGGAACAACGGCGATAACGGCAACGATGACAATAACGGCAACGATGACAATAACGGCAACGATGGTGATAACGGCAACGATGGTGATAACGGCAACGATGGTGATAACGGCAACGATGACAATAACGGCAACGATGACGAAGATGGTGATAACGGCGACGACGGTCCGCTGACAGTTGACGTGGTGTTGACAACCGCCGGCGGTTCAGTCACTAGTGCAAATGCGTTCACTTATGTTGCCAAACCGAAAATAACTGCAATAACGCCGTCGTCTGGTCCGGCTTCTGGTGGTACGACGGTGACAATCACCGGCACTAATTTGACGGGTACGTCAGCGGTGACCTTTGGAGGTGTGGCCGGCACTTCAATCACCAATGTGAGCGCAACGTCGGTGACAGTAGTAACACCTGCTGGGACTGAGGGTGAAAGAGATGTGGTGCTGACCAGTTCGGGTGGTTCTGTAAAGAAGACGAAGGGCTTCACGTATACTTCTTCTCCGACGATTGCTGATATTTCGCCGTCGTCTGGTCCGACTGCTGGTGGTACGACGGTGACAATCACCGGAACCAATTTGACCGGAACAACCTCGGTGACCTTTGGAGGTGTGGCCGGAACCTTGGGCACGGTGACTGCAACATCGGTGACAGTGACAACTCCTGCAGTTTTGAGCTCTGGTGCGGTCAACGTTGTGTTGACCAGTTCGGGTGGCTCGGTTACTGAAACCGGTGGGTTCACGTATCTTGCAGCACCAACAATTTCTGGTATCTCGCCGTCGTCTGGTCCGACTGCTGGCGGCACAACAGTCACAATCTCGGGCACCAATTTGACCGGCACAACCTCGGTCACCTTTGGTGGGGTGGCGGCGACTGTGGGCACAGTGACTGCGACATCGGTGACAGTGACAACTCCGGCCGGAACAGCTGGTGCGAAAAATGTGGTGGTGACCACTGCTGGCGGCTCGGTTACTGAAACCGGTGGGTTCACGTATCTTGCAGCACCAACAATTTCTGGTATCTCGCCGTCGTCTGGTCCG
>CAYHCC010000016.1:0-7207 GCA_964355165.1 uncultured Acidimicrobium sp.
AATCCTTTCGCCATCGGGACCACACGTCATCTGGCACGTCAGCCTGCAACATCCCGTCAAAATCACCATAATCCAACTCAGTCCAGCGTTCGTCAATCTGCACCGACAGCCCAAACGCCTCTGCGGTCTGACGTGCCCGGGACAACGGACTGGTAATCACACGATCCACATTTTGTAATGTGTTTGCGATTTCACGTGCCTGTCGAATACCCACTTCGTCAAGCGGAAGATCAATTCGTCCCTGGAGTTTGCGCGCCTTATTTGCCGCGGTCCTGCCGTGGCGAATGAGAATGAGCATAAGTCCACCAAAGTATCACCGACACTCCAACAATCTCCATCGGTATATTCCACCATCCCCTACTTGCTGACGGCACCGATACACCACTGAAACTGAGCCCACTGAGTGGCCACCAAAACATTTTGGTGTTGAGAAATGCGCCGTCGAATACAAGATGCATGAACACACCGATGACGAAGGCCAGTCCACGTTTGCGTCGTGGTCGTGCACCGATGGTCGCCAGCATCACAACAGACAACAGGACGACACTGGTAACGACGCTATGAAGTGGACCGGCTTGTCCGAACCATAATTCGACGACGTCCGGCAATACCGCACCAAAAATTACATACCAATAACTAAATTCTGGGTCCCGAAAAATGAACCAGACTGATGCAATCGCGGTGCCGATGAACCAAAAAAACATGACGGACTTAGATTACGAGGTAGCAACCACAGTTCGGGCACTCAGGAAACTCATCAGCGGGCAATGTTTTCATCGTGTCCCGTTCGCCACGTGAAATATCAAGATGACAGGACTGGCAGGTTGGCCCGAGTAATTCGGCCACTGCCCCACCAGAAATGTGTTTGCTCTTGTGTTCATAATCGGCGAGTTGACTCTCCGGTAACACCAGACATATTGCCGACCGCCGCTCCTCAAGCTGTTGAACTTCCTGGCGGATGACATCTTGAATATCCCTGAGGGCGACGAGTGACGCCGCTACTAGCTCAGATTCAACCTGTTGGCGTTGGGTAAGTGTTTCGATCTCGGATGTCAGAGCTTCTACGAGTTCCATCAAACCCAATTCCTTGTCGTCGAGTGAGCCACGGACCATCTCGCAGTCAGCAATCTCGTGCTGCAATGCTTCGGCTTCACGTGCGGCAATTACCGAACGCAATTGTTTCTTCAAACGCTCGGCCTTGACATCGATCTGACGACTCTCGCCTTCAAGTTTGGTAATCTCAATTTGCGCTTCGGAATGTCGGCGCACCGCGACCACACCTTGCTGCTTTACCCCCGACAATGCTGCAACTGCCTCAGTATGAGTGACGATTTGAGGAAGATGCGCCAGACGGTGACGGGCTTGCCGGAGAGCAATATCCGTCTTTTGTAGCGCAAGAAGATCAGATAGAACGCTCATCAACCACCCGCAATACTTGTTTGAACCGATGGCGGAAATGGTCGATCGCAGTTGTATACCCACGTCGTACCGATCACGATCGTGGGCACCGGGGAAAATGGATTGGAGTCAGTTGGTGCAATTGTGGTCCCGGGGTCAAGAATGCTCACCACGACCGTGTCAGTCACCACTCCACCATCATCCCCTGCTGGCACCGTAGTCGTTGTACTCGCTCTGCCAGCCAACGTTGTGACGGAACTCGGAATCGTTCCCGAAATCACCTGGGCCAGGCATTCATTGCCTGGTAGGTAAATACGAGTGGCCGGGCGACGTGGTTCCGGTGGTAGATCCCAGTCAAGGACCGGCAGATTGGCGTGTGCAGTATCCATGTACTGTTTCCAAATCTGTGCCGGAAACATCGCACCTTGCACGCGCGGAACACCAACCTTGACAAACTCGGGGATGTTCACCATTGGGGTGTAGCCCTTGGGGTCACCGACCCATACTGCGGTAGTTAACTGTTTGGTGAATCCAACGAACCATGCGTTCGTGTTGTCGTCCTGGGTACCGGTTTTTCCAGCGGCTGGTCGATCCTGGTCCAATGGTGTGCGGCGTGCGGTACCAATTTTCAATACGCCTTTCAGCACGTTAACGGCGGTATTGGCAATTTCGGTTGGTATTGCTTGAGTTCCCTCCAGAACATGCTCGTACAACACCCCCTGAGCATCTTCGATTCTCTCGATCATGTATGGCCTCATATGCATTCCAGAGTTGGCAATCGTCTGAGCGCCAGAGGCCATGTCGAGTGCGCTGGACTCATTGGCTCCAGTCGCCAAACTTGCGAATGCATGAAGAGTGTACGTATCCGGGTTCGTCCACTCGGAATCCATCATCCGGTACATCGTTGAAATAACGCGATCAAGACCTACCACCTGTGAAAGTTTTGCGTATGCACAGTTAATTGAAAGTGCTGTCATAATTCGCAACGGCGCAACTCCGCGACTTACACCTTTGGTGATCTTGAATGGCTCTTCCGGCTTACCTGGATTGGGAAGCGTGCACGGCAACGTGCCGTCGATGAGATCGTCGGGTTGGATACCTGCTTGCAACGCTGCCGAGAGGATGAACATCTTCACACTTGAGCCAGTTTGACGACGGCGCATTGCCAAATTGATTTCGCTTCGGCCGGCTATAAAGCCTGGCCCACCCACCATCGCTCGAATTCCACCAGTTGCGTTGTCGATCGAAAGCAAAGCCGCTTGAATTCCAGTCTTATTTTGCGGAAGTTTGTCGGCAGCGGCCTTTTCGGCTGCGGCCTGTGCACTCGAATCAAGAGTCGTGTAGATTCTCAATCCACCTCGGAACAGTTTGTTATAGCGATCTTGATATGTCGGTCCCAACACATCGCTGCGATTCAACAACCAGTCCTTGACCTCTTCAGTAAAATACGTTCGGTTGACATTTCTTTGCGGCACGCTTTTGACCACTTCCGGAATATTCCACGTTGCCCCCAAGTTCGTCGCCTCGCCAAGCGACATCAGTTCGATATCGACTAATCGCGACAGGGCGATCTTGAATCGCTGACGAGATCGTTCCGGGTGCAGGATTGGGTCATATGTGGAGGGAGCTTGGATCAGTCCGGCAAGAAACACGCCCTCTACAACGGTGAGCTCAGCAACTTGCAAGCCGAAGTACACCTCCGCCGCCGCCTGCAATCCGTAAGCATTGTTTCCGAAATACACGGTGTTGAGATAGCGCTCAAGGATTTGTCGTTTTGGTACGTCATTTTCAAGCATCATCGCATAACGCGCTTGCAACACTTTGTAGCGACCATCGCGAACTATTCCGGCCAGGTATTCGTTCTTCACCACCTGCTGAGTGATGGTGGATGCACCTTGCCGATTGGACGAGGACTCAAAATTCGACAGCAGTGCGCGCACCGAAGCGCGCAGATTGAATCCCTCGTGGGCGTAAAACTCTGAGTCTTCCACGGCCAAAATTGCCGAAATGACCGATTCCGGAACATCGTCAATATGAGTCGGCTGGATATTCTCCAACTGAAATACGCCAATTTGCTCACCATTGATGCCATAGAGGTAACTGCGTTGTGCCAGTCCGGAAAATTGCGGAAGTTTGATTGGGGTCTGTGAATGAGCATTGAGAACTCCCCAAGCCTGCGGGGCAATTGCACTGACCACTGAAGCGATGAACAATGCTCCCGCAATAATGACGAGCGCGAGACGAGTGAGCAGCCGGAGATGGGGGTTCACGACAGTTGTATGTTACTGAATGCCTGACAGACTGCGACTGCACCCACGCTTCGTCGTACGGATAATACAAATCAGTAAGGTAATGCAATGACTTCACAAGCGACTCTGCCGATAAAGCCATTCCGATTTGGTATTCAAGCCGCATCGCAACCCGACCGAGAGAGTTGGGTCAACTTGGCTCAGCGCGCCGAATCCAGTGGCTTTGACATACTTACGATGCCAGATCACTTCACGGATCAACTCGCGCCTGTACCAGCATTGATGACCGCCGCCGATGCCACCACCACACTCAGAGTAGGAGCCTTGGTATGGGATAACGATTACAAGCACCCAGTTGTTTTGGCCAAAGAACTTGCCACGATCGATGTACTTTCTGGCGGACGCCTTGAGATTGGACTGGGGGTCGGCTGGATGATTAGCGACTACGAGCAATCAGGTATGACTTACGACCGGGCCGGTGTGCGGATTGATCGCTTCATTGAGGGCCTTGACGTCATTCGGGAATGCATGTCAGCCAAATCGTTCTCTTACGCAGGTAAGTATTACACGATTACCAACTACACCGGTTTACCTCATCCAATCCAATCCCCGTGCCCACCAATCCTTATTGGTGGTGGCGGCAAGCGAGTGCTGACGTATGCCGCTCAACACGCTGACATTATTGGAATCAATGCCACTTTGACCGCTGGCACGGTCGGGCCTGAAGCGATTGCGACAATGACCGCCGCTGCCGTTGATGACAAGGTTGCGATTGTGCGCCAGGCAGTTGGCAAGCGCGCCAACAGCATTGAGATGAATATTCGCGCCTTCATGGTAAACATCACCGACGATGCTCGGGGATCCATTGAGCGTCTTGCCAAGGCCATGCACGTTGAAGCGTCAATGATTGCCGAGACGCCGTTTGCACTCATCGGACCGCCGTCAAAACTCATCGAAGATCTACTTGCCCGACGCGAACGATGGGGGCTTTCCTATGTCATCGTTGGCGGCGAAGATGTGGATAGCTTTGCCCCAGTTGTTGCCGCCTTGCGCGGCAAATAAGGGACGAGCATTACGACAACCGTTGATCCTGAGTCGGCGTTAGTCCATCTGGTGGAAGTTTTTCACCGCGCGCAATCGGAAAGTACTTGTGATGCCACTGGCCGGTGATTTCATAGATCGCCGTACCCACTGAACCATCGCTGGTACGAACGGTCATTTCGCTGAGCCCGCCGCCGAGGGTAGAACCAGTTCGTTGAGCAAATCCGCTATAGCGCTGCGCCCATCGTCCTTCGGCTTCAACGGAAATCACTCGACCACCCTGCAAGGTGAATTGAACGATTCCGGCAAGCCCAAGAACATCGTCGCCGAATTGCTCGTATGAAACTTCCAACCCGTCGTCATTGCACCTATGCGAATCGTGGCGAAACTCAACGATAGGAATCGGCTCGCTGCCATCGGCGGGAGCAAAACATCCGTCGGTGTAGACACGCGCGCCGTTGGGATATTCCCAATTCCATACACCCAACATCCCCTCGGGAAGTTGGATGGCAAGCCACATCCACATTGGACAACGACTGTGAGTGCGAATTCCCCACGAGTGATCGCGTTGGCCCCACCAATTGTTGACCTCATAGCTGATGCCGTGATGTACATACTTTCCGTTGTACGTGCCGCTTTGGAACATATGCGACTGATCCCACACGATCTCATGACCAGCCTTCATTGTCCCCCCTACGCAACTGATAGGGCTGGGTGCGAGCGGTGAAAGTGACATCCATTGAGATGGACGACTCTGGAGATTCAGAAACCTGTAATCGCATACGTTTCAGCGGTTCTTCCACTTGGATACTGACTGGTCCCACCCAAAAATCGTTCTGATCGTCGTGTACTTGTCGCACATGTCTGGCAATGATCGATTGATCACCAACTCGACCAAGTTGCAACGAGTCCATTTCACTTCGCGCCGGAAAGTGAGCAAGAGTGAGAATGACGACATCACCAGGCCTGTCGTGCGGATGCATATGGAAAAATAGGCTCTCGCGCCAGTCTTGGTGATGCACCACGGTGTTTGGAAATGGCTCTGGAATCTGATGCGCAAAGTGCTCATCCAAAGGAGTGAATTGGGCCATGATGTGTTCGTCTCCTTTGGGATTACAACTTGAACAGTAACTCTGATTCGAGGTCAACGGCTTGCTGACCATGACGCGATGCCATTGCAATGAACATTTCGTCACCTCGATCGGTCTGGTTTACGAGCATTGATGCAGCGATTGCCATTCCAAAACCAGAAAATGCATAGAGACGACATTGAGACCAAAGATCATCAAAATCCGTATCAATGCCGTAGGTTCGCAAACCGAGTTGGTACTCGCGGACGAGGTACTCCTCGTGTTCGCGACGGTCATTCACGACCAACCCAGATCCGACAAAATAGGATAAGTCTGAAACACCGGGTCCCTGACCAACGGTTTGCCAGTCGACAACGGCCACCGTGGAATCGATACCGCTACCACGAAACAGCAGATTGTCGAGTCGATAGTCGCGGTGTACCACCGTCGAAGTACTCGGAGCCGCGGCAAAGTAGCGATCTGCCTGGGCCACAAATCGGGCTCCTAAGTCAATGATCTCGCCGTCAATTCGATCGGAATAACGGTCACAAAATCCTGGATAAAAATGTTGAAAGAGGGCCGAAGTTCCCCGGGTTGATTCTGGTGTTTGCCTGCCTAACCACGACTTGGCATCGAGTCTTGGATCATTCCACAGTGGCCCGTGTAACCGGGTTAGTTCGCCAACCGCAGCCACTGCATGATCCAGCGAACAGCCGACAAGTTGATCACCCTGTTGCGCCGGTGCCAGATCTTCAAGCAACAACATGAAATCATCCTCACCAGCGTCGTAGGAGACATAAAAACACTGCGGCACCCGCACGTCCAGCGTTCTCGTAGGTCCGAATAGAATTTGGTTTCCAGCTCATAGCAACGAGTCAAACGGGATGCCGATCGACTTGCTTCGCTGAGAGATGGGACCTTGGCAATTATCGATGTCGGGCCGTTGCATACCCCGGCGTAGGTGAGATGGAGGCGAAAACTATCCGCCATCTGTCCCGTTCCGACTGGCGAGCGCTCAATCGAATTAACCGCGATTCCATCCGTAAGCGGCGCCAGCACGGCATTGGAAGCCCAGTCGACAACCCTCTGTTAAGCGTCGTCTCGGCACCCATGGCCCCCTCGTTACCGTCGTTCGGCTGGCAAACCTTACCAATTGGAAGATTTATCATCAGTTCCAGCAAAAAAGTGGGAAAGTGTCCACCGGCTCATAGTCTGATAACCGGATTAGCTAATAGGGCTTTTCCTTTTATGAAAAGAGATACCACATGCGAGGTACAGTTAAATTTTTCAATGCAGAGAAGGGCTTCGGCTTCATCTCACGTGAGGGTGGGGACGATGTATTCGTACATTTCTCCAACATCGTCGCGGAGGGCTACAAGTCACTCAGCGAAGGTCAGGCCGTCGAGTTCGACGTGGCTCCTGGTCGCAAGGGCGAAGAAGCCCAGAACG
>CAYHCC010000017.1:0-5119 GCA_964355165.1 uncultured Acidimicrobium sp.
ACAAGTCCGGATCAACGAACACACGCAGTTGAGTGCTGTGACCAAAGGGAGGCACACCGCTGTTGGAATTGGCAACCTACTCGAGTCGATCAAGGCGATAAACACGACAGGTGTCGCTGCCAAATTTTCGCGTCTCCACATACCTGTATCCGAGGCGTTCGTAAAACCGACACGCTCGTTCGTTTGACTCCAGTGGATCGATAAAAATTGCTGTCGTGTTCTCTCTGGCAAAGCAACGATCTGCCGCCAACTCCATCATCCGAGTACCAAATCCACGGTTTCTATCCGCTGAATTGCCGATCCAGATGTCTATGGCCATCGCACCGGTACTGACATCACCCCAGTAGTGAGTCTCCTCATCTGCGGCGTCAATGATCTGGATGAATCCGATCGGACGACCATCGTGCTCGGCAACCAACAACTCACGCCATTCTATGCGGCGTGGAATTTCTGTTTCCCAATTGAACGAACCTTCCTCTCCGCGCGAAGCCCATACATTGACATCTTCATCCCATTTTTTCAAAGCGGGTATGTCGTCAACTGTTGCGGATCGGAGGCGAATCATTTCGAGAGGATACGAATTCGGCTATCAATTTCGTCAACATAGTAACTAGCCTTTTCCACTACACAACCAGTGTGAGCACGTACCGATAGCGCATTTCTTGGACGATCGCTCCCAGAACATCCTCGCTTCGAATGGCATCATCATCGGTCCAACCCTCCGAGTCATAAAGACTGCGGGCACGAAAGTTTGTGGTCACGACCCACAATACGGCCTCTCGAAAGCCCATCGACCGTAGCGAGTTGGTTGCTTCACGCAGCAAGAGGCGCCCAATGCCATTTCCCCAGTGCGTAGGGTCGAGATTGATTGCGTACAACTGCCCTACGTCGCTGACGTCCAACTGGTTACGTTCGACCCCGAACGAGGCAAATCCGATCACCTCATCGCCAACCGCAGCGACCAACACATGCGGTCCAGCGGGTGCCGAGATGGCACGTTCCCACATTGCTGCGCGATCTTCAACATTCAGCCCGTCGAGATAATCATCGGTCATCACCCCGCGATAGGCAACCTGCCATGCACGCACGTGCACGATGCCCATGCCCTTCGAATCACTACTTCGGGCGGCACGTATCGTGACACTCACTTCCATATGATGGCACGCCACTGTTGGTTTGGGAAACCAAGGAATCAGTACCCCCGTAAACGCTTTCCATACCGTCAGCGGCAAGAATGGTCTTATGACCCAAAGCAACGTCATCGACGTCTGGATGCAACATCCAACCCCCCGCCACTTGCAACATGAAATGTTCGACCCTCTGCGTCGATGGATGGGGACAGACATTCCTTCCGACGCGGTTCCGCTACAGACAACCATTGGCGCCATGGACGAAGGTGGGGTCGCAATTGGTTTGGTGTCGGCTTGGTACGGACCGGCCGGTGACCTCATCAGCAACGATGAAGTGGCCGCATTCGTCGCCGAATATCCCGAACGACTTCGCGGACTTGCTGGCGCAAATCTGCGTAAACCAATGGATGCCGTACGAGAGCTGCGACGACGAGTTGAGAGCGGCTTCGTTGGACTTCGAATTATCCCATGGCTCTGGGAACTTCCGCCATCAAATAAGTACTACTTCCCGTTGTACACGGCATGTGTAGACCTCGGCATACCGTTCTGTACCCAGGTTGGACATACGGGTCCGCTCCGTCCCTCTGAAACGGGTCGACCTATTCCATATATCGATGAAATTGCCATCGACTTTCCCGAACTTAAGATTGTTTGCGGACACATCGGATACCCGTGGACCACCGAGATGATTGCGGTTGCCGACAAACACGAGAATGTCTACATCGATACGTCTGCATATTCAGCAAATCGATATCCCGCCGACCTTGTCGAATATATGAAGGGTCGAGGAAGAAAGAAAGTTCTCTTCGGAACGAACTATCCCATGATGACTCCCACACGTGCGCTTGCCAAACTCGACTCACTCGAACTTGATGAGGAGACCACCGACTTGTTCTTGCGTGGCAATGCTCGCAGGGTCTTCAATTTGTAGCGACTACTATGACGACAGGCGACAACATCGACCAATCAACGACCGAGCCATCCGGAGTTATTCCAATGAAAATCCTCGTCATATTGCAAGGGCCCGCATACGGCACCGAAAGCGCCTACAACGGCATACGACTTGCGGGAAGCCTCGCCAAACGTGAGGGAGTGGAAGTCAAAATCTTCTGCTTCGGTGATGCAGTGAGTTGTGCCGTAGCAAACCAGCAACTGCCAAACGGCTTCTACCACCTTGACCGAATGCTCACCTCCACCGCACGACACGGTGCCGAGATCGGACTTTGCGGCACGTGCATGGATGCGCGCGGACTTTCCGACACCATGCTCATTCCTGAGGCTCACCGGTCCACCCTCGATCAATCCACCGATTGGGCACTTTGGGCCGACAAGGTCATCACCTTCTAAACGAACTCAACCTTTAGTTCCTCGCGGTGCAGTGCCTAACGTTTCTTGAGATCACATGCGCGTAATCTAGATCGGATGATTGGCTGTAGTTGATTGGACGTCAGTTGAAGATCAGAAATGCTGTTCGCGCGCTCGTGGTGACTCCACAGTGGGATGTTCTACTTGTTCGATTTGAGTTTCCCTCCGGTACGCGCTGGGCGCTTCCAGGAGGTGGAATTGAAACCGACGAAGAGCCCGAGACTGCACTAACTCGCGAACTCAATGAAGAGGTTGGCCTGACACAACCAAAAATTGGCAAACTTATTTGGACTAGGGAACACATGATTCCGTTGTTTGACGGCAAATGGGATGGTCAGCGAGAGCTGATTTTCCAAGTTGAGGTACCGCACCGTTTTGATCCGACGCCCGCGATGACACCCACAGAGCTCAAATCTGAGTCGTTACAGGAGGCTCGCTGGTGGTCGTTCCAAGAAATCATGAGCGAATCAACCATCGTGTTCGTTCCACGGTCCTTGAGTTTGTATCTAAAACAGCTAGCCGACGATGCTTTACCCAATACTCCAATCGATGTCGGCGTTTGAACCATTTGGCAGCGAGCACCTGAATACCTAGCGCTTCAGGTCAACAATCATTCCGCAATTCACTCGTACACATTAATTGCCATGAACTACCCTGTCCTTATGAAATTCGACCGGATCTCCTGCGACCATAACGTCATGGGTGGCGTTCCCTGTATCGCAGGCACCCGCATTCCAGTCTCAATCGTCGTATCACTCATGGCTGGTGGCATACCTATAGCGCAGATATGCGAGGAATACCCACAGATTGATGCTGATTCCGTATCGCAGGCCCTCGCGTATGCCGCGGAAGCGGTACGTGAACGCGAACTTCCACTCACCACCAGTTCGTGAAGTTCCTGATTGATGAGTGCCTATCGCCGGCACTGGTCAGCCTTCTTCGCGGTGCATCAATCGATGCAGTACATGTCGGAGATTTAGGTCTTCTCGGTCGATCCGACATCGAGATTTTTCAAAACGCCTGCCTTCTCAATCGAGTACTCATTACTGCTGATACAGATTTCGGCGAATTTTTTGGTCAATCAAACACACAATATTCCTAGCCTCATTATCTTCAGACGAAAACATGTGACTGCTGCAGCACTGTTTGAGGTATTATCGCTTCACCTCGTCACACTCAACGAGGTGTTGTCTGACTCTTCCATTGTGGTAATCGAAGACAACCGCATGCGGATCCGCCGACTAGATCTGTGACGGACATTTGATTCATTCAGCGTTTCAGATCGGTGACCGTGCCGCCAATGGCATAGTCAGCCCAATTGATCGCGCAGCGACTCAAGATACGGAATCGACTGCTGATCCTTTGGACGGTTGGCTGCCCTTTTCGACGCGATGATGTCTTCAAGCGATGCGACACGAACATCGATGCCAGGTGCAATAGTCAGCACAATTGCGTGAGCATTCCATCCGTCGTACCCGTCAAGTGGACCTGACGGCGAGAACGTCAAGTCCATTTCTCCGAGATCAGTCACGAGATTCAACAACAACGGCATGTTCGCCAAAAATGGTCCGTCGATCAGCGTGAATACTGGATCACCCGAGGTACGAATCATGGCACCAATCCGATTGAGCGCGCGTGCAAGTTTTGTCAGGTTGCCTGATTCCCGGGTTGGCAGCACATCAATATCTCGCGTGGGTAAAGAAGACCCATGAATAACCGCGGCAAAACCGCCAATTATGATGTACTCAACACCCTCTTCGTTCAAGACCTCACAGATTCGAACCGGGTCGAACATCAGTCAACCGGATGGAGCAAGGAAGCCTGAGCGGTCTTTTGAATGTCCATCATCACGTTCGCGACATGAACCATATCTCGAACACGTTCCTGAACCGACATCCGTAATTGTCGACGAATCTGACTGATGTCAACCCCACGATGGTCCTCAAGATTCTCGAACGGATCCATATCGGAAGTGTATGCCTATCTAGCCGCGCTTGAGGTCAGCGACTATTCCCCCGCTTACGCGAATCAGTTCGATAGGTGAGATGGCAAAGTTGTCATTCCACGTACCAGCCGCCGCCCATACCATGTCGTTCACTCCGTCGTACTGCAACAAGTCCGCATCGATGAACACTCGCAACTGAGTTGCATGACCAAACGGTGGCACGCCACCAATTGGATAGCCAGTGGCCGCGCGCACCGCGTCAGCATCAACGCGCGAGCACTTTGCGCCACCAGCGGCAAGCGCCAACTTCTTTTCGTCTAACTGATTCGATCCGCTCACATACGCCATCACGATTTCGCCATCCACGGCGAACACAAGGCTTTTGACAATCTGGCCAACCGACACGCCAATTGCTGCAGCGGCATCTGCTGCAGTCTTTGTGCCTTCAGGAAATCGCTTGGTCGTGATCTCGAGCCCACGTTCGCGAGCAGCTTCCATCACTCGAACAACATTTGGATGAATATCACTCATGCCACACTCCCATTCACTAGTGCATTGATCGAATCTGCAAGGCGATGATCGCGAGCAGTCACCGTCCTGCCAGCATCATGACTACACAAATGAATTTCAACGACATTCCAAACATTTGACCAGTCTGGGTGATGATCTTGCACTTGTG
>CAYHCC010000018.1:0-4824 GCA_964355165.1 uncultured Acidimicrobium sp.
GGGAGAGTAGGTCGCCGCCAGATTTAATTTGAACAAAAGCCCTCGCATTCGTGCGAGGGCTTTTGTCGTTTACGTACTGAGTTATGTTTCTTGATGTTGTACTTGATTTATGAGTTGAGTCGATTAGCCACATTCAAAAGGGAAAACCACCGACTATGTAACTAGATTTTTCCAACGGACTACGGTTGGTGTCGTGAATATTCCCGCAGATCTCCACTACACCAAGGATCACGAGTGGGTGCACCTCAGTGGTTCCACCGCACGAATCGGCATTACTGACTACGCACAGGATGCTCTCGGCGATGTCGTGTTTGTGAACCTGCCGCGTATCGGAACAGATGTATTGGTAGGCGAATCTTTCGCCGAAGTAGAGAGCACCAAGAGCGTTTCCGAAATTTATGGGCCACTCGCCGGAAAGGTGATTGCGATCAATACATCCCTAAATGAAACCCCCCAGTTGATGAATAGTGATCCATATGGTGAGGGTTGGCTGTGTGAGATTGAGATTGGCGATGTGTCGACAGCCGGATTGCTTTTGAGCGACGTGCAGTATCGCGCACTCATTGGGGATTGACATGCGCACGTCGCCCTTAGATGCGCGACATCGAAACCTTGGAGCCAAAATGGTTCCATTTGGCGGATGGGAGATGCCACTTTCATACGGGCTGGGCACTGTTAGTGAGCATCTGAAGTGTCGAAGTGATGCCGTTGTGTTTGACGTATCGCATCTTGGCACTGTGCGGGTCAGCGGCCCTGCTACAAAGGAAAATTTGCAACGCGCATTCACCAATGACTTGGACAAAATAGCCCCAGGCCGAGCGCAATATACACATCTTTTGGATAGTGACGGATCAGTTTTGGACGACATCATTGTGTGGTGGATAGACGAAGAAACCTTTGATGTGATGCCCAATGCGTCCAACACATCCAGAGTCATAGAAGCCATTTCCGGTCACGACACAACTGAATCACGAGCGGTGTTGGCCGTTCAGGGGCCATGCGCGCGGCAACGAGTGCAGAAACTGAGTGATGAGGCAGCGGAGGTGCCGCGGTTTGGTGTTCGCCGCATCAATATTTTTGGAACTCAATGTGTGGTGGCAGGTACTGGTTATACCGGCGAAGACGGAATCGAGATCGCTGCACCCGTTGAGATTGCCGAAAAAATATTCGATGCGTTGTTGGCTGCTGGTGTAACGCCTGCTGGTTTGGGAGCCCGCGACACACTTCGGCTTGAAGCTGGACTTCCGCTTCACGGTCACGAATTGGGTGCGGGGATCACTCCATTGCATGCAGGGCTCGGTTGGGTAGTGGCATGGAATAAAGGCGATTTTCGCGGCAAGACGGCTCTATTGGCTGTGAGGGATTCGGGACAACATCGACTGTTGGTTGGAATTTCGACTTCTGGTCGACGACCTCCTCGTGAAGGATGCAGTGTCACGCATGCAGGTCACAAAATCGGAATTACAACGAGTGGCAATTTTTCTCCGACTCTTGATCACGGCATTGCCTTTGCTTTTGTTGATCCCGATTATGTTGAACCAGGAACCGCTGTAGAAATCGATGTTCGAGGAACCGATCTTCAGGGTCTCGTTGTGGCGACGCCGTTCGTCAAGAAGCGAAGTGGCTGAGCGGTTCGCACGAGCACATCAGATTTCGATCACCATAAGCTGCATCAATGCGCGAAACGGGAGGGTAATACATTCTGCTTCGCAATGATTCCAGTGGATAGATCGCTTGCAGACGCGAATACGGTCGATCCCACTCACCGACCACATCTTCAATGGTGTGCGGTGCGTGACGTAAAGGACTTTCATCAATCGTCATCTCACCGTTTGTGATAGCGCTTACTTCATGAGCAATCGAGATCATTGCGTCACAAAAGCGATCAATCTCGCGCAATGACTCGCTCTCGGTTGGCTCCACCATCAATGTTCCCGTAACCGGAAAACTCACCGTCGGTGCATGAAAACCGAAGTCGATCAGGCGTTTTGCGATGTCGTCTACTGTCACACCGGACAACTTCGTCATTGGCCGTACATCCAAAATGCATTCATGGGCGACAAACCCACCACGCCCAGAAAACAAAGTTGGATAATGTGACGCGAGTTTTTTGGAAATGTAATTGGCGCTGACGACTGCTTGCACAGTGGCTTCGCGCAGGCCGCTAGCACCCATCAGCGAAATATAGGCCCATGAAATGGGCAGGATTCCGGCCGAACCATATGGCGCACCCGAAACTGGGCCGACAGGGTGAGTGGTGCTGGCTGAACCATTGAGAACATCGAGGAGTGGATGTGTGGGGAGGAATGGCGCTAAGTGTTGCTTCACTCCGATTGGGCCAATCCCAGGACCACCACCACCATGGGGAATACAAAACGTTTTGTGCAAGTTGAGATGGCTGACGTCGGCACCAAAGTTTCCTGGCTGAGCAATACCAACTAAGGCATTGAGATTTGCCCCGTCAATGTAGACCTGGCCACCGTTGCTATGAACAAGGTCGCACATTGCCGTGACATCCTGCTCAAACACTCCATGTGTGGAGGGATACGTGATCATCAGGGCGGCCAGCGTTTCGCCGCTACTTTCACATTTGGATTTCAAATCTTCCAAATCGACATTGCCATGCACGTCGCAGTTGACGACAATCACCCGCATACCAGCCATGACTGCACTTGCAGCATTGGTGCCATGAGCACTAGACGGGATCAAACACACTCGACGTTGCTCGTCGCCTCGACTGGAATGGTAAGCGCCAATCGCAAGCAGTCCAGCAAATTCACCTTGACTCCCGGCGTTCGGTTGCAGGCTGACGGCATCGTAGCCCGTGATCTCGACAAGCATTGCTTCTAATTCTGTAATGAGTTGCACATAACCACGAGCGTCTTCGAGCGGTGCGAATGGATGGATGTTGGCAAACTCGGGCCATGTAATTGGGATCATCTCGACCGCTGCGTTGAGTTTCATCGTGCACGATCCAAGCGGAATCATTGTTCGGTCAAGGGCGAGATCCTTGTCGGCAAGGCGTCGCAAATAGCGCAGCATCTCGTGCTCGCTGTGGTACAACTCAAAAACGCTCTGGGTCATGAATGCATCGGAGCGCAAGGCCGCGGTGGGGATACCCAAGGTGAGCGAACTTGTACATAAAGCATCAACACTCTGTGCACTGCATTGCACATCGAACGAGCGCAATAAGGCGACCACTGTGTCGGTGGACGATGTTTCATCCAGACTGAATCCAACCGTGTTTGAGTCAATGTGCCGTAACAAAATATTGTGAGAAAGACAAGCGTGATGCACTGCATCGGCATCTTTCACTCGAACTTGCACAGTGTCGAACCATGAATTATTGAGCACATCAAACTGGGCAGAGCGCAGGCAAGATACAGCCGCACTCGTTAATTGCTCGATTCGCTTGGCGATGCGCACGAGACCATCGCGACCATGCCATGCTGCATAGAAGCCCGCAATGTTGGCCAGCAACGCCTGCGCAGTGCAAATGTTTGATGTGGCTTTGTCGCGGCGAATGTGTTGTTCGCGGGTCTGCAATGCAAGACGCAATGCCGGTCGCCCCATCGTGTCGATGCTGACGCCGACAAGTCGGCCCGGCAGTGCACGGGCGTGTGTCTCGCTAGTAGCAAGAAATCCCGCGTGAGGTCCGCCATAACCCATCGGGACTCCGAAGCGTTGGGCCGAACCCACGGCAATATCGCAACCGAGGGATCCTGGCGAACTGAGTAGGACGCTGGCTAATAGATCGGTGACACAGACGGTGAGTGCCCCGCGGTTATGTGCGGCATCATTGATCGCTCGGACAGACGCATCGCTGGCGATTTGTCCCGATGTCGCAGGGCGAGAAATCAACACACCAAAGCAATCAATGGCTGCCAGTTGGTCAAGTGGATAGAGCGCGATCCGAATTCCAATTGCGTTGGCACGGGTCTGTAGAACGGCAATAGTTTGTGGATGAGTGTCGTCGTGAACGGCGAACACATTGCTTTCATTGGTCGAAACACGATGGGCCATTCCCATCGCCTCGGCGGACGCAGTTGATTCATCCAATAGCGAAGAGTTGGAAATTTCCAAGCCCGTGAGTTCGCAAATCACCGTCTGAAAGTTGAGTAGCGCTTCTAGGCGACCTTGGCTAATTTCGGGTTGATACGGCGTATACGACGTGTACCAGGCTGGATTCTCCAACACATTACGAAGAATGACCGGCGGAGTATGTGTGGCGTAGTAGCCAAGTCCGATGAGTGAAGTTCGAACAATGTTGCGGTTTGCAATCGCGCGTAATTCGGTCAGTACTTCAGATTCACTGAGAGGCTCTTCAAAACGAAGGGGATCTGTCATCAGAATGTTGGCGGGAACTGTTTGAGCGATCAACTCGTCGGCACTGGATACACCAATTGTGGCCAACATGTGCATGCCGTCTTGTGCACTCGGACCAATATGTCGAGAAGCAAACGCGTCGTGGAAATGGGTGGAAACGTAGTCAGACGGAGTCATTGCAATGCCTCATATGTCGTGAGTCTGGACAACGCACGACACCAAACTGAGTGTAGTTCAGGAGGGGTTAGGGCTGGAGTGCAAGTAGGAACACCAACACCTTTGCTTCATCGCGCCATTGGTCGTAGCGATCGGATTTTCCGGCGTGTCCCGCGTCCATCTCGCATTTGAATATCAATGGTTGACGTGATGATTTTAGTGAACGCAGTTTGGCAACCCATTTAGCTGGTTCGTGGTAACAGACGCGCGGGTCATTGAGCCCCGCAGTCACGAGCATCGGCGGATACGCGTCAGCCTTGGTGTTGTCGTAAGGAGAATACG